>NZ_VJOO01000013.1 GCF_007556755.1 Tepidimonas fonticaldi | reverse complement strand
GCCCTGCCCCCCGGTGCGCAGGAACTGGAAGCGCACCGCGTCGAAGCGGCCTTCGAGCGCTGGCTGGCGCGGGTGGCCCCCGCGCACGGCCTGCGCCCCGAGACGCTGCGCCTGGCCAGCGCCGACGCGAGCTTTCGCCGCTACTTCCGCCTCGACGTCGACGCCGCGCACGGCGGCGGCACGCGCATCGTCATGGACGCCCCGCCGGCGCACGAGGACAGCCGCCCGTTCGTGCGCGTCGCCGGCCTGATGCGCGAGGCCGGCGTGTGCGTGCCGCAGGTGTTGGACTGGGACGAGGCCGGCGGCTTTCTGCTGCTGACGGATCTGGGCACGCAGACGCTGCTGCAGGCGCTGGATCCGCAGCAGCCCGACGCCGCGCTGCCGTACTTCAAGGATGCGATTGCCGCGCTGGTGGCGTGGCAGCGCGCCAGCCGCCCCGGCGTGCTGCCGCCGTACGACGAGGCGCTGCTGCGGCGCGAGCTGGCGCTGTTTCCCGACTGGTACCTGGCGCGCCACAAGGGCATCACGCTGTCGGACGCGCAGCGCCGCACGCTCGAGGCGGCCTTCGACCTGATCGTGCAGCGCGTGCTGGCGCAGCCCACCGTGTGGGTGCACCGCGACTACATGCCGCGCAACCTGATGCTGCCCGCCGGCGGCTTCGACCCCGCGCGGCCCGAGGGGCGGCTGGGCGTGCTGGACTTTCAGGACGCCGTGCACGGCCCGCTGACGTACGACATCGCCAGCCTCATGCGCGACGCCTTCCTCAGCTGGGACGAGGAGGTGGTGCTCGACGTCACCATCCGCTACTGGGAGGCGGCGCGCCGGGCCAGCCTGTTGGACGCCGACGGCTGGGCGCAGGACTTCGGGGCGTTTTACCGTGCGGTGGAGTGGATGGGGCTGCAGCGCCACCTGAAGGTGGCCGGCATCTTCGCGCGGCTGACGCTGCGCGACGGCAAGCCGACGTACCTGGCCGATGCGCCGCGCTTCATCGCCTACATTCGCCACACCGCGGCGCGCTACCGCGAGCTCAAACCCCTGCTGCAGCTGATCGACGCGGTGGAGGGCATCGAGACCCCGGTGGCCTATGCTTTCGGCCGTCCGGGCATGAGCTGACGACCCCATGGCCGCCCCCCCGCGCATCCACCTGCCGCAGCCGCTCGAGGCCGGCCAGACGCTGGCGCTGCCGGCGGAGGCGGCCCGCCACGTGCAGGTGCTGCGGCTGCAGCCGGGCGACGCCCTGACGCTGTTCGGCGACCCGGCGCGCGGCGGCGAGTGGCGCGCGCGGGTGCACTCGATGGGCCGGCGCGACGTCACGGTGGCGGTGGAGGCGCATGCGGCCGTGGAGCGCGAGCCGGCGCGCGCGGTGCACCTGGCGGTGGGCATGCCCGCCAACGAGCGCATGGACTGGCTGGTCGAGAAGGCCACCGAACTCGGCGTGGCCAGCGTCCAGCCGCTGCTGACCGCCCGCACGGTGCTGCGGCTGGATGGCGAGCGCGCGGCGCGCAAGGTGGCGCACTGGCAGGCGGTGGCCGTGGCCGCCTGCGAGCAGTGCGGCGGCAACCGCGTGCCGCAGGTGCGCCCGGTGCGGCCGCTGGCGGACTGGCTGGCCGATCCGGCGCGCGCGACGCTGGGCGCGGGCGTCTGGCTGTCGCTGGCCACTGGCAGCGTGCCGCTGCCGGCTTGGGGCGCGGCGCACGGCGGCCCATGCCACGTCGTGCTGGGGCCGGAAGGGGGGCTCGCCGACGCGGAGGAGGCGGCGCTGGCGCAGGCGGGCCTTCAGCCGCTGTCGCTGGGCGCGCGCACCCTGCGCAGCGAGACGGCGGCGCTGGCGGCGCTCGCTTGCTTGACGCTGGGCCAGCCTCAGCCGGGCGCGGCCCAGACGGACGCATCGGTGTAGATCGCCTCCAGCGGCAGGCGCCGGCCGGCGGCGTGGTCCTCGATGCAGCGCAGCACCAGCGGGCTGCGGTGGCGCGCGCGGCTGGCGCGCACCTCCTCCAGCGTCAGCCACAGCGTGCGCACGATGCCCTCATCCAGCGCGCGGCCCGGCTCGGCCTCGCCCAGCGTGCCGGTGAAGGCCAGCCGCAGGTAGGTGATGTCCTCGCCCGTGGCCGGGCGCTGGAAGCGCGACAGGTACACCCCCAGCAGCGCCGTCGGCGTGAAGCGGTACGCGGTCTCCTCCAGCACCTCGCGCGCGCAGGCCTGCACCGGCCCCTCGCCCGGGTCCAGGTGGCCGGCCGGGTTGTTCAGGCGCAGCCCCTCGGGCGTGTGCTCCTCCACCAGCAAGTAGCGGCCGTCGCGCTCGATGATGGCCGCTACGGTGACACTCGGCTTCCAGCGTATGCTCATGGCACCATTATGTGGCGGCGGGGAGACCATCAGGGTAAACCCACCCATGCCCAGACGATGCGAGGGGCAGAATATGAGTCATCACATATATGCGGGGTGAGGGTAAACCCCGTTCGACAAGTGTCGGCGCGGCGATGGCGACCGGTGGCAAAACCCGGTACCCTGCCGGCGGTGGGCTGGCCCCGGCCGGCCCCAGAATGACGATGAGCCGGGTACCGCAGGCGGTGCCCCAACGAGTGAGGAGAACACCATGCGCATAGGCGTGCCTGCCGAGACGGCAGCACTGGAGACCCGGGTGGCCGTCACCCCGGAGACCGCCAAGAAGCTCGTGGCCCAGGGCCACACGGTGCTGGTGCAGGCCGGCGCCGGCGTGGCCTCCAGCGCCCCGGACCAGGCCTACCGCGCCGCCGGCGCCGAGATCGTCGACGCCGCAACGGCGCTGGGCGCCGACCTGGTGCTGAAGGTGCGCGGCCCCTCCGCCGACGAGCTGGCGCAGATGAAAGCCGGCTCGACGCTGGTCGGCATGCTCAACCCGTTCGATGCCGAGGGCCTGCAGCGCCTGGCCGCCGCCGGCCTGACGGCGTTCGCGCTGGAGGCCGCGCCGCGCACCACGCGCGCGCAGAGCATGGACGTGCTGTCCAGCCAGGCCAACATCGCCGGCTACAAGGCCGTGATGCTGGCGGCCAACCACTACCAGCGCCTGTTTCCGATGCTGATGACGGCGGCCGGCACCATTAAGGCCGCGCGCGTCGTCGTGCTGGGGGTGGGCGTGGCGGGCTTGCAGGCGATTGCCACCGCCAAGCGGCTGGGCGCGGTGATCGAGGCCTCCGACGTGCGCCCGGCGGTCAAGGAGCAGGTCGAGTCGCTCGGCGCCAAGTTCATCGACGTGCCGTACGAGACCGACGAGGAGCGCGAGTGTGCGCAGGGCGTGGGCGGCTACGCGCGCCCGATGCCGCAGAGCTGGCTGGACCGCCAGAAGGCCGAGGTGGCCAAGCGCGTCGCGCAGGCCGACGTGGTCATCTCCACCGCGCTGATCCCGGGCCGCCCGGCGCCGACCCTCGTCACCGAGGACATGGTACGCAGCATGAAGCCCGGCTCGGTGATCGTCGATATTGCGGCCGGCCGCGGCCCCGTCGGCCCGCACGGCCAGCCGGGCGGCAACTGCCCGCTGACGGTGCCGGACCAGATCGTCACCGCGCACGGCGTGACCATCGTCGGCCACACCAACCTGCCGGCGATGGTGGCGGCCGACGCCTCGGCGCTGTACGCGCGCAACGTGCTGGACTTCCTGAAGCTGGTCTTGCCCAAGGACGCCACCGCCGTGCAGGTGCCCCTGGACGACGACATCGTCGCCGCCTGCCTGATGGCGCAGGGCGGCGAGGTCAAGCGCCGCGCCTGAGCGTCCCGTTTCCGATCCCTCCGCGAGGTTCCCCCATGGAAGCCGTCTCCCCCCTGCTCGTCAACCTCATCATCTTCGTGCTCGCCATCTACGTGGGCTACCACGTCGTGTGGAACGTCACGCCTGCGCTGCACACGCCGCTCATGGCGGTGACCAACGCCATTTCGGCCATCGTCATCGTCGGCGCCATGCTCGCCGCCGCGCTGACCGAAACCGGCCTGGCCAAGACCATGGGCGTGCTGGCCGTCGCGCTGGCCGCCGTCAATGTGTTCGGCGGCTTTCTGGTGACGCGCCGCATGCTCGAAATGTTCAAGAAAAAGGAGCGCAAGGCCCCGGCGGCTGCGGGCTCCACCGGTGAAGGAGCCGCCCAATGAGCATGAACGTCGTCGTCCTGCTGTATCTGGTGGCCAGCGTCTGCTTCATCCAGGCGCTCAAGGGCCTGAGCCATCCCACCACCTCCATCCGGGGCAACGTCTTCGGCATGGTGGGCATGGGCATTGCCATCGTCACCACCGTGGGCCTGATCACCACCCTGGCCGACCGCATGGCGCTCGACGAGGTCAGCGGCCTGGGCTGGGTCGCGCTCGGTCTGGTGGCCGGCGGCACCATCGGCGCGATCATGGCCAAGCGTGTGGAGATGACCAAGATGCCCGAGCTGGTCGCCTTCATGCACAGCATGATCGGTCTGGCCGCGGTGTGCATCGCCATCGCCGTGGTCACCGAGCCCTGGGCCTTCGACCTGGCGCCCAAGGGCGGGCAGATTCCGTTTGGCAACAAGATCGAGCTGTTCCTCGGCTCGGCCATCGGTGCCATCACCTTCAGCGGCTCGGTCATCGCCTTCGGCAAGCTGTCGGGCAAGTACAAGTTCCGCCTGTTCCAGGGCGCGCCCGTCGTGTTTGCCGGCCAGCACTGGCTCAACCTGGCGCTGGGCGTGGCCGTGATCGCCTTGGGGCTGACGTTTGCCGCCACGGGCGACTGGGCGGCCTTTTATGCGCTGACGGCGCTGAGCTTCGTGCTCGGTGTGCTCATCATCATCCCCATCGGCGGGGCCGACATGCCGGTGGTGGTGTCCATGCTCAACAGCTATTCCGGCTGGGCGGCGGCGGGCATCGGGTTTTCGCTGAACAACCCGATGCTCATCATCGCCGGCTCGCTGGTCGGCTCCTCCGGCGCGATCCTGAGCTACATCATGTGCAAGGCGATGAACCGCTCGTTCATCAACGTCATCCTGGGCGGCTTTGGCGGCGACGCTGGCGGCGGTGCCCAGGCGGCGCAGCAGCAGCGCAGTGTCAAGAGTGGCAGCGCCGACGATGCCGCCTTCATCCTCAGCAACGCCGAAACCGTGATCATCGTGCCGGGCTATGGCCTGGCCGTGGCGCGCGCCCAGCATGCCGTCAAGGAGCTGGCCGAGAAGCTCACCCACAAGGGGGTGACGGTCAAGTACGCCATCCATCCGGTGGCGGGCCGCATGCCCGGCCACATGAACGTGCTGCTGGCCGAGGCCGAGGTGCCCTACGACCAGGTGTTCGAGATGGAGGACATCAACGGCGAGTTCGGCCAGGCGGACGTGGCGATCATCCTGGGCGCCAATGACGTGGTCAACCCCGCCGCGCTGCAAAAGGGCAGCCCCATCTACGGCATGCCCATCCTGGAGGCCTACAAGGCCCGCACCGTCATCGTCAACAAGCGCAGCATGGCCGCGGGCTACGCCGGCCTGGACAACGAGCTGTTCTACATGGACAAGACGATGATGGTGTTCGGCGACGCCAAGAAGGTGGTGGAGGACATGGTGAAGGCCATCGAGTGAGCGGATAAAACAATTAGAATACGCGCGGCAGTCGGGGAGGGGTTCAAATGCCGCTGGTTCAGGTGCAGGCCGCACAGCAAGCAACAGAAATAATAAGCGTGCCGTTGGGAGCCGCGCAAAGCGGCTTGTCTGCAGAAAAGGAAGAGCGCTATCGGGACCTGATCGCGTTCAATCTGGATGCGTTTTTCCCCAAGCGCGGCTTCAAGCTGTTGGCGACCGAGTTCAACGGATGGGAAGATAGTAAGCGACGCATCGATATTTTGGCGTGCGATGAGACCGGTGGATTGGTCGTCATCGAGCTCAAACGCGATCAAGCGGATGCGCACGCCGAATTGCAGGCGCTGCGTTATGCGGCCTTGCTTTCGGTGCTGCCCAGTCGTGTGATTGAAGAGCAGTCGCTTCAATTCCAAATCAAGAAAGGCGGGAAGCCAACAGGATGGGGCGCCGCGCAATGGCGCTCAGAGCTCGCTGAGCATCTGGGGTATGCAGGCGCTGCAATGTCCGACAGCCCGCTGTCGTTCGACAGCGAGCGTTTGACGGTCATTTTGATATCTGACAGCATCAACGGCGAGCTGTTGACAACGGTCAACTGGCTGTCCCGCTACGTTACCCCTGCGCAGCCCCAAGGCGAAGGGGTCACGATCGAATGTCATCAGTTGTCCCGGTACAGCATTGCGGGGCAGGAAGTCTTGCACCTGGATAAAATTTTTCCATTGCCGCTGGAAGAAGATTTCCTGGTGCGGGCGCGTCAAAAACAAGTCGAATCGGAAGAAATAAAAACAAAACGCCCCAAAACGCAAATATTGCTGCAGCAGGCGGGAATGCTCAAACCCGGCGCGCGGCTCGTGCTGGAAGCGCACGGTGATTTGCAAGGAGCTCCGCCACAGGATCGCATCATCGTTTACGACGGGGTGCAAGGTTATTGCTGGCTCAAAACAGGCGAATATTTTCCGTCGCTGAACCAGCTTTATAAAAAAGTAACAGGACTGCCCCAGAGTGTGCAGGCGCCCTTGTACGTGCGATTTGAGGGCACCCCCAAACAGTCGCTGGCCGAAATTGCCGATGCATTGTGGGCGCAGCAGCAAGCCGCTTCTGCTGCTCCAGCGTACTGACCGATGAGCCCTCGGTATCGAGTCGTCTTGTTGCGTTACCACGACAGATCATGCCTCCCGTCGCGCATCCCCAACCGGGGCCCAAAGGTGAAACCGTATGGATCGAGCGCCCGCACAAGGCCCGATTGCGAGGATGGACGGACCCCGAGGCTGCATTGACCATCACGCCCGGGGACGCACTGCCCGTGGCCGAGCTCAACGGGGTGCGCCTGCAAAGCTGGCAGGGTCCCCGAGACCCCGAGGCGTGGCAGACCGTCTCCGGGCAGCGGCACATCGGCGAGCCGGAGTTGGCCACGGCACAGCCCGGCCGCAAGCTCGCGTCGGGCCTGGTGATGCGGGAGCCCGATGGGCGCGTGTGGCTGGTCTCTCCCACCAACGCCTATGGCGGCTACCACACGACGTTTCCGAAGGGCCGCCTCGATGCCGGGTTGTCGGCGCAGGCCAACGCCATTCGCGAGGCGTGGGAGGAGTCCGGGCTCAAGGCACGCATCGTCGCGTGGTTGGGCGATGTGGATCGCACCACCACGCGCACGCGCTACTACTTGGCGCAGCGCGAGGCGGGCACTCCGTCGGACATGGGCTGGGAGAGCCAGGCCGTGCATCTGGTACCGCTGGCGCAGGCACGCGCATTTTTGGCGTCGCCATACGACCGAGCGGTGCTCGACCTGTTGGAGCGATTTTTGTCGCAACAGGAAGCCGAGTTCCGTCATGACTACGACGAGCGCACCGAGTCGAGTGACGTGGAGCATCAAAATCGCTCCCGGCGCGCCCGTCGACTCCCCCGCCGAATTACGCTGTCTGATCGCTACGAGGGCTGTTTGCTCGGCGGCGCGGTGGGCGACGCCCTCGGGGCGCCGGTAGAGTTCATGACGCGCGCCGAGATCGAGCGGCGCTTTGGGCCGCGGGGGCTGACGGACTATGCCCCGGCCTACGGTGGCATCGGCCGCATCACCGACGACACGCAGATGACGCTGTTCACGGCCGAGGGACTGCTGCGCACCTGGGTGCGGGGGCGGATGCGCGGCTTGGCCAGTCATCAGGACGTGGTCCGCTATGCCTACCTGCGTTGGCTGCACACCCAGGGGGAAACCGCGGCAGACGGGATAGAGTGGGCGCTCGAATACCCGGGGTGGCTGTACCCGCACCCGGCGCTGCACGTGCGCCGTGCGCCCGGTATCACCTGCTTGAACGCGCTGCGTCGCGACGAAGGCGCCCGCAACGACAGCAAGGGATGCGGCGGTGTCATGCGCGTCGCCCCGGTTGGCCTGTACACGGCGCGCGCCCCCCATGCCAGCGTGGCGTCGTCGTTCGAGCTCGCCTGCGAGCTGGCGGGCCTGACGCACGGTCATCCGACAGGGCAGTTGGCGGCTGGGGCCTTTGCGGCGCTGGTGCACGTCATCGCGTGCGGCGGCTCGCTCGACGAGGCGCTGGACGAGGTGTTCGGGCTGCTGCCGCGTTACCCCCGGCACGAGGAAACGCTGACCGCGCTGCAGCACGCGCGGCAGCTGGCCCACTCGGGCGAAACGCCCGGGCGGGCGATCCCGAGGCTCGGACAGGGTTGGGTGGCAGAAGAGGCCCTGGCCATCGCCGTCTATTGCGCGCTGCAAGCCCACAACTTCACAACTTCGAAGAAGGTGTTCTACTGGCCATCCATCACGATGGCGACTCGGACTCCACCGGCGCCATGGCGGGTAACCTGCTGGGGACGATGGGGGGCGTGCAAGCCATCCCCGAGCGGTGGTTGGCGCGGCTGGAGTTGCGCGATGTGATCACCGAGCTGGCGCAGGATTTGTACGATTACCCCGACTGGCCGATCGGGGAGTACGTGCCTGAAACCCCTCAAAGTCGGCTCATTTTTGCCAAATATCCCGGGTGCTGACCGATGTGGATCTGCCTCAACGACGCCTTCCTGTCCATCGTCGCCAAGGATTGCCCGCCTGACCACCTGCTGGTGCGCGCGCGGCGCAAGGGGGACATCGAGCGCGTGTTGCCCGGGGTGACGGTGACCGAGTCACGCCACACCGACTACCGCTGGCGCGCCGCCGTGCCGCGCCAGCGCGTGGTCGATGCGATCGCCCAGCGGCTGCTGGCCATCGACTACGGCAACTTCAAAAACAGTGTCACCGACCGGGCTCTGCATGACGCGTATGCGCGCGTGTGGGGCGCAATGTATACGCTGCAGCGCGGGTAACGTTGGCCCCGATGCGCGGTACCTGTCGCGACACTGCCATATCGAGCGAACGGTCGTTCGGAAAAACCCCTAGCGCCGGCGCTGGCGCAAGGCGTTTCGGGAATAATGTCGGCACCGTCAGCCTGCTGTCAGGCAGACCGGGCGATCCAAGACCCAGACAGGAGACTGCATGAGCACCCTCACCGCCGCCGACAAGCCGTGGCTGAAGCACTATCCCGCGGGCGTCCCCGCCGAGATCGATCCGAGCCGCTACCGCTCGCTGGTTGCCCTGATGGAGGAGAGCTTCGGCAAGTACGCCGACCGGCCCGCTTACAGCTTTCTGGGCAAGGAGTGGACCTACCGCGAGGTGGACGAGGCGTCGCGCGCGGTGGCCGGCTATCTGCAAAGCCTGGGCCTGCAGCGCGGTGACCGCGTGGCGGTGATGATGCCCAACGTGCCGCAGTACCCGATCGCGGTCGCGGCCATCCTGCGCGCGGGCTATGTGTTGGTCAATGTCAACCCGCTCTACACCGCGCGCGAGCTGGAGCACCAGCTCAAGGACAGCGGGGCGAAGGCGATTTTCATCATCGAAAACTTTGCCCACACCCTGCAGCAGTGCCAGGCGGCCACGCCGGTCCAGCACGTGGTGCTGTGCGCCATGGGCGATTTGCTCGGGGCCAAGGGCCTGATCGTCAACCTGGTGGTGCGCCACGTCAAAAAACTGGTGCCGCCGTTCCAACTGCCGGGGGCCGTGCGCTTCAACGATGCGCTGGCGCGCGGCCGCCGGGCGGGTTTTCGGCCGGTGGAGATCGGCCCCGACGACGTGGCCGTGCTGCAGTACACCGGCGGCACCACGGGAGTCAGCAAAGGCGCGGTGCTGCTGCACCGCAACATCCTGGCCAACGTGTTGCAGTCCGAGGCCTGGAACGACCCGGTCATGAAAAAAATCCCCCCGGGCGAGCAGCCCACGGCGGTCTGCGCGCTGCCGCTCTATCACATCTTTGCCTTCACGGTGAACATGATGTTGAGCATGCGCACCGGGGGCAAGACGATCCTCATCCCCAACCCGCGCGACCTGCCCGCGGTGCTCAAGGAGCTGTCGCGCCACACCTTCCACAGCTTTCCGGCGGTCAACACGCTGTTCAATGCGCTGGTGCACCACCCGCAGTTCGACACCGTCAACTGGCGCAACCTGAAGGTGTCGGTCGGCGGGGGCATGGCGGTGCAGGCGGCGGTGGCCAAGAAGTGGCTGGAGCGCACGGGCTGCCCGATCTGCGAGGGCTACGGCCTGTCCGAAACCAGCCCGTCGGCGAGCTGCAACCCGGTCACCACCACCGAGTTCACGGGCACCATCGGCCTGCCGCTGCCCAGCACCGAGATGAAGTGCATCGACGATGCCGGCAACGAGGTGCCGCAGGGCACGCCCGGCGAGATCGCCATCCGCGGCCCGCAGGTCATGGCCGGCTACTGGCAGCGCCCGGACGAAACCGCCAAGGTCATGACGGCCGACGGGTGGTTCCGTACCGGTGACATCGGCGTCATGGACGAGCGCGGCTACTTCAAGATCGTGGACCGCAAGAAGGACATGATTCTGGTGTCCGGCTTCAACGTCTACCCCAACGAGGTGGAGGACGTGGTCGCGCAGTGCGACGGCGTGCTGGAGTGCGCGGCGGTGGGCATTCCCGACGAACACTCGGGCGAGGCGGTCAAGCTGGTCGTCGTCAAGAAGGACCCGGCGCTGACCGAGGCGCACATCCGCGAATTCTGCGAAGCGCGGCTGACCGGCTACAAGCGGCCGAAGGTAATCGAGTTTCGCACCGAGCTGCCCAAGACGCCCGTGGGCAAAATTTTGCGGCGAGAATTGCGGGACAAGAAGTAACCTTTCCCGGAGAGCCCGCCATGGCCCGCGTCGCCGTCATCAGTGCCGTTCACGAAGAATTGGCCGAGATCCTGCAGCTCATGCCCGACGAGCGCAAGGTCAGCGTCGCGGGGCGCGAGTTCTGGCAGGGCCATCTGCAGGGCCACGAGGTCGTGGCGGTGCTGTGCGGCATCGGCAAGGTGGCGGCGGCCACCACCGCCACCTTGCTGCACGAGCGGTTTGCGCCCCAGCACATCCTGTTCACGGGGGTGGCCGGGGGGCTGGCCTTCGGCGCCGAGGTCGGCGACGTCGTCGTGGGCACGCGCTATCTGCAGCACGACCTGAGCGCCGCGCCGCTGTTTCCGCGCTGGGAGGTGCCCGGCACCGGCAAGATGCATTTCGACGCCGACCTGGTACTGGCCCAGGTGCTGGAGGAGGCCGCACGCGACGCGGTCACTTGGCTGCCCAAGCTCGTCAGCGAGGAGACACTGCGCGTCCTGGGGCTGCACCGGCCCACGGTGCACCGCGGGCTGATCGTCAGTGGCGACCGCTTCATCACCAGCGCGGCCGAGTCGCAGGCCCTGCGCGAGGCGCTGCCCGAGGCCCTGGCGGTGGACATGGAAAGCGCCGCCGTGGCCCAGGTCTGCTGGGACTACGGCACGCCGTTTGCCGCGGTGCGCACGTTGTCCGACCGCGCCGACGACGAGGCGCACGTGGACTTTCAGGCCTTCATGCGCGACGTGGCGCGCCACTACAGTGCGCGCATCGTGCGCAAGGCGCTCAATCTGCTCTGAACCGGGGTGTACGGTGTGACGTGGGCTTGCTAAGCTTGCGCCGATGCGAGCGACCACGACGATCGCCACCAAGCTGGTGTACGCCGGCTTGTGGTTGCTGCTGGCCGTGACCGCTTCGATCGGGGTCACGCTGTGGGTGACGTGGCAGCTCGAAGGCGGGGCAGCCGCCGTCAACGAGGCCGGTCGCCTGCGCATGCAGGTCTGGCGCCTGGATGCGGCGCGCACGCTGTCCGTGCCGGCCGAGCGCCGCGAGGCGCTGGTGCAGGAGCTGGTGGGCAGCCTGGAGCGTTTGCGTGCGGGGGATCCAAAGCGCCCGCTCTTCGTCCCCTGGACGCCACTGATTCGGGAGCGCTTCGATGCCGTCGAGGCCACCTGGAACCGGCAGCGTCATTTGTGGGATCCGCAAGCGCCGCCTGATCCCACCAACGCCGGCGTCGCGTTTGCCATCGCCGAAATGCTCGTTGCGCAGGTGGACGAACTGGTGCTGGCCATCGAGTCGGAGTTGTCCCGGTTGACCCGCATCCTGAATCTGCTGCAGTTCGCCATGATCGCCTTTGCCGTGGCCGGTGCCGTGTTCATGTTGTATACAGGGCAGCGCTATGTGATGCAGCCGCTGACCCGGCTGGCACGGGCCATGACGGACCTGCAGCGCGGCATCTTCGCCACGCGCGTCGCAGCGTCCAGCGGGGACGAGTTTGGCCAGCTGGCCAGCGGCTTTAACCAGATGGCGGCGACATTGCAGGACCTGTATGGCCAGCTCGAGGCCAAAGTGGCCGAAAAGACGCGGGATCTGGAGGCCAAGCGGGCCAATCTGCAGGCCTTATATGACATGAGCCTGTTCCTGAGCGACACGGATTCGCTGCAGACGCTCTCCGACGGATTTGTGCAGCGGCTGCGCCAACGCGTCGGCGCGGATGCCGTGATTCTGCGCTGGGCCGATCCCGCGTTGCACGGGTATATGCTCCTGGCCGAGCATCAGATGCCGCGCGAGATCGTCGCGGCCGAGCAGGTGCTGCCCTGTGGCCAGTGCGAGTGTGGCCGTGCGCACCTGGAGCAACGCACCCGTGTGATCCCGATCGAGCGCGGCGACGCCTCGGATGCCGTGCACTGCGCCAGCCTGGGGTTTCGCACCATGGTCAGCGTGCCGGTGCGCCTGCAGCACCGCGTGCTGGGCGAGATCAATTTGTTCTACCGGCACGCGCTCGCCCTGCACGAGGGCGAGCGCGAACTGCTCGATGCCCTGGCGGGACAATTGGCCAATGCCGTCGAGGGGCTGCGCGTGCATGCGCTCGAGCGTGAGGCGGCCGTGGCGCAGGAGCGCAACTTTCTGGCACGGGAGCTGCACGACTCGATCGCCCAGTCGCTGGCGTTCCTGAAGATCCAGGTTCAACTGCTGCAGGGCGCTTTGCGACGTGGAGATTCCGCAGCGGCAGAGGGCCATGTGGCCGAGTTGCAAACCGGGCTGGAGGAAAGCCTGGTCGATGTGCGCGAGCTGCTGATGCACTTTCGCACCCGCACGCACGACGGCGACATCGTGACTGCCCTGCACGAGACCGTGACCAAGTTTCGGCACCAAACCGGCCTGACCGCGCATGTAGAGGTGCATGGCGGAGCCGTGGACCTGCCGCCCGATGTGCAATTGCAGGTGCTGCATGTGGTGCAAGAGGCGCTGTCCAACGTGCGCAAGCACGCCCGAGCCCATTCGGTCGTCGTGCATGTGCATAAGGGGGCGCCGTGGCGCTTCGTCGTGCGCGATGACGGTGTGGGGTTCGACCCCGTGCGTCACACACAGGAAACCCACATCGGACTGCGTATCATGCAAGAGCGCGCTGCCGCCATCGGCGCCCGGCTCACGGTGCATTCGGCGCCGGGTCAGGGAACCGCGGTGGAGCTGAGCGTACCGGTGGATGCTGCAGTGCAGGAGCGGTCCCCGACCCCGGTCGACCCGCAACCCCCCCGCGCGCCCGATACCGTCCCTTGCGTTCCATGAGACCGATCCGTTTGTTGCTGGTGGATGACCACCCCCTGTTCCGCCGGGGGTTGCGTGCGCTGCTCGGCCAGGCACCGCACCTGCAAGTCTGCGGCGAGGCGGGGGACGTGGGCGAGGCCTTGCGCCACTTGCGCGAGGCCGACGCCGACGTCATTCTGCTCGACAACCATTTGCCCGGTGTGCGCGGGGTCGAGGCCATCGGGACTTTGCGCGAGGCGGCGCCGAGTGCCAGCATTCTCATGCTCACGGTCAGCGAGGATGCCGAGGACCTGGCCGCTGCACTGCGTGCCGGGGCGGATGGCTACTTGCTCAAGACCACCGAACTCGACCAGCTCTGCGACGCCGTGGAGCGTGTCGTGGCGGGCGACTCCGTCATCAGCCCGCCGATGCTCAACAAGCTGGTGACGCTGATGCGCCAACCCGAGCGCGCGACGGCGCAGCCGTCGTGCGGCGATGACGCACGGATCGTGGCGTCGGGGGAGTCTGTGGCGGGGGATACGCCATCACCGCCCCCCGTCCCGGCCCCCGCCCCGCCGTCCGCGCTGGAGGCACTTTCCGAGCGCGAGCGTGAGATCCTTGCGCTGATCGCCCGCGGGCAGAGCAACAAGATGATCGCGCGCGCACTCGACATCGCCGAGACCACGGTCAAAATCCATGTGCAGCACATTCTGCGCAAGCTGCACGTCACCTCGCGTGTGCAGGCCGCGGTGGTCGCGGTCAACCACGGGTTGGGTTGACACGGGGTGAGGGCGGCCCGCCCGTTACGGTGGCGTCCAGGTGGGCAGCGCGTACGCGACGATGCCGTAATGCCGGCCGTAGCGGCCCAGCACGGCGTCCAGCACGCTGCGCGCCGTGGATTCGTCGCACAGCACCTCGAAGCGCACATTGTTGGACAACAGCAGCCGATCGTCGCGCAGGCCCCGGTTGCCGCGTCCGCGCACTTCGCTGACCGTGTAGCCTTTTGCCCCGGCCGCCAGGATGTCGTCGCACAGGACGGATTCCAGCTCCGCCTCGGCGATCACCACCACGACGACACCGTGGTGTGGCGAGGGAACGCAGCCCGCGGTGTTCATGCCATCGTCCGGTAGAAGGTTTGGGTCATGGCCAAGTAGAGCGGCACGCCTGCCACCACGTTGAACGGAAAGGTCACCCCCAGCGACGCGCCCATCGACAGTGCCGGGTTGGCTTCCGGGATGGCGATGCGCATGGCGGCCGGCGCGGCGATGTACGAGGCACTGGCGTACAGCACCGCGAGCAGGTGGGTGTTGCCCACTGGAAGGCCCAGCAGCCAGCCCACCAGCACGCCCCCCGCGGCGGATACGATGGGCATCAGGATACCAAAGCCGACCAGAAAAAGGCCCACCCGTCGCAGGTCGGCCAGGCGGGCCGCCGTCGTCACGCCCATGCCCAACAGAAATAGCGCGAGGAAGCCTTTGAACAGCCCCTCGAAGAACGGCACCAGGGCCGCGCCCCCGTCACGGCCCCAGATCCAGCCGATCACCAGTGCCCCCAGCAACAGCACGATCGCCTTGCCGGTCAGTACCTCGTGGGCTAGGCGCCGCCAGTTGGCATCGGCCTTCAGGCCCTTGGCCAGCAACACCCCGACGATCAGGGCCGGGAACTCCAGAAATACCAGGAACACCGACATGTAGCCGTCATAGCCCAAGCCCTGACGGCCCAGGTACGACGCACCGACCGCAAACGTGACCACCGACACCGAGCCGTAGTGCGCCGAGATCGAGGCCGCGTCGGCATGGGGCAGCCGACCCAGGCGCAGCAACACCTGGTAGGCCACCATAGGGGTGACGGCGCTCGCGGCGACGATGACCAGCGTGGGCACGATCAACGCGCCCACGTCGCTGCTGGCCAGCTCGAAGCCGCCCTTGAGGCCGATGGCGATCAGCAGGTAGATCGTGAGCGTGTCGTACAACCCGCCGGAGAGCTTCAGATCCGAGCGCAGCAGGCCCGCGATCAGGCCCAGCACGAAGAAACCCACCACCGGGTCCACGACCGCCATGGTTCAGGCACTCCGGGTGTCGGGGTTGTGCTTCAGGACATCGTGCCGCCGCACCTCGGTCAGGTACATCCAGATCAGCGAAACCCAGACCACGCCATACATCAGCATGAAGGCACTGGAGCGGATGCCCGTCACATCGAGCAGCGCGCCGAACAGGATCGGCAGAATGAAGCCACCCATGCCGCCGGCCAGCCCGACGATGCCGGAGATGGTGCCGATGTTCTTGGGATATTCATCCGAGATGTACTTGAACACGCTGGCCTTGCCAAATGCCCAGGCGATGCCCAGCACGAACATCAGCGCGGTGAAGGCGTAGACGTTGAGCCCGATGTGGAAGGTCTTCGGACCCTCCACTGTCTGGATGGTGAAATCGGTCTGCGGGTAGCTGAGCAGGAACAGACAGATCCAGCTCACCCACATGACCCACCACGTTACGGTGTGGGCGCCGTACTTGTCGGACAGCCAGCCGCCGATGGCGCGCAGCACGCCGCCCGGCAGCGAGAAGCACGCCGCCAACAGCGCGGCGACACGGATGTCCAGTCCGTATTCACCGACGTAGTACTGCACCATCCACAGCGACAGTGCCACGTAGCCACCGAACACGATGCTGTAGTACTGACAGTACTTGAGCACGGTCGGGTCTTTCAGGGCCTTGAGCTGATCGACGAAGCGTGTGTGGCTCGGGACCAGGTGGGATGCATCGTGGTGGCTGAACAGCCAGAACAGGATGACCGTACCCAGCATGACGGCGGCGTACACCTGCGGCACCATGGTCCAACCGAAGGCCACCACCAGGGCCGGGGCAACGAATTTGTTGACCGCCGCCCCGGAGTTGCCGGCACCGAAGATGCCCATGGCCATGCCTTGACGCTGCTTGGGGAACCAGCGCGCGACGTAAGGGGTGCCCACCGAGAACGACCCGCCCGCAAGACCGACGAACAGGCCAATCACCAGAAAGTGCCAGAACTCGGTCGCATAAGCCATGAGCCAGATGGCCGGCACCGTCACCGCCATCAACAGGGTGAAGACGATGCGCCCGCCGTATTTGTCGGTCCAGATGCCCAGCGGCACCCGCACCAGCGAGCCAGTGAGCACCGGCGTTGCGGTGAGCAGCCCGAACTGGGTGGCGTTGAGTCCGAGCTCTTTTTTCAGCGGAATTCCGATGACGCCAAACATCATCCAGACCATGAAGCACACCGTAAAGGCCAGCGTGCTGACGATGAGCACCGACCAGGCCTGGCGGCTGTGGGGGGTGGGTGAGGGGGTCATGACAAGCATCCTCCATACCGTGTAGGGATGGCAGGCACTGTAGGCAGCCGATGGCGGGCTGCCTATCCGCCGGACGGGGAGGCACGGACGGTCATCCGGAGGACGGGCCTGGCCATCGCCATCGTCCGAACGGAGGATGCGCGGCGGATGGGCATCGCCCATCGGAAGCGGGGGCGGGTGCCGATCGGTGGATAGGCAGGGCTGGCCGACGCAGGCACAGTGGGCGATGTCCTGATACGACCCGAGAAGGAATGTCCATGACCACGACGACCGGTCCCACCACCCGGGATGGCACTTGGCTGGAGCGCTGGGAGCCCGAGAACGACGCGTTCTGGCGCAACGGCGGCTCCGGCCTGGCCTGGCGCACACTGACCGTTACCACCCTGTGCTTGACCATGGCCTTCATGGCCTGGTTTCTGGTGTCGGCACTGGTGGTGCGCCTGCCGCAGATCGGCTTTCAGTTCACCGCCACCCAGTTGTTCTGGCTGGCGGCCATGCCGGGTCTGGCCGGGGGCACCTTGCGCCTGGTGCACATGTTTTTGACGCCGATGGTGGGCACGCGCCACGTGGTGAGCCTGTCCACGCTGTCGCTGCTGATCCCGCTGGTGGGCTGGTTTTACGCCGTGCAAAACCCGGCCACGCCGTACTGGGTGCTGATGTCGCTGGCGTTTCTGGCCGGGCTGGGCGGGGGCAACTTCTCCAGTTTCATGCCCTCGACCAGTCTGTTTTTCCCCAAACGGCTGCAAGGTACGGCCCTGGCCATCCAGGCGGGCATCGGCAACTTCGGGGTGTCGATCGTGCAGTTTCTGACACCGTGGGTGATCAGCTTCTCGCTGTTGGGGGGCGCGGCCTGGATGGGGGGGAGCCAGACGCTGGTCAAGGGCGGGGTGACCAGCCAGGTCTGGTTGCAAAACGCGCCCGCCGTCATGATCCCCGTGGTCGCCGTCTTCGGTATCACGGCGTGGCTGCTGCTCAAGTCGGTGCCGGTCAAGGCCAACTTCGCCGAGCAATTCGACATCTTCCGCTCCCGCCACACCTGGTCCATGACGTCGCTCTACATCATGACGTTCGGCTGTTTTTCGGGGCTGTCGGCGACGTTTCCCCTGCTCATCAAGCAGATCTATGGTCAGTTTCCCGGGGCGCCCGATCCGCTCGCCTGGGCGTTCTGGGGGCCGCTGGTGGGTTCGGCCTCGCGCGTGGTGGCCGGGCCGCTGTCCGACAAGCTGGGCGGGGCGCGGGTGACGCACTGGGCCGGTCTGGGCATGCTGGGCGCGGCCCTGTGGGTGACCACCTTGACGCAGCCGACGGGGCTGGAGAGCTTCCCGATGTTCGTCGCCGGCATGTTGACCCTGTTCTTCTTTGCCGGGGTGGGCAACGCCTCGACCTTCAAGCAGATGCCGATGCTGTTTGCGCCCCGTCAGGCCGGTGGCGTGATCGGCTTCACCGCCGCCGTGGCGGCCTATGGGCCCTTCTTGTTCGGAATGCTGTTCGCTTGGGCCTTTGCCACTTACAAAGCCGCCACACCGGTGTTCTGGGGACTGGCGGCCTTCTTCGCCTTCAACGTCGCGCTCAACTGGTGGATGTATGCCCGCCGTGGCGCCGCCAACCCCTGCTGAGCCCAGGATAACCAGGAGCACACCGATGAGTCACTTTCTCGACCGCCTGACGCATTTTGCGCTGCCGACCCAGTCCTTCGCCGATGGGCATGGCGTGACCACCGCCGAGGATCGCACCTGGGAGGCCGCCTATCGCGACCGCTGGGCGCACGACAAGATCGTCCGCAGCACGCATGGGGTGAACTGCACCGGGTCGTGCTCGTGGAAGATCTATGTCAAAGGGGGCATCGTGACGTGGGAGACGCAGCAGACCGACTACCCCCGAACCCGGCCAGATCTGCCCAACCACGAGCCTCGCGGCTGTGCGCGTGGGGCCAGCTACAGCTGGTACCTGTACAGCGCCAACCGGGTCAAGTACCCCATGGTGCGCGGCGCGCTGCTCAAACACTGGCGCGCGGCGCTCACCGTGGCCAAAAGCCCCGTCGATGCCTGGGCCAGCGTGGTGCAGAACCCCGATGCCCGCCGCGAGTGGCAGAGCCAGCGCGGCTTGGGCGGCTTCGTGCGCAGCACCTGGGAGGAGGTCAACCAGCTCATCGCCGCGGCCAATGTCTACACCATCCAGCGCTACGGCCCGGACCGGGTGGTGGGTTTCTCGCCCATTCCGGCGATGTCGATGATCAGTTATGCCGCGGGTACGCGCTATCTGTCGCTCATCGGTGGCGTGTGCATGAGCTTTTACGACTGGTACTGCGACCTGCCGCCTGCCAGCCCGATGATCTGGGGCGAGCAGACCGATGTGCCCGAAAGTGCCGACTGGTACAACTCCACCTTCCTGATCGCCTGGGGCTCCAATGTGCCGCAGACGCGCACGCCGGACGCCCACTTCTTCACCGAGGTGCGCTACAAGGGCGCCAAGACGGTGGCGATCACGCCCGACTACGCCGAGATCTCCAAGCTTTGCGATTTGTGGCTGCATCCCAAGCAAGGCACGGACGCGGCGCTGGCGATGGCGATGGGCCACGTCATCCTGCGCGAATTCCACGTCGAGCGGCGCAGCACCTATTTCGACGACTATGTGCGCCGCTACACCGACCTGCCGCTGCTGGTGCTGCTGGAAGAGCACAGCCTGCCCGACGGACGCCGGGCCTTGGTGCCGGCGCGTTATTTGCGCGCCAGCGACTTCAACGGCAAGCTCGGCCAGGACAACAACCCCGAGTGGAAGACGGTCGCCTTCGACGAGGCGGACAAGGTCGTGCTGCCCAACGGATCGGTCGGCTTCCGGTGGGGGCCGGAGGGGCGCAGCGATCTGGGCAAGTGGAACCTGGAGAACAAGGAGGCCCTCCACGGCCGCGAGGTGCGCCTCAAGCTCAGCGTGATGGAGGGCCAGGGGGCGCAATACGACGTGGGGCAGGTGGCATTCCCGTACTTCGGCGGGGTGCACAACCCGCACTTTGCCGCCAATCCGCAGGACGGCGATGTGCTGCTGCGCACGGTGCCCTTGCGTCGCATCAAGCTCGGCAAGGCGGGCGAGGAGCGCCACGCCCTCGTCGCCACCGTGTTCGACCTGACGGCGGCGCATTACGGCGTGCCGCGCGGCCTGCCGGGCGACACGGGCGCCGCCTCGTACGACGACGACGCCCCCTACACCCCGGCGTGGCAGGAACGCATCACGGGTGTGCCGCGCGAGCAGGCCATTGCCGTGGCACGCCAGTTCGCCGACAACGCGGACAAAACGCACGGCAAGTCGATGGTGATCATCGGTGCGGCCATGAACCACTGGTACCACAGTGACATGAACTACCGCGGCATCATCAACATGCTGATGCTGTGCGGCTGCATCGGGCAAAGCGGGGGTGGCTGGGCGCATTATGTGGGGCAGGAGAAGCTGCGCCCGCAGTCGGGCTGGACGCCGCTGGCCTTCGCGCTGGACTGGGTGCGGCCACCGCGCCACCAGAACAGCACCAGCTTCTTTTATGTGCACACCGATCAGTGGCGCTACGAGCGCCTGGGGGTGGACGAGATTCTGTCGCCGCTGGCGGATCGCGAGCAGTGGAAGGGTTCGTTCATCGACTACAACGTGCGCTCGGCCCGCATGGGCTGGCTGCCTGCCAATCCGCAGCTGCAGACCAATCCGCTGCAGGTGGCCCGCGATGCGGCCGCGCAGGGAATGGATCCCAAGGACTACGTGGCGCAGGGGCTGCGCACCGGCAAGCTGCGCATGGCCTGGGAGGACCCGGATCACCCGGACAACTGGCCGCGCAACCTGTTCGTCTGGCGCTCCAACCTACTCGGCTCCAGTGGAAAGGGGCACGAGTACTTCTTGAAGCATCTGCTGGGCACCACGCATGGTGTGCAAGGGGGCGAGCTGTCGGATCCCGCTGCACGCCCGCGGGAGGTCGTCTGGCGTGACCAGGCCCCGGAGGGCAAGCTGGATCTGTTGGTGACGCTGGACTTTCGCATGAGTACGACTTGTCTGTACTCGGACATCGTGCTGCCGACGGCGAGCTGGTACGAGAAGAACGACCTCAACACCAGCGATATGCACCCCTTCATCCATCCGTTGTCGGCGGCGGTCGATCCCGTTTGGGAGAGCCGCAGCGACTGGGAGATCTTCAAGGGATTTGCCAAGGCATTCAGCGAGGCTTCCCAGGGACACCTGGGGGTGGAGAAGGAGGTCGTTTTGCTGCCCCTGCTGCACGACACACCGGCGGAGCTGGCGCAGCCTTTCGATGTGCGCGACTGGAAGCGTGGCGAATGCGAGCTGGTGCCGGGCAAGACGGCCCCCCAGATCCAAGTCGTCGAGCGCGATTACCCCAACACCTACGCGCGCTTCACGGCCTTGGGCCCGCTGATGGACAAACTGGGCAACGGCGGCAAAGGCATGGCGTGGCCGACGCAGGAGGAGGTGCGCCAGCTTGCCGAACTCAACGGTGCCGTACAGGCCGACGGCCCGACCCAGGGCCGCCCGCGCATCGACACCGATATCGACGCTTGCGAGGTGGTGCTGCAACTGGCGCCCGAAACCAACGGCCATGTGGCGGTGAAGGCGTGGGAGGCGCTGTCCAGGGTGACCGGGCGCGACCACACCCACCTGGCGCTGCATCGGGAGGACGAGAAGATTCGGTTCCGCGACATCCAGGCGCAACCGCGCAAGATCATCAGCTCGCCGATCTGGTCTGGACTGGAGAGCGAGAAGGTCTCGTACAACGCCGGCTACACCAATGTGCATGAGCTGATCCCATGGCGCACCCTCTCCGGTCGCCAGCAGTTCTACCTCGACCACCCCTGGATGACGGCGTTTGGCGAAAACTTCAGCAGCTACCGTCCGCCGGTGGACATGAAGGCGGTAGACGAGCTGATGGCGCGCAAATCCAACGGCCATCCGGAGATCTTGCTCAACTTCATCACGCCGCACCAAAAGTGGGGCATTCACAGCACCTACAGCGACAACCTGTTGATGCTCACCCTCAACCGCGGCGGGCCGGTCATCTGGTTGTCCGAGGACGATGCCCGCCGTGCGGGCATTGCCGACAACGATTGGGTGGAGCTGTTCAACGTCAACGGGGCCATCGCCGCGCGCGCCGTCGTCAGTCAGCGCGTCATGCCGGGCATGGTGATGATGTACCACGCGCAGGAAAAGATCATCAACACCCCGGGCTCCGAGATCACCGGCACCCGCGGTGGCATCCACAACTCGGTCACGCGCGTGGTGCTCAAGCCCACACACATGATCGGCGGCTACGCCCAGTTCAGCTACGGCTTCAACTACTACGGAACGATCGGCACCAACCGCGACGAGTTCGTCATCGTGCGCAAGATGCGCCGCATCGACTGGCTCGACGGTGAGCGTCGCGACGCCGTGCAGGCCTGAAGCGCCATTCCCGCGCAACGAACCCAGGAGAGAACCACCATGAAAGTGCGCGCCCAGATCGCAATGGTGCTCAACCTCGACAAGTGCATTGGCTGCCACACCTGTTCGGTGACGTGCAAGAACGTGTGGACCAACCGTCCCGGGATGGAATATGCCTGGTTCAACAACGTCGAGAACAAGCCCGGCATCGGTTATCCCAAGGAATGGGAGAACCAGGACCGCTGGAACGGGGGCTGGAAGCGCCGTTCCGATGGCGCACTCGTGCCGCGCCAGGGCGGCAAATGGTCGCTGTTGATGAAGATCTTCAGCAACCCCAACCTGCCGCAGATCGACGACTACTACGAGCCGTTCACCTTCGACTACGAGCATCTGCACCATGCACCGTCGTCGAAGGCGGCACCCACCGCGCGCCCGCGCAGCCTGATCACCGGCCAGCGCATGGACAAGATCGAGTGGGGGCCGAACTGGGAGGAAATCCTCGGTGGCGAGTTTGCCAAACGCAGCAAGGACGCCAATCTGAGCGGTTTCGATCAGGTGCAGAAGGACATGCTCGGCCAATTCGAGAACACGTTCCTGATGTACCTGCCGCGGCTGTGCGAGCACTGCCTCAACCCGGCTTGCGTGGCGTCGTGTCCCTCCGGCTCGATCTACAAGCGCGAGGAGGACGGCATCGTTCTGATCGATCAGGACAAGTGTCGCGGCTGGCGGATGTGCGTCTCGGGCTGTCCGTACAAAAAGATCTACTACAACTGGCAAAGCGGCAAGGCCGAGAAATGCGTCTTTTGTTATCCCCGCATCGAGGCCGGGCAGCCCACCGTGTGTTCGGAGACGTGCGTCGGCCGCATCCGCTACCTGGGGGTGATGCTGTACGACGCCGACCGCATCGCCGAGGCCGCCAGCGTCGAGAACGAGCGCGATCTGTACCGGGCGCAGCTTGACATCTTTCTGGACCCGAACGACCCGAAGGTGATCGCGCAGGCGCGGGCCGATGGTGTGCCCGAGGCGTGGCTGGAGGCGGCGCGCCGCAGCCCGGTCTACAAGATGGCGATCGATTGGAAGGTCGCCCTGCCCCTGCACCCCGAGTACCGCACACTGCCGATGGTGTGGTACGTGCCGCCGCTGTCACCGATCTCGGCCGCGGCCAATGCCGGGCATATCGGGGCCCATGGCGAGCTGCCGGACGTCGAGCAGCTGCGCATCCCCGTGCAGTACCTGGCCAATTTGCTGACGGCGGGTGATACACGCCCCGTGGTGCTGGCGCTGCGGCGCATGCTGGCCATGCGGGCTTACCAGCGGGCCAAGCACGTCGAGGGGGTGGAAAACCGCCTCGTGCTGACCGAGGCGGATCTGACCCCCGTCCAGGTGGAGGAGATGTACCGCATCATGGCCATCGCCAACTACGAGGACCGCTTCGTCATCCCCACCACCCACCGCGAATACGCCGAGGACGCCTTCGACCTGAGAGGCGGCTGTGGCTTTTCGTTTGGCAACGGCTGCTCCGAGGGGCAGACCGAGACCAGTCTGTTCGGTGGTCAGCGCAAACGCACCATCCCCATCAAGGTCGAGGCCTGAGCCCGCCCCCCACGGAGTGAGACGACCATGAAAACCCCACGACTGACCTATACCCTGCGTGCGCTGGCCTTCTTGTTGCGCTATCCCGATCAGGAGACCCGTGCTCTTGCGCCCCAAGCCGTGCAAGCCCTCGCCGCAGAGGGCGTCGTGCCCACCGAGCGGTTGCGGCGCCTGCGGGCCTGGGTGGACGCATGGCTGCACAGGGACGGCTACGAAGTCGAGGCGGAGTACGTCGAGACTTTCGATCGCGGGCGCAGCACGTCGCTGCATCTGTTCGAGCATGTGCATGGCGACTCGCGCGAGCGGGGGCCGGCCATGATCGATCTGTTGCAGACCTACGAGGCGGCCGGTCTGCGCCTGCACAGCCACGAGTTGCCGGACCATTTGCCCGTGTTGCTGGAGTTTGCCTCGACGCAGCCAGCCGACGTCGCCCGTGGCCTGGTCGGCGAGGTGGCGCACATCGTCAATGCCCTGATCGGCGCTCTGCAACGCCGGCGCAGCGCCTATGCGGACGTGTTGATCGCGGTGCTGGAAGCGTGTGGCCAGCGGGTCGAGCCCGCCGAGCCGGATGATGAGCCGGCGTTGGATGCGAGTTGGTCCGAACCCCAGGCTTTTGGCGGTTGTCCCAGCTCGGCCGCGTCGGGCAGCGAGCGGCCGATTCGATTCGTTCGCCGTCGATCCGAGGCGACGGCGTCCGTCGTGTGATGTCTTTCAGCGGAGCAGGCCATGAACGCGCTCAATGCCTTTTTCTTCAGCGTCTATCCCTACATCTGTCTGACCGTTTTTCTGCTTGGCAGTCTGCTGCGCTTCGATCGCGACCAGTACACCTGGAAGAGCGATTCCTCGCAGTTGCTGCGCGCCGGGCAATTGCGCTGGGGCAGCAACCTCTTCCATGTCGGCATCTTGTTCCTGTTCTTCGGGCACACGGTGGGCATGCTGACTCCGCACTTCGTCTACGAGCCGTTCATGAGCGCGGGCACGAAGCAGGTGCTGGCCATGGTGTCGGGTGGGCTCTTTGGGGTGTTGGGGTTCGTGGGGGTATCGCTGCTGCTGCACCGTCGGTTGACCGATCCCCGTATCCGCGCCACCTCGCGCACCAGCGACATCGTGTTGTTGTGGTTGTTGTGGGCGCAGTTTGCCCTCGGTCTGGCAACCATCCCCTTCTCGGCCCAGCATCTGGACGGCAGCGTGATGTTGATGCTGGCCGAGTGGGCGCAGCGCATCGTGACTTTCCGTTCCGGCACGGCCGAGCTGATGGCCGACGTCGGATGGGTATTCAAGGTCCACATGGTTCTGGGCATGACGATCTTTCTGATCTTCCCGTTCACGCGGTTGGTGCATGTGTGGAGCGGGTTCGCCTCTGTGGCCTATGTCTGGCGGCCGTATCAGATCGTGCGTAGCCGCCGGCTGAGCAGCACCGCAGCGGGGCGTTGAGATGAACCTGCCCCCATCATCCGTGAACGCCTCGACGCAGCGGTCGGCCGAGTCTGATGCGTCGATTCCAGCCGTCAATGGCGTTGCGCTCCTGCGCCCCGGCGAGAGCGTCGAGGACGATGCGCTGCGCGAGCGTGCCTGGGCCGAATTGTTGCGGCAACGCGCGGTGGCGCGTGGGCTGCTTGCACCCAACGCGTCACCTTGGGCCCCGACGCTGGGTGCGCCGGAGCATGCAGCCATCGAGCGCTTGCTGGAGCTCGATGTGGTGACGCCGGTGCCCACCGAGCAGGAGTGCCGACGTCACTATGAAGCGCACCGGGCCCGCTTCACACGCGGCCAGCGCTTGCATGTCAAACACATCCTGTTTGCGGTCACACCGCGGGTGGACGTGTATGCGCTGGCGCGACGCGCCGAGCAGGCGTTGTTGGAATTGTTGCGCCCCCAGACGCCGCCCGAGCGTTTCGAAACCATGGCCCGCGAGCTGTCGAATTGCCCCAGCGGCGCGCAAGGCGGCGACTTGGGGTGGTTGGAGCCGGGCGACTGTGCTCCCGAGCTTGCCAACGAGCTGTTCTACCAACAGGATTCGCAGCTCGGCCTGGGGATCCATCCGCGACTGATTCGCACCCGTTTCGGGCTGCACATCGTGAAGGTGGTTGGCCGACGCGCCGGGGTCACGCCGCCCTTTGAGGAGGTGCGTGAGCGCATCGAGCGTGACTTGAACTTGCGCGCGCGCACCGTCGCCCTACGCCACTATTTGATCCGTTTAGCGCAGGAGGCGGATGTCAGAGGCGTCGATCTCGGTGTCAAAGACGGCGGCTTGTTGCAGTGACAACGGAGTAGACCATGGACGGCGCGCGGGAAGTGCCAGACAACTCGAACGAGCAGACGGTGCGCGACGGCGTGCCGCCGCCAGCGCACCGCTGGTTGGCCGACAGCGGTTTGCGGCCGCTGCGTCTGGCCGGGCGTACCTTGTTGCCCGTCGTGCAAGGGGGGATGGGCGTCGGTATCTCGGCCGGCGGCTTGGCTGGCACGGTGGCGTCATGGGGGGCGGTGGGCACCATTTCATCGGTGGATTTGCGTCGCCTCCATCCGGATCTGATGGCGGCCACTGCGACGCTGGACACCCGTGACCCCAACACGCGGGCGCGCATCGACCGCGCCAACCGACAGGCGCTTGATCGTGAAATCCGTCGGGCGCGTGCGCTCAGTCAGGGGTACGGCTTGATCGCCGTCAACATCATGCGCGCACTGTCGGCCTACGCGGATTATGTGGAACAGGCGCTGGACAGCGGTGCCGATGCCCTGGTCGTCGGGGCCGGTCTACCGCTCGATCTGCCCGAGTTGGCGCAGGATCATCCGCGGGTGGCGCTGATACCGATCCTCTCCGACGCACGCGGGGTGCAGGTGGTGGTGCGGCGTTGGATGAAGCGCGCGCGGCTGCCCGATGCCATCGTGCTGGAACACCCCCGGCTGGCCGGCGGACACTTGGGGGCAGCGAAGGTAGCGGATTTGAACGATCGGCGTTTCGACTTCGACGTCGTCGTGCCCGAAGTCCAGGCCTTTTTGGCCCGCGAGGGTATCGAGCGCGATATCCCCTTGATCGTAGCCGGCGGTATTTCGAGTCACGGCGACATCCAGCGCCTACAGGCGCTCGGAGCAGCGGCAGTGCAGCTCGGCACTGCGTTTGCGGTGACCGCTGAGTGCGACGCCGCCGAGGCGTTCAAGCGTGTGCTGGCAACGGCGCGGCCGCAAGACCTGGTCGAATTCACCAGTGTGGCCGGATTGCCGGCGCGCGCGGTGCGTACCCCATGGTTGGATAAATACCTGCGGCTGCAAGGGCGTTTGCAGGCCATGGCCCACCCCAAGCGGCGCTGCAATATGGGTTTCGACTGTCTGGCACGGTGTGGTTTGCGCGATGGTGTGGCCGACATGGGTCAGTTTTGCATCGACCAACAACTGGGCCACGCCTTGGAAGGCGACGTGCAGCGCGGGTTGTTTTTTCGGGGTGCTGGGCGCTTGCCGTTTGGAGAAGCGATTCGACCAGTGCAGGATTTGCTGCGCTGGCTACTGGGCCAACCAGTGCCTGGAGCCGGGGGAGCGTGAGGGTGCGCGTGAATACCAAGGTTTCGCCCCATCCGCCGTTGCGTCCGGACGCTGCCGCGTGGCACGGACGCTGGCTGTTGGCCGCTCCCCACCGCTTGGGGTTTGCCGCGGCAATGGCGGTGTTGCTGTCGGCGTCCGTGTGGTGGAGCTGGATATTGATGCAGCGTGTGTGGCCGCTGGCACCGCCGCCGCTGGCACTGGCCCCGATTTTGGTGCACGGCGTCGTCATGACGCTGGGCTTCATGCCGCTGTTCGTGGCCGGCTTCACGTTTACCGCCGGTCCCAAATGGTTGGCCATGCCACCGCTGCCGGCTCAGGCCTTGCTTGGCCCCGTGGTGTTGCAGCTGGTCGGCTGGGTGGCGTGGCTGATCGGCGCGCACAGCGGCGTTGTGTGGGCGCTGCTCGGGTTGCTCGCCGCCGCGACGGGACAGGCGTGGCAGATGGTCCGTTTTACCGGGCTGTGCTGGCGCAGTCGCGCGACCGATCGCTGGCATGCCGCCATCATTGCCGCGGCCGGCTGGTCGGGTGTGGCGCACCTGCTGGCGTTGGCCGGCGCCGTGTGGGCACAGGATATCGCGTTGGCCCTGCTGCTGGTGCGCACCGCAGTGTGGCTGTGCCTGGTGCCCACATTCGTCGCGGCCTTGCACCGGTTGGTGCCGTTTTTTACCTCCAACGCGTTGCCCATGGTCGAGCTGTGGCGTCCGTGGTGGGTATTGATCGTGCTGTTGACGGCGGCGGCGGTAGAGGCCCTGTTCGAGGTGGGGGCAGGATGGCGTGAAGGCGGTCCACCGCGAGCGTTGATGCTGGGGCGCGGGCTGTTCGAACTGGTGGTGGGGGCCATCGTGCTGTGGTTGGCCTTGGTGTGGGGCCTGGTGCAGGCACTGAGCATCCGGTTACTGGCCATGCTGCACTTGGGCGTGCTGTGGCTTGGCTTGGCGTTTTGTTTACTGGGCGCCTCTCAACTGCTGGGTTTGCGTCAAGGGTGGCCGCTGCTCGGCTTGGGTGCCTGGCACGCGCTGACGATGGGTTTTTTGGGCTCCATTCTGTACGCCATGGTCACGCGCGTGTCGTGCGGCCATGGTGGGCGCAAGCTGCTGGCCGATCAGGCCACTTGGTGGGGGTTTTGGGCGCTGCAGGCAGCGGTGCTGCTGCGGGTGTCATCGGCGCTGTGGCCGAATGAGTCAGCGGCGTTGGCATTGACGGCCGCCGTGTGGCTGCTGGCCATCGTGCCGTGGGGGCTGCGCCTGTTGTCATGGTACGGACGCCCCCGTCCGGACGGCCGTCCGGGGTGAGCCACGGTGCCCAATTCAGCCGCAACCCAAGGATGAGGACCATGAAGTGTGCCGGCGATGGGGTCGCAGATGGTGCGACGCTGCTCACCATGCCAACGACCGGGGCGAGTGCAGCGTGGGCGCAGGAGTGGATTGCACGACGTCAAACGATCTTGCCCAAGCGCTTGGGCCCCCCCGGCCCCGATGAAGCGCAACAGCAAGCCCTGCTGCGGGCAGCGGCAGCCGCCCCTGATCACGGTCAACTGGTGCCGTGGCGTTTCATCGATATTCCCGCCACGGCGCGCGCAGCCCTCGGGGAAATCTTTGTCCGCGCCCTGAGTGAACGCGATCCCAGCGCCACACCGCAGCAGCTGCAGCAGGCGCGCGAAAAGGCGCGCCGCGCCCCCTTGTTGTGGTTGCTGGTGGTCAATGCCAATCCCGCGCTCACTACAGAGGCGTCCGTTCCCGTGCGCGAGCGCATTCTCAGCGCCGGCTGTGCGGTACAAAATGTGCTGCTGCTGGCCACCGCCATGGGGTACGGATCGGCCCTGACCAGTGGCAAGGCGCTCGACGCCACGCTGTTGCGCGACGCGTTTGCATTGAACGAATACGAACTGCCGGTGTGTTTTCTGAGTATCGGCACCGTTACGCAGGCGCGACCGGTGCGGTCACGCCCCGAGCCTGCGCGTTTTTATTCCATTTGGATGCCCCCTGCAGATCTGGAGATCACGGTATGAATCACGGTTCATGGTCACCATCGAAGGGGCCGCAAGCGGATCACGAGCAACCGTTCGAGTGGCTGCGCGCCTGCCACGACCGGGTCGAGCGCATGCTGGAGCTGTTGCAGCGCTTACAGGACCACGTGGCACGACACGGCGCCGACGAACAAGGGGCGCAGGCGGCGCAGCAGGTGCTGCGCTATTTCGATCTGGCCGCACCGCAGCACCACGAAGACGAGGAGCGTCATGTTTTTCCGCGTCTGCTCGAACGCGGGGATGAGCGGCTGCGGGGCCTCGTGCAGAGACTGCAGAGTGACCACACGGCGATGGCTGCCGACTGGAGCCGGGTGCGGCAGGCATTGCTGCGCTTGCAGGCAGCGCAGGGTGATGCGGCGTGGCGTTGGACGGATGACGAACGCGCCGTGCTGGCACGCTTTGCCCTGCGCTACGAGGGTCACATCGCAGCCGAAGAAGGCGAAGTGTTCGCGATGGCCGAGCACCTCATGACGCCGGCGCAGCGGGTCGAGATGAGCGAGGACATGATGCGGCGGCGCGCCATTGGCAGCAGCCGCGGCGTGACCTGAGGCGCGGTCTTGCGCTCATCCCGATTCCCGTTCCGCGTCCCGCAGCCGCGCCGCAGCAGCCTCAGGCCGCCTCGAAACGGGGGAACAGTACGTTGTTTTCCAGGTGGATATGCTGCATCAGATCATCGACGAACTGCTGCAGGGTGCGATACAGGGCACGCCATGTGTGGCAGGCGTCTTCAGGCAGCGTCAAGTCATGGGTCAACTCGTGCAGACGGCGCAATTGCGCGGCGTGCATGTCGTGCTCCTGGCGCATGACGCCGATGGGAAAGCGCGCCATGGGTGAGCCGCCGGCCGCCAGCAGTGGAAACAGGACCTGCTCTTCTTTTTCCATGTGGGCCAGCAATTCGGCTTGCATGGTCTGCAAATGCTGCGCCAGTCCGGCCGGCACGAGGGCATGCCCCGCGTGGACGGCTTCCACTTTGTTGGCCAATCGGATCAGCTCTGGCAATTGCTGTCGGTGAACCTCGTGGTAGCGTTGCAGGATGTGTTCGATCAGGTCGGTCGGCTCGGCAGGCGCCACGGCGGTGTGCATACCGGTTGCCAGACGCTGCAGTTCTTCGATGACGCGGGCGGGATCCGTGTCGCGTTGCGCACAGGCTTCGCGCAGGCTGCGTTGGCCACCGCAGCAAAAATCGATCCGATAGCGCCGCAGGATGTCGGTGGCGCCGGGCAGCCGTGCGGCAATCTCGCCGACGGTGCAGTGGTCGAGGTCGAGGGGCATCGTGGTCGTCATGGTGCACAAAAAGTGTATATGGGATGCATATTATGAACCTTTTAGCCACCCACCGCTATCCTCATATCGGCCGATGTACTGGTCCACCATGACGGACAATCGACCCATGCGACTGACACTTTGGACCGACTACAGTTTGCGCGTGTTGATGCATTGCGCGGCGTGCCAGGCGACCGGCCGCCGCGCCACGATCGCCGAGCTGGCCCGTTTGCACGGCATTTCGCGCCATCACCTGACCAAGGTCGTGATGGCGCTGGTACACGGTGGTTGGCTGCAGGGACAGCGTGGCCGCGGCGGTGGGTTGCGCCTGGCGCGCGCCGCCGACGACATTCGTCTGGGTGACGTGGTGCGCTGGGCCGAACGTGATTTTCAGCTCGTCGCCTGCATGGCGCCCGGCGCTGCGCAAGCGCCGCAAGCGTGTCTGCTGATGCCTGGATGCCGGTTGCGCAACGCCTTGCAAGTGGCCTTGCAAGCCTATCTAGGGGTCTTGGATAGCTACACGCTGGCCGATTTGGCAGCCAGTGGGTTGTCGCCAGCGGGGACGCATCAGTTGCCGATCAGGGTGCTCCAGAAACCGGCCGGATGACGCCAAAGAGCGGCGCCGACGATGTGCGCCGCCACCAGTAGCGCCAGGATGCCGGCGCTCGCGCGAGCAGCTTGGGTCTGAGCGCGTCGCAGGGCCCAGGTACCACAGACGACGTATAGCACCAACAGTGCCCACTTGGTCCACAGCCACACCGGGATGGCGTGGACCCAGCCTGCGCTCAACAGCAGACCGACCCCGCCGGCCAACAGCACGCTGTCGATGACGATGCTGAGGCCACGCACGCCGGCGCGCAGCGGCCAAGCCGCTCCTGCGAGTCTGCCCAACCAGCGCGCGGTAAACAGGCTCAGGCTGATGATCACCGCGCTCACATGGACCCAAAACCAAAAAAGAGGGAGCGTCATGGGCGATATTCAGGGAAGTTTCGGCAGTCGACGCCGAGCAGGCGCATGGCTGCCGTGCACGCTGTCCTGCCCAGTGCCGTTCGATGTCTGAGTGGCTGTGCTGCGTGGACCGTGCATGGTAGGGTGTGTGCGGCGTTGCGCAGCGTTTTCGTCAGCGCTGCAACAAAAAGGTCGCGCTGGCGTGCACGGTTTCGGCGTCGGCGTGGACGGTGAACGTCACCGGGTACGCCCCAGGTGCCAGTTGCGCCGCCTGTGCGTGCGGCAGCACCAAGCGCACCGGTACCCGCGACTGCGCGGCGGCGGGCAGCCAGTGCGAGGGCACTTCGCTGTCGACGTGCAGTTGGGGCAATCCACTGGCTGATACCGTGAATCCGATGGTGCGTTCGGTGCGGTTGGTGATCAGGAGTTGATAGGTATTTTCCACGCCTGCAGCGCTGAGGGCAGCCAGCGTGCCGCGGTCACGCAGCGCGTCGACGGCGACGCTGGGCCGTCCAGTCAGCGACACGGCGATTGCTGCCAGTGTGCCGATCAACAACACGCTGTAGGCCACTACCCGCGGGCGCAGTAGGTGCGCCAGCATCCCCCGCCAGCCGCCACCAGTGCCGAGGCCGCGCGCCGTCGTGTAGCGGATCAGGCCGCGCGCGTAGCCTAGCTTGTCCATGACCGTATCGCAAGCGTCGATACAGGCGGCACAGCCGATGCATTCGTTTTGCAGGCCGTGTCGGATATCGATGCCGGTGGGACAGACCTGCACACACAAGGTGCAATCCACGCAGTCGCCCAACCCGAGTGTACGTGGATCGGCTTGGCGCGAGCGCGCGCCACGCGGTTCACCGCGCCCACTGTCGTAGGCGATGATGAGCGAGTCGCTGTCGATCAGCGCACTTTGGAAGCGAGCATAAGGGCACATGGTTTTGCAGATTTGCTCGCGCAGCCAGCCCGCGTTGGCATAGGTCGCGAAGGCATAAAACGCTATCCAGAATGTCTCCCACGGACCGAGGCTGAAGGTGGCCAGCGCGTGTAGGAGCTCGCGCATGGGGGTGAAGTAGCCAACGAAGCTGACGCCGGTGATGACGGCCAGCGTGCCCCACAGCAGATGTTTGGCGATCTTGCGTGCCAGTTTGCCGCTACCCCATGGGGCGGCATCCAGCCGCATGCGGGCGTGCCGATCCCCCTCGGTCCAGCGCTCGATCGCCAAAAACATTTCGGTGTAGACGGTCTGCGGACACGCGTAGCCACACCACAGCCGCCCCGCAACAGCCGTGAATAAAAACAAGGCCAGCGCAGCGGCCACCAGCAGGCCAACCAGATAGATCAGATCCTGTGGCCACAAAATCCAGGCGAAGACGTAAAAACGCCGGGCTTCCAAGTCGAACAGTAGTGCCGGCCGGCCATTCCAGGTCAACCAGGGCAGGCCCAGGAACACCAGCTGGGTCAGAACCACCATCGCTCGCCGCCAACGATCGAAGCGCCCACGCACTGTACGGGGGTAGATTTTGACGGGTGACTCGTACAGTACGCCAACGACGCGGCTGGGCGCAGGATTGGGGGGGCGGTCCATCCATATATTATGCATTCTATATACATCTTTTGTGGTGCCGCAGGGCGCGGTCCAAGCGCCGCGTGGATAGGAATGGCAAGCGGCCTGGCGCAGACCCCGCGCGAGCGCCCGGTCAAGCCGTTTGGCAGCCGGTCACAGGCCCAGCTTGCTGGCAAGAGCGTCCATGCGAGCTTGTACGGCGGTATCCATCGCGATGGAACGCCCCCATTCACGCGATGTCTCGCCAGGCCATTTGTGGGTGGCGTCCAATCCCATCTTGCCACCCAGTCCGCTCACGGGCGAGGCGAAGTCCAGATAATCGATGGGCGTTCGTTCGATGAGTACGCAGTCTCGGACCGGATCACAGCGGGTGGTCAGCGCCCACACCACATCGCCCCAGTCACGGATGTCGATATCGTCATCGACGACGATGATAAATTTGGTGTACGAGAACTGCTGCAGGCAACCCCAGATGCCCATCATGATGCGTCGTGCGTGCCCCGGGTAGCCTTTACGAATACTGACGACGGCCAGACGGTAGCTGCACGCCTGAGGCGGCAAGTAAAAGTCTACGATTTCGGGAAATTGGCGCTGGAGCAAGGGGATGAACAGCTCGTTGAGCGCCATGCCCAACACCGCCGGTTCATCTGGCGGCTTACCCGTATAGGTAGAGTGGTACCAGGGGGCGCGGCGCCGCGTGATGCGATCGACCGTCAATACCGGAAATTCGGCCACCTCGTTGTAGTAGCCGGTGTGGTCGCCAAAAGGGCCCTCGGGTGCGTGTTGCCAGCCGCTGGGGTGGTCGGGGTCGGGGTAAATGTGACCCTCGAGTACGATTTCGGCCTGGGCGGGTACTTCCAGGGGCACGCTCAGAGCGGGTACCACTTCGGTGCGCGCGCCGCGCAAAAGCCCAGCGACGTGGTACTCAGACAGCGCATCGGGCACGGGCATGACCGCCGCCAGGAGGGTTGCCGGATCGGCGCCGATGGCCACGGCCATTGGAAACGGTTGCCCGGGGTGCAGCCGGGTATGCGCCAGAAAATCTTGTGCGCCGCCGCGGTGCGCCAACCAGCGTATGATGAGCTGATGGCGCGCCAATCGCTGCTGGCGGTAAATGCCCAGGTTCTGGCGCCGTTGCAGCGGGCCACGGGTGATGACCACGCCCCACGTCAGCAGGGGAGCGGCATCGCCAGGCCAGCAGTGTTGCAACGGTAGTGCCTCCAGGTCCACTGCCGCACCTTCCAGTACCTCTTCTTGACAAGGGGCATCGCGTACCGTGGCCGGGCGCATGTGCCACAGCGCACGCGCGGTTCGCCCCAAGCCGGCGACTTCACCCCAGTTCTCCGGTATGCGTGGCTCTTTGAGGTCAGCCAGCCACTGTCCGAGCCGGCGAAGCTCCGATACATGCTCCAACCCCAGGGCGCGTGCGATGCGCTCGGAGGAACCAAACAGGTTGGCCAGCACCGGTATGGTGTAGCCTTGGGGGCGCTCGAACAGCAATGCGGGTCCGCCACGGCGCAGGACACGGTCGCACAAGGCGGTCATCTCCAGGTGCGGGGACACCGATTCCTGGATGCGGCGCAACTGCCCGCAGCGCTCGAGCTCGGCGGCGAATGCGCGCAGACTATCAGGTGCTTTCATGCGACAGGGCGAGCAGACGACGCAGCGGTGTGCAATCCCGTCCAGCGCGCCGCTGCAGCGTACTCGATGCCGAGCAAGTCCAGCACACGCGCCACGGTCGCGTCGACCACATCGTCGATGGTTTGTGGATGCAGGTAAAACGCGGGCATCGGTGGACAGATCACCGCCCCGAGCTCGGCCAGCATGCTCAAGCGGCGCAGATGTCCGAGATGCAATGGGGTCTCGCGCGGCACCAGCACCAAGCGTCGCCGTTCCTTGAGCATCACATCGGCAGCTCGCGTGATCAGGTTGTCGCTCAGACCGTGGGCGATGGCCGCAACGGTTCGCATCGAGCAAGGCACGATGGCCATCGCATCGCAGCGGAATGAACCGCTGGCCGGCGCTGCACCGATGGCATCGACGTCGTAGACGACGTCGACCAGGGCAGCCAGTTCGCCCACATCGCGCTGCAACTCGTGGCGCAGCGTGCTCACACCCGCAGCCGACACCACCAGGTGTCGCTCCAGTCCCGGGCAGTCACGCAACGCCAGCAGCAGACGCCACCCGTAAATCGCACCACTGGCACCGGTCAGCGCAATGAGCACGCGTCGAGGTGACACGTCATCTCTCCTTCGCTCAGCCGGCATGCGCTGCTATGCTTGCCGGGGCGGGTGTCGGTGCAAGGTGCAATTCGCGCACCTGCGCGCGTACGCGCTGCAGCAGCATTTGCGCCTGCTGTGGCGAAACGTCTTCGTGCATGCGCTTGCGCAATCCGTGCTCGTACAGCATGTGGTACTGCGTGGGTTCGACACCATGTCGCTGCAGGCAGTGGCGCACGCAGGCCAGCGGACATCCATCGATGGCGACGATCGGACGGCCAGAACGTGCCAGCCGCACCAAAGGCGCGACATCGCCCCCTACGCCTGCGATGCACGACATCTCGGCCTCACCCTCGCGGTCCAGACGCACGGCGATGTAATTGGCCAACTGAGCGACGTTGGAGCAACCCGAACAGGCATAAACCAACGGCAACCGATGACGGTCAAGAGTGTTCATGGCGGTGGTCAGCGCAAGACAATGGAGGGAGGGTATGGCGCACCAGCGAAGGCCACTGCGCGGGCGGCGGCAGGGCTTGCCAGAAGGAAGGTAGCTCAACGGTATCGAGGGTGTTTTTGAGCAACAAACCGAGTTCCGTGTCGCCTTCCATGTGTAGCCGCCGATTGAAAAAGAGGGTGTCGGCGTCGATTTCGCGGCGCGCCAGGCGAATGAAATCGATTGCTTTGGCGCCGATGGTCAGGTCCGCGGCGCCGTTCCCGGTGCAGGGGCGAAATAGGCCATCGTGCACTGTGACGTCGAAACGGACATCGATGTCTTGCACCAGCAGCCGAATTCGCCGGCCGCACAAAGTGGTCAACACCTCGCTTGGTATGCGTGGCCGTAGCGCCGCATTGAGTGCCAAGGCTAAGGCAACGCTGCCCGGTAGCCCGGGCAGGCGACGCACGAGCGCCCGCAGTGGGGCGGGCATGGTGGCGACAGGCGCTGGTGGGGAGGGGGACGACATGGGCAGGCGGATCACGTGCAGGTCGGAATGGTGGGTTCGGCGTCGTTCACCCGCGCCATGCCAGGGTGGCCGTACCAGTAGCCGTTGCACTCGTCGGCATGGAGCCAGTCCTGCAGCCGTGCGCGTGCTGCTTGCGGAGTGGTCTCACCGCGACGCAGCATGTCATACAGATGCACGATATCGATCGTGTGGTGCGACTGTGGGCTGATGCGCACGACATCGATGTTCAGTGCCAACAATTGCGGCCACGCATCGATCAGGCTGTGAACCGCGGCTGACTGGGTTTGAATGCCGTTGAGCACCAGAAATGGGCTGCCCTCGCGGGTTCGTACCAACAAGCCGTCGGGATAGTCTTGGCAGCCAAATCGGCAGTCGTCTTTGGGCAAGCCGCGGTGCCGGGCGGTAAAGCAGCGCGCGGAAAAAGCAAGCGGCAAGCGCCCGTGTACGAAAACCTCGGTCTGCAGGTCGGCCGGGCGTTGTTGACACAGCAGTGCCAAGTCGTCGCGCCGCATTTCCAACGGAGCCACCCAGCGCGTCGCACCCAGTGAAGCGACCCAGTGCAAGGTCGGGATGTTGTAGACATTGAGGTGCGGACCGGCAACAAAGGGGATGTGGCCAGCGCATACACCCAGCGCCCCCATGTCGTTTGCCTCGACCAGGTAGGCACCGTTGTTCATGATTTTGCGCATCATGGCCACGTCCGAACCCGACTCCAGCAACACCAGACTGGACAGTACCGGCGTCTTACCCATCGCTTGCAGCAGGCGCGCGATGTCGAGCCAGTCCTCCCAGCGCACTTCGTGTCGGCGCGAGCACACCACCTCGCCTAGATAGACGAAATCGATCGGCGTGTGCGCCACGGCCTCGTAGAAATCGAAAACCGTCTGACGCGGCCAGTAATACAACAGAGGACCAAGGGCGAGTTTCATGGTTCACTTCCAGGGGCGGTGGTAGGCGCCGAGGGTGTGCTGCTGGCCTTCGGCTAGCGCGTCGAGTGCGGCCATCCAGGAGCCGCGTGGTGCGAAATGCAAGGGCTGTGCGCGGCAGTGATCGATAGCTTCGCGCCACACGCGCGTGACTTGGGCGACGTAGGCCGGACTGCGTTGACGGCCTTCGATCTTGATCGCCTTGACCCCGATTTGCAGCAACTGCGGCAGTATCGTCAGCGTATTGAGGCTGGTCGGCTCCTCGATGGCATAGCTGGCGTCTTGATCTTCGACGGCGAAGCGGCCTTTGCACAACGTGGGATAGCCAGCGTTTTCCGTGGCGTCGTAGCGGTCGATGAGCACGCCGTTCAAACGTGATTCGAGCCCGCGTGGGGTTTGTTGCCAGCGCACCGCTTTGGCGGGCGAGCACACCCCATGTGTGTTGGGGGCTTCCGCCGTGACATAAGACGACAGCGCGCAGCGGCCTTCGACCATGACGCAGAGGCTGCCAAATCCGAATACTTCGATTTCTACCGGCGTGCGTTGCACGACGTGACGTACTTGCTCCAAAGACAGCACGCGCGGCAAAACGGCGCGCGCGATACCGAATTGCCGGTGATAGAAGTTGATGGCTTCATCGTTGGTGGCGGATCCTTGTACCGATAAATGCAGGCGCAACTGCGGGTGGTGGAGGCGCGCGTATTGCATCAAGCCCGGATCGGCCAAAATCACGGCATCGGCACCGAGTTGCACGGCTTTGTCGACGGCCTGTTGCCAGCGTTGTGGCGCGGCGGCCTGTGGGTACGTATTGATGGCGATGAACACTTGGCACCCGCGGGCATGCGCGTACGCGATGCCCTCGCGCAACGCCGGTTCGTCGAAGTTCAACCCAGCGAAATTGCGTGCGTTGGTGTCGTCACGCAAGCCAAGATAGACGGCGTTGGCGCCGTGGTTGACCGCTTCTTTGAGGGCTGGCAGAGTCCCGGCGGGACATACGAGATCCATCGTGTGCTCCTTCAACCGCAGGCCCCGATGTGGCCGCAGGCGGTGCAGTATTCGCAGCCATCGCGGCGGATGAGGGCGCGGGCGCCGCATTCCGGGCACTTGCGGCCAGCCAACGGTGTGTGGGCAAGCGGATTGCCGTTGGGCTCGGCATCTCCGCCCTCGGTCGGGGCAGGTACTGCCGCTGTCGGGTCCGCGCCAGCGGCGTGGCCGGCGCTTTTGCGCTCGATGATCTGCTGAATGGCATAGGCGATGGCGGCCACTTCCGAGTCGTCCCACAAGGGCACGCGAGTGCCGTCGCTGCGCAGGCGTTCACCCAGTCGCACCGGACCGCGATCCCACACCACCTTGCGCATGTCGGCCAGTGCCCGCTCCAAGAACCCACCACGCGCCGCCAGTGACAGCAGGCGCATGCTGGCCGAGATCCACTGCTGGGACTCGCCGCTTTGCCCAACCGGCATGAAGAACTCGATGGCGCGCTGCGCGACGCTGCCGTCGGGCAAGCGCACCGGCAGAAACGACACGATCAGATATAGGGTCTTGGGGCCTTCGGCGGTCCAGTACTCGATTTTTTCCGCCACGGCATCCAGCGCGCCGCGCGGACGCTTCTCGATGACGGCGCGCATCGGGTCGGCGGCAGCGGCTTGCGCGGCGTCCTTGGCTCTCGCCGGCTCTGCCGCGGTGCTCAACACCGAGCCGACGATGTCGTTGGGCCGATAGGTGGTCAGCCCCTTGAGGCCGGCGCGCCAGGCGTGCAAATACAAGTCGCGAAACGCGTCGTAGGGGCAGTCCGCGGGTACGTTGACGGTTTTGGAGATGGCCGAATCGATGAATGGCTGCACTGCCTCCATCATCGCGACATGGTCGGCCGGAGCAATCTCCAGCGCGCCAACAAAGGCCTCGGTCAGTGATGCGTGCGATCCGAAAAGCGCCCGGTACAGGCGCCAGGCGTGATCCTGCACCTCGTAAGTGCTATGGCTGCCATCGGCTTGGCGCTTGCGGCGCGTGTACGTCCACGCAAACGCCGGCTCGATGCCATTGGAGGCGTTGTCGGCAAAAGCCAGACTGACCGTGCCGGTGGGCGCGATCGACAGCAGGTGGCTGTTGCGGATACCGTGCGTGCGAATCGCCGCTTGCAGTGCTTCGGGCAGGCGGCTGGCGAAAGTCCCCTCGGCCAGATACGTGTCGGCGTCGAAGCATGGGAAGGCGCCCTTCTCGCGCGCCAGCTCCACCGAGGCATGGTAAGCCGCGTCGCGCAGTGTGCGCGCGATGCGCTGCGCCATCGTCCGCCCCTCGGCACGGTCGTAGCGCAGCCCGAGCAAAATCAAGGCGTCCCCCAACCCCGTGAAGCCCACGCCGATGCGGCGTTTGGCCTGCGCTTCGGCGCGCTGTTGCGGCAAAGGCCAGTGGGTGATGTCCAGTACATTGTCCAGCAGCCGCACCTGTACCGCCACCGCCTGCGCAAAGGCGTCGAAGTCGAACGTCGCAGGGCCGCCGTGTCCGAACGGATGCCGTACGAAGCGCGGCAGGATCAGAGGACCCAGGCAACAGCACCCATAAGGCGGCAGGGGTTGCTCGCCGCAGGGATTGGTCGCCTCGATGTGTTCGAGGGCGCGCAGATTGTTGTCACGGTTGATGGCGTCGATGAACAACACGCCCGGCTCGGCGAAATCGTAGGCCGAGCGCATGATGGTGTCCCACAGCTCGCGCGCCGGCAAGCGCCGGTATACCCAAAGACCGTCGGCGCGCTGGGTGGCGCCGGCGGCTTTGAGCTCGTCGCCGGGTTCGGCGCGGTGCACCAACTCCCACGCGGCGTCGGCTTGCACCGCCTCGACGAAGGCATCCGGTACCGCCACCGAAACGTTGAAGTTATTCCAGCGCCCCGGCGTGCGTTTGGCGGTGATGAAGTCCAGTACGTCGGGGTGGTCGATGCGCAGTACGGCCATCTGGGCGCCCCGGCGTGCACCGGCGCTTTCCACGGTGGCGCACGACTGGTCGAATACGTTGATGTAGCTGCACGGTCCACTGGCGGTGGAGGCCGTACCGTGCACGCGCGCGCCACGCGGGCGAATGCGCGAAAAATCGTAGCCCACACCCCCACCGCGGCGCATGGTCTCGGCCGCCTCACGCAGCGCCTCATAAATACCGGGGTAACCGTCCTCGTCGCTGCCTTGAATGCAGTCGCCCACCGGCTGCACGAAGCAATTGATGAGCGTGGCCTGGATGCCCGTGCCCGCCGCGCTCATGATGCGTCCGGCACCAATGGCGCCAGCAGCCAGATGCTGGCGAAAACGCGCTGCCCACAGGGCGCGTTGCTCGGGTGCCTCGGCGTCGGCTACGGCGCGCGCCACGCGGTCGAACAAATCGTCCACGCTCTGCTCGCCGGGTTTGAGGTATTTTTCGCGCAGCACGTCCAGACTGATCGGCTGCGGGGGCAGCGCGGGCAGGGGGTCGGTCGGTAGAGCTCGGTCCATGGCGGGCGGGGGCGGTGTGGATTGACGAGCGTAATTGGACACCCAAGCGCCGCCGCCGCGCGCGTCGTTTCATCGTTCCGATGGCGTAGTCCCGATGGGGGATGGTCAGTCGCGCCTGCGCGCGCATATCCACGCGCTGCCATACCCGGTCCACGGGCAACGGCGGGCCGATGAGCACACGGCGGGAGGCGACGGCCACATCCCGCTGATTGGGATGCCGAACTTACTTCAACCAGCCGCGCCGGCGGAAATACCACATGGGCCCCAGGGCGCTGGCCACCATCAACGCCAAGGCGAACGGGTAGCCCAAGCGCCACTCGAGCTCGGGCATGAACTGGAAGTTCATGCCATAAATGCTGGCAATCAGCGTCGGCGGCAGCAGCGCGACCGACGCCACCGAGAAGATCTTGATGATCTTGTTCTGGTTGATGTTGATGAAGCCGATCGTGGCATCCATCAGGAAGTTGATCTTCTCGAACAGAAAGGCGGTGTGGCTGTCCAGCGAATCCAGGTCGCGCAGAATCTGGCGGGCGTCCTCGAACTGCTCGGCCGACAGCATGCGCGAGCGCATCATGAAGCTGACCGCGCGCCGCGTGTCCATCATGTTGCGGCGGATGCGGCCCGACATGTCCTCGTGGCGGGCGATGGCCGCCAGCACCTCGGTTGCGATGTCGTCCGTCACCTGCCCGGACAGCACTTTGGTGCTGATGCGCTCCAGGTCCTCGTAAATGTCCTCGAGCGTGTCGGCGCAGTACTCCGCGTCGGTGTCGTACAGGCTCAGCAGCACGTCCTTGGCGTCGTCGATCAGGCCCGGCATGCGTCGCGCCCGCAGCCGCAGCAGGCGAAAGACCGGCACGTCCTCGTCGTGGATGGAAAACAGCACCCCGTGGCTTTTGAGGTCCGGATTGCGGTCGTTCAGAATGAAGGCCACCCGCACATGGCGCGGATCGTCCTCGTCGTCGATGAGGAAGTCCGAGCGCACATGCAGCTCGCCGTTGTCCTCCTCGAAGAAGCGGGCCGACTCCTCGATGTCGTCGTCGATGGCGTCTTCGGGGATGGACAGGCCGAAGTGCTGCCGCACCCAGCGGCGCTCCTCGGAGGTGGGCGACTCCATGTCGACCCAGATGGGTTTGAAGCGGGCCAGATCCTCCAGGGAATCGATTTCTTCCTGGAACAGGCGGCCGTTGACGAGCGTGAAGACGTTGAGCATGGGGCGCTTCCGGCTGGGGGGTGGGGCGACGATGATCGGGGGGTGCTTTCGATCACCGGCCGCCGGCCCCGGTGCGGGCGCCCGTGCCACACAGGGTGGGGCGGTGCCTCAGGCCTGGCGCTCCGGCGTCGAAAGCACGCGACTAGGGCTGCTTTCCACGGCGGGGACTCCAACAAAAAAGTACGGCCCGGATTATCGCACCGTGCGCGCGGTGGGGACGGTGGCGGCGCGCTCGCAGGCCGGGAACTGCGCTTGTCACGCCCGCTTCAAACAGGCATAGTAGAGGCGAGGGGTCGGCCCGTCCGGCCCCGCCGTTCGGCCCTCGGCAGCCGAACCATTCCCCGGAGCGAAAGGAGGCTCTTCATGAACCTGACCATCAGCGGACACCACCTCGACGTCACCCCGGCACTGCGCAGCTACGTGGCGAGCAAGCTGGAGCGCATCTCGCGCCATTTCGATCAGGTGGTGGACATCCGCGTCCTGCTCACCGTCGACAAAATCAAGGACAAGGATCACCGTCAGAAGGCCGAGTGCAACATACACGTCAAGGGCAAGGACATTTACGCCGAAAGCACGCACGCCGACCTGTACGCGGCGGTCGATGAGCTGGCCGACAAGCTCGATCGCCAGGTGCTGCGCTACAAGGACAAGGCGCAGGAGCATCACCACCTGCCGCTCAAGCGCGAAGTCGTCTGAGTGTTTTCTGGGCAGCCGCTGCTGCCCCGCCGCAAACCGCTTGGCTGCCGTCAAGCGGTTTGTCGTTTTCGGGCCACGGCAGCGCGGCGGCGATGGGGGCATAATGGCCCCCTCGTTTCGAGGCATACCCCGATGAACCGACTCTCTGCGATCCTGCCGCCCGAACACGTGCTCGTGGCCGTCGAGGCCACGAGCAAGAAGCGCGCGTTCGAGGAGGCCGGTCTGCTGTTCGAATCCCTGCATGGCCTCAACCGCGCGCTCGTCACCGACAGCCTCTTTGCGCGCGAGCGCCTGGGCTCCACCGGGCTGGGGCATGGCGTGGCCATCCCGCACGGGCGCATCAAGGGCCTGAAGCAACCCATGGCGGCGGTGTTCCAGCTCGCCCAGCCGATCGGCTTCGACGCGCCGGACGAGCAGCCCGTCAACCTGTTGATTTTTTTGCTCGTGCCCGAGGCGGCCACCCAGAAGCATCTGGAGATCCTGTCCGAAATCGCCGAGCTGTTGAGCGACGCCGCGTTGCGCGAGAAGCTGCGCAGCGCCGACAATGCCGCCACCTTGCACGGCCTGATCGCGGGCTGGCAGTCCGCGCACGCGGCCGCCTGATCGCGCCCGGCGGCCGTGCGCCGCCGGCAAGTCCATCATGAAGCCCAGCGCCGTCAGCGCCGACGTCCTGTTCGAGGACCACCGCGAGACCCTCAAATGGCAGTGGGTCGCGGGGCAGACGGCGTCCGAGCGGCGCTTTCACGACAAGGCGGTGTCCGAGGCCCGCTCGGGCGCCGATCTGGTTGGACACCTCAATTACATCCACCCCTACCGCGCCCAGGTGCTGGGCGTGCGCGAGGTCGCCTACCTGCTCAATTCCACGGCGGAGGACTGCCGCCGCCGTGTCGCGCGCATCGTCACGCTGGAGCCGCCGCTGCTCGTCGTCGCCGACGACCAGACGCCGCCGGCCGAGCTGGTGGCGATGTGCGAGCGCGCGCACATCCCGCTGTTTGCCACGGCGGCGTCGGCGGCGTTCGTGATCGACGTGCTGCGCGCCTACCTGTCGCGCCACTTCGCCGAGCGGGCGACGATGCACGGCGTCTTCATGGACATTCTGGGGCTGGGCGTGTTGATCACCGGCGAATCCGGCCTGGGCAAGAGCGAGCTGGGCCTGGAGCTGATCTCGCGCGGCCACGGCTTGGTGGCCGATGACGCGGTCGATGTCTACCGCGTCAACCAGACCATCGTCGAAGGCCGCTGCCCCGATCTGCTGCAAAACCTGCTGGAAGTGCGCGGCATCGGCCTGCTGGACATCAAGGCCATCTTTGGCGAAACGGCGGTGCGCCGCAAGATGCGGCTGCGCCTGATCGTCCACCTGGTGCGCCAGGCGACGCTGGAGCGCGACTACGAGCGCCTGCCCAGCGAGCCCATCTACCAGGACGTGCTCGGTGTCGCCATCCGCAAGGCCGTCATTCCGGTGGTGGCGGGGCGCAACATCGCCGTGCTGGTCGAGGCCGCCGTGCGCAACGCCATTTTGCAGTTGCGCGGCATCGACACCTACCAGGAATTCGTGCAACGCCAGCGCGCCGCCATGCTGCGCGACGATTGATCCAGGGGTGTCCCTGCCCGGTTTGCCCCGTCAGCCCCGCCGTGGCCGGCTGCGGTGGGGGCAGTCGGTCCGCTGGCAGTGGGCGTACAGCGACAGCGCGTGCTCCTGCAGGGCAAAGCCGCGTTCCTGCGCGATGGCCTGCTGGCGCCGCTCGATCTCGGCGTCGTAAAACTCCTCCACCCGGCCGCAATCCAGGCACACCAAGTGGTCGTGGTGCTGGCCTTCGTTGAGCTCGTAGACCGCCTTGCCAGACTCGAAGTTGCTGCGCACCAGAATGCCGGCCTGCTCGAACTGCATCAACACCCGGTACACGGTGGCCAGGCCAATGTCGGACTGCTCGTCCAGCAGCACCTTGAAGACGTCCTCGGCCGTCATGTGGCGCTGGCGCCCCGACTGGAAGATCTCCAGGATCTTCAGTCGCGGCAACGTGGCCTTGAGCCCCGTGTTCTTGAGTTCTTCGATGCCGGTCATGCGTGCGGGGGGGGATGCGGGCGGCCCGGGGCGCGCGCCACTACAATGGGCCCGATGATATAACCTCGCGCCGAGTCCTGCGCGCCCGTGTGCCCATTCGTCCCACGCCATGAAACCTGCCGCCCCCCCGATGCCCTCGACCCCGCGGCGCCTGGTGCGCCGGGCTGTCTGGCTCGCCCCGCTGCTGGCCCTGGCCGGCTGCAGCGCCCTGGACGGGGCCGCGTCGCGGCTGTCCACCATCGGCGGTCTGGTCACCCCCTATCGCATGGACATCCTGCAGGGCAACGTGGTCGTGCGCGAGCAGGTGCAAGCCCTGCAGCCCGGCATGACGCGCGAGCAGGTGCAGGCCATTCTTGGCACGCCGCTGGTGGCCAGCGTCTTCCACGCGAACCGCTGGGATTACGTCTTCACCTTCCAGCGCCAGGGCCAGGCCCCGCAGCGCCGCGTGGTCAGCGTGTTCTTCCAGGGCGACCGGCTGGAGCGGGTGCAGGCCGATGAATTGCCCACCGAGGAGGAGTTCGTCTCTTCCCTGGACGTGCGCCGCAAGGCCGCACAGCCCCCGGTGCTCGAGGCGACCGAGGAGCAGCTCAAGGCCTTCGAGGCCAAGGCGCCCGCCCCCCGCACCGCCAGCCCCGTGCCCGCTGCCGCCGAACCCGCCGCCAGCCCCGCCCCCGCCGCGGCGCCGAGCTATCCGCCGCTCGAGCCGCGCTGAACGCCCCCGCCCGTTGCCATGACCGTTTCCACCCCCCACCGCGTTGCCATTGCCGGTGCCAGCGGCCGCATGGGCCGCATGCTGATCGAGGCCGTGCAAGCCGCCGACGACTGCGTGCTGTCCGCCGCGCTCGACCGCCCCGACAGCCCGGCCCTGGGGCAAGACGCCGCCGCTTTTTTGGGGCAGCCCGCGGGTGTGGCCATCGGGGCCGACGTGGATGCTGCCGTGGCCGCCAGCGATGTGTTGATCGACTTCACCCGCCCGGAGGGCACCCTGGCCCACCTGGCCGCGTGCGTGCGCCACGGCACGGCCATGGTCATCGGCACCACCGGGTTTACCGAGGCGCAAAAGACCACCATCGCCGAGGCCGCGCAGCGCATTCCCATCGTGCTGGCGCCCAACATGAGTGTTGGCGTCAACGTCACGCTCAAGCTGCTGGAGATGGCCGCGCGCGCCCTGTCCACCGGCTACGACATCGAAATCGTCGAGGCCCACCACCGCCACAAGGTGGATGCCCCCAGCGGCACGGCCCTGAAGATGGGTGAAGTCATCGCCCAGGCCCTGGGGCGGGACCTCAAGGACTGCGCCGTCTACGAGCGCCATGGCCACACCGGCGAGCGCGACCCGTCCACCATCGGTTTTGCCACGGTGCGCGGTGGCGACGTCGTGGGCGACCACACGGTGATGTTCCTGGGCACGGGCGAGCGCATCGAGATCACCCACAAATCCAGCAGCCGTGCCACCTACGCCCAGGGCAGCCTGCGCGCGGTGCGCTTCCTGGCCGGGCGGCGCCAGGGGCTGTTCGACATGGCGGACGTGCTCGGCTTGCGCTGAAGTGGCGCGGGCGCCGGCGGGGGCGCTCCACCTACAATGTCGCGCAACATTGGGCCGCGCACCGGGCGCGGTCCGCCCCCTCGTTGTCGACCCTGCGCCATGCAAGACACCTACTCCCCCCGCGACGTCGAGGCCGCCGCCCAGGCCCACTGGGCCGCGCGCGACGCCTACCGCGTTACCGAAGACGCGACCAAGCCCAAGTTCTACGCCTGCTCCATGCTGCCCTACCCCAGCGGCAAGCTGCACATGGGGCATGTGCGCAACTACACCATCAACGACATGATGGCGCGCCAGCTGCGCATGAAGGGCTGGAACGTCCTCATGCCGATGGGCTGGGACGCCTTCGGCCTGCCGGCCGAGAACGCCGCGATCAAAAACGGCGTGCCGCCGGCGAAGTGGACCTACGACAACATCGCCTACATGAAGCGGCAGATGCAGGCGATGGGCCTGGCCATCGACTGGAGCCGCGAGATCGCCACCTGCAGCCCGGACTATTACAAGTGGAACCAGTGGCTGTTCCTGAAGATGCTGGAAAAGGGCATCGCCTACCGCAAGACGCAGGTGGTCAACTGGGACCCGGTCGACCAGACCGTGCTGGCCAACGAGCAGGTCATCGACGGGCGCGGCTGGCGCACCGGCGCGCTGGTGGAAAAGCGCGAGATCCCCGGCTACTACCTGGCGATCACGAAGTACGCGGAGGAGCTGCTGTCGGCGGTGGCCAACCCGGACGATCCGAATTTCCTCGCCGGCTGGCCCGAGCGCGTGCGGCTGATGCAGGAGAACTGGATCGGCAAGAGCGAGGGCGTGCGCTTCGCCTTTCCGCACGACATCCGCGACGAGCAGGGGCAGCCGATCCAGGACGGGCGGCTGTGGGTGTTCACCACCCGCGCCGACACCATCATGGGCGTGACCTTCTGCGCCGTGGCGCCGGAGCACCCGCTGGCGGCGCACGCCGCGCGCGGCAACCCGGCGCTTGCGGCCTTCATCGAGCGCTGCAAGCTCGGCGGCACCACCGAGGCCGAGCTGGCGCTCAAAGAAAAGGAAGGCATGCCGACGGGCCTGACCGTCACGCATCCGCTCACCGGCGAGGCGGTGCCGGTGTGGGTCGGCAACTACGTGCTGATGGGCTACGGCGACGGCGCGGTGATGGGCGTGCCGGCGCACGACGAGCGCGACTTCGCGTTCGCCAAGAAGTACGGCCTGCCGATCAAGCCGGTCATTGCGGTGGAGGGGGAGACGTTCTCCGCCGATACCTGGGCCGAGTGGTACGCCGACAAGCAACGGGGCCGCTGCGTCAACTCTGGCCCGCTCAACGGCTTGCCCTTCCAGGCTGCGGTGGACAAAGCAGCCGAGCTGCTGGCCGCCCAGGGCCTGGGCGAGAAAAAAGTCACTTACCGCCTGCGCGACTGGGGCATCAGCCGCCAGCGCTACTGGGGCACGCCGATCCCGATCATCCACTGCGACGACTGCGGCCCGGTGCCGGTGCCCTATGAGGACCTGCCGGTCGTGCTGCCGGAAGACCTGATCCCCGACGGCAGCGGCAACCCGCTGGCCAAGTGCGAGGCGTTCCTGAAGGTCGATTGCCCGAAGTGCGGCAAGCCCGCGCGGCGCGAAACCGACACCATGGACACCTTCGTCGATTCGTCCTGGTACTTCATGCGCTATTGCGACCCGACCAATGCCGATGCGATGGTGGCCGACGGGACCCGCTACTGGATGCCGATGGACCAGTACATCGGCGGCATCGAGCACGCGATCCTGCACCTGCTGTACGCGCGCTTCTGGACCAAGGTGATGCGCGACCTGGGGCTGGTGCAGGTGGACGAGCCGTTCAAGCGCCTGCTCACACAGGGCATGGTGCTCAACCACATCTACAGCCGCCGCACCGCCAAGGGGGCCAAGGAGTACTTCTGGCCGCACGATGTGGAACATGTGCTGGATGAGGGCGGCAAGATCGTCGGCGCGCGCCTCAAGCGCGACGTGGCGAGCAGCGACGGCGTGCTGCCAGCCGGCACGCCGATCGACTACGAGGGCGTCGGCACGATGTCCAAGTCCAAGAACAACGGCGTCGATCCGCAGGACCTGATCGAGCGCTACGGCGCCGACACCGCGCGGCTCTACACCATGTTCACCGCGCCGCCGGAGGCGACGCTGGAGTGGAACGACGCCGCGGTGGAGGGCAGCTACCGCTTCCTCAAGCGCGTCTGGGCGTTTGGCCAGCGGCTCGCGCAGGCCGATTGGGCCGGCGCGGCACAGGCCGCGCAGGGCGCAGCATCGCTGGCTGATGTGGCCTATGGCAAGCGCGCCAAGGCGCTGCGCCACGAGATCCACACCGTGCTCAAGCAGGTGGACTACGACTACCAGCGCATGCAGTACAACACCGTGGTGTCGGGCTGCATGAAGATGCTCAACGCGCTGGAGGCGTTCGACCCGGCGGACGAGCCCGGCGGCGGCGTGGCGCTGATCGAGGGCTTCGGCATCCTGCTGCGCTGCCTGTACCCGGCCACGCCGCACCTGACGCACGCCCTGTGGCAGTCGCTGGGCTACGCCGGCGCGCTGGGTGATCTGCTGGATGCGCCGTGGCCGCAGGCGGACGAGGCGGCGCTGCGCCGCGACGAGGTGGAGCTGGTGCTGCAGATCAACGGCAAGCTGCGCGGCAGCCTGACCGTCCCGGCCGATGCCGACCGGGCGGCCATCGAGGCGGCGGCGCTGGCCTCGCCGGAATTTGCCCGATTCAGCGACGGTCAGCCCGCCCGCAAGGTGGTGGTGGTGCCGGGCCGCCTGGTCAACGTGGTGGTCTGAGCGTGGCGACGCGGCGTGCCTGGATGCGCGGGCTGGCGGTCGGGGCCTGGGCGGCCACGGCCCTGGCGGGCTGCGGCTTCCAGCTGCGGGGGACGGGCCTGCGCTTTGCGTTCCGCACGCTGCGGCTGCAGGCGGCCGCCGACTCCGACGTGCTGGAGAGCCTGCGCGCCCAGCTCCAAGCGGCCGGTGTGGGGGTGCTGGACACCTTGGTGCCATCCGCACCGGGGCCTGGGCCGGCGCCGGCTGCGGAGGTGGTGTTGCAGGTGCTGCAGGACCAGCGCGAGCGCGTCGTGGTCGGCACCACGGCCGCCGGCCAGGTGCGCGAGCTGGCGTTGCGGCGGCGTTTCCGGTTCGCCCTGCGCACACCGAGCGGGCGCGAGCTGATCCCCCCCACCGAGCTGCTGCAGGAGCGCGAGCTGAGTTTCTCCGAAACCGTGGTGCTCGGCAAAGAGACCGAAGAGGCCTTGCTGTTCGACGACATGCGCGCAGCAGTCGTGCGTCAGTTGCTGGTGCGGTTGGCGGCCGTGGCGTCGCTGAACTGAGGGCGACCCGGATATCTGGCCAAGTCCGTCCAGGACCGGTCAGGCCGCCATGTGATTTCCGCCCCCTGCAGCCCGTCGGCGGTCTCCCAGACGAGGTCGACTTCCAGCCCGGTGCTGTCGCGCCAGAAGAACAGCGGCGTGGACCGGCCGCAGTGGGCGAACGCCTTGACGACCTCGGAGACGACCCAGGTCTCGAACAGCGCGCCGCGCAGCGCGTGGGTGTGCAGCTGGGCCGGCGCGCGGATGCCCGCCAGCCACGCCGCCAGCCCGGCGTCCAGAAAGTAGAGCTTGGGCGTCTTGACCAGCCGCTTGCCGATGTTCTGGTGGTAGGGCGGCAGCCGCAGCACCAGGTAGCTGGCCTCCAGCGCCGACAGTCACTGCCGCGCCGTGGTGGCCGACACGCCGCAGTCGGCCGCCAGCGCCGTCAGGTTGAGCAGCTGCCCGGTGCGCGCGGCGCACATGCGCACGAAGCGCTGGAACAGCGTCAGGTCGCGCACCTCCAGCAGCTGGCGCACGTCGCGCTCGACGTAAGTGGCGACGTAGGCGGGCAGCCAGTCGGTCGGCTCCAGCGGCCGGTCGTACAGGGGCGGGTAGCCGCCGCGCCACAGCAGCGCCTCCAGCGAGGCCGGCAGCCGGCCGGCCTGCCGCAGCTCGCCGGCCGACAGCGGCAGCAGCTCCAGCCGGCCGACGCGCCCGGCCAGCGTCTGCGTCAGGCCGTGGGCCAGCTCGAACTGCTGCGAGCCGGTCAGGACGAAGTCGCCCATGCGCCGGCGCTCGTCCACCAGCCCCTGCAACCACGACAGCAGGGCCGGGCAGCGCTGGATCTCGTCCAGCACCGCGCCATCGGGAAAGCGGGCCAGGAAGCCGCGCGGGTCGGTGAGGGCGAACTCGCGCTCCTCGGGGTTTTCCAGCGAGACGTAGGGCAGGTGGGCGAACGTGTGCCGCGCCAGCGTGGTCTTGCCCGACTGGCGCGGCCCGGTGATGGCCAGCACCGGAAAGCCGCGCGCCAGCCGCAGCAGCGTGGAGTGGGCGTCGCGCGGGATCATGGTCTTGCAAGTTTACGTTTGAAACGTGGATTTGCGCACCTGGTGCTCGCGCATCAAGGTGCTTTTGCCAAACAGGCTCTCGATCAAATCCACCGCCAGCAGCGCGGTGCGGTTGCGCTCGTCCAGCGCCGGGTTCAGCTCCATCACGTCCAGGCTGGCCAGGCGGCCGGTGTCCGCGATCATCTCCATGCACAGCTGGGCTTCGCGGTAGGTGGGGCCGCCGGGCACGGTCGTGCCCACACCCGGCGCGATGTCGGGGTCCAGAAAATCGACGTCGAAGCTGACATGCAAGTGGGTGTCGGCGTCCAGGCCCGCCAGGGCTTGCTCCATCGTGTGGCGCATGCCCATTTCGTCGATGTAGCGCATGTCGTACACCTCCAGGCCCTGCTCGTGGACGAAGCGCTTCTCCCCCGCATCGACGCTGCGGATGCCAATCTGGCGCACCTGCTGGGGCCGCAGCGCCGGGCCCTCGCCACCCAGGCGCACCAGCGCCTCGGGGCCAAAGCCGCACAGGCACGCCACCGGCATGCCGTGCAAATTGCCGCTGGGGGTGAGCGCCGAGGTGTTGAAGTCCGCGTGCGCGTCCAGCCAGAGCACGCGCAGCTTGCGGCCGGTGGCGCGGCAGTGGCGCGCCACGGCGCTGATGGAGCCCATGGCCAGGCAATGGTCCCCGCCCAGCAGGATGGGCAGGCGGCCCTTCGTCAGCTCGGCATACACGGCGTCGTGCACCGCGCGGTTCCACGCCACCACCTCGTCCAGGTGGCGGTAGCCGTCCACGGCCGGGCGCCAGGGGTTGGCCGGGCCGCTCAGGTTGCCGCGGTCTTCCACCTGCAGGCCGTGGGATTCGAGCGCCGCTTGCAGGCCGGCGACGCGCAGCGCCTCCGGGCCCATGGACGCGCCGCGCGCGCCGGCGCCAATGTCGGTGGGGGCGCCCACGAGGGCGACGGGGGGAAACGAAGTCGTGCTCATGGCGGACGGTGTGGGTGGTGACGAAGCGAATAGTGTGGCATGCCGCCTAGAATCCCCGCCATGCAGATCGGCGCCGCCCAATTGCCCGCCCAGCTCCAGCGTGCGCTGGCGCCCTTGTATGTGGTGCATGGCGACGAGGCCCTGCTGGTGCAGGAGGCGGCGGACGCCATCCGCGCGGCCGCGCGCGCGGCGGGGCACGTCGAGCGCAGCGTGTTCACCGTGGCGGGTGCGCACACGGACTGGAGCGGTATCCTGGCTGCCGGCGGGGCCCTGAGCCTGTTTGCCGACAAGCGCCTGATCGAAGTGCGCATTCCGTCGGGCAAACCGGGCAAGGACGGGGCCGAGGCGCTGCAGCGCCTGGCCGAGTCCGCCGCCGCCTCGGCGGACACCGTCACCCTGGTGCTGCTGCCCCGGCTGGACGGTACCGCCCTCAAGAGCGCGTGGTGGGCGGCGCTGTCGGCGCATGGCGTCGTGGTCCGCCTGGACGCGGTGGAGCGCGCGCAACTGCCTGACTGGATCGCGCAGCGCCTGCGGCAGCAGGGGCAGCATGTCGCTGCGGGGGAGGAGGGGCAGCGCACCCTCGCCTTCATGGCCGATCGGGTGGAGGGGAACCTGCTCGCGGCGCATCAGGAGGTCGCCAAGCTGGGCCTGCTGTATCCGCCGGGCGAGCTGTCGTTCGAGCAGGTGCGCACGGCGGTGCTGGACGTGGCGCGCTACGACCCCTTCCGGCTGCCCGAGGCGGTGCTGGACGGGGCGCTGCCGCGCGTGCAGCGCATGTTGGAAGGGCTGCGCGCCGAAGGGGTGGCGCCCGTGCCTGTGCACTGGGCGTTGGCCGAGGAGCTGCGCACCCTGCACCGGGTGCGGCTGGCGATGGACCGCCGGCAACCCCTGCCGCTGGTGCTGCGCGAACAGCGCGTCTGGGGCCCGCGCGAGAAGCGCTACGAGCGCCTGCTGCCCCGGCTGCGGGCGGCGCAGACCGGGCGCTGGCTGGCCGAGGCGCAGACGGTGGATGGCATCGTCAAGGGGTTGACCGCCCCCGACTGGCCGGCCGATCCGTGGCTGGCGCTGCAACGCCTAGCCTTTGCCGTGGCGGCCGGGTGTGCCGCCGCACGCTAAGCCGTGCGGTGCTCGGGGGGCGGTCGCGGCTTCTGTTAGCATCCGCGGTTATGCGTCGAATCGCCGCCTTCGTTCTGTCTGCGCTGCTGACCGTGGCCGCCCATGCCGCGCCCCCGGCGCCGGGCGCTCCCTTGGTCGGTGCGCCGGCCGCGGAGGGCCTGTTGGGCCAGCTGCAATCGGTCGGCACCGAAACGGGCCTGATGGCCAGCCAGCTGATGAACACCGCGCTGGGCCTGATCGGCGTGCCCTACCGCATGGGGGGCAGCACCGCCGAGACCGGTTTCGACTGCAGCGGCTTCGTGCGCTATGTGTATGCCAACACGCTCGGGCTGGTGCTGCCGCGGCGCGCGGCCGAGCAGGCGCAGGCCACCACCCCCATCGCCAAGGACGACCTGCGCCCCGGCGATCTGGTGTTTTTCAACACCATGCGCCGGGCGTTCAGCCATGTGGGCGTCTACCTGGGGGATGGCAAGTTCATCCACTCCCCCAGCAAGGGCGACAGCGTCAAGATCAGCGACATGAACGACCGCTACTGGGCGCGGCGCTTCAACGGCGCGCGCCGGGTGGATGCCGCGGAAACGTCGCTGCCGCTGGTCCGCTGATTCCGCTCAGGAGCCGAGCAGCCGCTCGATGTCCCGCCGCAGCGAGCCGCTGTCCGGCGCGGTGAGGCTGTTGTAGGCCAGCACGGTGCGGCCGTCGCGGCTGATCAGGTACTTGTAGAAGTTCCACTTCGGCGTCGTGCCGGTGCGTTCGGCCAGCTGCCGGAACAGGGCATTGGCCTGCGGGCCGCGCACGTGGCTCTTGGCAAACATCGGGAACTGCACGCCAAAGGTGTTCTCGCAGAACTCGGCGATCTGCTGGTTGCTGCCGGGCTCCTGTTGGCCAAAGTCGTTGAACGGAAAGCCCAGCACCACCAGCCCGCGGTCGCGGTAGCGGCGGTAGAGCTCTTCCAGCCCCTTGTACTGCTGCGTGAAGCCGCAGTAGCTGGCGGTGTTGACCACCAGCACCACCTGGCCGGCGTACTGGCACAGATCCTGCGGTTTTTCGTCCTGCAGCCGGTCGAAGCGGTGTTGCAGGATGGCGGGGCAGGAGGCGGTGGCGGGCGTGGCCGGGGCGGCGTGGCTGGGGGTGTTCATGGGTGCGAGGGCCGCGACGGCGAGCGCCGCGGCGGCCAGGGTGTGCAGGCGGGACCGGGTTTTCATGGGCGTCAGAGGCGTGGGTGGATCGGTGTGTTCCCCGGCCTAGCCCAGCACCTGCGCCCACAGCGCCAGCACGGCATCGCGCTCGCCGGCCACGTCTGCGGGGTCGATCTGGGTGCTGGCCTCGTCCAGCCGCGCGCGGTGCTGCAGCTGGCGCAGGTGGCGGTAGGCGTCGGCGGCGGCGTGGCCGACGCCCGCGGGCAGCAGGCCGGTGGCCTCGGCGCGTTGCAGCAGGGCGATGTTGCCGGCGTTGGCGCGCAGCGGCGGGTGCGCCGCGCTGTGCGCGAGCACCAGGTACTGCACGGCAAACTCCACGTCGATCATGCCGCCGGGGCTGTGCTTCAGGTCGAAGCGGCCGGCGCGCACCGGGTGCGCGCCGTAGAGGCGCTGGCGCATGGCGCGGATCTCGGCCGCGAGCGCCGCGGGGTCGCGCGGGGCGGTGATGACGGCCTCGCGCACAGCGTCGAAGCGCGCGCGCAGATCGGGGCTGCCGACCACGAAGCGCGCGCGCGTCATCGCCTGGTGCTCCCACGTCCAGGCGGTGTTGCTGCCGCGGTTTTGCTGGTAGTCGGCGTAGGCCTGGAAGGTGGTGACCAGCAGCCCGGAGTTGCCGTTGGGCCGCAGCGCGGTGTCGATCTCGAAAAGGTCGCCCTCGCCCGTCTTGACGGTGAGCCAGTTGATCAGCTTGCGCACGAAGGCGGCGTAGGCCTCGGGTGCGCGTTCGTCGTCGTCGTCGTAGACGAAGACGATGTCGAGATCGCTGCCGTAGCCGAGCTCCTTGCCGCCGAGCTTGCCGTAGCCGATGATGGCGTGGCGCGGCTCGTCACGGTGGCGCTGCTTCAAGCGCTGCCAGCACCAGCGACCGGTGACGTCCAGTACCGCGTCGGCCAGGGCGCTCAGGTCGTCGGCGACCTGCTCCACCGTCAGCAGCCCCTCGACGTCACGCGCCAGCGTGCGGAACACCTCGGCGTGGTGGGCGCGGCGCAGCAGGTCCAGCAGCGCCTCGTCGTCGTCCTCGCCGGTCTTGTGCAGCGACCAGCGCCGCGCCTCCAGCTCGGCGCTGAAGGCCGCGGGGTCGAAGCGGGTCTCGTACAGCTCGGCGCTGGCCAGCTCGTCGATCACGCCGGGGTGGCGCATCAGGTAGCGCGCCGGCCAGCGCGCCGCGCCCAGCACGCGCAGCAGCCGCTCGTGCACGGCGGGGCGCTCCTGCAGCAGCGCCAGGTAGCTCTCGCGGCGCAGCAGCGCCTCGATCCAGTCCGCCAGCCGCACGGCGGCGGTTTCGCTGACGCGGCCCGCCTCGATCCACGCCCCGGTGCGCTCCACCAGCCGCGCCAGGCGCACCCGCGCGTCCTCACGCAGCGCCAGCACGCGCGGATGGTCGCACCAAGTCGCCACGCGCTCGGCAAACCCGGCCGGCAACTGCGGCAGCACGGCCTGCAAATCTTCCATCGCCGAGCGGGACTGCCCGTGGCAGCCTTTGCCGTTGCAGCCCGTGCCGTGGCCGTCGCCGCCCAGCAGGGTGTCGAACTCCTGCGCCACCACCTCGCGGTGCGCATCCAGCGCGCGCAGAAAAGCCGGCGCGCCGTCGAAGCCCAGCGTCGCGGCGATCCAGGCCAGGTCGTCGTCGCGCGTGGGCAGCACATGGGTCTGCTGGTCGTCCAGGTACTGGATGCGGTGCTCCACCCGGCGCAAAAAGACGTAGGCGTCGGCGAGTTGCCGCGCCTTGTCGGCCGGCATCAGACCGGCCTGGGCCACGCGCTGCAAGGCCTGCAGCGTCGGGCGGGTGCGCAGCTCCGGAAACTGCCCGCCGCGCACCACCTGCAGCAGTTGCACGATGAACTCGATCTCGCGGATGCCGCCGCGCGAGAGCTTGACGTCGTTGGCGCGCTCCGGGTGACCGGCGGCGCGCCGCGCCGCATGTTCGCGGATCTGGCGGTGCAGCCGCCGCAGCGCCTCGAACACGCCGTAGTCCAGATAGCGGCGGAAGACGAACGGCAACACGATGGGCCGCAGCCACTGGCCGGTGCCATCGCGGCGCGCACCTTCGGCCGGGGCGACCACGCGGCTTTTCAGCCAGGCAAACCGCTCCCACTCCCGGCCCTGGACCTGGAAATAATCCTCCAGCGCGCCCAGCGACACGGCGGGCGGCCCGGAATTGCCGTTGGGCCGCAAGGCCAGATCCACCCGGAACACCTGGCCGTGCTCCGTCACGTCGCCCACCAGCGTGTGGATGCGTTTGACGACCTTGCCGAAATACTCGTGGTTGCTGATGCGGTTGCGCCCTTCGGCATTGCCGGCGGTCTCGCCCTCGCCTTCGTACACGTAGATCAGGTCGATGTCGCTGGAGACGTTGAGCTCGCGCGCGCCGAACTTGCCCATGCCGACGATCCACCACGCGCAGCGCCGCCCCTCGGGGGCCGCGCCCCCTTCGCTCCCGTCGCTCCCTTCGCCGGGAGGCAGGGGCCCTGGGGGCTCGCCGGGCGGTGCCATGGGCCGGCCGTGCAGTGCGTCCAGCTCGGCGCAGGCGGCGCGGGCGGCTTCGTCCAGCGCCAGTTCGGCCAGGGCGGTGACGCCGCGCGTGACCGCTTCCAGCGGGGCGGCCTGCTCGCAGTCCAGCACGGCCAGTCGTTCGAGCGTCAGGTGGCGCAGCACCCGCAGCGCGGCATCCAGCGCGTATCCGCGTTCGCGCAGGGCGCCCAGGGCCGTGCGCAAGGTGTCGGCGGTGGGGGCGCCCGGGGGCAGCAAGGCACGCTCGCCGTCGTAGCGGCGGCGCACGCGTTGCACGAAGCGGCTGTGGTCGGCGCGGGCCGAACCAACGCAAACGCTCGACATCATAATTTCGTGTGGCTCCAACCCCGACCCCTTCCCGCCCCCCGTGGCACCTGCGCACGCTGACGCTGGCGTCCCGTGTCGCGCTCGGGCTGGCGGTGGCGGTCTGGGCGTTGCTGATCGTGGCGTGGGGGGCTCTCCAATTCTGGATTGTGCCGCGCGCCGAAGCCTGGCGGCCGACCCTCGAATCGGTGGCCACACGCGCGCTGGGGGTGCGCGTGACTGTCGGAGCCATCGAGGCCGCGACCGCCGCCGGGGTCGCCACGTTGACCCTGCGCGATGTGCGCCTGCACGACGCGCGCGGCCACGAAGCCCTGCACCTGCCCCAAGTGCTGGCGGCGCTGTCGGTGACCTCGCTGTGGCGGCTGGGCTTCGACCAGATCGTGATCGACGGCCCGACGCTTGAGGTGCGCCGGCTGGCCGACGGGCGTCTGCAGGTCGCCGGGCTGGAGCTGGCGAGCACGGGCGGCCACAGTCCCGCGGCCGATTGGTTCTTTGGCCAGCGCGAATTTGCCCTGCGTGCCGGGGTGTTGCGCTGGATCGACGAGCAACGCCCGAACGCCCCCCCGTTGGCGCTCACGGCGGTGGATCTTGTGGTGCGCAACCCCGGCCTGCGGCACGAGTTTCGGCTCGACGCCACGCCCCCGGCGGAGTGGGGCGACCGTTTCAGCGTGCGGGGCCGCTTTGCCCGGCCGTTCTGGCAGACCCACCCTGGGCGCTGGCGCGAGTGGTCGGGCGAATTGTTCGTGCAGGCGCCGCGGCTGGATGCGCAGCGCCTGGGGGCGTATGTGGACACCGCCGCCCTGTGGGGGGTGCGCGAGCTGCGCGCCACCGGCGCCCTGCGGCTGTGGGCCGATGTGCGCCGCGCGCAATGGCGCGCCGCCACCGCGGATGTGCAGTGGAGCGATGTCCATGTCGTCTGGGCGCCGAGTGCGCAGGCGCGGGTCGAGCCCTTGCGCGTCGCCCACCTGGGCGGGCGGCTGGGGCTGGAGCGCGATGGCGACACCACCGTCTGGACTACCCAGGGGCTGGCCATCACCACGGGCGACGGCAGCGACTGGCCGCGTGGGGATGTGCGTTTCGAGTACGCCCTGGCGCCGGACGGGGCGCTGCGGAGCTGGGCCTTGTCCTCCGACCGGCTGGACTTGGGCGTGGTCCAGCGCCTGGCGCGGGTGCTGCCCGTGGGCGAGGCGGTCAACCACTGGGCGGAGCAGACACAGCCGGCCGGCGTGGCCGAGGGGCTGGCGGTGCGCTGGAGCGCCCCGCCCAAGCCCGGCGCGTCCGAGCACTGGGAGGCGCGCGGGCGGGTGCGCGGGCTGGGCCTGCGGGCCGGCGCGGTGCCGGGGGAGACGGCTTTCGGCCGCCCGGGGCTGGAGGGGGCCGACGTCGAGTTTGCGCTGGATGAGCGGGGCGGCCGGGCGACGCTGGCGCTGCGCCACGGGGCGCTGGTCTTTCCCGGGGTGTTCGAAGACCCGCGCCTGACGTTCGACGAGCTGTCGGCCGACGCCCGCTGGACTATCGAGGGCCCGGCGATCACGCTGGACGTCAGCCGCCTGAGCTTTGCCAATGCCGACGCCGCGGGCAGCGGCAGCGTGCGCTGGCGCACGGCCGACCCCGCCCACAGCGCGGTGCGCGACCGCTTCCCCGGGCGCATGACGCTGGACGTGCGCTTGACCCGTGCCGACGGCGCGCGCGTGGCACGCTACCTGCCGGTCACGGTGGGCGCCAGCGCGCGGCAGTATCTGCAGACCGCCATTCGCGCCGGGCGGGCGAGCAGCGCCACCTTCCGCATCGATGGGGATTTGTGGGACTTTCCCTTTACCGACGCCCAGCAGGGCACCTTCGAGGTGCGGGCCCAGTTGCACGACGTGGCCTTCGACTACGCCCCGCGGCACCTGCTGCCGGCGGGCAGCGCCCCCTGGCCGGCGCTGGAGCGCGTGGCGGGCGAGCTGCTGATCGAGCGGCGACGCTTGCAGATCCTGCGCGCCGGGGGCAGCGTCGTGGGGCAGCCGGCGCTGCGGGTGCTGCAGGCCGAGGCCGTCATTCCCGACTACATGGCCGACGAGCCGCAGTTGCAGGTCAAGGGGCTGATCCGGGGGGCGGGCGACGATGCGCTGCGCTTCGTGGCCGCATCGCCGCTGCGCGACTTCACCGGCGGGGTGCTCGACACCGCGCGGGCGACCGGTGCGTTGGACGTGGCGTTGGATCTGCGCATGCCCCTGAACCACACCGACCGCACCCAGGTGCGCGGACAGATGCGTTTTGCCGGCAACGATGTGCAGATGCGCCCGGACGTGCCCCCCCTGCAGGGCGTGCGCGGGGCGCTCGACTTCACGGAACAGGGCTTCGAGGTGGCGCAGGCGAGCGCGCGCGTGCTGGGCGGCGAGCTGCGCTTCAGCGGCGGCATGGGCCGGCGCGACGGTGCCGCGGTGGTGCGTTTTCAGGGGCAGGGGACGGTGAGCGCCGCCGGGCTGGCGGCCAGTCGCGAATGGGGCTGGGCCCGCTGGCTGGGCGCGCGCGCCCAGGGGGCCACCCGGTATGCGCTGGGCCTGGCGTTTGGGCCGGACGGCATGGATCTGCAGTTCGACAGCGATTTGCGGGGCTTGGGGGTGGCGCTGCCCGCGCCGCTGGCCAAGCCGGCGGACGCCGCCTGGCGCGTCCAGGTGGCGATGGAGACCCGGCCGCGCCCCGACCCAGCGGCCGACGTCACCCGCGACCGCCTGCGCCTCACCGTCGAGCCCTCGGGCGACGCAGTGCCGCTGCGCGCCGAATACGAGCGCGAACACACTGGCCCGCGCACCGCCGTGCGCCGCGGGCGATTGGCGCTGGGCGCCGAGCTGCCGGACTGGCCCGCCGCCGGCGTGGCCGGCGTGGCGCGCCTGCGCGCGCTCGATGCCGATGCGTGGCTGGCCCTGCTGGAGCCGGACCCCACGCCGGTGAACCCGCGCGCCAGTGGCGCCAGTGGTGCCAGCGCGGCGGCGGGGCTGGACTGGCGCGGCAGCGACGCCTACTGGCCCAGCCGGCTGGGGGTCACGCTGGATCGGCTGGTGGTCGGGGGCCGATCGTTCGACGCGCTGACGGCCGGCGGCTCGCGCGAGGGGGATCTGTGGCGGCTGACGGTGGCGGCCCGCCAGTTGGATGGCTATCTGGAGTACCGGGGCGGCGCGCAGGAGCGGCTGCTGGCCCGGCTGGCCCGGCTGGAGCTGCCGCGCAGCGCTGCGGCCGATGTCGAGCGGCTGGCCAGCCAGCCCCGCTCGGTCCCCGCGCTGGATGTGGAGGTGGACGCCTTCGAGCTGGCCGGCCGCCCGCTGGGGCGGCTGGAGGTCCAGGCGGTCAACCGCGACGCCGGGCAGGGGGGCGAGGTGCTGCGCGAATGGCGGCTGCAATCGCTGCGCCTGACCGTGCCGGAGGCGCGCTTGAGCGCGTCGGGCAACTGGGCCCCCACCGCGGCCGTGACCGGCCCCGGGCAGGCGGCCAGCGCCCGCCGCACCGCCTTGCAAGTGCGGCTGGACATCGACGACGCGGGCGCGCTGCTGGAGCGTTTTGGGTTTGCCGGCACGCTGCGCGGCGGACGGGGGCGTCTGGAAGGCACGCTGGGCTGGCTGGGCTCGCCCCTGGGGTTGCACATGCCCAGCCTGTCGGGCGAGCTGCTGCTGGACGTGCAGCGCGGGCAGTTCCTCAAGGCCGACCCGGGCATCGCCAAGCTGCTCGGGGTGCTGAGCCTGCAATCCCTGCCGCGGCGGCTGACGCTGGATTTTCGCGATGTGTTCAGCGAGGGGTTCGCGTTCGATTTCGTGCGCGGCAACGCCCGCATCGCGCGCGGCGTGGCCAGCACCAACAACCTGCAAATGAAGGGTGTCAGCGCGGCCGTGCTCATCGAAGGTCAGGCCGATCTGGTGCGCGAGACCCAGGACCTGACGGTCGTGGTGGTGCCCGAGCTGAACGCGGGCACCGCCTCGCTGGTGGCGACCATGATCAACCCCGTCACCGGGCTGGGCACCTTTTTGGCGCAATGGCTGCTGCGCGAGCCGCTGCAGGCGGCGGCCACGCAGACCTTTCGCATCACCGGTGCGTGGGCCGACCCCCAGGTCGAGCGCATCCGGCGTACGATACCTGCCTCCGACCCTTCCGACGTCAACCCGGACCGCACCCCATGAAAGTCGCCGCCATTCAGATGGTGTCGGGCGCCAGCCTCGACTCCAACCTTGCCCAGGCCCACGCGCTGCTGGACCAGGCGCGCCACGCCGGCGCCGAGCTGGCGGTGTTACCGGAGTACTTCTGCCTGATGGGCCGGCGTGACACCGACAAGCTGCTGATCGCCGAGCCGCCGGGCCTGGGTACGATGCAGGACTTTCTGTCCGACACCGCGCGCGAGCTGGGGATGTGGATCATCGGCGGCACCGTGCCGCTGGCCACCGACGATCCGCAGCACGCCGCCAACGCCTCGCTGGTCTACGACCCGCAGGGCCGCTGCGTGGCGCGCTACGACAAGATCCACCTGTTCCGCTTCCACGACGGCCAGCAGGGCTACGACGAGGCCGCGGTGCTCAAGGCCGGCGAGCGGCCGGTGACCTTCACGCTGACCGATCGCAGCGGCACCGCGTGGCGCGTGGGCCTGAGCGTGTGCTACGACCTGCGCTTTCCGGAGCTGTACCGCCAGCTGGCGGCCGACGTGCTGGTGGTGCCGGCGGCCTTCACCCACGTCACCGGCCAGGCGCACTGGGAGGTGCTGCTGCGCGCGCGCGCCATCGAGAACCAGGCCTACGTCATCGCCAGCGCGCAGGGCGGCGTGCACGAGAACGGCCGCCAGACCTGGGGTCAGAGCATGGTGATCGACCCCTGGGGCGTGGTGCTGGCGCAGCAGGCCACCGGCGCCGGCGTCGTCATGGCCGAGCTGGACCGCGCCCGGCTGGAGGAGGTGCGCCGCCGCCTGCCGGCATTGCAGCACCGCCGCCTGTGACGCGATGCGCGGGTGGGTGCGCGGGAGCGCTCAGCGCGGCGGCTCGTCCGGCCGGGGGGTGTCCGTGGCCGTGTCGGTGGGGGACGCGGGCGGATCCGCATCCGCCGGTTCGCCGCGCTTGCGGCCGGCGAACATGGTCCACCACACGATGAAGACGAACAGCAGCAGCGCGCCGAGCGCTTCGAGCAGCAATAGGGTCATGAGGGCAACGAAATCGACGGGGACGGGATGGGGCGCCGGTCGGGTGGCCCGGCTGCTGGCCTGGGGAATTCTAGGCACGCTGGCGGGTTGCGGCAGCGCGCCGCCAGCCGTACCCACGGGGGGCGGTTCGCCCGGTGCGCCTGTGGCCATGGAGGCGCCGACACCCGCGCCGGTTCCCCCGGCCCCGCCATCGGGCTCGGTTGCCGCTCCGGTGCCCCTGGTCGACGGGCAGGGCCCGGCGGTGCTGACACCCAGCGACGCCGCCTGGCAGGCGGCCGATGCCGCGCCGCTGCCCGCGCCGGTGCGCCGAGGCGGGGCCTTGTGGCAGCCGGTGCGCTGGAGCGAGCTGCCCGGCTGGGGCCGGGACGCCCTGCACGAGGCATGGAATGCCTGGCTGCGCAGTTGCGAGCGTCCGGCGCCGCCCTGGGGCCCCGTGTGTGCCGAGGTGCGCCGGCTGACCCTGGCCGACGCGCTGGAGCGCCACACCTGGATGATGCGGCGCCTGCAACCCTACCGGGTGCTGTCCCCCGACGGGGGCAACCGCCCGGGTCTGCTCACCGGCTACTACGAGCCGGAGCTGCAGGCCAGCCGCGTGCGGCAGGGGGCCTACCGCGTGCCGCTGTACGCCCCGCCGCCCGCCCTGGCGGCCGCGCCCGGCCGCCCCTGGTTCAGCCGCCAGCAGATCGACAGCGACCCCCAGGTTCAGGGCCATCTGGAGGGGCGCGTGCTGGCCTGGCTGGCCGATCCGCTGGACGCTTTGCTGTTGCAAATCCAGGGATCGGGGCGGCTGCGCATCCTCGAGCCGGACGGGCGCATCACCTTGGCGCGGCTGGCCTATGCCGCGCACAACGGCCACCCGTACCAAAGCGTCGGGCGCTGGCTGCTGGAGCGGCGCGAGATCCGCGAGGGCACCTGGGAGGCGATCCGCGCCTGGGCGGCGGCCAACCCCCAGCGCATCGACGAGCTGCTGTGGACCAATCCGCGCGTGGTGTTCTTTCGCGAGGAGGCGCTGTCCGCCCTCGACACCCAGTTCGGCCCGCGGGGGGCGCAGGGGGTGGCGCTCACGCCGGCGCGCTCCGTCGCGGTGGACCGCGAGGCCATCCCCTACGGCACCCCGCTGTGGCTGGCCTCCAGCGGGCCGGTGGCGCAGTTGCAGCGCTTGGTGCTGGCGCAGGACACCGGCAACGCCATCGTCGGGGCGGTGCGGGCGGATTTTTTTGCGGGCTGGGGCGAAGGCGCCTATGCCTTGGCCGCCGGTCTGAAGCAGCCGCTGCAGCTCTGGGCGCTGTGGCCGCGCGAGCAGCCCTGAACCGATGGAGGAATGCGATTCATGAGCCTGCGCATCGGCATCCTGACGGGCGGGGGCGATTGCCCCGGCCTGAACGCCGTCATCCGCGCCGTCGTCAAGTCGCTGCTGCGGCAGTGCGGGGCCGAGGTGATCGGCATCCAAGACGGCTTTGGCGGACTGATGGGCGAGGCCCCGCGCGTGCGCCCGCTCGATTGGGCGAGCGTGAGCGGCATCCTGATGCAGGGGGGGACGATCCTGGGCACCAGCAACCGGGCCAACCCCTTGCGCAGCGAGGCCGAGGCCGCGCGCGCCCTGGCCCACGCCCGGGCATTGGGGTTGCAGGCGCTGGTGGTGATCGGCGGCGACGGCAGCATGGCCATCGCGCACGGCCTCAGCCAGCGCGGCCTGCCCATCGTCGGCGTGCCCAAGACCATCGACAACGACATCCCCGGCTGTGAGCGCAGCTTCGGCTTCGACACCGCGGTGGCCACCGTCACCGAGGCGATCGAGCGTCTGCAGACCACCGCCCAGAGCCATGGGCGCGTGATGATCGTCGAGACCATGGGCCGCTATGCGGGCTGGATTGCGTTGGAGGCCGGGCTGGCCGGGGCGGCGGACGTCATCCTGCTGCCCGAGATCGACTTCGACATCGAGGCCGTCGCCGCGGTCTGCCGCGAGCGCGAGCGGCGCCAGCGCTACACCATCGTCTGCATCGGGGAGGGGGCCAAGCCCATCGGCGGCACGCTGACGGTGCAGCAGCGCATCGCGGACAGCCCCGACCCGATCCGGCTGGGCGGCGTCGCCCATGCGCTGGCGGCGGCGCTGCAGCCGCGGCTGGCGTCGGAGGTGCGGGCCACCGTGCTCGGCCATGTGCAGCGCGGCGGTTCACCCACGCCGTTCGACCGCGTGCTCGCCACCCAGTTTGGCAACGAGGCGGCCCAGCTCGTCATGCGCGGGGCGTTCGATCGCATGGTCACGTTGCAGGACGGGCGGCTGGGCAGCATTGCGCTGGCGGAGGTGGTGCACGGCAGCCGCCGCGTGCCGCTGGACCATCCCTTGCTGCGCGCCGCGCGGCAGATCGGCGTCTCGCTGGGCGAGGCGGGCCGCGTCGGCGGGACCGATGCCGGGGCGGGTATTGGGTCAGGTGTCGGCTGACCGACAGGTCCGTCGGCGGTTCGGCGCGCATCCCCCCATCGGCGCCACGGTTGCGGGTAAACCCCGGCCGGCGGGCTGGCACGACTCGTGCATAGTTACGGCACGTTCCACCTTTTTAGGTGTCAAGCATGAAACTCAAGCTTCTCGCGCTCGGTGCGGTGCTCGCCCTTGGTGTGTCGGTGGCCCAGGCCAAGCCGTTCAAATGGGCCAGCGCCGGCGAAATCTCCACCTGGGACATCCACTCCCAAAACAACGCGCTGCAAAACGGCATCCATGCGGCGGTCTACGAGTCGCTGGTTTACTACAACAGCCGCACGTTCAAGATCGAGCCGGTGCTGGCCACCGCCTGGCGCGAGGTCAGCCCGACGCAGTTGCGCATCACGCTGCGCGAAGGGGTCAAGTTCCACGACGGCACGCCGTTCACGGCCGACGACGCGGTCTACTCCATCCAGCGCGCGATGGCCAAGACCTCCAACTTTGCCATCTACACCCAGGGCATCGACCGCGTGGTCAAGGTCAACGCCAACACGATCGACATCTTCACCAAGGGGCCCAACCCGGTGCTGCTCAACCAGCTCACCGAGCTGCGCATGATGAGCAAGGCCTGGGCGGAGAAGAACAAGTCGGTCGAACCCAAGGACATCAAGGCCACCGAAGAAACGTTCGCCCACCGCAACGCGATGGGCACCGGCCCCTACATCCTCAAGGAATGGGTGCCCGACCAGCGCATGGTGTTCGAGCGCAACCCCAACTACTGGGGCAAGATCAACAGCAACGTCACCCAGATCGTCTACACCCCGATCAAGGCCGACGCCACCCGCATGGCCGCGCTGCTGTCGGGCGAGGTGGACTTCGTGCTCGACCCCACCCCGCAGGACCTGCCGCGCCTGCGCAACAACCCCAACCTGAAGGTCATCGACGGGGTCGAAAACCGCACCATCTTCCTGGGCATGGACCAGCACCGCGACGAGCTGGTCGGCAGCAACATCAAGGGCAAGAACCCGCTGAAGGACGTGCGGGTGCGCAAGGCGCTGTACCAGGCGATCGACATCGACACCATCCACCGCGTCACCATGCGGGGGCTGAGCCAGCCCACCGGCGCGCTGGTGGCGCCTCAGGTCGCTGGCTGGAGCGAGTCGGTGCATAAGCGCTACCCGTATGACGTCGAGGCCGCCAAGCGGCTGCTGGCCGAAGCCGGCTACAAGGACGGCTTCGAGGTGGACTTCGCCTGCCCGAACAACCGCTACATCAACGACGAGCAGATCTGCCAGGCTATCACGTCCATGTGGGCCAAGGTGGGCGTCAAGGCCAAGCTGCGCACCCTGCCGCTGGTGACGTACTTCCCCATGATCCAGCGCTACGAGGCGAGCATCTACATGCTGGGCTGGGGCGTGCCGACGTTCGACGCGCTCTACAGCCTGCAGTCGCTGGTGCGCACCGTCGGCCAGGGCGGTGACGGCAACTACAATCTCGGCCGCTACAGCAACCCCAAGATGGACGCGATCATCGATCGCGCCAAGACCGAGACCGATCCCTTCATCCGTCCGCGGCTGTTGACCGAGGCGCTGCAGCTGCAAAACGACGATGTGGTGCACATCCCGCTGCACAACCAGATCATCCCCTGGGCGATGAAGAAGTCGATCGACGTGGTGCACCGCGCCGACAACCGCATCGACTGGCGTCTGGTCAAGGTCAACTGATCGTCCCCGGCGAGCGGCCCACGGCCTGACGCCGAGCGGTCGTGTCCGACGACAACCTGTGATGCGCGGGCGGCACGGCAGTGCCGCCCGCAGGAGTTTTTGCATGCTTGCCTTCATCTTGCGACGCCTGGCGCAGGCGGCGCTGGTCATGCTGGCCGTGGCCTTCGTCGCTTTCATGCTGTTCCAGTACGTGGGCGATCCGGTGCTGCAGATCCTGGGGCAGGACGCCACGCCCGAGCAAGTCGCCGCCGTGCGGGCCGAACTGGGGCTGGACCAACCCTTTTTCGTGCAGTTCTGGCAGTTCGTGGTGCATGCCGTGCAGGGCAACTTCGGTATGAGCATCCACCAGGGTGTGCCGGTGGCGCGGCTGATCGCCGAGCGCTTCCCGGCCACGCTGGAGCTGGCCTTGGTGGCCGCGGCGCTGGCGCTCGCGGTGGGCATTCCCATGGGGGTGTATGCCGCGCTGCGCCGCGGGACGTGGCTGGCCCAGGTGTTCATGACGCTGTCGCTGCTGGGCGTGTCGTTGCCGACCTTTCTGATCGGCATCGTGCTGATCCTGGTGTTTGCGGTGCATCTGGGGTGGTTCCCCAGCTTCGGCCGGGGGGAGGTGACGCATCTGGGCGGCTGGACCACGGGCCTGCTGACCGCCAAGGGCTGGCACCACCTGGTGCTGCCGGCGGTGACGCTGGCGATCTTCCAGCTCACGCTCATCATGCGCCTGGTGCGCGCCGAGATGCTGGAGGTGCTGCGCACCGACTACATCAAGTTCGCGCGCGCGCGCGGCCTGAGCGATCGCGTGGTGCACTTCGGCCATGCGCTGAAGAACACGCTGGTGCCGGTGATGACGATCACCGGGTTGCAGCTCGGTGGCCTGATTGCCTTTGCCATCATCACCGAGACGGTCTTTCAGTGGCCCGGCATGGGGCTGCTGTTCATCCAGGCCGTGACGTTTGCCGACATCCCCGTGATGGCGGCCTACCTGTGCCTGATCGCGCTGATCTTCGTGGTCATCAACCTGATCGTCGATCTGCTGTATTTCGCCGTCGATCCGCGCCTGCGCCTGGACAAGGCCGGCGGCCATTGACGGCGGACCCGTTCCCCAAAAAGGAAGGACACACTCATGAAATCCTGGTGGATGCGCTGGTGGGACAGCGACATCGGCTACAGCTTTCGCGCGTCGCCCACGGCGATCGTCGCGGCGCTGATCGCGCTGGTGTGCGCGCTCGCCGCCCTGTTGGCGCCGTGGGTGGCGCCGCACAATCCGTTCGATCTGGCCAGCCTGGAGCTGGGCAATGCCCGGCTGCCGCCCGCGTGGTACGACGAGGGCCGATGGGCCTTTCCCCTGGGCACCGACGACCAGGGGCGCGACATTCTGTCGGCGCTGATCTACGGGGCCCGCATTTCGCTGTTCGTCGGGCTGGCGTCGGTGGTGCTGTCGGTGCTGCTGGGCGTCACGCTGGGGCTGCTGGCGGGCTTTCTGGGGGGCTGGGTGGACGCCCTGCTGATGCGCCTGTGCGACGTGATGCTGTCGTTTCCGGCCATCCTGATCGCGCTGCTGATCGCGGGTGTGGGGCGGGCGCTGTTCCCCAATGCGCACGAGACGCTGGCCTTTGGCGTGCTGATTTTGTCCATCACGCTGACCGGCTGGGTGCAGTATGCGCGCACGGTGCGCGGCTCCACGCTGGTGGAGCGGCAAAAGGAGTATGTGCAGGCCGCGCGCGTGATCGGCGTGGCGCCGCTGCGCATCATGCGCCGGCATGTGCTGCCCAATGTGCTGGGGCCGGTGCTGGTGCTGGCGACCATCCAAGTGGCCACCGCCATCATCACCGAGGCGACGCTGAGCTTTTTGGGCGTGGGGGCGCCGCCCACCTCGCCCTCGCTGGGCACGCTGATTCGCATCGGCAACGACTACCTGTTCTCCGGCGAGTGGTGGATCACCATCTTCCCCGGGGTGATGCTGGTCATCATCGCCCTGTCGGTCAACCTGCTGGGCGACTGGCTGCGCGACGCCCTCAACCCGCGCTTGCGCTGACCGAAAGGCCCCACCCATGGACAAACTGCTCGAAGTCAAGGACCTGGTGGTGGAGTTTCCCACCCGCCGCGGCGTGCTGCGCGCGCTCGACGGCGTCTCGTTCGACATCGCCCCTGGCGAGGTGCTGGGCGTGGTAGGCGAGTCCGGCGCCGGCAAGTCGCTCACCGGCGCGGCCATCATTGGCCTGCTGGAGCCCCCGGGGCGCATTGCCGGCGGCGAGATCCGCCTGCAAGGCGAGCGCATCGACCACCTGCCGCCGGCGCAGATGCGCCGCATCCGCGGCCGGCGCATCGGCGCGATCTTCCAGGATCCGCTGACCTCGCTCAACCCGCTGTACTCGATCGGTCGCCAGTTGACCGAGACCATCCTGACGCACCTGGACGTCTCGCCGGCCGAGGCGCGGCAGCGCGCCATCCAGTTGCTCAAGGACACCGGCATTCCGGCCGCGGAGGAGCGCATCGACCACTATCCGCACCAGTTCTCGGGCGGTATGCGCCAGCGCGTCGTCATCGCCCTGGCGCTGGCGGCCGAGCCACAGCTGGTGGTGGCCGACGAGCCGACCACGGCGCTGGACGTCTCGATCCAGGCACAGATCATCACGCTGCTCAAGCGCATCTGCCGCCAGCGCGGCGCGGCGGTGATGCTGGTCACGCACGACATGGGCGTGATCGCCGAGACCTGCGACCGCGTGGCCGTCATGTACGCGGGGCGGGTGGCCGAGATCGGTCCGGTGCACGAGGTCATCCACCGCCCCGCGCACCCCTACACCGCTGGTCTGATGAGCTGCATCCCCGACATGGAGATGGAGCGCGAACGGCTGCACCAGATCGACGGCGCCATGCCGCGCCTCAACGAGATTCCGCGCGGTTGCGCCTTCCACCCGCGCTGCGAAAAAGTCATGCTGCGCTGCCACGACCAGCGCCCCGAACTGATGCCCGCCGGCGCCACCCGCGCCGCCTGCTGGCTGCATGCCGAGGCCCCCATTGCGCAGGTGCCGGCCACGGCGGAGGTCCCCCGATGAGTACCCCGGTCATCGACCCGGCGCGCACGGCGCCGTCCCACGCCGCGTCCCCGACCCCGGCCACCCCGCTGGTGGTGGTGGAGGATCTGGCCCGAACATTCGACGTGTCGGCGCCGTGGCTCAACCGCGTGCTGGAGCGCAAGCCGCGCCAATGGCTGCACGCCGTGGACGGGGTGAGCTTCGACATCCCGCGCGGTCAGACGCTGGCCCTGGTGGGCGAGTCGGGCTGTGGCAAGAGCACGGTCGCCCGCCTGCTGGTGGGGCTGTACCGCCCGACGCGCGGGCGCTTCGTCTTCGACGGGCAGGACGCGCACGCCGCCTATGGCAGCGCCCAGGGGCGGCAGTTGCGCCGGCGCATCCAGATGATCTTCCAGGACCCCTACGCCAGCCTCAATCCGCGCTGGCGGGTGGAGGACATCATCGCCGAGCCGCTGCGCGAGCACGGGCTGCTGAGTGACGCCGCGGCCCTGCGCGAGCGCGTCGGCGAGCTGCTGCGCTCGGTGGGCCTGAGCCCGCACGACATGGTCAAGTATCCGCACCAGTTTTCGGGCGGGCAGCGCCAGCGCATCTCGATCGCGCGCGCGCTGGCCACCAAGCCCGATTTTCTGGTCTGCGACGAACCGACCTCGGCGCTGGACGTGTCGGTGCAGGCGCAGGTGCTCAACATCATGAAGGACCTGCAGCGCCAGCAGGGGCTGACCTATCTGTTCATCAGCCACAACCTGGCGGTGGTGCGCCATGTCAGCGACCAGGTTGGCGTGATGTACCTGGGGCGGCTGGTGGAGCTGGCGGACAAGCGCACGCTGTTCGCGCAGCCGCGCCACCCCTACACCCGCATGCTGCTGGAGGCCATCCCCAAGCTGCACGCCACCGGCCAGGCGCGCACGCCGGTGCAGGGCGAGGTGCCCAACCCGCTCAACCCGCCCAGCGGCTGCGCCTTCCACCCGCGCTGCCCGCATGCGGATGCGCGCTGCAAGGCCGAGCGGCCGGCGCTGCAGACGATCGGCGGCGTGCGCGTGGCCTGCCACGCGGTGCAGGAAGGGCGGATCTGAGCGGCGTCAGGCCGTCGGTGCGCCCGGGGCAGCGCCGTCGGCCGATGCCAGCGTTTCTGCCGCCAGGCACAGGTCGGCCCACGCCTTGCCCTTGTCCACCGGGTTGCGCAGCAGGTAGGCCGGGTGGTAGGACACGACCACCGGCAGCGTGAGCTCCCCGAGGCGCGCCTGGAACACGCGTCCGCGCAGCCGGCCCAGCGGCGCACGCGCGGCTTCGGCCGGCGGCAGGCAGCCGCCTTCGGTGAGCAGCGTCTGCGCCGCAAAGCGCCCCAGCGCCAGCACGATGCGCGGCTGCAGCAGCGCGATCTGGCGCAGCAGGTACGGCGCGCAGCGCGCGATCTCCTCCGGCTCCGGGTTGCGGTTGCGCGGCGGGCGGCATTTCAGCACGTTGGCGATGTAGACACCGTGGCCGCGCTGCAGGTCCAGCGCCGCCAGCATCCGGTCCAGCAGCCACCCGGCGCGGCCGACGAACGGCTCGCCCTGGCGGTCCTCCTCCTCGCCCGGGGCCTCGCCGACGATCAGCCAGGTGGGCCGGCGGTCGCCGACGCCCGGCACCGCGCGCTGGCGGCACGCGGCCAGCCCGCAGCGCTGGCAGGCGTGGATCGCCGCTTCCAGTTCGGGCCAATCGAGTGTGGCGATGTCGGCGTGGGTGGGTTCGGTGGCGGGTTGCTGAGTGACGGGGCGCTCGATCGGTACCGGAGCGGGCGCTTCCGGGGTCGGTATCTTGGGTAGGGGCGCCGTGCGGACAGGGAGGGCGGGCTCGACCGGTGGCGGGGCTTCAACCGGTGCCGCCGGGCGCGGCAGCAGCGCGCGCGGCTGCCACCACGCGGGCACGCCGATCTCGGCCAGCAGGGCTGAGCGGCGCTCGTCGAGCCAGGGCAGGGCGCGCGGCAGGTTCATCGGGTCGGGGCGGTGGCGTCGGGCGCGGGGCACAGGTCGAGCCGCATGACGATGGCGTCCTCGCGGCGCTGCGCCGTGTCGGGATAGTACCCCTTGCGCACGCCGGCTTCCACCCAGCCGCAGCGGGCGTAGAGCGCGCGCGCGGCGGCGTTGCTGCGCCGCACCTCCAGCCACAGTTGGGCAAAGCCCTGCGCGCGGCCCCAGTCCGCCAGCGCCCGCAGCATCCAGCGGCCCCAGCCGTGGCGCTGGTGCACCGGCGCCACCGTGACGTCGAGCAGATGCCCTTCCTCCACCCCCGGCATCGCCACCAGGAAGCCGAGCAGCCAGTCGCCCTCGGGCGTGACCGGGGCGTGCACCCAGTGCGGCGGGTCGTGGCGCGGATCCGGGCGGCGCGCCAGCACGCGCGCCCAGTGCCCGGCGGCCAGCGAATCCTCGTAATGGCGCCGGCTCCACGGATGCGCGTGCGCGGTCTTGGCCACGTCGGCGACCACGTCCAGGTCGGCGGCGGTCATCGGCCGCCAGATCCACTCCGCGGCGTCGGCCGGGGCCGCCGGCCGGGTGTCGTCCGTCACCGGGTCCATCGCCCGCCCCGTCAACCGGCGGCGCGGCCGGCGCGCAGCGCGGCCTGTTCGTCCACCGTCAGCGCCACCTTGTCGCGCACGTAGAGCGGCTGCGTCCCGTGCGCGCCGACGCACTGCCCCGCCGCCACGCCCGCGGCCGCCAGGCGCAGCAGGGCGCGGGCGCACGGCAGCGTCGCGCCACCGGCCTCGGCGCGCCAGACGGGGGGCAACCGCTCGCCGTAGACGCCGGCGACGTTGCCGGCGTGCAGCGCGCCGTCCGCGTGCGGCAGGTCCTCGGGGCGGCGCAGGTGCGGCGCGGTCAGCTCGCGCCAGCCCTGCGCGGCATCCCACGCATAGCGGGCCACGTAGACCTCGTCCATGCGCGCGTCCAGCGCCGCGTGCACGGTCAGCTGCGGGACGGTTGGCGCGTGGCGCGCGCGCGCGGCCTCCGCCACCGCCAGCAGGGTGCTCAGCGGCAGCACCGGCACGCCGCCCGGCCGCGCCCCTGCGGCCAGCCCCTGCACCACCGCGCACGCGGTGCGCAGCCCGGTGAACGAGCCCGGCCCGTGGCCAAAGACAATGCCGTCCAGCTCCGCCAGCCGCCAGCCGGCGCGCTGCAGCAGCGCCATGATCGCGGGCAGCAAGGTGGCCGAGGCCTGCGCGCCGCCCTCGCCTTCGTGCCACGCGAGCGGCTCGGCGGCGCCGGCTGCGCCGACGGCCACGCTCAGCACCGAGGCGCTCGTGTCCAGCGCCAGCCAGCGCTGCAGGCCGGGGCGCGGGGGCGGGGTGGCGGCGTTGTCCATGCTGGTGATTATCCTTGGTGGGGCGGGCGCCGTGGCACCTGGCCGGGCTGAAGATCCGCGGCCGTCAGCGTTCCGGCCGTGGAAAGTCATGGGGGCGAGTATCCGCTTCTAGGGAAGGTCTGCAAAACCTTCCTGCCAGACTGCCGGGATGGGACAATAGCGACATGAAGCAGATGAGTCTGGAGGCGCCGATGTATACGGGCTTTGAGCTGCGCGCCAAGCGCACCCGCAAGCGTG
>NZ_VJOO01000012.1 GCF_007556755.1 Tepidimonas fonticaldi | reverse complement strand
GCCCACGAAGGGGCTTGCTGGAGCCCAAGAACCGTTCAGCATCTGTTTCGATCCCATCCTACGAAACGATATTGACCCTGAACTCGTCGCCACGAACGAGTGGGCGGGGTAGTGCAGAGGTTCCCTAACAGGCCGTTGAAAAATCCCCATCGAAGCGGCCATGTACCCGTTTGCGTGGGTCCGAAGCCGGCGCAAGCCGTTTTTCCGGGCTGCGACGGCCGCCTGGGTGGCATGCTGCGGATGGAAAACAGGATTTGCAGCAGCAGCGCCTTGAGCAGCATCTCTGGCGGCACCGAAGGGCGGCCGCGGCGGGCATAGACCGCTTCGAACTCTGCGCTCATGCTGGCCAGCAAGGCATCCACCAAGCCCCGCAGCTCGCGCAGCGGGTGTCTGGCCGGTACCCGCTCTTCGAGGCTGACGTCGCTGAACATCGCCCCCTGGATGTTCTGTGTGCCTCTCATCTTCGGTGTCTGCTGTCTCGGCGTCGCCGCCGCTCACATGGTACCGGCCGCACGGGCAGCTGCGGGGGAGTTTTTCAACGGCCTGCTAGGTCGCCACGGCCGGCAAGCTGGGGGAGCTGCTGCACGGCTACGAACGCGTCGACGCGCTGCCGGGCGTCGAGCTGCAGGCGGTGGACGCGGGCAAGCGCGCGCTGCAGACCAGCGACGGCGAGCTGCGCTACGACCACGCCAACCTGATGCTGCCGATGCGGACCCACGCCTTGGTGCGGCAGGCGGGCCTGGGTCAGTGCTGGGCCGACGTGGAGCTGCCGACCTTCCAGGCCAAGGCGGACGCGCGCATCTTCGTCATCGGCGACGCGCAGGGCAGCCCCCAGCCCAAGAGCGGTCAGGTTGCCTTCGGCCAGGTGCGCGCGGCATCTGGCGCACGATGCTGGGCTGACGAAGGCGCGGCATGCACGGCCGCGCGGGGCGCGCTACACTTGCTCCCTTCGACCTCCAAGCCGGCCATTGCGGTCGGTGTGGGTTCCCTTACCCCACTCATCAAAAAGGATCGTTCCATGGCCTTCGTCGCCACGGCGCCGTCGCCGCGCCCATCCCATCCCCTGCCCCCGGAACAGCTGCCGCGTGTGCTGGCGGTGCTCGCGTTGCTGCATGTGCTCGTCATCATCGCCAGCAATGTGCTGGTGCAATTGCCGTTTCAGATCGGCGGCGTGCACACCACCTGGGGGGCGTTCACGTTTCCGCTGGTGTTCGTGCTGACGGACCTGACGGTCCGGCTGCTCGGGCCCGCCGCGGCGCGGCGCGTCGTCGCGCGCGTGATGCTGCCGGCGCTGGCGGCCTCCTACGTCGTGTCGGTGCTGTTCGTCGATGGGCGCTTCGCCGGCTGGGCGGGGCTGGCCACGTTCAACGACTTCGTCTTCCGCATCGCGCTGGCCAGTTTTGCCGCCTACGTGGTCGGCCAACTGACCGACATCGCCGTGTTCGCGCGGCTGCGCCGGCTGCGCGCGTGGTGGGTGGCACCGGCCGCCTCCACCATCGTCGGGGGGCTGATCGACACCTTCGTGTTCTTCGCCGCGGCGTTCTGGCGCAGCCCCGACGCCTTCATGGCCGAGCACTGGGTCGAGATCGCCGCGGTGGACTACGCCACCAAGCTCGCCTTCAGCCTGCTGGCGCTGCTGCCGCTGTACGGGGCGGCGCTGCGCGCGCTGCTGCGCCGGCTGCCCACCGCCCCGCTCACCCCCCAGGCCGTCTGAGCCTGCCGGCCGGCACCGCGACCGCTTAGCCGGGCGCCGTGTCGTTACACTAGGCGCCACCCCCGCAACCCGCGGTGGGCGCACGGCGCCCGCCGCCTTTACGCCGTCACGCGCGCGAGACCGTCCACCTTGTTCGCCCTGTTCGACGACGCCGGCAAGCTGCACGCCGGCCGCATCTTGTCCGGCACCGACGCCTCGGTCCAGCTCGAGCTGGACTCGGGCCGCCGGCTCAAGGTCAAGTCCGCCCATGTGCTGCTGACCTTCGAGCAGCCGGCGCCGGCCGCGCTGCTGGAGCAGGCCGGGGCGCTGGCGGCGGACATCGACCTCGACCTGGCGTGGGAGTTCGCGCCGGAGGAGGAGTTCGGCTTCGCGGAGCTGGCGGCGCTGTACTTCGACGATCCGCCCAGCGCCGTGCAGCAGGCGGCGACGCTGCTGAAACTGTACGAGGCACCGCACTACTTCCGCCGCGCCGGCAAGGGTGGGCGCTTCCGCAAGGCGCCGGCCGATGTGCTGCAACAGGCGCTGGCCGCCATCGAGCGCAAGAAGGCCGTGCAGGCGCAGATCGACGCCTGGGCCGCCGAGCTGGTGGCCGGCCGCTGCCCGGAAGCGGTGCGCGCGCAGCTCTACCGCATCCTGTTCCGCCCGGACAAGAACGCGCCGGAATACAAAGCCGTGGTGCACGCCGCGCGCGAGGCGCACCTGGCGCCGCTGGCGCTGCTGCAGCGCGCCGGGGCCATCACCAGCGCCTACCAGTTCCATTGGCAGCGCTTTTTGTTTGAGCACTTTCCGCGCGGCACCGGCTTTCCGGACCTGCCGGCGCCGCCGCTGCCGGACGACTTGCCGCTGGCCGACGGCGTGGCGGCGTTCTCGATCGACGACTCCAGCACCACCGAGATCGACGATGCGCTGAGCGTGCAGGGCCTGGGCAGCGGCACGGTGACGCTGGGCATCCACATCGCCGCCCCTGCCCTGGCGATCGCGCCGGACAGCGCGCTGGACGCCGTGGCGCGCCAGCGGCTGTCCACCGTCTACATGCCGGGGCACAAGATCACCATGCTGCCGGATGCGGTGGTGCAGGCCTACACGCTGCTGGAGGGCGCGCCGCGGCCGGCGGTGTCGCTGTACCTGACGATCGACGAGGGGACGCTGGAGATCCGCGGCGCGACGACGCGGCTGGAGCGCGTGCCGATCGCGCACAACCTGCGCCACGACCGGCTCGACACCGTGGTGACGGCGGCATGGCTGGACGAGCCCGCGCGCGCGCACGAGGCGCCGCCGGAGGTGGCGGCGCTGCAGCCGCAGCTGGCCTTCCTGTGGCGGCTGGCGCAGGCGTGCAAGACGCGGCGCGAGGCGGTGCGCGGCCGCCCCGAGACCTTCACCCGCCCGGACTACACCTTCAACCTGGAAGGCGTGACCGGGCCGGAGCCGACCGGCGAGGAGACGGTGGTGATCGGCACGCGCGCCCGCGGCGCGCCGCTGGACCTGATGGTGGCCGAGGCGATGATCCTGGCCAACAGCCACTGGGGCCAGTGGCTGGCGAGCCTGGGCGTGCCCGGCATCTACCGCAGCCAGGCGAGCCTGGCCCCCGGTGTGAAGGTGCGCATGGGCACCAAGGCGCTGCCGCACGCCGGCATCGGCGTGTCGTGCTACGCCTGGAGCACGTCGCCGCTGCGCCGCTACACCGACTTGGTCAACCAGTGGCAAATCATCGCCTGCGCGCGCCACGGGGCGGCCGCAGCCTTGGCAGCGCCATTCAAGCCACGCGACGCCGCGCTACTGGCCATCATCAGCGCTTTCGACGCCGCCTACAGCGCCTACAACCAGTTCCAGGGCACGATGGAGCGCTATTGGACGCTGCGCTATCTGCGCCAGCAGGGCATCACCGAGCTCGAAGCGGCCTATCTGAAGGACAACCTGGTACGTGCCGAGACGTTGCCGCTGGTGTTTTCGGTACTGGGCACCGAGGGCTTGCAACGGGGCGAGCGCGTGCGCGTGCGGCTGGGCACGATCGACGAAGTGTCACTGGAAGTCACCGGCACCGTCGTCGAACGCCTGGGCGCCACCGAGCCGGTGGCCGAGACCGACGAAACGCTGGAGGGCGAGAGCGAGGCGCCGCTGGCCGCACCCCTGACCGTTGCCGTGGCGCTGGACGACGGCGACGAAGGTGCGTCCGACGATGCCGGGGCGCCCTCTGCCGCCGCGACGTGAGGCTGCCCCCATGGCGCTGCCGCGTGTGCTCGCCACCCTCAGTGACCGCCTGCGGGCCGACCCGCTGCCGTGGACGCTGGCGCTGTCGGTGGTGGCGCACGCCGTGGTACTGACGGTGCAGTTCGTACCTCCGCTGCGCCCCCAGCGGCTGCTGCAGGATGCCCCCTTGGAGGTGATTCTGGTCAACGCCCGCAGCGAGCAAGCGCCACAGCGCGCCCAGGCGATCGCGCAGGCGAATCTGGCCGGCGGTGGACAGCTCGACCAGGGCCGCGCCACCTCACCGCTACCACCCGCCCCGGTGGTGCGCGTCGGCGATGCGCTGGAGGACGAGGAGCAGCGCATCGAAGCGATGAAGGCGCAGCAAACCCGGCTGCTGGCCCAGTTGCGTGAGGAAATCGCGCGCTTAAGCGCTGCTCCGCTGCCGGCCAACGCCGATGCCGACGGCCGCGAGCAGCGTCGGCGCGCGTTGATTCGCACCCTGGCCGAAATCGAGCGCCGCATCAACGAGGAAAACGCGCGCCCGCGACGCCGCTACATCAGCCCGGCCACCCAAGAAGCGGTGTACGCGCTGTACTACGACGAGCTGCGCCGCCGTATCGAGGACCGCGGCACCGCGCAGTTTCCCGAACAGGGGGGGCGCAAACTCTACGGCGAGCTGACCATGACCATCACTGTCAATCACGACGGGCGGGTGCTGGCCACGGAAGTGGTGCAGGGCTCGGGCAACCCCGTGCTCGATCGGCGCGCCGAGGCCATCGTGCACAGCCTGCGCTTTGCGCACTTCAACCCCGCCATGCGCGCGCGCGCCGATCAGATCGTGGTCGTCTCGCGCTTTCGCTTCACGCGCGAGGCGGGCCTGCAAACCCAAATGACGGCCCCGGCCGCCACGCCATGAGTCGCCGACGCAACGCTGCCCGCGCCGCCGGCGCACCCCCACGGCGCGGCCGCGTGGCGCACGCGCTGGGGTCGATGCTGCTGGGGGTGCTGCTGGCCGCGCTGGCCCTGCAAGGATGGTGGGTGGCGCGCATCGCCGCGCTGCGCTTCATCGACCCCAGCAGCACCACCTTTCAGCGCTCGGAGCTGTGGCGACTGCTGCAAACCGGCGACGCCCACCGCTGGCGCCAGCAGTGGGTGCCGTACGAGCGTATCTCACCGCATCTGAAGCGCGCCGTGGTGGCCGCCGAAGATGCCGGCTTCGTCGATCACTTCGGCGTCGACTGGGACGCGGTGACCGCCGCCTGGCAACGCAACCAGCGACTGCGCGACCGCGCCCGAGGCCACGGCGACGGACCGGTGCGCCCGGCGCGCGTGGCGGGGGGGTCGACCATCACGCAGCAGCTGGCCAAAAACCTGTTTTTGTCCGGCGAGCGCACTTTGTGGCGCAAGGGGCAGGAGCTGTGGTTGACGTGGATGCTGGAGGCCCTGCTGAACAAGCGGCGCATCCTCGAAATCTATCTCAACAGCGTGGAGTGGGGCGACGGCGTCTTCGGCGCCGAAGCGGCGGCGCAGCACTACTTTCGCAAGTCCGCGGCACAACTCAGCGCCACCGAGGCAGCGCGTCTGGCGGCGCTGCTGCCTGCCCCCAAACGCTATGGAAGGCGGCTGGCTGCTGGGACGGCTCCCTCGCACACCCGTGTGATACTGGAGCGCATGGGGTCGGTGCGCCTACCCTAGCAACCTGTCGGCCTTGAATAAGCTTGTGGCCAGGACCGCCGTGGCGCGAATCTTATGTGGGGCACGCATGTCACGGACTCGATGATGCCCAACACAGGCTCCACGAGCGGCTGAGGCAACACACAGATCGCATGACTCGCACGCGTCTTGAGACGCGTGCGTCATGGGTTCCAGGTATTGACAAACGGTTGACCAAGCCCGCAAGCCGCAGTCGGCGGTGTCAACTGCGAGCTTTTTTATGGACCGCAGGCCCCGCACTCGGCCAACCGCGCTTCGGATGCCCTGCAGAACCAGGTTCAGAGCGATTTGACCCGTGGTTCGGCGTCATGCTCAAAACGACGTCGACCGCCTAGCGACGCAAAACCGTACTGCCTCGGCCGATGTTCGCGTTCTATCCGGTCAACGCGTGGACAGCGGTTACCGACTCGGCGACTGGATCTGCGGCCAGCGCCTGCTGCAACTGCGCACGCACAGTCACTACGGTACCGATTATGATCAGCGCCGGTGGTCGAACCTGGTGGCGCCGAGCCAGCGCAGGCAGTCGAGCCACGGTGCCAGTGATGCAGCGCTCTTCGGGCAGCGTGGCTTTTTCCACCAGCGCAGCCGGCGTGTCGCCGGGCAGGCCGTGGTGCATGAGCTGGCGGCAGATTTCGGGTAGGTTGTTTACGCCCATGTAGAGCACCACCGTCTGGCGCGGGCGGGAAAGCATGGCCCAGTCCATGTCCAGGTCTTTGCCATCGCGCAGGTGGCCGGTGGCCAGCACCAGCGAGGCGGCGTGGTCACGGTGGGTCAACGGTATGCCCACCGACGCCGCTGCGCCCTGCGCTGCGGTTATGCCGGGGATGACGATGAAGGGGATGCCCTCGGCGGCCAGCGCCTGTGCCTCCTCGCCGCCGCGGCCGAAGATGTAGCCATCACCGCCCTTGATGCGCAGCAGCGAACGGCCGCTGCGCGCCAGCCGCAGCATGAGCTCGATGATATTTTCCTGCGGCATGGTGTGGCGCGACGACTCCTTCCCCACATAGATGCATTCCGCCTGCGATGGCAACAACTCCAACACCGCCGGGCTGACCAGGCGGTCGTACAGCACCAGCTGCGCCGCCTGCAGGGCTTTGACAGCCTTGACGGTCAGCAGCTCCGGGTCACCCGGCCCAGCGCCGAGCAAGGTGACCGTGCCGGGTGCAGGCGCTGCCCTGCTGGCGCGGCGCGTCGGGTTCATCAACTGACTCAGGTCGACCAGGTTCATGGGAGCTCCGTCTTGTGGGGACTGTTGCTGTCGGTCATTGTTCAGAGCCTGCCGCAGCGCGTCCTTGAACCAGTTCAAGGACAGACCAGCGATGGCGATAGACGATGCGTTCAGCTCGCAACATGGTCTAGGACAGCTGCCTCGCGAGCCGGTTGCACCGTCGTTGGTGTGACCTTCCTTCACAGCTGACCGCATACAGAGAGAACCCCCATGAAGACCACTCAGATCGTCCTGTCGGCGCTGGGCATGGCTGCAATGTTGGTGGCTGGATCTAGCCTGGCCCAGGACAAGAAGAACATCACTCTGCCAGAGAGCAATTACCAAGCCGGTGGATCACCGCTGGCCAACGAGCCGATGTACCAGGCCACCAACCCCAAGGCGCCGCCGATGACGCAGGCCGAGTTTGACAAAGCGCGGCAGATCTACTTCGAGCGCTGCGCCGGCTGTCACGGCGTGCTGCGAAAGGGTGCAACCGGCAAGCCGCTGACTCCGGACATCACACAGACCAAAGGCACCGATTACCTCAAAGTCTTCATCGCCTACGGCTCGCCGGCCGGCATGCCCAACTGGCAGACAAGCGGCGAAATGACCGAGGAGGAAGTGGACCTGATGGCGCGCTACATCCAGCACGACCCACCGACACCGCCCGAATTCGGCATGGCGGACATGAAGGCGACGTGGAAGGTCATCGTGCCGCCGGAGCAGCGGCCGAAGAAGAAGATGAACAACTACAACATCAGCAACATCTTCTCAACCACGCTGCGCGACACCGGCGAGGTGGCGCTGATCGACGGCGACACGAAGAAGATCATCAACATCGTGAAGACCGGCTACGCGGTGCACATCTCGCGGCTGTCGGCCTCCGGACGCTACCTGTACGTGATCGGGCGCGACGGCAAGATCAACATGATCGACCTGTGGATGGAGAAGCCCGACAACGTCGCCGAGATCCGCATTGGTCTGGAGGCGCGCTCGGTCGACACCAGCAAGTACAAGGGCTACGAGGACAAGTTCGCGATCGCCGGCGCCTACTGGCCGCCGCAGTACGTGATCATGAAGGGCGACACGCTCGAGCCGCTGAAGATCGTCAGCACGCGCGGCAACACCGTCGACACGCAGGAGTACCACCCCGAGCCGCGCGTGGCGAGCATCGTCGCGAGCCACTTCAAGCCCGAGTTCGTCGTCAACGTGAAGGAGACGGGCCAGACGCTGATGGTCGACTACTCGAACATCGACGCGCTGAAGGTCACCTCGATCGGCACCGCGCGCTTCCTGCACGACGGCGGCTGGGACTCGACGAAGCGCTACTTCCTCGTTGCCGCCAACCAGAGCAATAAGATCGTCGCCGTCGACGCGAAGGAAGGCAAGCTCGTCAAGCTGATCGACGTCGGACAGATCCCGCACCCGGGCCGTGGCGCCAACTTCGTCCATCCGAAGTACGGCCCCGTCTGGGCCACGGGCCACCTGGGTGACGAGACCATCGCGCTCATCGGCACCGACCCGGTCAAGCACAAGGCCAACGCCTGGAAGATGGTGCAGTCGCTCAAGGGCCAGGGTGGCGGGTCGCTGTTCATCAAGACCCATCCCAAGTCGCACCACCTGTATGTGGACACGCCGCTGAACCCGGATCCGAAGATCTCGCAATCCGTGGCGGTGTTCGACATCCGCAACCTGGACAAGGGCTACACCGTGCTGCCCATCGCCGAATGGGCGGGAATCAAGGACGATGGCGCCAAGCGCGTCGTGCAACCGGAGTTCAACAAGTCGGGCGATGAGGTCTGGTTCTCGGTGTGGAGCGCGAAAAACAAGGAAAGCGCAATCGTCGTCGTCGACGACAAGACGCTCAAGCTCAAGGCCGTGATCAAGGACCCGCGCCTGATCACGCCGACGGGCCACTTCAACGTCCACAACACCCAGCACGACGTGTATTGAGTCTCCCCCTGCGCCGCTGACGCGGCTTCCCCCCCTCCGTGGCGCGCCTGCGGCGCTTCGAGGGGGGACGGCCCCTGCGGCCCGGCGAAGCCGGTTCCACGGGGCCCCTGGGTTGGAGTCTCTTCGTTGATCTGCTTTTGTTGGTTGTTCGTTGGCCATGAACCTTCGTTCTCTTCTTTCGCTGTTGCTGGCTTTTCCTGCTTTTGCTGCGTTGGCGCAGCCGGCGGGTGAGCCGGATGCGGCGCGGGCGCGGGCGCTGGTGCACATGGTCCGGCAGGACTGCGGGTCCTGCCACGGCATGCGTCTGACCGGGGGGCTGGGGCCGGCCCTGACCCCGGCGGCCCTGGCCGACTTTCCGCTGGAGAACCTGGCGGCCGTGATCTACCACGGCCGACCCGGCACTCCCATGCCGCCCTGGAAGGCGATGCTCAGCGAGTCCGAGGCACGCTGGATTGCACAACGCCTGCAGCAGGGCTTTCCTGAAGAACATGCGGGTACGCGATGAAACGCCGCGAATGGCTGGCCACGGCGGCCACCCTCACATCTTTCGCCGCACTGGGCGGACTGGCCGGCTGTGCCGCCCCCGCGCTGCGCGGCACCGGCGACCTGGGCGTGGTCATCGGCCGCGCCAACGGCACGCTCTACCTGGTCGACACCTCCACCCGCACCCTGATCGGCGAAGTGCCCGGTCTGGGCGATCTTTCTCACGCCTCGGTCGTGTTCTCGCGCGACGGGCGCTATGCCTATGTGTTCGGGCGCGACGGCGCGCTCACCATGGTCGACCTGCTCACGCAGCGCATCACCCGCCGCGTCATGCAGGCGGGCAATTCCATCGGCGGCGCCATCAGCGCCGACGGCACGCTGGTCGCGGCGCAGAACTACACGCCCGGCGGCATAAAAGTATTTGACTCGCGCACGCTCGAACTCGTGGCCGACATTCCGGCCGAATACGCACCCGGCAAACTGTCCCGCGTCGTGGGGCTGGTCGATCTGCCGGGCCGGCGCTTTGCCTACAGCCTGTTCGACGCCGACGCGATCTGGGTCACCGACTGTTCGGATCTGCAGCACATCACCACCCGCAAGTTCAGTGGTATCGGCCGCCAGCCCTATGACGCGCTGGTTACACCCGACGGCCGCCACTACATCGCCGGCCTGTTCGGTGAAGACGGACTGGCCATGCTTGATCTCTGGGCAGACCAGCCCAAGGTCGTACGCATCCTCGATGGCTATGGCAAGGGCCAGCAGCCGCTGCCTGTCTACAAGATGCCGCATCTGCGCGGCTGGGCCGTGGCCGGACGCCGCATTTATCTGCCCGCCATCGGTCGGCACGAGGTGCTGGTGGTGGACACCGAAAGCTGGCAGGAAGTGGGCCGCGTCCCAGTTGCAGGCCAGCCCGTGTTCGTGATGGCGCGGCCAGACGGCCGCCAGGTCTGGGTCAACTTCGCCGTACCCCAATACCACCGTGTGCAGGTCATAGATACGCTGCGCCAACGAGTCGTACAGACGCTCGAACCGGGCAAGGCGGTACTCCATATGGAGTTTACGCCTCGCGGCGAGGCAGTGTGGATCAGCAGCCGCGACGACAACCGTGTGAGCGTGGTCAGCACCAGCGACTTTCGCGTCCTGGCCCGACTGGACATACCGGCGCCCAGTGGCATTTTCTTCACCTGGCGCGCGGCCCGCATGGGGTTCTGAACCATGGTCACTGCGGTACGCCATCCGATCGACACCAGCCTGCGCCTACTCAACGACTGGCAGCGCGGCTTTCCGTTGTGCCACGACCCATTCGGCATACTGGCCGACGCGACCGGTCAATCGCGCGCTGCGGTGCTCGACACGCTACGCCAGGCCCAGGCAGACGGCCACATCAGCCGCATCGGCGGTGTCTTCGCCCATGACAGTGGCGGCGATGCCATGCTGGTGGCCATGGCCGTGCCGGTGGACCGTATCGATGAGGTGGCCACCACGGTCTCGGCGCATCCGGGCGTCAATCACAACTACCTGCGTGAGCATCACTACAACCTTTGGTTCGTGATGACCGGCACCGACCGCGCCGCGGTGGATAACGGGGTAACGGATCTGGAGTGGGTCACCGGCCTGCGCACCTTGCGGTTGCGCATGGTGCGCCCGTACCGGATCGATCTGGGTTTCGATTTGCGCGGCAACACGGCCACGCAGCCCATGCGCGCGCTGCCGCGACGCAGCGCCCTGGCACCACTGACGCCCAGCCTGTGGCCGCTGGCCCAGCGGGTAGAGGCCGGACTGCCGCTGGTCGAGTATCCCTACGCGGCCTGGGCCGAAGAACTGGGCTGGAGCGAGAATGAAGTGATCGAAAGCATTGATCACTGGCTGGCAGAAGGCCGACTCAAGCGCTTCGGCGTGGTGGTACGCCATCACGAACTGGGCTTTACGGCCAACGCCATGACGGTGTTCGATGTCCCCGATGCCCGCGTGGACGCCGTCGGAGCGGTGCTGGCTGCTCAGGTCGGCGTGACTCTGGCCTACCGGCGCGAGCGCGCCGAGGGTTGGCCTTACAACCTCTACGCCATGGTACACGGCACCCACCGTCAGGCGGTGATGGCCGTTATTGAGCGCATAACAATGGCAGCCGGTCTGGACGGCTACCCGCGCGAAGTGCTGTTCTCCATCCGTCGTTTCAAGCAGACCGGCGGGCGACGATTTCGCGGCTGGCACGCTGCCGGCGGCGCTGCCCCAGCACCGGAGGCTATCCATGCCCACGCCTGACGACCTGCGCTTGATTGACCGGCTGCACGGCGGCTTTCCGCTGTGCGATCGCCCCTTTGCTGCGGTAGCGGCCGACCTCGGTTGCAGCGAGGACGCGGTGATCGACCGCCTGCGACGCCTGCTGGCGAACGGAGACCTCACGCGCTTTGGTCCACTGTTCCAGATCGAGCGCGCCGGTGGCCGTTTCGTTCTGGCCGCTATGGCAGTGCCCGAGGAGCGCTTCGAGACCGTGGCCGCGCAGGTGGGGGCCCTCAGCGAAGTCGCCCATAACTACCGCCGCGAATCGGCCCACCCCAACCAGCCCGGCGCCACAACGCTGAACATGTGGTTCGTCATCGCCGTGGAACGCCCCGATCAGGTCGAGCGCGTGACCGAACAGATCGAAGCCATGACCAAGCTACCGGTCTACACCTTCCCCAAGAAGCGCGAGTTCTTCGTCGAACTGCGCCTGCCGCTGCTGACCGGAGGTGACCATGCCCCTCAATGAACTGGACCGTCGCATCATCCGCGCCACGCAGTCGGGCCTGCCCCTGGTGCCTCGCCCCTATGAAGCCGTGGGTGCCGCACTGGGCATCAGCGGCAAGCTGGTGCAAGAGCGGCTACAGGCCATGCTTGATGAGGGCGTGATCCGCCGCATCGGTGCCGTCCCCAACCATTACCGCCTTGGCTTCACCGCCAATGGCATGAGCGTGTGGGACGTCGTCGATGAACGCGTGGACGAACTCGGTGAGCAAATCGGAAAGCTCACCTTCGTGAGCCACTGCTACCAGCGCCTCAGAAAACCACCCATCTGGAACTACAACTTGTTCGTTATGCTGCACGGCCGATCGCGAGACGAGGTGGAGGCCCAGGCGCAGCAGGTGGCGGCCTTGCTGGGCGACGCCTGCCGCTCGCACGACATCCTCTACTCCACCGCCATCCTAAAGAAGACGGGATTGCGTATCTCGGAGGACTGACATGTTTCGTATCAGCCAGTACCTGCGCGAACTCGCGTTGGCCGAACTGACCGGGCAATGGCCCGCTGCCAAACCTCGCGGCAACGGAAACCCAGTCGGCCCCGTCGTGATCTGGAACCTCATCCGGCGCTGCAACCTCACCTGCAAACATTGCTATGCCCTCTCAGCCGATCACGACTACCCCGGCGAGCTCTCGCGCGACGAGGTATTGACCGTCATGGATGATCTCAAGGCCTTCAACGTGCCGGTGCTCATCCTCTCTGGCGGTGAGCCGCTGATGCGGCCGGACCTGTTCGACATCGCCGAACATGCCAAGCGCCTAGGTTTCTATATCGGACTGTCGACCAACGGCACCCTCATCGATGCCCCCATGGCCGACCGCATTGCGGCGCACCGCTTTGACTATGTAGGCATCAGCCTGGACGGTCTGAAGGAGACGCACGACAAATTCCGCCGCCTCGACGGAGCCTTCGACCGCAGTCTGATGGCCGTGCGCCTGCTGCGCGAACGCGGGGTCAAGGTCGGCCTGCGCTATACCATGACTGCGCTGAATGCGCATGATTTCGAGCCGCTCCTCGATCTGATGCGGGCAGAGCGGGTCAACAAATTCTATTTCTCGCATCTCAACTACGCCGGCCGTGGCAACATCCATCGCAGCAAGGACGCGCAGTCCCAAACCACCCGCGCTGCACTGGATCGGCTGTTCGAACGCGCCTGGCAGGCGGCGCACGATGGACTGGACGAGGAATACGTGACCGGCAACAACGATGCCGATGGCCCCTACCTGCTGCAATGGGTGGCGCAGCGCTTTCCGCGCTGGACTGAGGCACTGCGTGATCGCCTGGTCGCCTGGGGCGGCAACGCCAGCGGGGTCAACGTGGCCAACATCGACAACCTCGGCGTGGTTCATCCCGACACCATGTGGTGGCACTACAGCCTAGGCAGCGTGCGCGAGCGTCCGTTCTCGCAGATCTGGACCGACACGTCGGATCCGTTGATGGCCGGACTCAAGACCAAGCCCCGGCCCGTCGAGGGTCGTTGCGCGCGGTGCCGATACCTCGCCATTTGCGGTGGCAACACGCGCACCCGCGCCCAGCAGCTGACCGGCAACGCCTGGGCCGAAGACCCGGGCTGTTACCTGTCCGACGAAGAAATCGGTCTGCCCGACGGGTACGTCACCACGGCGGCCCGGCGCACCACCATCCGACTCACGGAGATCAACCATGCTTGAGCGGGTTCCGAGCGGTTGGCGCGAACGATTGGCCGACGCCGGGCGGGCCGCGTTGGTGCTGGCTCTGTGCTTGATGGGTATGGATATCGCGTCCGCTCAGACCATCGACGCCAAGGCCCTTTACCAGCAGCACTGTGCCGGGTGCCACGGGGAGCAGCGCACCGGCGCCATGGGGCCAGCCCTGCTGCCCGAAAGCCTGGAACGCTTGCGTCCGAGCGAGCTGCTCAAGGTCATCGCGCACGGCCGCCCCACCACGCAAATGCCGGGCTTCGCCCAACAACTGAGCGCCGACGAGATCGACGCACTCGCGACCTACATCCGAACTCCGGTGCTGCCCGCGCCCCGCTGGACCGAGGCCGACATCCGCGCCTCGCACAGGCTCAACGCACAACCGGATAACGAGCCAGCGAAACCGGTTTGGAATGGCGACCCGATGAACCTATTCGTCGTGGTGGAGGGCGGCGACCACCATGTCAGCCTGCTCGACGGCGATACCTTTGAGGTCATCACCCGCTTTGCCAGTCGCTTTGCGCTGCACGGCGGCCCTAAGTTCACACCCGACAGCCGCTACGTGTTTTTTGGTTCGCGCGATGGCTGGATCACCAAGTACGACCTCTGGCGTCTGCGTGTGGTGGCCGAGGTGCGAGCCGGCCTAAACATGCGCAACGTGGCAGTCAGCGGAGACGGAAAATGGGTAATGGCCGCCAACTACCTGCCGCACAGCGTGGTACTGTTTGACGCCGATTTGAATCTCAAGAAATCCTACGTTGCAGCCACACTCGACGGCAAGCAGACGTCGCGCGTTTCGGCCGTCTACGACGCCGCGCCGCGCCAAAGCTTTGTGGTGGCTTTGAAGGACATTCCCGAGCTATGGGAGATTTCTTACAACCCCGAGGCCGAGCCCATCTATGATGGCCTGGTGCATGACTATAGGATGGGCGAGTCGATTGCCAAACCCGGCTTCTTGGGCATACGCCGCACCCCGTTGGAGGAGCCGCTGGACGACTTTTTCTTCGACCAAAGCTATCGCCACGTCCTGGGCGCCACAAGGCCGAAAACCGGTGACGGCGAAGCGACCGCGCAGGTGGTCAACCTGGACGTGCGCCGCAAGATCGCCGACCTACCAATCGCCGGCATGCCCCACCTGGGCTCGGGTATCACCTTTGCCTGGAACGGCAGCACGGTGCTGGCCTCACCTAATCTGAAGAATGGGGCAATTGACGTCGTCGACATGAAGACTTGGAGGCTCGTCAAGACCATCCCTACCCCCGGTCCCGGCTTCTTCATCCGCAGCCACGAAAACACGCGCTACGCGTGGACCGACTCGATGATGAGTCCGACCGCCAGGGATACCCTGACCATCATTGACAAGATGACGCTGCAGCCCGTGGCCACGGTGAAGGAACCCGGCAAGACACTGACCCACGTTGAGTTCACCAAGGACGGCAGGTATGCGCTGGCCAGCGTGTGGGAGATGGACGGTGCGCTGATCGTCTACGACGCGAACACGTTCAAGGAGGTCAAGCGTCTTCCCATGCGCAAGCCGGTGGGCAAGTACAACGTGTGGAACAAGATCACCCGATCCGAGGGAACGTCACATTGACCCCCGTGCAACGCTGCGCACGTTCTCTTTCTCCTGCAGGGGAAGGACAACACCAGTGGCCCAGCGAAGGCGGTTCCACGGCTGCTTTGAATCGGGCACACACCTTGACGACACCCGCGCCGCGCTTGGCTGGCGACGGTGTGGTCTGGCTGCTGGTGCTGGCCGAGCTGCTGACCTTCGGTCTGCTGTTCGTGTCGTTCGCGATCACGCGCCACCTGCAGCCCGAGGTGTTCGCCCCCGGCCAGGCGTCGCTGAGTCTGCACACCGGGGTGCTCAACACCCTGCTGCTGGTGGCGGCCAGCTGGGCCGCCGTGCGCGCGGTGCGCTGCTTTGAAGCGGACCAGGGCCGGGCGGGTGCGCACTGGCTGCTGGCCGCGCTGGCGGGCGCCATCGGTTTCCTGGTCGTCAAGACCCACGAGTTCGCGGGCAAGGTGCAGCAAGGGTTCGACTGGGCCACCGATTCGTTCACGCTGCTCTACACCCTGCTCACCGGCTTCCACTACCTGCACGTGGTCGTGGGTGCCATCGTGTTCGCCGTGCTCTGGTTCAAGGCCCGTGCCGGCGCCTACGGGCGGGCCAACCACATGGCGCCGGCCTCGGGTGCGGTGTTCTGGCACATGGTCGACCTGCTGTGGATGGTGCTGTTCCCGCTGGTCTACGTCATCCGCTGAAGGTTGTGAAGAACATGCGATGGAACAAAGCCGACACCATCTTCGCGCTGCTCGCGCTCGCCACCTTGGCCAGCTGGTGGCTGGGCGAGGGCGCGGCCGTCAGTGGCCAGCACCTGGGCACCGTGGCCACACTTGCCGTGCTCGCGCTCTCGGCGCTCAAGGGCGCGCTGATCGCGCTGGACTACATGGAGCTGCGCCAGGCGCCCGCGCTGTGGCGCCGCGCGGTGATGGGCTGGCTGGTGGTGGTGCTGGGGCTGATCGTGCTGTTCAGCGTGGGGCTGCGCGGCTGATTAGCGCCCCCGCCGCACCGCCCGCACCATCACCGCCCCGAACAGCACAAACGCCAGCGCGTGGCCCGCGCCTGCCGCCGCCAGTCCATCCGCCCAGCCCGTGACCGATGCCCCCACCCGCAGCGCCAGGCTCACCCCCAGCACCGCCAGCGGCAGCAGCGCCCAGCGCGTGGGTTCGGGACGCCAACCGGCTAGGGCCGGCAGCATGATGGGGGCGTGGCCGAAGACCATGGCCATGACAAAACCCAGCCACAGTGCGTGCCAGGCGACGGTCTGGCCCATCAGCCCCAGCACCGACCCCGTCGCCAGCCAGACGTAGCCGACCACAAGGCAGATCGCAGTGTGGCCGGCCCAGCCTTTGGCGCGCCACTGGCGCGTGGCCACGTCCCAGCGCAGCAGCCAGGCGGCCAGCAGGGCCATGGTGGTCCACCACAGCGCCGTGGCCACACCGGGTTGCCACAGCGCCAGCAGCACCGCGGCCACTGCACCGGCCCAGACCAGCAGGAAGGCTTTCGAGGCCCACCCGGGCAGCTTCACCAGCCGCGTCAGTTCGCGCCGTTCGCCGGCGATGGTCAGCACCAGGAAGGCGCTCCAGCCGATGCGGGCGGCGTCCATCTGGCCCATCGCGAAGGCAGCGTTGGCCACCAGCAGGGCCAGCGCACCCGAGGCCTCCACCGCCAGCGGCAACGACATGGCGCGGTTCGATCCGGCCCAGGCGTAGAGCCACACCAGCCCGGCGGCCGAGGCCACCCACAGCACGCCCGCAGCGGTCCATTGGCCCACGCCCCAGGCCAGCCAGCCGCCCAGGGCCGCCAGCACCGGCACCCACAAACCGCGCCGCAGCGCGACCACGCGTTCGAGCGCGATCAGGGCGCCGAAGAAGCCGGCCATCATCACCGCGCCATGGGCACCGATGGCGTGGGCGCCGGTGGGGCCGAAGCCCTGCGCGGGCAGGCTGCCCAGGCGCACCAGACCGCCGCCGACGCCACCCAACAGGTTTAGCATGGCCATGGCCGCCACTAGGGCGATGGCCCAGCGCGGCAGAGGCGGGGTTGCGGCCGCACGCGGCGTGCGGGGCAGTCGTGCTGGGGTCACCATCCGAAGCGTTCCCGCAGCGCCGGTGCCAACCGCTCGGGGGACCACTTGGTGTCCCAGTCGATGTACACATCCACCTCGGTACCAATCGGGCAGGCCTGCTGCACGGCCCGGCGCGCGTCCTCGACCATCAGGTCGGCCATCGGGCAGGTGGCGCTGGTAGGAATCAGGCTCACGCGCACACGCCCGTCGTCCACCTCCACCTCGCCGACCACTCCCAGGTCCACCAGGTTCTCACCCATCTCCGGGTCGTCCACGCTGGCCAGCGCCACCATGACCGCTGCGCGCAGACCAGCCGCTGCATCGTTCGTTTCCATCGGTTCACACTGTGAAACAGACTTGTGAGGGCATCCTTGAACTGGTTCAAGGACGATACTTGAGAAAAACAGGAGGATATGCCCTACCTCAATAGAGATGGAGGGCATTCATGAGTCAAGCGCAAAGCGGGTTTACCAAACAGACCGCCCGCAACATCTTTTACGGTGGTAGCGTGTTTTTCGCGTTGCTGTTTGCAGCCATCGTGTTCGACACCGAGCAACGCATCCCGGCGCGCTCCAACGCCCAAGCGATCACGCCTGCGGTGATTGCGGGCAAGAAGATCTGGGAAACACGCAACTGCATAGGCTGCCACACGCTACTCGGCGAGGGAGCGTACTTCGCGCCCGAGCTGGGTAATGTCTACAAGCGTCGCGGCGCGGACTTCATCAAGGCCTGGATGCAAGCGCAGCCCACAGGCGTACCGCATCGCCGCCAGATGCCGCAGTTCAACTTGAGCGAACAGCAACTCAATGACCTGGTCGAGTTCCTCAAGTGGACCAGCGAGATCAATACCGAGCAGTGGCCGCCCAACATCGAAGGCTGATCGGAGGACCATCATGAAAATCGCAACCCTCAAATATCAGAGCCAGTCTGTCGCCAAGCCGTACTTCATCGCAGCCATGGTCCTGTTCGCGGGGCAGGTGATTTTCGGCATAACCCTTGGCCTGCAGTACGTCATCGGGGATCTGTTCTTTCCCTACCTCCCGTTCAACGTGGCCCGCATGGTTCACACCAACCTGCTCATCGTCTGGCTGCTATTCGGCTTCATGGGGGCCGCCTACTACTTGGTGCCCGAAGAGTCCGAAACCGAGCTCTACAGCCCCTTACTCGCCAAGATCCTGTTCTGGGTCTTCCTGGTGGCCGGTGCGCTGACCATCGTCGGCTATCTGACGGTGCCCTACGCCAAGCTGGCGGAACTGACGGGCAACCATTTGCTGGAGACCATGGGCCGCGAATTCCTCGAACAGCCGCTGCCGACCAAGATTGGCATCGTCATCGTGGCGCTGGGCTTCCTGTTCAATATCAGCATGACGGTGCTCAAGGGCCGCAAGACCGCCATCTCGGTTGTGCTACTGATGGGTCTGTGGGGACTGGCGCTGCTCTTCCTGTTCAGCTTCGTCAACCCGCACAACCTGGTGCGTGACAAGATGTACTGGTGGTTCGTGGTCCATCTCTGGGTAGAGGGTGTGTGGGAACTGATCCTGGGGGCGCTGCTGGCCTACGTGCTGGTCAAGACCACTGGCGTCGACCGTGAGGTGATCGACAAGTGGCTGTACGTGATCATCGCCTTCGCGCTGATGACCGGCATTCTAGGTACGGGCCACCACTTCTACTTCATCGGCCTGCCGGGCTACTGGCACTGGATCGGCTCGATCTTTTCGGCGATGGAACCGATTCCCTTCTTCATGATGACCGTGTTTGCCTTCAACATGGTGCAACGCCGCCGTCGTGATCATCCCAACCAGGCGGCTGTGCTGTGGGCTGTCGGTACCTCGGTCATGGGCTTTCTGGGTGCTGGCCTGTGGGGCTTCATCCACACGCTCAGCCCAATCAACTACTACACCCACGGCTCGCAGATAACCGCGGCTCATGGCCACCTGGCCTTCTACGGCGCCTATGTGCTGGTGGTCATCACGCTGATCAGCTACGCCATGCCCGCGCTGCGCGGTCGAATCGCAAACAGCCAAAAGGCCCAGTCGGCCGAAATGTGGAGCTTCTGGATCATGACTATCGGCATGGCCGTGATGGTGCTCGCTCTCACGGGTGCCGGTATTTTGCAGGTGTGGCTGCAGCGCTTGCCTGCCGAAGGTGCCCGGAGCTTCATGGATACCCAAGACCAGCTGGCCTTCTTTTACTGGAGCCGCGTTGCCGGTGGCGTGATGTTCCTGATCGGTCAGCTCCTGTACTTCGCCAGCTTCTTCATCGGTGGCGAGCCGGTGCGCGGCGAAACCGTGCGCACCGGTGGTGGTGGCATGCTCAACGCTCGACCCGCATAAGGAAACGTGATACCACGTCGACAGTTTCATGGACTACAGTGAGCAGCAACACCTGGCGAAGGCCCCGTTCTACATCGCACAGGCTGACGAGGTCGCGCTCTTCGAGCACGCCTTCCGGCAACGCCTACCGGTGCTGATCAAAGGACCCACCGGCTGCGGCAAGACCCGTTTCGTGGAGTACATGGCGGCGCGCCTGGGGCGACCACTCGTCACCGTGAGCTGCCACGACGACCTGAGCGCGGCCGACCTGGTCGGCCGCCACCTGATCGGTGAGCAGGGCACCGTGTGGGTCGACGGGCCACTGACCCGCGCGGTGCGCAGCGGCGCTATCTGTTACCTCGACGAGGTGGTAGAGGCCCGCAAGGACACCACCGTGGTACTGCACCCGCTGGCTGACGACCGCCGCATCCTGCCGATTGAACGCACCGGCGAGCAGCTCATCGCCCCACCGGACTTCATGTTGGTGATCAGCTACAACCCAGGCTATCAGAATCTACTCAAGAGCCTCAAGCCCAGTACGCGGCAGCGCTTTGTGGCGCTGACCTTTGGCTACCCAGGGCCCGAGGTCGAGCGCGACATCGTGGTGGCCGAAGCGGGTGTTGACCCGGCACTTGCGACCCGCTTGGTCAAACTGGCCGAGGCACTGCGTCGCCTGACCGACCACGACCTCGAAGAAACCATAAGTACTCGCCTGCTGGTAATGGCCGCACGCCTGGTGGCCAGCGGGCTGCCGCTGACCGTCGCCTGCCGTTCGGCCATCGTCGACGCGCTAACGGATGACGCTGAAACCGCGGCCGGCCTCGACGAGGTCGTTCAAGCCACGCTCGGTGCCTGAACATGGCGTGCAGCGGCGGCGACGCTTCATTGTCCTCCTGATGCCACACCCCCTGCGTCGCCGCCGCCTTTGCTTCCAACTGGGTTTTTTCGCCCTGTTCCTGCTGGCACCTTCACTAAACCTGCTGCGCTTCGACCTGCACGAGACACAGCTCTGGTTCCTTGGTCAACGCTGGAGCCTGGGCATCGACGCCTTCCGGGCCGGCGAGATCAGCGCCAACCAGGCGGCCATCCAGATCTTTGTCCGCGCCTTTTTGCCCGCGATCGTGCTGGTCGTCGGCTTCCTCGCCGTGGCCTGGCGCTACGGTCGTCTCTACTGTGGCTGGCTGTGCCCTCACTTCACGCTGGTGGAGACGCTCAACACCGTGCTGCACCGCGCCTGCGGCAAGCTCAGCCTGTGGGACAAGCACCGCACGCTGCGTGCTGGCGTCAAGCCCTCGGCCCGCTGGTGGCCGGTGTTCTTCTCGCTCTGCGCCGTGTTCGGCTTTCTCTGGGCCATCACGCTGCTGACCTACCTGCTGCCACCGGCCGAGATCTGGGGCGGGCTGCTGGCCGGCACGCTCACGCCGAACCAAGCGCGTTTCCTGATCGCGGCCTCCGTCATCTTCACGCTGGAGTTTGCGTTTGCCCGCCACCTGTTCTGCCGCTTCGGCTGCGCCGTAGGACTGTTCCAGAGCATGGTGTGGATGGCCAACCCCAAGGGCATGGTGGTCGCTTTTGACCGCGACCACGCGCGCGACTGCCGCACCTGCACCACCGCCACCTATCCGCAAGGCTCGGCCTGCGACAACGGCTGCCCCATGCGCCTGCATCCTCGCAACATCAAACGCATGATGTTTTCGTGCGTGCAGTGTGGGCAGTGCCTCGACTCATGTGAAGAAACGCGGACGGCGCAATCGGGCAAGCCGCTGCTCGAATGGAAGGTGGGCGCGGACGCGGTCCGCGAAACGCTGCGCCAGCGCAAAGCGGAACGCGACGCGGCCGCCGTCCTGGAAAGGAAAGACTGATGGAAGAGTGGGTTGGCAAACAGTGGGACCGCTTCATCCGCCGCGCGGCCAGCCGCCAGCACGAAGCGGCTGCGGTGGCCTTGCCCGAAGTGCAGCGGACCCTCACGCTCATGTTCCGTGCCGCGGGCGGTGCGCCGGCGGTGCGCGTGGCGCCGGCCAGCGAACGCCGCGTGGGCGGGGCGCGCGACTGGCTGCAGCGCGTGGCCGGTACCGGCACCCATGCCGCCACCGGCCGCCTGGAGCCCGAGGCGCTGTCGCTGCCGCCGTGCATCGCGGTGCATGCCGATCCGGCGCTCAACCGCGCGCTCTACCTGTGGCTGGCCGCGCTGGCGGCCCACATCGAGCCGAGCGGTGACTGGATCGCCGACAACCAGCGCGCCACGCAGCGCGCGCTGGCGACCTTTCCTGGCCTGGCCGGCCGACATGCCCTGCTGCTGGCCGCCGAACGCGCCCTGCGGCCCGATCCGGCCCGCCTGCGCGGCCGTGCGGCCGAGGCCGAGCGCAGCGTGCAACAGGCGCTGGCAGGGCGGTGGAATTTCATTCCTGGCGTGCGCCCAGATGAGGTGGCACCGGTCTGGCTGTGGCTGGACACCACGTCAGCACGGACCGCCACACCCGTAGCGCGTGAGCATAATCCGCAAACGACTGGCTCCGAGCAACCGCACGCCATCGGGGATACCTACCGTCGCCGGGCACAAACCGTCGCCGACGAACGCAACAAGGCGCCGCTGATGATGTTCTTCCGCGCCGAGTCCATCTTGTCCTGGGGCGAGTTCGTCAAGGTCAACCGCGCCAGTGACGATGACGACGACGGCAACGCACTGGCCGCGGCCAACGACATGGACATGCTGGCCATTGCGCCCGACGGGCAGACCACTGCCTCGCGGGTGAAGTTCGACCTGGACCTGCCCAGCGCCGCCGCCGACGACCGACCGCTGGGTCCCGGCATCCGCCTGCCCGAATGGGACTGGCGCAAAGGACAACTAATGGCCGACCACTGCGCGCTGCAGACCCTGGTGACGGCCGAGCCGCCCCCCTTTGCGCCCCCGCCCGCGCTGCGGGTGACCGCCCGCCGGGTGCGCCGGCGCATGGAGGTGCTGCGCGGCGGCATGGGTCGCCTACACGCCCAGCCCGAGGGCGAGGAACTGGACCTGGACGCCTGGGTGCGCCACGCGGTGGAAGCGTCGGCCGCCCCGCGCAGCGAATCGCCTGCGGTATTCAGCCGCCGGGTGCGCAGCGAGCGCAGCCTGGCCACGCTGCTGCTGGCCGACCTGTCCCTGTCCACCGATGCCTATGCCACCCAGACGGCTCGCGTGATCGACGTCATCCGCGACGCGCTCTATGTGTTCGGCGAGGCGCTGTCGGCCAGTGGCGATCCGTTCGAGATGCTGGGTTTCTCGTCCGTGCGGCGGCAGAACGTGCGCATCCACCAGCTCAAGGGCTTTGACGAACGCTGGGGAGCGTCCACGCGCGATCGCGTGGGGGCGATCAAGCCTGGCTACTACACGCGCATGGGCGCGGCCATCCGGTACGCCACTACGCGACTGGCTGAGCGTCCGGAGCGCCAGCGCCTATTGCTGCTGCTGACCGACGGCAAACCGAACGACCTGGACGTCTACGAGGGCCGCTACGGTTTGGAGGACACGCGCCATGCGGTGCAGGCCGCCCGTGGCGCCGGCTTGCTGCCCTTCTGCATCACGATTGACGAAACCGCGCACGACTACTTGCCGTTTTTGTTCGGCGATCAGGGTTATGCACTCGTGCGGCGCCCACAAGACTTGATCAACCGGCTATCCGCGGTGTACCAGCGGTTCATGATTCACGCCGCCTGAGGTCATCGTGTCGGCCGCGCGATACCCGCCCGAGGACCCGGTTTGGGTCGCGGGTACAATCCCGACGACCTCCGAAGTTGGCGCTGCCATGGACGCGTCCCGTTTCGACTTACCGCGCTATCTGTCCATGCTGCCTCTGTTCCAGGAGATGCAGCCGGCGGAGTTACAGCGGTTGGCTCAGGGTAGTCGGTTGCGCGAGTTCACACGCGGTACGGACATTTTCCGTGCCGGAGAGCCCTGTCAAGAATTCCACGTGACCGTCTGGGGGCAGGTCAAGCTCTACGCCGTCTCGCCGTCAGGACAGGAAAAGATCATCGAACTGGTTGGCCCAGGCAGCACCTTCGCCGAGGCTTTCATGTTCATGGAAAAACCCTACATGATCAATGCCCAGGCCCTGGCCGACACCTTACTGTTGAGTGTCTCGCGCAAGGCGGTGCTGCACGAGATTCACAGTAGCCCACAGTTCTGCATGCGTATGCTGGCTGGCCTGTCGCTGCGTCTGCACAGACTGGTCAACGATGTGCAGGCTTATTCACTACGTAGCGGTGTCGAGCGCGTGATCGGCTACCTGTTGCGTGACCTACCCGACGAGGAAGAACATCCGGTCATCGTGAGGTTGCCGGTGAGCAAAGCCTCCATCGCCTCGCGCCTATCGATGACGCCCGAGTACTTCTCAAAGGTGCTGCGCGAGCTGGAGTCTGAGGGACTGATCGAGATCGACAAGCGCGAAATCCGGTTGCTAGATGTGCAGCGACTTTTGCGCTACCCGCCGAGGTAAAACCGCTCACCAGAACGACCACTTCGTGCGCCAGACGTGCTCCCGGGAACCAAGCCAGATGTGTTCCCGGGAACCAATCTTGTACCGATGGTGGGTGCCAGCCCTCCATTCGACGCTGAACGAGGCAGAGCGACTCATGCTCCCGGATACCAATGGCGATGCCTCATCCCGCAGAAGGACATGCTGACGGACTGCTCGCCTACTCTACCTGTTCAAGCCCCACACATTGACGCCGCCGCGCAGCAACAGCTCACGCACGCTACGATTGCGTCCATGCGCATCCTCGGCATCGACCCCGGCCTGACGGCCACCGGCTTTGGCGTGGTGGACGTGGACGGCCCGCACCTGCGCTATGTGGCCAGCGGCACCATCCGCACCAGCCCCGACGACGGCGCGCTGCTGCCCCAGCGCCTGAAGGTGCTGTTCGACGGCATCGGCGAGGTGGTGCAGCGCTACCAGCCGACCGTGGCGGCGCTGGAGATCGTGTTCGTCAACGTCAACCCGCAGGCCACCCTGATCCTGGGACAGGCGCGCGGGTGCTGTCTGACGGCCCTGGTGGCCAACGACCTGCCCGTGGCGGAGTACACCGCCTTGCAGCTCAAAAAGGCCGTGGTCGGCTACGGCAAGGCGCAAAAAAGCCAAGTGCAGGAGATGGTGCGCCGCCTGCTCGACCTGCCCGGCCTGCCCGGCAAAGACGCCGCCGATGCGCTGGGCCTGTGCATCACCCATGCGCAGGTGGCACGCACCACGCAGGCCATCGGCAAGGTGGCTGCCCTGCGGGCACGCACGCATGCGGCCTACAAGGACGGGCGCAGCTATTGAGGAGGGGCAAGGAAGGGGCGGCGGCGCTAGCCGATGCGGCTGAGGATCAGCACGCCGAAGAAGGCCAGCGCGGCGATCACGGTCCACTTCAGGATCACGATGCCCCAGCGCACAAAGTGCTTGCGCCCGGTGCCCAGATAGAACGCGAAGCACAGCGCACTGGCGCCGAGCAGCGCAAACATCAGGAAGCGAAACAGGAACACGGCGCGCTGCCCGTCAAACGGTCACCGGGCCAGGGCCAGCCGGGCAAAGCCCTGCGGGGCCCGCGCGTCGTCCTCGAAGGTGACGATCTCGTAGGCGTCCGGCTGGGCGAGCAGGGCACGCAACAACTGGTTGTTGAGCGCATGCCCCGACCGGTAGGCGCTGTAGGCGGCCAGCAGCGGCCGCCCCACCAGGTACAGGTCGCCCATGGCGTCCAGAATCTTGTGCTTGGCGAACTCGTCGTCGTAGCGCAGGCCGTCGGCGTTGAGCACCTTGACGTCGTCGAGCACGATGGCGTTGTCCAACCCGCCGCCCAGCGCCAGTCCCTGCGAGCGCATGTGCTCCACGTCGCGCGTAAAGCCGAAGGTGCGCGCGCGCGCAATCTCGCGCGCGTACTGGCCGCTGCCCAGATCGAACTCCACGCACTGGCCGGTGGCGCTGACCGCGGGGTGGTCGAACTCGATTTCGAAGCGCAGCTTGAAGCCGTGGTAGGGCTCCAGCCGGGCCCATTTGAGGGTGCGGCCCTCGCCCTCGCGCACCTCCACCGGGCGCGTGACCCGCAGAAAACGCCGCGGCGCGCGCTGGGTTTCGATCCCGGCGCTTTGCAACAGGTAGACGAAGGACGCCGCCGAGCCGTCGAGGATGGGGACTTCCTCGGCGGTGATGTCGATGATCAGGTTGTCGATGCCCAGCCCCGCACACGCGCTCATCAGATGCTCGACGGTGTGCACCCGCACACCGTTGCGCGAAAGGGTGGAGGCCAGCCGCGTGTCGGACACGGCTGCGGCACTGACGGGGATGTCGACCGGATCGGCCAGATCGACACGGCGAAAAACGATGCCCGTATCGGGCGCCGCCGGGCGCAGCGTGAGCTCGACCCGTTCGCCGCTGTGCAGGCCCACGCCCACGGCACGCGTCAGGGTCTTGAGGGTACGTTGCGCAATCATGGGGTGGGATTGTAGGCGCGGGGTCGGATCCGCGCACGATGAAGCGACGACGACCCCGCCGCCCGGCGGGGTGGCCGGCGGGCCGCGTCGGCATGACGGCCCGCCGGCAGGAGCGTTGCGTAGGCGCGGGCGTCAGTCGGCCTGCTTGCGCAGGAAGGCCGGGATCTCGAAGTCGTCCATGCCGCTGGAGGCCAGCGCCTCCACGCGCGAGGCGGCGCTGCCCGGGTTGTTGCGGCCGTTGAGCCACACGCGCGGCACATTGGGGTGCAGACCCGCCCCGCCGACGCCGGCCGCGGCGCTGGACGGCGCACCGGCGCCCCCCACCGGCTGGTTGAGCGTCGGGATGAACGGCATGTTGTCGGTGCCGGTGCGCAGGCCCTGCTGCGGCTGGGACTGCACCACCGTCAGCGGCTGGCGCTGGCCGTTGCGGTTCAGCCCGGTGGCCACCACGGTCACGCGCAGCGCATCGCCCAGCGACTCGTCGTAGGCGGTACCGTAGATGACGTGCGCATCGGGCGCGGCAAAGGCCCGGATGGTGTTCATGGCCAGCTTGGACTCGGACAGCTTCAGCGAGCCCTTGGCCGCGCTGATCAGCACCAACACGCCCTTGGCGCCGCGCATGTCCACGCCCTCCAGCAGCGGGCAGGCCACCGCCTGCTCGGCGGCGATGCGGGCGCGGTCCGGGCCGCTGGCCACGGCGGTGCCCATCATGGCCTTGCCCGGCTCGCCCATCACGGTGCGCACGTCCTCGAAGTCCACGTTGACCAGCGCCTCGACGTTGATGATCTCGGCGATGCCGCCCACGGCGTTCTTCAGCACGTCGTTGGCGGCGGCAAAGGCCTCGTCCTGCGTCACGTCCTCGCCCAGCTCCTCGTGCAGCTTGTCGTTGAGCACGACGATCAGCGAATCGACGCTTTGCTCCAGTTCGCTCAGGCCCTCTTCGGCATTGGCCATGCGCCGCCCGCCCTCCCAGTCGAAGGGCTTGGTGACCACGCCCACGGTCAGGATGCCCATCTCCTTGGCCATCTTGGCGATGACCGGCGCCGCGCCGGTGCCGGTGCCGCCGCCCATGCCGGCGGTGATGAACAGCATGTGCGCGCCCTCGATGGACTCGCGGATGTCGGCCTCGGCCATCAGCGCCGCCTCGCGGCCCTTGTCCGGCTTGCTGCCCGCGCCCAGCCCCGTGCGGCCGAGCTGGATCAGCCGATGCGCCGACGAGCGCGCCAGCGCCTGCGCGTCGGTGTTGGCGCAGATGAACTCCACGCCCTGCACGCGGCTTTGGATCATGTGCTCGACGGCGTTGCTGCCGCCGCCGCCCACGCCGATCACTTTGATCTGCGTGCCCCGGTTGAACTCTTCGACCTCGATCATTTCGATGCTCATGGAACGCTCCTTGCCTAACCTCGGGAATCTCAGAAATTGCCGACGAACCACTCTTTGACGCGGGTCAGCAGGCCCCCGACCGAGCCTGCCTTTTGCGCCACCTTCTGCCCGCGCAGGCGCGCCAGGCGCGCCTCCTCGAGCAAACCCATCACCGTGGCCGCGCGCGGCTGCGCGACCATGTCGCCCAAGGCGCCGGCGTACTTGGGCACACCGCGCCGCACGGGCTTGAGAAAAATGTCCTCGCCCAGCTCGACCATGCCGGGCATGACGGCGCTGCCGCCGGTCAGCACGATGCCGCTGGAGAGCAGCTCCTCGCAGCCGGACTCGCGGATGACCTGCTGCACCAGCGCGAAGATCTCCTCCACCCGCGGCTCGATGACGCCCGCGAGCGCCTGACGGCTCAGCAGGCGCGGGCCGCGGTCGCCGATGCCGGGCACCTCGACCTGCTGGTCCGGGTCGGCGAGCAGCTGCTTGGCGCAGCCGCTGTCCACCTTGATGTCCTCGGCGTCCTTGGTGGGCGTGCGCAGCGCCATGGCGATGTCGTTGGTGATCAGGTCGCCGGCGATCGGAATGGCCGCCGTGTGGCGGATCGCGCCGCCGGCAAAGATGGCCACGTCGGTGGTGCCCGCGCCGATGTCCACCAGCGCCACACCCAGCTCTTTTTCGTCCTCGGTCAGCACCGCCTGCGCCGCGGCCAGCGGGTTGAGCATGAGCTGGTCCACCTCCAGCCCGCAGCGGCGCACGCACTTCAGGATGTTCTCCGCCGCGCTCTGCGCGCCGGTGACGATGTGCACCTTGGCCTCCAGGCGCACGCCGCTCATGCCGATCGGCTCCTTGACCTCCTGGCCGTCGATGATGAACTCCTGCGGCTCCACCAGCAGCAGGCGCTGGTCGGTGGAGATGTTGATCGCCTTGGCCGTCTCGATCACCCGCGCCACGTCCGCGGGGCTGACCTCGCGGTCCTTGATCGCCACCATGCCCTGCGAGTTGATGCCGCGGATGTGGCTGCCGGTGATGCCGGTGTAGACCCGGGCGATGCGGCAGTCGGCCATCAGCTCCGCCTCCTTGAGCGCCTGCTGGATGCTGGCCACCGTCGCGTCGATGTTGACGACCACGCCGCGCTTGAGGCCGCTGCTGGGCGCCACGCCCAACCCGGCGAGCTTGAGGTCGCCGCCGGGCATGACCTCGGCGACCACCGCCATGATCTTGGCGGTGCCGATGTCGAGTCCGACCACGATGTCCTTGTATTCCTTGGCCATGATGCGTTCAGCGGGAGGGGTTGCGAGACGGAGGCGACGCGCTGCGGGCGGCGGCCGGGGCCGCCGTGCGCTTGCCTGCCGGCGCGTCGGGTTGGGTGGTCACGCCGCGCAGTTGCAGCGCGTAACCGTTGGGGTAGCGCAAATCGGCGCTGACGATGTCGCGCGGCCCGTAGCGGGCCCGCAGCGCGGCCTGTGTGGTGACGAAGCGCTGCAGGCGCGCCAGCGCCTCGGCGTCGCCGCGGCCCAGCTCGATCGGGGCCCCGCTGTCGAGCGTCAGGCGCCAACTGCCCCGGCCGGAGAGCTCCAGCCGACCGATGTCGCGGCCCAGGCGCTCGACCAGGGGCTGCAGCCGGCGGTACATGGACACCACCGCCTCGGCTTCGCCGGCCGGGCCATGCAGCGTGCTCCAGTGGTCGGCCGCGGGGTCGTCGGGGTCGGCCTCGAACACCTCGCCGCGCACGCTGACCAGACGCCCGCCCCCCGGCTCGCCCCACCACGCCAGCGGCTCGTGCTCGCGCAGGGTCACACGCAAGCGGTTGGGAAACTGCCGCTCCACCACGGCCTCGCGCACCCAGGGCAGGGCCTCGAAGCGCTCGCGCGCCGCCGCCAGATCCAAGGTCAGGAAGGTGCCGCGCAGGTGGGGCACGACCAGCGCCCGCACGGTCACCGCGTTCTGGTGCTCCACCTCGCCACGCAGCACGATGCCCTGCAGCGTCCACAGCGGATGCCGCGCCGCCCACACCACCCCCGCCACGACCACGGCCAGACCCGCGAGCGCGAACAGCGCCGCGGCGACGGCGTTCATCACACGCACGTCGGCCGGCAGGGGCATCGGGGTGGCGCGGGTGGCCATGTCAGCGCTCCCCTCCTCGGGCGGCGGGGGCGGGCAGCGGGTTGTCCAACGCGGCGTCCGCCAGCAGGCGCAGGCACAGCGCGTCGTAGTCCAGCCCCGCCACGCGGGCCGACATCGGCACCAGCGAATGCCCGGTCATGCCCGGCGAGGTGTTGATCTCCAGCAGATACGGCCGGCGCGTCGCGGCGTCGATCATGACGTCGGCGCGCGCCCAGCCGCGGCAGCCCAGCGTCCGGTACGCCGCCAGCACCAGGGCCTGGATGGCCGCCTCCTCACCCGCGGGCAGGTCGCAGGGCACGATGTAGCGCGTGTCGTCGCTGAAGTATTTGTTCTGGTAGTCGTAATTGCCGCCCGGCGCGACGATGTGGATGACCGGCAGCGCCTGGGCCGCGGCCCCGCTGCCCAGCACCGGGCAGGTCACCTCGTCCCCGGCGATGAACTGCTCGCACAGCACCTCGGGGTCGTGGTGGGCCGCCAGCCGGTAGGCCTCGGCGCACTGCTCGCGCGCGGTCACCTTGGTCAGCCCGATGGTGGACCCCTCTCGCGCGGGTTTCACGATCATCGGTGCGCCCAGGGCGTCGAAGGCGGCCTGCGTTTCCTCCACGCTGGCAACCTGGCGCCAGTCGGGGGTGGGCAGGCCTTCGGCGCGCCAGATGCGCTTGGTCATCACCTTGTCCATGGCCACGCTGGAGGCCAGCACCCCCGACCCGGTGTAGGGAATGCCCATCAGCTCCAGCGCGCCCTGCACGGTGCCGTCCTCGCCGAAACGGCCGTGCAGCGCGATGAAGGCGCGCGCAAACCCTTCGCTCGCCAGCGCCCACAGCGGCCGCTCGGCGGGGTCGAAGGGGTGGGCATCGACGCCCGCACGGCGCAGCGCGGCCAGCACGCCGCCGCCGGACATCAGCGAGACCTCGCGCTCGGCCGAATGGCCGCCCATGAGCACCGCCACCTTGCCCAGCGCGCGCGGGTCCACCGCCACGGGGGACAGGATCGGCGCCGCGGTCATGCCCCCACCCCCTCGGTGGACAGGGCCGCCGGCGCCGCCGCCAGCGCCACCACACGGGCGGCCACCGCGCCAATCGAGCCCGCACCCATACACAGCACGACGTCGCCGTCGCGGGCGCTGTCCAGGATGGCGCGCGGCAGATCGGCCACGTCGGCCACGAACAGGGGTTCCACCCGCCCCGCGACGCGCAGCGCCCGCGCCAGGCTGCGGCCATCGGCGGCGACGATGGGCGCCTCGCCCGCGGCATAGACGTCGGTCAGCAACACCGCATCGGCCTGGCCGAGCACGCGCACGAAGTCCTCGAAGCAGTCGCGCGTGCGGCTGTAGCGGTGCGGCTGAAAGGCCAGCACCAGCCGGCGCCCGGGGAAGGCCCCGCGGGCCGCGGCCATGGTGGCGGCCATTTCGGCCGGGTGGTGGCCATAGTCGTCGATGACGGTGGCCGTGCCGCCCGAGGGCAGCGGCACCTCGCCATAGGGCTGAAAGCGCCGGCCGACGCCTTTGAACTCCGCCAGCGCCTGCAGCACGGCCGTGTCGGGGACACCCAATTCGACCGCCACGGCAATCGCCGCCAGCGCATTGCGCACATTGTGCTCACCCGGCAGGTTGAGCACGACCTCCAGATCCGGCAGCGCCACGCCGTTGCGCCGCTGCACGCGAAAATGCATTTGCGCCCCGACCGCACGCACGTCCAGGGCGCGCACCTGGGCGTCCTCGCTCAGGCCATACGGCGTGATCGGGCGCTGGATGGCCGGCAGCAGCGCGCGCACGTGCGGGTCGTCGATGCAGACCACGGCTGCGCCGTAGAACGGCATGCGATGCAAAAAGTCCACGAAGGCCTGCTGCAGCCGGCCGAAGTCGTGGCCATAGGTGTCCATGTGGTCGGCGTCGATGTTGGTCACGACCGCCATCACGGGCAGCAGGTTGAGGAAGGAGGCGTCGGACTCGTCCGCCTCGACGACGATGTATTCGCCCTGTCCCAGCCGCGCGTGCGCGCCGGCGCTGTTGAGCCGCCCGCCGATGACGAAGGTCGGATCCAGCCCCGCGGCGGCCAGGACGCTCGCCACCAGGCTGGTGGTGGTGGTCTTGCCGTGGGTGCCGGCGATGGCGATGCCTTTCTTCATGCGCATCAGCTCGGCCAGCATGACGGCGCGCGGCACCACCGGCAGCAGGCGCGCCTGGGCGGCCAGCACCTCGGGGTTGTCGGGTTTGACCGCCGTCGAGACGACGACGCAGTCGGCACCGGCGATGTGTGCCGCGTCGTGGCCGAGCAGCACGCGCGCGCCGAGCTGGCGCAGGCGCTCGGTGGCGGCGCTGTCGGCCAGATCGGAGCCGGAGACGGTGTAGCCCAGGGTGAGCAGCACCTCGGCGATGCCGCTCATGCCGGCGCCGCCGATGCCGACGAAGTGGATGTGACGAATCGCGTGTTTCATGATGGGGTGCGGGGGCTGGGTCGGGCCAGCGCGGTACAGGCGCGCACCATGGCATCGACCGCCTCGGTCTTGCGCTGGGCATGGGCGCGCTCGGCCCGCTGGCACAGGTCGGCGCGGGTCAGACTGCGCAGCCAGTCGGCCAGCCACTCGGGGGTCAGCTCGGCCTGCGGGCGCAGCCACGCCGCGCCCTGATCGACCAGAAACCGCGCATTGGTGGTCTGGTGGTCGTCCACCGCGTGCGGGAACGGCACGAACAGCGCCGCCGCCCCGACCGCGGCGATCTCGGTGACGGTGCTGGCACCGGCGCGGGCAATGATCACATCCGCCTCGGCAAAGGCCGCGGCCGTGTCGTCGATAAAGGCCACGCACTCCGCCTCGACCCCGGCCTGGGCATAGGCCGCGCGCAGCGCCTCCAGGTGGCGCTCGCCGCTTTGGTGCCGCACCTGGGGCCGCTGCCCGGCCGGCAGACGGGCCAGCGCCTGCGGCACCGTCTCGTTGAGGGCCTGCGCACCCAGGCTGCCGCCCACCACCAGCAGGCGCAGCGGCCCATGGCGACCGGCAAAGCGCTGCGCCGGCGCGGGTTGCTGCACGAACGCGGCTCGCAAGGGGTTGCCGATCCACTCGCCCTGGGGCAGCACCTTCGGAAAGGCGCAAAACACCCGGTCCGCCACCTGGGCGAGCACGCGGTTGGCCAGCCCCGCCACCGAATTCTGCTCGTGCAACACGAGCGGCCGGCCCGCCAACACCCCCATTAGCCCGCCGGGGAAGGTGATGTAGCCGCCCAGACCCACCACCACGTCCGGCCGCACGCGGCGCACCACACGCCACGCTTGCCAGAACGCGCGCAGCAGGCGCAGCGGCAGCAGCGCCAGCGTCAGCGGCCCTTTGCCGCGCACGCCGCCAAAGGCCACCGCCTCGAACGCAAAGCCGCGCGGCGGCACCAATCGGGCCTCCATGCCGCCGGGCGCGCCCAGCCAATGCACGCGCCAGCCCTCGGCGCGCAGGGCCTCGGCCACCGCCAGCCCGGGGAAGATGTGCCCCCCGGTGCCACCGGCCATCACGAGCGCGCAGGGCTGCGTCATGCGCGACCTCCGTGCATCAGGGCCTTGTTCTCCCAGTCCACGCGCAGCACGAACGCGACCGCCACCAGGTTCATCAGGATGGCCGATCCCCCGTAGCTCATGAACGGCAGCGTCAGCCCCTTGGTCGGCAAGGCCCCCAGGTTGACGCCGATGTTGATGAAGGCCTGAAAGCCGATCCACAGCCCCACGCCCTGCACCGCCAGCCCGGCGAACACCTGGTCCAGCGCGATGGCCTGACGGCCGATCTGCATCATGCGTCGGGTCAGCCACATGAACAGCGCGATGAGCGACAGCACGCCCACGAAGCCGAACTCCTCACCGATGACGGCGAGCAAAAAGTCGGTGTGCGCCTCCGGCAGCCAGTGCAACTTCTCGACGCTGGCGCCCAGCCCGACGCCGAACCACTCGCCGCGGCCCAGCGCGATCAGCGCGTGCGTGAGCTGGTAGCCCTTGCCCAGCGCGTGCTGCTCGCTCCACGGGTCCAGGTAGGCAAAGATGCGCTCGCGCCGCCACTCGTTGGTCAGCACCACCATCGCAAACGCCGCCGCCACCACCAGCGCGATCAGGAAGAACATGCGCGCGTTGACCCCCCCCAGGAACAGGATGCCCATGGCGATGACGGCGATCACCATGAAGGCACCCATGTCCGGCTCGGCCAGCAGCAGCACGCCGACCAGCCCGACCGCCATGGCTATGGGCCAGACGGCGCGGAAGAACTTCTCCTTCACCTCCATGCGCCGCACCATGTAGCCGGCGGCGTAGAGCAGCACGGCAAGCTTGGCCAGCTCGGACGGCTGGAAGTTCATCACCCCGAGCGGAATCCAGCGCCGCGCCCCGTTGACCCCCTTGCCAATGAAGGGCACGAGCACGATGACGAGCAGCGCGATCGCCACCAGAAAGAGCGGGTTGGCAAGCGTCTGCCAGCGGCTCGTCGGGACCTGGAATGCGATCACTCCGGCCACCGCGCCGATGCCGATCGCCAGCGCATGCCGCAGCACGAAGTGGTATGGGCTGTAACTGGCAAAGCGGGGGTTGTCCGGCAACGCGACCGAGGCCGAGTACACCATCACCAGCCCCCACGACAGCAGCGCCACCACCACCCACAGCAGTGGCTGGTCGATGCCACTGGCGCTGGCCGCCGGCGCGGGCGATCGGGTCCAGTCCCGGCGCATCAGCCGCACCGGGATCTCGCCACCCGCGGCGGCAGCCGCCCGCGGGCCCGAGCGGCCCTGGGGCAGCAGCGCGGCCACGGCGGCCAGCCAACGGTGCCAGCGCTCGCGTGCGTTCATGCGGGCGTGCCCTCCTCGTGCTGGAGCGCGCGCACGGTCTCGACGAACACCTGGGCGCGGTGGGCATAGTCGCGGAACATGTCCAGGCTGGCACAGGCGGGCGACAGCAGCACCGCATCCCCTGCCTGCGCCTGCGCAGCGCACCAGCGCACCGCCGCCGGCAGATCGTCGAAGCGCGCACGCAACACCCCGGTGTCGGCCAGCGCCGCCTCGATCGCCGCGGCGTCGCGGCCGATCAACGCCACCGCGCGGGCGTGGCGGGCAACAGCCGCCGCCAGCGGGCGGAAGTCCTGCCCCTTGCCATCGCCCCCCAGAATCACCAGCAGGCGGCGCTGCGCCCCCAGGCCCTCGATGGCCGCCAGCGTCGCGCCCACATTGGTGCCTTTGCTGTCGTCGATGTATTCCACGTCGCCGACGATGGCCACCGACTCCACCCGGTGCGGCTCGCCGCGGTAGTCGCGCAGCGCATGCAGCAGCGGCGCGAGCGGCACGCCCGCCGCCGTCGCCAGGGCCAGGGCGGCCAGCGCATTGGTGGCGTTGTGGCGCCCCTGGATGCGCAGCGCTTCGGCCGGCATCAGGCGCTGGATGTGCAGCTCGGCATCGGCGGTGCGCGGACGGCGCGATCCGGCCTCGTCGTCCGGCAAGGCCCGCACCAGCCAGGTGATGCCGTTGACCGTCTCCAGCCCCCAATCCCCGGGGCGTGTGGGCACGCCGGTGCCAAAGCTGGTCCACGCGCGCCCCGGCGCGGGGCGCCCGCGCGGCCCCCCGGCGGGCGGCTCGGGCGGCTGCCACGCGGCCACGATGGGGTCGTCGCGGTTGAGCACCATCAGCCCCTGCGTGCCAAAGATCCGCGCCTTAACGGCCGCATACGCCGCCATGGTGCCGTGCCAGTCGAGGTGGTCCTGCGTCACGTTGAGCACGGTCGCCGCGGTGGGTTCGAAGCCCTCCACGCCATCGAGCTGAAAGCTCGACAGCTCCAGCACCCAGGCACGCGGCAGCGCCTGCGCGGCCAGCCGCTCGGCCAGCGTGTCGAGCAGGGACGGGCCGATGTTGCCGGCCACCGCCACGTCCCAACCCGCGGCACGCAGCAGGTGCCCGGTCAGAGCGGTGGTGGTCGTCTTGCCGTTGGTGCCGGTCACGGCCAGCACGGCCGGCCGGTAGGCGTGCGACTCGGCCAGCGCCCGCAGCGCACCGTCGAACAGGCCCAGCTCGCCCAGCACCGGCACGCCCACGGCGGCGGCGGCCGCGGCCAGGGCCGCCATCTGCGCGGGGGCGATGCCGGGGCTGCGCACCACCATCGCCCACGGCGCGCGGGCGAACAGGTCGGCATCGAACGCCACCCCCGTCCACAGCCGGCTGCCCGGCGCCGCCTCGGCCAGGGCCGCGGCCTGGGGCGGTGCCGGGCGGGTGTCCGCCACGCTCACCCGGGCACCGGCCGCGTGCAGCCAGCGCGCCACCGCCAAGCCGGTGGCGCCCAGCCCGAGCACGAGCACGTCGCGCTCTCGCACACCGGGCAGCCAATCGTGGGTCCAGGGCATGGGGTTCACCGCAGTTTGAGCGTGGACAGGCCGATCAGGCACAGCAGCATGGTGATGATCCAGAAGCGCACCACCACCTGGGTCTCGCGCCAGCCGGACTTCTCGAAGTGGTGGTGCAGCGGCGCCATCTTCAGCAGGCGACGGCCCTCGCCATAGCGGCGCTTGGTGTACTTGAACCAGCCCACCTGCAGCATCACGGACAGCGCCTCGACGACGAAAATGCCGCCCATGATGGCCAGCACGATCTCCTGCCGCACGATGACGGCGATGGTGCCCAGCGCCCCGCCCAGGGCCAGCGCCCCCACGTCCCCCATGAAGACCTGCGCCGGATAGGCGTTGAACCACAGGAACGCCAGCCCCGCGCCGGCCATGGCGGCGCAAAACACCAGCACCTCGCCCGTGCCGGGGATGAAGGGCACGAGCAGATAGCGCGCAAAGACGGCGTTGCCCGTCACATAGGCAAACACCCCGAGCGCCGAGCCCACCATCACCACCGGCATGATGGCCAGGCCGTCCAGGCCATCGGTCAGATTGACCGCGTTGCTCGCACCCACGATGACCAGATAGGTCAGGAGGACGAAACCCGTCACGCCCAGGGGATAGCTGATCTCCTTGAAAAAGGGCACCATCAGGCCCGCCTGCTGCGGCAGATCGATGGTGAAGCCGGAGCGGATCCAGTCGGTGAACAGCGCCCACACGCCGGCGTTCGACCCCTCCGAGATGGCGAACACCAGATAGAACGCCGCCACCAACCCGATGACGGACTGCCAGAAGTACTTCTCGCGCGAGCGCATCCCCTCGGGGTCCTTGCGCACCACCTTGCGCCAGTCGTCCACCCAGCCGATCGCCCCCATGGCCCAGGTGACGGCCAGCACGACCCAGACGAAGCGGTTCGACCACTCGAACCACAGCAGCGTCGAGACCGTGATGGCAAACAGGATCAGCACCCCGCCCATGGTCGGGGTGCCGCTCTTGCTCAGGTGGGCCTGCACGCCGTAGGCGCGCACCGGCTGGCCGATCTTGAGCGCGGTCAGGCGCCGGATGAACCACGGCCCGGCCGCCACGCCGACCAGCAAGGCGGTCATCGCGGCCATCACGGCGCGAAAGGTCAGGTACTGGAAGACGCGCAGGAAACCCAGCTCGGGCCAGACGCCCTGCAGCCACTGCGCCAGACTAGGCAACATGCGTCGAGCCCTCCCCATCCGTGGCGCGCGCCAGCGCCTCGCAGGCGGCAATCACCCGCTCCATGCGCATGAAGCGCGACCCCTTGACCAGCAGGCTGCCCCCGCCGGCCGGCACGGCCGCGGGCAAGGCGGCCAGCAGCGCCTCCACCGAGGCGAAATGCCGCACCGGCGACGGCGCGGTGGAGTGGGTGGCGGACACGGCGGCCGCCGCGCGCCCCATCCAGTCGCCCGCCAGCCAGATGCGGTCGATGCCGCGTGCGAGCGCGTGGCGCAGCACCTCGTCATGGAAGGCCAGCGCCTGGTCGCCCACCTCGCCCATGTCGCCCAGCAGCAGCCAGCGCGGCCCGGGCAGTTCGGCCAGCACATCGACGGCCGCGCGCACCGAGTCCGGGTTGGCGTTGTAGCTGTCGTCCACCACGGTCCAGGCGGCGCCCGCCAGCCGCAGCGACTGGGTGCGGCAGCGGCCCGTCACGGGCTCGAAGGCGGCCAGCCCCGCCGCGATCGCGTCCAGCGCCACCCCGGCCGCCAGCGCGCAGGCCGTGGCCGCCAGGGCGTTGCGCACATGGTGGCGGCCGGCAATGCGCAGCCGGGTGTCGAATACCCCGGCCGGCGTCGTCACGCGCAGCGCCCAGGCCCCGTCCACCCAGTCCGCCTGCGCGGACACGTCGGCCCCCGTCGCACCGAAGGTCAGCGTCGCGCGGCCCGCCGCCAGCGTGCGCCACAGCGGCATGAACCGATCGTCGGCCGGGAACACCGCGGTGCCCTCGGCCGGCAAGGCGGCCAGCACGGCGCCGTTTTCGCGGGCCACGGCCTCCACGCTGGCCATGAATTCCTGGTGTTCGCGCTGGGCGTTGTTGACCAGGGCCACCGTGGGGCGGGCCATCGCGGCCAGCTGGGCGATCTCGCCCGGGTGATTCATGCCCAGCTCCACCACCGCCAGCCGGTGCATGGGGCGCAGGCGCAGCAGCGTCAGCGGCACACCGATGTCGTTGTTCAAATTGCCCTGGGTGGCCAGGGCCGCCTCGCCGACCGCCGCGCGCAAAATCGCCGCGGTCATCTGCGTGACGGTGGTTTTGCCGTTGCTGCCGGTGACGGCGATGAGCGGGCCGTGCCAGCGGGCGCGCCACGCGGCGGCCAACTGCCCCAGGGCCAGGCGGCTGTCCGGCACCTCCACCCCGGGCAGCCCGGCCGCGGCCAAGCCCCGCTGCGCCACCGCCCCGATGGCGCCGGCTGCGGCCGCCTGCGGCAAAAAGTCGTGCGCGTCGAAGCGCTCGCCGCGCAGCGCGACGAACAGATCGCCCGCTTGCAGGGTGCGGGTGTCGGTGTGCACCCGTTGCGGGGCCAGCGCCTCCACGTCGCCGACCGCGCGGGCGCCCGGCAAAACGGCCAGCAGGGCCCCCAGGCCCTCCATCGGCTGGCGCTCCAGCGGTGTCCGGGGGGCCGTCATGCGTCTGCCTCCCGGCGCCGGCGCAACGCGGCGCGCGCCTGGTCGAGATCGGAAAACGGCCGGCGCACGCCGGCGATCTCCTGGTAGTCCTCGTGTCCCTTGCCGGCCAGCAGAACCACGTCACGGGCCTGGGCCTCGCGCACGGCGCGGTCGATGGCGGCGGCCCGATCGGGCTCGACCCAGGCACGCGCTGGCGCGACCAAGCCGGCCTGCATCTGGGCCAGGATCTGCAACGGGTCCTCGCTGCGCGGGTTGTCGCTGGTCAGCACCACGCGGTCGGCCCCCTGCTCGGCAGCGGCGGCCATGAGCGGGCGCTTGCCGGGGTCGCGGTCGCCCCCGCAGCCCAACACGCACCACAGTTGCCCGCCCCGGCGCGCGGCCAGGGGGCGCAGCGCCTGCAGCGCCTTGTCCACCGCATCCGGCGTGTGGGCGTAATCGACCAGCACCAGCGGCAAACCGTCCGCGGGGCCGTCGGCCGCTCCCCACGCCGACTGCATGCGGCCGGGCACGGGGGTCAGCCCGTGGCTGGCGCCCACGATGGCCGACCACGGCAGCCCGCGGCTGCGCAACACCGCCATGGCGGCCAGCAGATTGCCCAGGTTGTAGTCCCCCACCACCGGCAACTCGAACGTGGTGTGGGTGGCGCCTTCGGCGACCGTGAAGCGGGCCCCGTTGGGCAACCATTCGCGCGCCAGCAGGCGCAGGCGGGCGTCCGTCGCCGCCGGGCCGGTGGCATAGGTCCAGAGGTCCAGCCCCCCATCCGCCGGACGCGCGGCCAGCGCCTGCGCCAACTCCCGCCCGTAGGGGTCGTCCACGCACAGCACCGCCACCTGCAGGCCCGGCCAGTCGAACAGGCGCCGCTTGGCGGCCCAATAGGCCTCCATGGTGCCGTGGTAGTCCAGGTGGTCCTGCGTCAGGTTGGTGAAGATGGCCGTGTGGACACGGGCACCGTCCAGCCGCCCTTCCTCGATGCCGATGGAGGAGGCCTCCAGCACCACCGCGCGCAGGCCATCATCGGCAAAGGCGCGCAGCGCGCGCTGCAGCGTCACGGGATCGGGGGTGGTCAAGCCGGTCGGCACCAAGGCCGCGCCCGGCCGACCGATGCCCAGCGTGCCGATCAGGCCCGCCTCCACGCCGGCCGCCTGCAGCCATTGCGCCGTCCACCACGCGGTGGACGTCTTGCCGTTGGTCCCGGTCACGGCAATCAGATCGAGCGCACGGCTGGGCGCGTGCCAGAACGCGCTGGCCAGCGGCCCCGCCGCCGCGCGCAGGCCCGCATAGGCGGCCACCCGCGCCGCGCTGGAGGGGGCATCGGCCGGGGCGAGATCGAAAGCCGCATCGGGGTGGGCGCTCAGCCAGCCGGCCAGTCCCTGCGCCTCCACGACGGCGGCGACGGCACCGGCCTCGAGGGCCGCGCGCACGAAGCGCCGGGCATCGGCCGCCGCGCCCGGCCATGCGACGAACGCATCGCCGGGGCGGACCTGGCGGCTGTCCGCGCACAATCCGGTGGCGCCGCGCGCGCGCAGCCACGCCACCAGGGCGTCGAGGGTGGCGAAGGACGGTGCCATCAGACCGGTTCCTCCTCGATCACGTCGGCGACGATCTGCGGCTGCACCCGCATGTCGGGCGGCACGCCGAGCAGGCGCAGCGTCTGCTGCGCCACGTCCGAAAACACCGGCGCGGCCACCGCCCCGCCGTAGATGACGCCGTTGCCCGGCTCGTCCACCATCACGGCGATGACCACCCGCGGCTGATCCACCGGCGCCAGCCCGACGAAAAAGCTGCGGTATTTGCGCGCCGCGTAGCCCTTGCCCTCCTGCTTGCGGGCGGTGCCGGTCTTGCCGCCGACCGAGTAGCCGACCGTCTGCGCCAGTTGGGCGGTGCCCCCGGGCCCCGCGGCCATGTGCAGCATGCGCCGCACGGCCAGGGCATTGCGTTCGCTGAACACGCGCACGCCGTGCGCGGGCTGGTCGGTGCGCATCAGCGTGATCGGGACCAGCTCGCCATCGCGGGCAAACACCGTGTACGCCTGGGCCAGTTGCAGCAGCGACACCGACAGGCCATAGCCGTAGCTCATGGTCGCCTGCTCGATGGGCCGCCACGTCTTGTAGGCGCGCAGGCGGCCGCTGGTCGCACCGGGGAAGGGCACCTGCGGCTTGTGCCCGAAGCCCGCGCGCGTGTAGGTCTCCCACATGTCGCGCGGCTGCATCTGCATCGCCATCTTGACGGTGCCGACGTTGCTGGACTTCTGGATCACCTCGTTGACGGTCAGCACGCCGTACGCATGCACGTCCGAGATGGTGAACCCGCCCATCTGCAGCCGGCCCGGCGCGGTCTGGATCGGCGTCTCGGGGGTGACCAACCCCTTGTCGAGGGCCAGCGCGGCGATGAAGGGCTTCATGGTCGAGCCCGGCTCGAAGCTGTCGGTCAGCGCCCGGTTGCGCAACTGCTCGCCGGTCAGGTTGCGGCGGTCGTTGGGGTTGTAGCTGGGGTAGTTGGCCAGCGCCAGCACCTCGCCGCTCACCGCATCCAACACCACTGCGCTGCCGCCGCGCGCGTTGTGCTGCTGCACCGCCTCCTTCAGGCGCTGGTAGGCAAAAAACTGGATCTTGCCGTCGATGGAGAGCTGCAAGTCCTTGCCATCCACCGGCGGCACGATGTCGCGCACATCCTCGACGATGCGGCCCAGGCGGTCCTTGATGACCCGGCGCGACCCAGGGCGGCCGAGCAGCTCGCGCTCGAACGCCAGCTCCACCCCCTCCTGGCCGCGGTCCTCGACGTTGGTGAAGCCGACCACGTGCGCGACGGCCTCGCCCTGGGGATACTGCCGCTTGTACTCCTTGCGCAGGTACAGGCCCTTGATGCCCAGCGCCTGCACCTGGCGCGCCACAGGTTCGTCCACCTGGCGCTTGATCCAGACGAAGTTCTTCTCGCCCACGTCCAGCCGGCGCTGCAGCTCGGCCAGCGGCATGCCCAGCAGCCGCGCGGCGTCGCGCAGCCCGGGGTGGTTGCGGTCCACGTCCTCGGGGTCGGCCCAGACGCTTTGCGCCACCACGCTGGTGGCCAGGATCATGCCGTTGCGGTCCAGAATGCGCCCGCGGCTGGCCGGCAGCTCCAGCGTGCGCGCGTAGCGGACCTCGCCCTGGCGCTGGAAGAAATCGTTGCCGATCACCTGCACATAGGCCGCGCGCGCCGCCAGCCCGACGAAGGCCAGCGCCAGCATCCCGACGATGAAGCGGCTGCGCCAGACCGGCGTCGCGCTGGTCAGCAGCGGGCTGCTGCCGTAGGGGATGCTGCGCGCGGACACGGGCGCGGTGACGGGCCGGCGACTCATGGGCGGCCTCCCGCAGCGACCTCGGTCGACGACAGGGCCACATACTCGGTGATGCCGGGATGGGCCGGGCGCATCTGCAACTGGCGCTGGGCGATCTGCTGCACCCGCGACGGGGCGGCCTGGGCGCGCTGCTGGGCGACCAGGCGCTCGTGCTCGGCCGCCAGCCGGCTGGCCTGCGCGCGCGCGCGTTCGTTGGCCACATACAGCCGCCGCGATTCGTATTGCAGCGTCACCAAATAGAAGCTGCTGGCCAGCACGGCCAGCAGGAGGGCGAGGTTCAGGCGCGTCATGCCCGCCGCCTCCCGACCGACCCCGCGGCCCCCATGCCCTTTCCGATGCCCGCGGCCAGCGGGGCGGCGGTGCGGGTCGCGGCACGCATCACCGCGCTGCGCGCCCGCGGGTTGGCCTCCACCTCGGCCGCGCCGGGCATGGTGCGCGCCACGTGCGCAAGCAGCGGCGGCGGCGGCTCGACCATCGGCGCGCGCCGGTCCACGGCCGGCCGGGCGTGCCGGGCCATGAACTGCTTGACCATCCGGTCCTCCAGCGAATGGAAGCTGATCACCACCAGCCGCCCACCCGGGCGCAGCACGCTCAGACTGGCGTCGAGCGCTTGTTGCAGCTCTTCAAGCTCGGCGTTGACGTGAATCCGAACAGCCTGAAATGTGCGCGTTGCAGGGTCCTTGCCCGGCTCGCGGGTTTTGACCGCGCCAGCCACGATTTCGGCCAGCTCGGCGGTGGTTCGAACAGGCCCCCGTTCCTGTCGGCGACGATCAATCGCCTTTGCAATCGGTGCAGCAAACCGCTCTTCGCCGTATTCACGAATCACCTCCGTCATCTCGGCCACCGTGGCCGTGGCCAACCACTGGGCGGCGCTGAGGCCGCGCGTGGGGTCCATGCGCATGTCCAGCGGCCCGTCGTGGCGGAAGGAAAAGCCGCGCGCCGGATCGTCCAGTTGCGGCGAGCTGACCCCCAAATCCATCAGCAGTCCGTCCGCGCTGGCCGGCGGCAGCGTGCCCAGGGCCGCAAAGCCCTCGTGCCGCACCGCCACGCGCGCGTCCTGCGCGGCCAGCGCCTGCGCCACCGCGATGGCCTGGGGGTCTTTGTCGAACACCGTCAGGCGCCCCGCCGGCGACAGGCGCGCCAGGATCGCGCGGCTGTGGCCGCCGCGACCGAAGGTGGCGTCGATGTAGTGTCCGTCCGGTTGGATCTGAAGGGCCTCGACCGCTTCGTTCAACAGGACGGTGCGATGGGGGTAGGTCATCTGCACCGCCCGGCCCTCAGAAAGAAAAGTCCTGGAAGGCCTCGGGCATCTCGCCGCGCATCGCCTCGGCCTCCTGGGCCGCGTAGGTGGCCGCGTCCCACAGCTCGAAGTGGTTGCCCATGCCGAGCAGCATGGCCTCCTTGGTGATGCCGGCGGCGGCGCGCAGCTCGGGGGCGATCAGCACGCGGCCCTGGGCGTCCATCTCCACGTCCTGCGCATTGCCCAGAAAGATGCGCTTCCACCACTGCGCCGACATCGGCAGCTGCGCGATGCGCTGGCGAAACGCCTCCCACTCCGGGCGCGGAAAGATCATCAGACAGCCGTGCGGATGCTTGGTGATGGTGAGCTGGCCCGCCGCGGTCGCGCTCAGGACGTCGCGGTGCCGGGTCGGCACCGAGAGCCGGCCTTTGGCATCGAGACTGAGGGACGAGGCGCCTTGGAACACGGGTCAGATCCGGCGAAGGGGAACCACTTTTCACCACTTTTTTGCACTTGTTCCCACTGTAGCACCAAAAGCCGGTGCATCACAAGCCGGTCATCGCCTTTTTTCTTGTGAAATCAAAGACTTAAGGCCGATTTGCAGGGCAAATCGGCCTTCAAAAGACACGCAAAATCAAGCGTTTGCAAAACAGCTTGAAAGCGGCACCTGAGGAGTAAAGCCCCCCCTCAAAGGATGAAGCGCGACAGATCCTCGTTGCGCGCCAGCGCCGCCAGCCGCTCGTCCACGTAGGCCACGTCGATCGTGACGGTCTGCCCCGTGCGGCGGGACGCTTCGAAGCTCACCTCGTCGAGCAGATGCTCCATCACCGTGGCCAGCCGGCGCGCGCCGATGTTCTCGGTGCGCTCGTTGACCTCCCAGGCGATGGCGGCGATGCGGCGGATGCCGTCGTCGGTGAAAGCCAGCGTCACCCCCTCGGTCGCCAGCAGCGCCTGGTACTGGCGCACGAGGCTGGCGTGCGTCTGCGTCAGGATCGCCTCGAAGTCCTGCACCGACAGCGGCTGCAGCTCCACCCGGATCGGAAAGCGTCCCTGCAGCTCCGGGATCAGGTCGCTCGGCTTGCTCAGGTGGAACGCCCCGCTGGCGATGAACAGGATGTGGTCGGTCTTGACCGGCCCATATTTGGTGGAGACCGTGGTGCCTTCCACCAGCGGCAGCAGGTCGCGCTGCACGCCCTGGCGCGACACGTCGGCGCCGGCCACGTCGCTGCGCGAGGCGACCTTGTCGATCTCGTCGATGAAGACGATGCCGTTCTGCTCGAGGTTGTGGATCGCCTCGGCGCGGATCTCCTCCTCGTTGACGAGCTTGGCCGCCTCCTCCTCGACGAGCAGCCGGCGCGCCTCGGCGATGCGCAGCTTGCGCGTCTTGCGCCGGCCGAGGTTGAGCTGGCCGAACAGGCCGCGCAGCTGCTCGGCCATCTCCTCCATGCCGGCCGGGGTCATCACCTCCAGCTGCGGCTGCGGCGCGGCCACGTCGATTTCGATGTCCTTGTCGTCGAGCTGGCCCTCGCGCAGTTTCTTGCGGAACACCTGGCGCGCATGCCCGTCACGCTCGACCTCGCCGTCGCGCGGCGGCGGCAGCAGCGCGTCCAGGATGCGCTCCTCGGCCACGTCCTCGGCGCGCGTGCGCACGCGCGCCATCGCCGCCTCGCGCGTCTGCTTGACGGCCACGTCCGCCAGGTCGCGGATGATGCTGTCGACATCCTTGCCGACGTAGCCGACCTCGGTGAACTTGGTCGCCTCGACCTTGATGAACGGCGCGTTGGCCAGCTTGGCCAGCCGGCGCGCGATCTCGGTCTTGCCGACCCCGGTTGGGCCGATCATCAGGATGTTCTTCGGCGTGATCTCGGGCCGCAGCTTCGCGTCCACCTGCTGGCGGCGCCAGCGGTTGCGCAGCGCGATGGCCACCGCGCGCTTGGCGGCCTGCTGGCCGATGATGTGGGCGTCCAGCTCGGAGACGATCTCTTGCGGCGTCATCGCGGCACTCATGCCAGCACCTCCACGGTGTGGTGTTGGTTGGTGTAGATGCACAGGTCCCCGGCGATGCGCAGCGCCTCGCGCACCACGGCCTCGGCCGGCAGCGCCGTGTGCTCCAGCAGCGCGCGCGCCGCGGCCTGGGCGTAGGCGCCACCGGAGCCGATGGCGACGATGCCGTGCTCGGGTTCCAGCACGTCGCCGTTGCCGGTGATGACGAGGCTCGCCGTGCGGTCGGCCACCGCCAGCATCGCCTCCAGCCGGCGCAGCACGCGGTCGGTGCGCCAGTCCTTGGTCAGCTCCACCGCCGCGCGCAGCAGGTGGCCCTGGTGCTTCTCCAGCTTGGCCTCGAAGCGCTCGAACAGCGTGAAGGCGTCGGCCGTGGCGCCGGCAAAGCCGGCCAGCACCTGGTCGCGGTGCAGGCGGCGGATCTTGCGCGCGCTGGCCTTGACGACGATGTGACCGAGCGTGACCTGGCCGTCGCCGCCCATGGCGACCTGAAACCGCCCCGGCTCCGCGGGATCGGGGCGGCGCACACAAACGATCGTGGTGCCGTGAAAGACGGCACCGGCAGAGGATTCTCGTTCCATGGTCAGTATTGTCGCAGCCGGACGGTGGCGACCTCGTCGATGCCCACCACATGGAACAGCGCCGCCAGCAGGTGGTTGACGCCGTCCAGCTCGACCCGCACACCCCGCCCGCGCGCCGCCAGCAACCACTGCAGCAAGGCGCCGGCGGCGGCAAAATCGACGCGCTGCAGCCGCCGTGCATCGATGATGAGCACCCGGCTGGGGGGCGAGACCGACCCCTCCAGCGACGAGGACGCCTGGGGCACGACACCCTCCACGGCGGCATCGAGCGCCTGGAGCGCCTGCGCCATGTCACCCTGCAGAACACCCTCCAGGTGGACGGCCGGCCCCGCCTCGCCCGACTGGGTCTGAACCGACCAGCCCGCCATTTGGGTGGGTACGGCGGGGAACTCGGACTCGCCGGCCGTCACCGAGCTGACGACCCCGGGCCATGCGAGCGTCGATTCGGCCGACGCGGGCTCGGGCGGCACCTCGGTGGGGGACGCGGCCGGGGGGGGCTCGGGCAGCACCTCGGCCGGCTCGACGTGGGCCACCGGGTCGTGCCATGTGGGCGGCAACTCGCCGTAGGTGACGCAGTAGTCCAGCGCGACCAGATCGAATTCGTCGCGCCGCCCCATCAGGCGCAGCGCCGCCAGACGCAGGCGCCACCACACGGGGGGGTTCTCCCGCCGCCCGGACGGGGTGCTGGCCTTCAGGCGCCGCCGCAGCACCGCGCCGCCCCGCCAGCGCATCGTCAGGGGCTGGTCGGCCCAGTGCTCGAACAGGGCGGCCAGGCGTTCGGCGGCCTCGGCGTCGGCCGACAGCAGGTCCGACCAGTCGAGCCATGGGGCCCCGTCGCTGCGCTCGGCCAGCGCGGCCAACGCCGTCACCGCCGCCGCATCCAGCAGCGGCGGACAGACCCAGGTGTGCCAGGCGGCGGTCGCTGCGCCCCCCGATGTGCCTCCGGACGTGCATCCCGATGCGGCGCCCGACGTGGACTCGGCGGGCGGCACAGGCTGCCGCACCACCGGCCAGCGCGGGACCGGCTGCCGAAAACGGTCCGCCCATTCGGCGGCCCATTCCTCGAAGCCCTCCACGTCGCCGGCGGCCCACAGCACCTCCAGCAGCATCAGGCCGGCCAGGCGGGCCAGCGGCGTTCGCACCTCCTGGGCCTGCACCGTCTCCAGCACCTGCCGCGCCTCATCCAGCCGGCCGTTGGCAAAACGGACGACCGCCTCGGTCAGGGCGGGATGGGTGAGCAGCGCCTGCGGCTCGGCCGCTGGCGCGGACGGCTCGGCGGTCACCAGATCGATGCTCATGCCAAAGCCATCGGCACGCGCCTGCAGATGGCGGCTGACGATGGGGCCGGCGGAGGCCGGCGCTGGCGCGCCGATGCGCAGGCCCGAGGATTCGGCCGCGCGCGGCGTCCAGTGCTGCGCCATCTGCGCCTCGATACGCGCAATCTGCTCGATGGTGCGGGACTTGTCCGGCCCGCGGCGGGGCCACCCGCTGCGCGCGCCAGCGGCGCCGGGCAGGCTGGGCGGGCTGGCCGACGGCGATTCCGCGGGTGGGGCGGCGGCGCGCTGGGCGCGAATCCACGCCCGCAGTTCGTTGAGTTCGTTGTAGCGTACCCGGTCGTTGCGGCGCTTGCGCAGGATGGCCGCCTTCAGGGCGCGCCGCTCCTCGTCCAGGCCGCGGACGGCACCGTCCTCCGATGCCTCGGTGCGCAGCCGCCAGATTCGGCTCCACCAGCCGCCGCTGTCCGGGGGATTCGGCGGGGCGGACATGGTGGCGGATGGGGGAGAGTGCCGGCCCCGAGGGGCCGCGCGGGACTCAGTCGCCGAACAGCTTTTGCTTGAGCTCGCGGCGCTGCTGGGCCTCGATGGACAGGCTGGCGGTCGGCCGCGCCAGCAAGCGGCCCACGCCGATGGGCTCGCCGGTTTCTTCGCAATAGCCGTAGTCGCCGCTGTCGATGCGCGCCAGCGACTGCTCGATTTTTTTGAGCAGCTTGCGCTCGCGGTCGCGCGTGCGCAGCTCCAGGGCGTGCTCTTCTTCGATCGTGGCGCGATCGGCCGGATCGGGCACGACCACCGTGTCCTCGCGCAGATGCTCGGTCGTCTCGCCGGCGTTGTTCAGGATGTCCTGCTTGAGCGCCTGCAGCTTGCGCCGGAAGTAGGCCAACTGGACGTCGTTCATGTATTCCGCATCCGGCATGGCCAGGATGTCGGCGTCCGTGAGCTGCTCCAGGGGCAGCTTCTTCCAGTTGTCGGCTCGTGCGGGGTCTTTGCGCAGCGCGGCGGCTGCGGGCGTGGCGGTCGTGGTCATGACGGGTTCGGGTGAATAACTGGCCTTGGCCGCATGCGGATCGTGGGTCGGCGCGACGGCCTCGGTGGTCTGCGCACGCATGGCCGCCTTCTCGGCGCGGCGGGCGGCCGCGGCGGAGGGTTTGCGCGCCGCGCGCGCCTTGTCGTCGCCCCCGGCCGCGGCGGGCGGGAGGTCGGAACCGGCATCGGGGGACGGGGCCCCGCTCGACGGCGGACGGTTCTTCACGGCGCATCTCCTCTGGCTGGCCGGGTGCTGCCGCGCTGCGGCGGCGGCCCCGCAACCTCCCTGTCGCGGGGGCGCACCCGTCCGAATTGGGGGCCGATTGTAAGCGCAGTCATCAGCGCAGTCGCCAATGCCGCCGCGCACGGCCGATGCGGGCGTTGCGGCCAGGGCACACGCGGCTCAGGCCAGCGACTGCTCCAGCCCCTGCGTCAGGATGTCGCGCGGCAGGTCGATGCCGATGAACACCATCTTGCTCTCGCGCTTTTCGTGGGGCTTCCACACCGGGCCGAGGTCGCTGCCCATGAGCTGGTGCACCCCCTGAAAGATCACCTTGCGGTCGGTGCCCTGCATGTGCAACACGCCCTTGTAGCGCAGCAGCTTCGGTCCCCAAACCTGCACCACCGCGCCCAGAAAATCCTCCAGCCTGTGCGGATCGAACGGCCGCTCGCTGCGCCAGACGAAGCTCTTGACATCGTCGTCGTGGTGGTGGTGCCGGGCATGGCCGTGTCCATGCCCATGGTCGTGGTCATGGTCGTGCGCGCAGTGCCCGTGGTCGTGGTCGCAGTGGCTGTGGTCGTGGTGATCGTGCGCGTCCGCCTTCAGGAAGTCCGGATCGATGTCGAGCTTGGCGTTCAGGTTGAACCCCCGCAGATCCAGCACCTTGGCCAGCGGTACCTGACCGAAGTGCACGGTCTCGATCGGCGCGCGCGGGTTCATGTGCTTGAGGCGATGGATCAGCGCGTCGAGCTCGTCGGCCGACACCAGATCGGCCTTGCTGATGAAGATCTGGTCCGCGAAGCCGACCTGGCGGCGGGCCTCCTGCCGGTCGTCGAGCTGCTGCTGGGCGTGCTTGGCGTCCACCAGCGTCACGATCGAGTCGAGCAAAAAGCTCTCGGCCACCTCGTCGTCCATGAAGAAGGTCTGCGCCACCGGCCCCGGGTCCGCCAGACCCGTGGTCTCGATGACCACGCGGTCGAACGCCAGCAGCCCCTTGCGCCGCTTGGCCGCCAGCAGCGACAGCGTGCTGCGCAGATCCTCGCGGATGGTGCAACAGACGCAGCCGTTGCTCATCTGGATGATCTGCTCCTCGGTGTCGGCCACCAGGATGTCGTTGTCGATGTTTTCCTCGCCGAACTCGTTTTCGATGACGGCGATGCGCTGGCCGTGCGCCTCGGTGAGGACGCGCTTGAGCAGCGTGGTCTTGCCCGAGCCCAGAAAGCCGGTCAGGATGGTTGCAGGAATGAGTGCCATGGCATCAGTGTAGGGGGACTGTCAAGGCCTGGGCGCCGTCAGGGCCGGCGCCAGACCACCAGGCCCTTGAGGTACTCGCCCTCCGGGAAGGCCAGCCCCGTCGGATGATCGGGGGCGCCGCCGTGGCGGGCCAGGATGGTCGCCTCCACACCCGCCTCGTGCGCGGCACTGGCGACGATCTTCTGAAACAGCTCCACCCCGACCGCGCCGGAACACGAGTAGGTGAACAAGACACCGCCGGGCTGCAGCAGCTTGAAGCCCAGCCGGTTGACATCCTTGTAGGCGCGCGCGGCGCGCTCCAGGTGCGCCGCGGACGGCGCGAGCTTGGGCGGGTCGAGCACGATGGCGTCGAAGCGCCGCCCCTCGGCCCAGAAAGCACGCAGGCTGGCGTTGACGTCCGCGTCCAGAAAGGTGCAGCGCGCCGCGTCGAAGCCGTTGAGCGCCACGTTGCGCCGCGCGCGCTCCAGCGCCGGGCCGGAGGAATCGATCGACGTCACATGGCGCGCACCCCCCGCGAGCGCCGCCACCGTGAAGCCGCCGGTGTAGCTGTAGCAGTTGAGCACATCGCCCCAGCCAAAGCGCCGCGTCAGCTCGGCGCAGGCGCGCCGGCTGTCGCGCTGGTCCAGGTAATAGCCGGTTTTGTGGCCCTCGGCCACATCGAGGCTCAGGCGCCAGCCGTTTTCGTGGATCACGCATTCGGTGGGCCCGTCGCCGCGCAGCCAGCCGGTCGCCGGCGGCAGGCCTTCGAGCTGCCGCACGCTCGCGTCCGAGCGCTCATACAGACGCTGCAGGCCCGTCACCCGCAGCAGGGCGTCGGCGATCAGGGCCTTGTGCCGCTCGGCGCCGCTGCTGCCAAACTGGGCCACGAGGAGGTCCCCGTAACGGTCCACCACCAGGCCCGGCAGGCCGTCGGACTCGCCGTGCACCAGCCGCACCCCGTCGCTGTCGATGGCCACCCGCTCGCGCAACTGCACGGCCGCGCGCAGCCGCCGCTCGAAAAACGCGGCATCGATGCGCTCGGCTTCGTCGAAGCTCCAGACGCGCACCCGAATCTTGGAGCTGGGCGCATACGCCCCCCACGCGAGAAAGCGCCCCTCGGCGCTTTCCACCCGCACCGTCTCGCCGGGATCGGCCCGGCCGCGGTCGATGGCGCCATCGAACACCCAGGGGTGATGGCGCAGCAGCGAGCGTTCCTTGCCCGCCTTGAGTCGGATCGTCTTCATGGGGGTGGATTGTCCCACCCCGGGCGGCGCGGACTCAGGGCCGCAGGTAGACGAAGCCCTCGCGCGCCTGCAGCCGCGCGACTTCGGCCACGCCGGAGGGCACGATCTTGGCCTCGGGCACCAGTTTGGCGGCGTCGATCTTGCGCGACACCAGGGTGTTGTTGCACACGCGGAACTCGATGCCGCGGTTGGCCAGATCGGCCACTGCGCCGGCAAACGGCTGCTCCATCTGGTTGGTGGCGCCTTCGAGCAGGAAGTCGATGCCCAGGCCGTGCGTCACGACCACGATCTTGGCCGACGGATCGGCCGCCAGGTGGTTGCGGATGTTCTGGACCGCGCGCGATGCCTGGGGGATGCCTTCGCTCAGGTGGTAGACGACCTTGACGGGTTCGGCCGCCTGGGCCGCCGCGGCAAAGGCCAGTGAGGCGAAAAACAGCGTGAGGGTGCGCCAGAGGGCTTTCATGGACCGATCTCCTGATGATGTGGCAGAGGTGCGGGAGGTCTGGGTCGCCTCCCGGTCGGGTTGGCCATTGTCGTGCGAGCGGATACCCGACTACCCATCGGGGTTACCCGCAGCGGCGGGCGGTGTGGACTCTGCCGCGCCCGGCCCAGCCGCATCGCCGGCGCCACGGCGGGCGCGCGGATGGGCGGCCTCGTACACCCGGCTGAGGTGCTGAAAGTCCAGCCGCGTATAGATCTGGGTGCTGGCAATGCTGGCGTGGCCCAGCAGCTCCTGCACGCCGCGCAGGTCGCCGCTGGACTGCAGCACATGGCTGGCAAAGCTGTGCCGCAGCATGTGGGGATGCACATGCACGGGCACGCCGGCCTCGGCCGCCCAGGCCGCCAGACGGCGGCGCGCCACCTGCGGCGTGAGCCGCTCGCCGCGCGCGCCGACGAAGAGCGCCGGCTCGTCCGGCAGCCGCAGCAGTTGCGCGCGCACCGACAGCCAATCGGCCAGCGCCGCCAGGGCCGGGCCGCCGACCGGCACGGTGCGCCATTTGCCCCCCTTGCCGCACACATGGGCCTCGCCCGCCTGGGCATCGACCCACCCCCGGGCGTGGGGACCGGGCTGCACGTCCAGCCCCAGCAGCTCCCCCAGGCGCAGGCCGCTGCCGTAGAGCAGCTCCACCATGGCCCGGTCGCCGCGGCGCTGCGCATGCGCGAGCGCCTCGGCCGCCCGGTCACCGGACACGGCCTGCCCGGGGCCTTGCGCCAGCCGCAGGGCCTCCTCCACCGCCAGGGCCTTGGGCAGGGGCTTGCCCGCTTTGGGCGGCCGCACCCCCTGCAGGGGGTGGCGGTCGATGCCCCCCGTGCGCCCCAGCCAGTCATAGAACCCGCGCCAGCTCGACACCACCAAGGCAATACCGCGCGGCTGCCGGCCGGCCGCGTGCAATTGGGCCACCCAGCGGCGCGCCTGGGACGGGGTCACGGCTTTCAGTCCGGTGCCCTCGGCCTGGGCACGGTGATACAGATCGTGCAAATGCTCGGCGTACAGCGCCTGGGTGCGTGCGGCCAGCCGCTTTTCCACCCGGACATGGGTCAGATAGTCCGCGATCAACGCCAGATCGTCGGTCGCCGCATCCATCGCAAGCGCCGGCGCACCGCCGGTCCGGTCAGTCCGCCGCCGGCAGCAGGCGGCTCAACGCCGCGGCCGCCTGATCGCCGATGCGGGCCAGAAACTCGGTCCCCGCACTGGCCTGGAACCGGCGCGCATCGGGCGAGGCCAACACCAGCAGCCCAAAGGCGGGTGCGTCCTCCGCGCGCCGCAGCGGCAGCAGCGCCAGCGACACCGCGGCGTCGGGGTTGGCCAGCCACTGCACCGGCTCCACCCCGGGGTTGGCACCACAAAACGGCTGGCGCAAGGAGGTGGCAAAGGCCCGGGCATCGTCGCTGGCGCCCTGCGCAAACGGCGCATCCGCCCACGGCGGGGCCACCCCCCACAGCTTCAGCGCGACCTGCGGCACGTCAAAGCGCACCGCCAACCCGTCCGTGACGGCAGCGGGCAGCGCAGCCGGGTCGTTGACCGCCAGCAACTCGCAGGTCCAGCGGTGCAGACGGTCGAGCAGGCCGGTGTTCTCCTGGCCGTGGCGGATCATCTCGGCCGCCCGCAGCTCAAGCTGGCGCAGCCGCTCGCGCAAGATCTCGACCTGCCGCTCCATCAGGCTGACCGCACGGCCGACGTGCGGGCTGGTCAGTTGCACCGACGCGAGCAGTTCGGCATGGCGTTCGAAAAAGTCCGGCGTGTTGACCAGAAACTGGGCGATGTCGTCCTCGGTGATGGGCTGCAGCGGGGCGGTGGGGTTCAAGGGCGGGTCTCCGGCGTGCGCCACGGGGCGCGAGCAGCCCCGATTGTGGCGCAGGACGGGCGGCGCGCGGGCGCCTGCCGCGCCGCCGTGGCGCCGTCAGCGCAGGTCCGGCACCTCCACCACGCCCGTGAACACCGGCTCGGCCGGCCCCGTCATCCGCACGGGGGATTGCACGCCCTGGCGCATGGGCCACTCGATGGTCAGGCGGCCGCCCGGCAGGTCCACATCCACGCGCTCGTCGAGCCAGCCCAGCCGGATGCCGGCCACCACGGCCGCGCAGGCGCCCGTGCCACAGGCCAGCGTCTCGCCGGCGCCGCGCTCGTAGACCCGCAGCCGGGCGCGGTCGCGCCCGAGCACCTGCAAAAAGCCGACGTTGACCCGGCGCGGAAAGCGCGGGTGCGACTCGATCGCCGGCCCCCACTGCGCCACCGGCGCGGTGTCCACGTCCTCGACGCGGAGCACGGCGTGCGGATTGCCCATGGACAACACCGCCACCGGCACGGGCGCGGGGCCCGCCGCCGCCACGGCCAGCGGCCAACGCTCCCAGGCGCCCTCGGGCATCGGTTGCAGGCCGGCGGGGTCGAACGGCACCCGGGCCGGCTCGAACACGGGGGCGCCCATGTCCACGGTCACGCGCCCGTCGTCCTGCAGCGCCAGCGTCAGCACCCCGGCGCGGGTCTGCACCCGCACGGTGCGCTTGGGCGTCAGCCCCGCGTCGTGCACGTAACGCACGAAGCAGCGCGCCCCATTGCCGCAGTTTTCCACCTCGCCGCCGTCGGCGTTGTGGATGACGTATTCGAAGTCCACCTCCGGCGTCGGCGCCGGCCGCACCGTCAGAATCTGGTCCGCCCCGATGCCGAAGTGCCGGTCGGCCAGCCAGCGGTACTGCGCGGGGGTCAGACCGTGGCGCTGGCGCGTCTCGTCGAGCACGACGAAATCGTTGCCCGCCCCCTGCATCTTCGTGAACGACAGCCGCATCAGCTCGCCTGCTCCGCGACGAAGATCTCGACCCGGCGGTTGCGCGCGCGCCCCTCGGCGGTGTCGTTGCTGGCGACGGGCTCGCGCGATCCGCGCCCGTCGATCGCGATGCGCCCGACCGCCACACCCCGTGTGGTCAGGTAGTCGCGCACCGCCGCCGCGCGCTGGACCGACAGGGGGTTGTTGATCGCATCGCTGCCGGTGCTGTCGGTGTGGCCGACGATGGTCACGCGCGCCGCAGGGTTGCGGTTCAGGCCGGCGGCAAAGGTGTCGAGCACGGCCCGGAAGTTGGGCTTGATGTCGGCACGGCCGACGTCGAACGAGATGTCGCTCGGGATTTCGAGCTTCAGGCGGTTGTCGGCGGTTTGCGTCACCGCCACGCCGGTGCCGGCGGTGGCCTGCTCCATCTCGCGCTTTTGCTGCTCCATGCGGTTGGACCAGACATAGCCGCCGAGCGCCCCGGCCCCGGCCCCGATGGCCGCGCCCCGCACCGCCCCCTTGCCGCCATCGGTCACGGCACCCAGCACAGCCCCGGCGGCAGCGCCGATCATGGCGCCCTTGGCGGTGCCCGACTTTTGCTCTTCGGACATGTTGGCGCAACCGCCCAGCGCCACGGCGGTGGCGAGCGCGGCGACCCAAACGCCGTGCAACGGGCCACGGGATGGGCCTTGGGACGGCCCCTGGGAACGGACGAAATCCAATGGTGTCATGGCGGGACTCCTGCGTGACGCGCCCGGTGGCGCGGGATCGCTACCATTGTGATCCAGATCCGCCCGGCCGGCCACTGCGGGGCCGCCGCTGTTACCAACGGTGACAACCGATACACGCCATGGTCCGCCCCCACCTGCGCCTGCGCCCGCCCCAACCCCCTGCCCCCGTGCGCCCGGCGGCGACCGTGCTGCTGGTGCGCGATGGCGACGCGGGCCTGGAGGTGCTGATGACCCGGCGCTCGGCGCGCGCCAGCTTCGCGCCCGGCGCGTACGTCTTTCCCGGCGGCGCCATCGACGAGGCGGACCGCGACGCCGCGCACGACCCGGCGCTGGCCTGGCGACCGGACCAGGACGAAACCCTGCGCCCGGCCCTGCTGGCCGCCGTGCGCGAGAGCTTCGAGGAGCTGGGCGTGCTGCTCGCTCGCGACGCGCACGGCCGCTGGGTCGACCCCGCCACCCTGGCGGCCCTGGACCGGCACGGCCCACTGCTGCCCCAGTGCCGGACGCACGGTCTGACGCTGGCGCTGGACGCGCTGTGGTGGCTGGCGCACTGGATCACGGACCGCGATCTGCCCAAGCGCTTCGACGTGCCCTTTTTCATCGCCCGCATGCCGCCGGATCAAACGCCGCAAGCCGACAACCGCGAGCAGTTCGAACCCGTCTGGGTGGCCCCGGGCGAGGCGCTGCACCGGCACGCGGCCGGGGACTTTCCCATGGTCTACCCGACCGTGCGTACCCTGGAGCATCTGCAGCGCCACCCCGACAGCGCGGGCCTACTGGACGCCTGCGCGGCCCGCCAAGGCCCGCAATGGGTCAGTTGCCCCCGGGCGGGCTGGCTGCGCGGGCAGGAAGCCCGCTTCATGGAGCACGAGCCGCCCTTTGGCGAACTGGAGCTGACCTGCCCCGACGGGCAACTGGAACACCACCTGGACTGGCGGCACGACGCGCCGGTGGCCCTGACCCGCCATGTGCAGCGCCTGACCGCCCCCAACGCCGGGCCGATGACCGGCCCCGGCACCAACAGCTATCTGGTGGGCGAGACCGCCACCGGCCACATCGCCATCGACCCCGGGCCCGACGACGCCGATCACCTGCGGCGGCTGTTCGAGGCGGCGGGCGGCGACCTGCGCGCCATCGTCTGCACCCACTCGCACCCGGACCACTCGCCGGGCGCCTACCCCTTGCAGGCGCTTTGCCGCGCTGCCGGCCGCCCCGCCCCGCCCGTGCTGGGCCTGCCCAGCGCGCCGACGGCGCGGGCGCACAGCCATTTCCGCCCCGAACGGCCGCTCGCGAACGGCGAACGGCTGGTGCTGTCCGCGGCCGATGGCGGCCATCGCCACACCCTGCGCGTGCTGCACACGCCCGGCCACGCTGCCAATCACCTCTGCCTGGTGCTGGAGGAAGACGGCCTGCTGTTCAGCGGCGACCACATCCTCAATGGCAGCACCACCGTCATCGACCCGCCCGACGGCGACATGGATGCCTACCTGGCCTCGCTGCGGCGGCTGCGCGCGGCCTGCGACGAGCACGGCATCCGTTACATCCTGCCGGCACACGGCCATGTGCTGGGCGATGCCCCGCGCGCCATCGAACGGCTGCTGGCCCACCGGCTGCAGCGCGAGGCCAAGATCGCCCGCGTGCTGGCCGAACACCCCGACGGCGATCTGGCGGTCTGGGTGCGCCACGCCTATGATGATGTGCCGCCGCACCTCTGGCCGGTGGCCCGGCGCTCGCTGCTGGCCCACCTGCAGCGCCTGGACCGTGCACGTTTCGATGCCTGGATGGAGGACCGACCGTGACCCCCCTACCGCTGCCCCGATCGCGGGGCAAGCTGTCGCGCTGGACACTCACCGGGCTCGCGGCCGGGCTGCTCGCCGCCACTGCGGGGGGCGAGGCTCGAGCCGACGCCGCCATGGCGCTCGACAAGGGCTGTCTGAGCTGCCATGGCGACCCGCCACGCGGCAAGGCGCCGACGTTGGCGGCCCTGGCACAACGCTACGCCCAGCTGAGCGCCGACGAGCTGACCAAAAAAGCCGAGCAGCTGTGCGAGCACCGGCTGCTCGGCGGCGTCGCGGCGCACGAAAAGCTCACGCCCGAAGAATCGCTGCGGCTGGTGCGCTGGATCGCCGCCGGCGCACGCTGACCGCGCCGCCCGCAGCGCGCTCGTAAAGGGTGAAGTCCGCCGGTACGCCGGATTCTGTGCGCGGAGCCCGAGGGCCCCGCGTGACCGCCATTCCTCTGGGCCGCCGGTCACCCGGACGGCTCGATGCCACCTACCCACCGACACGGCCCGCGGGACCACGGGTGGCCCCGGACTTGCGCCCGGAGCCGGCCGGCCTACTTGGTGTTGCTGCGCGTAGAGATTGCCCGTTTCACCCGAACTGAATCGGCTCGTCTCTGTTGCTCTGATCCTCACCTCGCGGTGGAGAGGCGTTACCTCCTACGCTGCCCTGCGCAGTCCGGACGTTCCTCCAGCGCGCCCTTGCGGGCCTTGCGCCAGCGACGGTCGGGCAGACTTCACGGGCAGATTATCCCTGGTATTGACGTCGTGCGCTTGGCCTGCACCCCGGGTCTGCGTATCATCCGCGCCCATGCCCGATCACCACGGGCCCCGAGGACCGACGCATGATCCGCATTGCCGAACTGAAGCTGCCGCTGCAGGCCCTGCCCGTCGAAACCCGTCGCGCGGCCGACGCCCCGGCCGAGACCGAGGCCGACCGCGCCCCGCCCCCGCACCCCATCGCCGCGCTGCGAACACTGGCCGCCCAGGCCCTGGACGTGCCCCCCGACGCGATCGCCCGGCTGGAGGTATTCAAGCGCGCGTTCGACGCACGGGGCGTGCAGATCCGCGCCGTCTTCATCGTGGACGTGGCCTTGGCCGATGCCGCGCAGGAAGCCGCCGTGCTACAACGGTGCGCGGGCCATCCGCACATCCAGCCCACGCCGGACATGTCGTGGCGGCCGCCCGCGCGGGCGACGGACGGGATGCCCGCCGATGGCGAGCGGCCCGTCGTGGTGGGCTTTGGGCCGTGCGGCATTTTTGCCGCGCTGACCCTGGCCGAGATGGGGCTGCGCCCCCTGGTGCTGGAACGCGGCCGCCCAGTGCGCCGCCGCACGAAGGACACCTGGGGGCTGTGGCGCAAACGGGTGCTCACGCCCGAGTCGAACGTGCAGTTTGGCGAAGGCGGTGCCGGGCTGTTTTCGGACGGCAAGCTCTACAGCCAGATCAAGGACCCGCGGCACCTGGGGCGGCGGGTGATGCAGGCCTTCGTGGACGCCGGCGCGCCGCCCGAGATCCTGTACGATGCGCACCCGCACATCGGCACCTTCAAACTCGTCAAGGTGGTGGAGGCGCTGCGCGAGCGCATCACCGCGCTGGGCGGCGAGGTGCGCTTCGAGCAGCAGGTGACGGACTTCGTGCTGGAGCGCACGGCCGACGGCCGGCTGGCGATGCAAGGGCTGCGCGTGCGCGACCTGGCCAGCGGCCAGGAGACCACCCTGAGCGCGCGCCGCGTGGTGCTGGCGCTGGGCCACAGCGCGCGCGACACCTTCGAACAGCTCCACCGCCACGGCGTGTTCCTGGAGGCCAAGCCGTTTTCGATCGGCGTGCGCATCGAGCACCCGCAAAGCGTCATCGACCGCGCGCGCTGGGGCCGCCACGCCGGCCATCCGCTGCTCGGTGCGGCGGCGTACAAACTGGTGCACCACGCCCACAACGGCCGCGCTGTGTACAGCTTCTGCATGTGCCCGGGGGGCACGGTGGTGGCGGCCACGAGCGAGCCGGAGCGCGTCGTCACCAATGGCATGAGCCAGTACTCGCGCGCCGAGCGCAACGCCAACGCCGGGCTGGTGGTGGGCATCGGCCCCGCGGATTTTCCGCAACACGACGCTGCCGCCTGGCGCGCCGCCTTTGGCGACGACGCGGGCAGCCGCTACGCCGCCGAAGCCGCCGCGCTGGGGGCCCACGGCGGCGCCCACCCGCTGGCGGGCGTGGTGCTGCAGCGGCAACTGGAGAGCGCCGCCTACCGCGCCGGGGGCGGCGGCTATCTGGCGCCGGGCCAGTTGGTGGGGGACTTTTTGGCCGCCCGGCCCTCCCGCGCCCCTGGGGACGTGGTGCCGTCGTACAAACCGGGCGTCACCCTGGGCGATCTGGCCACGGTGCTGCCTGCCTACGCGGTGCAGGCCATGCGCGAGGCGTTGCCCGTCTTTGGCCGGCAGATCCGCGGCTACGACCGCGCCGATGCCGTCATGACCGGGGTGGAAACCCGCACCTCGTCGCCGCTGCGCATCACCCGCGGGGCGGACTATCAAAGCGTCAACACCGCCGGTCTGTACCCCGCGGGCGAGGGGGCCGGCTATGCGGGCGGCATTCTGTCGGCGGGGGTGGACGGCATCAAGGTCGCCGAGGCGCTGGGCTGCCACCTGCTGGGGGTGGAGCCGCCGCCGCCCGACCGGAGCACCCGTCTGGCCGTCACCTACGGCTGACGGCGGCGGGCGCCCGGTGCATGCGCTGCCGGGCCAGGGCCGCGGTCAGGCCGCCTGCAGCGCCGCGATGCGCTCTTCGATCGGCGGGTGGGTGCTGAACAGCTTGCCCAGCCCGCCAGTGATGCCCAGCGTCTGCATGCCCTGCGGCAAAGCCCCGGGCTGCAGCCCGCCCAGACGCGCCAGCGCATTGATCATCGGCTGCTTGCGCCCCATCAAGGCCACGGCACCGGCGTCGGCGCGGAACTCGCGCTGGCGGCTGAACCAGGCCACGATGATCGCGGCGAGGAAGCCCAGGATCACCTCCATCACGATGCTGGTGATCAGGTAGCCGATGCCGGGGCCGGACTGCTCGCTGTCGCCGCGGCGCAAAAAGCTGTCCACCACGTAGCCGATCACACGGCTCAGGAACACGACGAAGGTGTTCATCACGCCCTGGATCAGCGTCATCGTCACCATGTCGCCGTTGGCGATGTGCGCCACCTCGTGGCCGATGACGGCCTCGACCTCTTCGCGCGTCATGTTTTGCAGCAGGCCGGTGGAGACCGCCACCAGCGCCGAATCCTTGAACGCCCCCGTGGCGAAGGCGTTGGGCTCGCCCTCGTAGATACCGACTTCCGGCATGCCGATGCCGGCCTTGTCGGCAAAGCGGCGCACCGTGTTGACGATCCACGCCTCGTCGGCGTTGCGCGGCTCGTTGATGATGACCAGCCCGGTCGTCCATTTGGCCATGGGTTTGCTCATCAACAGCGAGATGAAGGCGCCGCCAAAGCCGATGACGAGCGAGAAGATCGCCAGCGCGGTCAGATTCAGGCCGTTGGCGCTGAGGAAGCGATCCACGCCCAGGATGCGGGTGGTGATCAACAGCACCGCCATCACGGCGAGGTTGGTCAAGACCAGCAGCAGGATGCGTTTCATGGAGTCTCCGTTGCAAGGTTGAGAGGGGCCGTGCCCTCGGCACCGCCCGCGTCCCCCACATGAGGCCGCGCCAGCGCGGCTTCAAGGGACGGTGGGTCGATGGTAGCAAGCGCTCAGAGTCGGGGCGGGGCCCCGAGTTCCAGCACCAGCGGCTGGTGGTCCGACAGCCGGGTGTCGGCATCCAGCCGCACGCCCCGCACGGCGGACGCAAGGCCCGGCGTGACGAAGATGAAGTCGCACGCGATGGGCGTTTCGCCCGGTTCGTGCACGCGAAAGGTCGCGGGCCGCGGCCCCGGCCCGTTCGCCAGGGGCCAGGCGTCCACGAAAGCCGCAGACATACCCGCGGACGCCTCGACCAGGACGCGGTAGGCGTCGGTGTCGGGCGCGGTGTTGAAGTCGCCGCACAACACCGCCTCGCCCGCCCACACCCGGGCGTGGAAGGGGGTGTCCGCAGGCTCTGTGTCGGTGCGGGGCGGCGCCGCGGCGACTGCGGCCGCCTCCCGCTGCCACGCGGCCAGCGCACAGGCCTGGGCCAGGCGCTGCGTGGCGGAGTAGTACGCCAAATGCGTGCAACCGACGCGCAACGGCCCCCAGGGGGCCTGCACGGTCAACGCGGCCAGCACACGCGGCATGGACGGCACCGCCGGGTCGGGGGGATACGGCAGCGCCTGATGGCGCACCTGCCACACCGGCACGCGGGCAGCGATCAGGTTGCCCAAACGCTGGCGCGTGGCGCGACCCGGCCGCCAGTCGTCCATCGCTGGCGCAAAAAACACCTCGTACCCGGGCAGGGCCGCGGCCACCGCCGCGACCTGGTCGGCCTCTCCGGCACCGGCCAGGCCGCCAAAGTGCTGCGCCACCTCCTGCAGGCAGATCACCTCGGGGTCGCCGCCCCACTCCCGCGCATGGGCCAGCACCCGCGCGACGTCCACGCGGCCGTCCATGCCGCGGAACCACTGCACATTCCACGTCAGGATGCGCATCTGTGCCTCCTTGTCGCCTTCACGGCGTGGCCTATGCCCCGGCAGCCCCGGCCCCGATGGGCGTGGGCGGACGCGGCGGGCGGAATACCCGGGCATCGTCGTAAAACGACGCGTGCGCATTGTCGGGCCACCATCCCGGAACCCCCAATACCGGCAACGGCGCAAACGGCTTGGCGGCCCATGCCTCGGCGCTCCACCCGTCCAGGGTGGCCGCCAGCGCGGCATCCCACGGGTGGGGGGCCGCACCGTCGCCATCGACATTCGGCTCGGGATCGAGCGGGGGCGCGGGCATGGGCACGCACAGCACATGCGCCGTCAAGGCCTTGTGCGGCCGTTGCAACTGTTCCAGCAGCGCATGCCCAAACAACACCAAGGCTGCCTCGCGCCACCAGGCGCGCTGCGCCACGAACAGCGTGTGCCAATCGCGTGCCCGCAAGGCCGCCCACAGGGCGGGCGGCGCATGCAGCAGGGCCCCGTTTTCATCGAAAACGGTCAGGGCGTCGCGCACCGGGCCACGGCGGCCTCCAATGCCCAGCCGCGCAATCTCGGTCGCCTGCAGCCGGTTCAGCCGCGCCTTGGTGGCCGGAAAGCGCCACCACACCAGCCCGTTGAACGCGTCGTGGGCATTGTCGCGTGTGGGCACCTGCCCGGTACGGTGGATGAAGGCCTCATACGCCTCGCCCGTCGGCAGCCACTCGTGTGGCACGAAGGTCGGCACCGCCGACGCGGCACCGGGCCGCTGGCGCAGGCTCTCCAACCGTTGCGCGGTGCGCGTGTCGGGCGGTGCGGCGTCCAGCCACGCCAGCGAGGCGGCATAAGGCCGCAGCCACGGTGCATCCGCGCCCCGCACCCTCACCCCACCAGCCGCCAGCGCAGCGTCTCGCCAGCGCGCAACGGCTTGACTTCCGCGTCGCCGAAGCGGTAGCGCTCGGGCACCGTCCACGCCTCGCGCTCGAGCGTCACGCGCTGGGTGTTGCGCGGCAGGCCGTAGAAGTCCGGCCCGTGCAGGCTGGCAAAGCCCTCCAGCCGGTCCAGCGCGCCGGCGGCCTCGAACGCCTCCGCGTACAGCTCCAGCGCCGCCGGCGCGGTGTAGCAGCCGGCGCAGCCGCAGGCGTGCTCCTTCAGCTGCACCGCGTGCGGCGCGCTGTCGGTGCCGAGGAAGAAGCGTGGATGGCCGCTGGTGGCGGCCGCCACCAGCGCCTGGCGGTGCACCTCGCGCTTGAGCACCGGCAGGCAGTAGTAATGCGGCCGCACGCCGCCGACCAGCAGCGCGTTGCGGTTGTAGAGCAGGTGGTGCGCGGTGATCGTCGCCGCGAGGTTCGGCCCGGCCTCGGCGACGTACTGCGCCGCCTCCTTCGTGGTGATGTGCTCCAGCACGATCTTGAGGCCCGGGAAGTCGCGCCGCAGCGGCTCCAGCACCCGCTCGATGAACACCGCCTCGCGGTCGAAGATGTCGATCTCGGCGTCGGTGACCTCGCCATGCACCAGCAGCAGCAGCCCCGCGCGCTGCATCGCCTCCAGCGTGCGGTACGTGCGGCGGAGGTCGGTGACGCCGGCGTCGCTGTGGGTGGTGGCGCCCGCCGGGTAGAGCTTGACCGCCACCACGCCGGCCTCGCGCGCGCGCTCGATCTCCTGCGGCGGCAGGTGGTCGGTCAGGTACAGCGTCATCAGCGGCTCGAACGCCACGCCGGCCGGCCGCGCCGCGAGGATGCGCTCGCGGTAGGCCGCCGCCTGCGCCGCGGTGGTCACCGGCGGCTTGAGGTTGGGCATCACGATCGCGCGCGCGAACTGCGCCGCCGTGTGCGGCACCGTCGTGGCCAGCGCCGCGCCGTCGCGCAGGTGCACGTGCCAGTCGTCGGGGCGGATCAGGGTCAGGGTGTCGGGGGCGTGGCTCATCGGGCCGGATTGTCGCAGAGCGGGGCCGACGCCGGAAAGGCGCCTCGCACAGCGGCGGCCGGGGCCGCCGCTCGGAGGGGACGGGGCATCGGGTTGACAAAACGACATGACCAGACCAGACTTGGCCAAATGCCGCCACACGGGAGTCCCGCATGACCGCCGTCAACATGCTGCAGGCCAAATCCTCGCTGTCGCGCCTGGTGCAGGCGCTGGAGGAGGGGCGCGAGCGCGAGATCGTCATCGCGCGCAATGGCCGTCCGGCGGCGCGGCTGGTGCCGCTGGAGGCGCCGCCGACAGGACGGCGCATCGGCGTGGCCAAGGGGCGCTTTGCCGTGCCGGACGACATCGACGCGCACAACGACGAGGTCGCGCGCCTGTTTCTCGGGGGCGAGGCGTGAACCTGCTGCTCGACACCCACGTGGCGCTGTGGGCCATCACCGACAGCCCGCGCCTGTCGGCGCGGGCGCGCGAGCTGATCGAGTCCCCGCGCGCCACCGTCTGGATCAGCGCCGCGACGCTGTGGGAGATCACGATCAAGCATGCGCTGGCGCGCGGCGACATGCCGGTCTCCGGCGCCGAGGCGCTGCGTTACTTCGAAGCGTCCGGCTACCGCTTCCTGCCGGTGGCGCCGGAGCACGCCGTGGCGGTGGCCGACCTGCCGCCGCTGCATGCCGACCCGTTCGACCGCCTGCTGGTGGCGCAGGCACGGGTGGAGCCGATGCGCCTGCTGACGCACGACGCCACGGTGGCGCGCTACGGCGGCACGGTCGAGCGCGTTTGAGCGGCGCGGGCGCCGCGGGCCCGCTCGCGCGTCGCCCCCGAGCGGGCCCGGCCCGTTGCGCTCGCCGCCGCCGTTGCCTATACTCTGCGGGGTACGGTTCATTGACCTTTCTCACGATCGCCATCATGACGACGACCCCGAAACCTTTCTGGAACCCGTGGCTGGCGGGCGTGGCGCTGGGCGTCACGCTGTTGGCCACCTTCGTGCTGACCGGGCACGGGCTGGGCGCGACCGGCTTCACCACGCGGCTGAGCGCCTGGCTCGGCCTGCAGGCCGCCCCCGAGGCCATCCAGGCCAACGCCTACCTCGGCGCGATGGCGCGGCCCGACATCCTCGACGGCTGGATCACCTGGCAGGTGATCGGCGTGTTCGCCGGCGCGCTGCTGGCGGCCTTCCTGGCCGGGCGGCTGCGCGTGCAGCTGGACGGCGCCACGCGCGTCGGCACCGGCAAGCGCATCGCCACCGCGCTGATCGGCGGGCTGATGGCCGGCTTCGGCGCGCGCATCGCGGCCGGCTGCACCAGCGGGCTGGGCCTGTCGGGTGCGGCCACGCTGTCGATCGCGGCGTTCGTCTTCCTCGGCGCGTTCTTCGTCACCGGGCTGATCGTCAGCCGTCTCGTCAAGGGGGTCTGAAGCCATGTTCCCGTTGCAGGAAACCGTGTGGTCGGCGCTGCTGGTCGGCGTGGCGTTCGGCTTCGTTCTGGAAAACGCCGGCTTCGGCAGCCCGTGCAAGCTGACCGGCCAGTTCACGCTGCGCGACTGGTCGGTGCTGAAGGTGATGTTCACCGCCATCGTGGTGGCCGCGGTCGGGCTGCAGCTGCTCGGCATGGCCGGCGTGCTGGATCTGGAGTCGGTGTTCGTGCCGACGTCGCTGATGATGGCCTCGGCCATCGGCGGCGTGCTGGTCGGCGCCGGCTTCGCCATCGGCGGCTACTGTCCCGGCACCTCGGTGGTCGGGGTGGCCTCGGGCCGGCTGGACGCGCTGGTGTTCTTCGTCGGGCTGATCGTCGGCACGTTCGCCTTCGCCGGCCTGTACGGCCCGGCGATCGAGGCCATCATGGCCATGGCCGAGGTCGAGGCCGGTGACACCCTCCAGGACGCCTGGGGCATCTCGCCGTGGTGGATCATCGGCGCGATGGCCGCGGCCCTCGTCGGCGTGTACTACCTGGGCCGCTGGTTCGAGCAGCGCCACGGCGGCCCGATCGACGCGCAGGAGGCCGTGCTCGGCGAGGCCGGCTGCGGCTGCGGCGCCCAAGGCTGCGGCAACGCCACCACGCAGGTGCGCCAGGCCGGCTGAACGCGCCGACGAACCTTTCCCGTGCGCCGGGAGCCCGCTCCATCAACGCGGCCCGGCGTCCCCAACCCCACTTTCGACGTCACCGGCACTTGAAGACCATGAAGACCCGCAAGCAACCCCTGACCCAGACCCTGACCGCGCTGCTGGTCGCCTCCAGCCTCGTGGCCCCGGCCGCGATGGCGCAGCAGGCGCCCAAGGCCGACGGCAAGCCGGCCGCCAGCGCCGCCGGCAACCCGTGCGCCCCGGGCAACCCGTGCGCGCCCGGCGCCGACAAGAAGAAAAAGAAGAAGCGCACCGAGGGCGACAACCCCTGCGCCCCGGCCAACCCGTGCGCGCCGAAGCGCTGATCGCCGGCTTGGCCGTGACGATGGCCGGCGCGACTGAACACACGTCGGCCCGCTGAACGCCCCATGCGCCCCGCCGCCGCCCCCGCGACCGACCCGGCCGACCTGGCTGAGTGGGCCGAGGTGGCGCTGCGCGTGCCGCTGGCCTACGCGCAGCGCGGCGTGTCGCTGGCGCAGGCGGCGCTGGGCGGCGCGCGCCGCTTCGAAGAGCTGCGCCACTACCCGGCGCGCGACGTCGTCGACGCGGCGCACGGCACGCGCTTTTATTACCACGCGCACGGCGGCGCGCAGCGCTGGGGTGCCGACGCCCCGCCGGAGCACGGCCACTTCCATCTGTTCTGGGACGGGCCCGAGCCCGGTGCGCACGTGCACGTGGCGGCGCTGGCGCTGGATGCGCGCGGCCAGCCGCTGCGCTGGTTCACCACCAACCGCTGGGTCACGGCGGGGCGCTGGGCGCCGGCGGCGGAGCTGATCGCGCGCCTGCCGGCGTTTCGCCTCGCCGCGCGTGGCGGGCGGCTGGCGCCGCTGGCGCGCTGGCTGACCGCGATGGTGCAGCTGTTCGCCGACGAGCTTGCCGCGCTGCTGCGCGCGCGCGATGCGGCGCTCGAGCCTCATCTGCGCCAGCGTCCGGCGGAGCAGGTGTGGGAAGACCGCACGCTCGAGGTGCTCAGCGCCACGGATGCGGCGCTGGCCCCGCGCCTGCGGCGGCTGGGTCTGGCCTGACCGATTTTTTGCCCCCAAGGAGAGACGACGATGAAAACCCTTCGACGCATCGCAGTGGCGCTCGGTGCGGCCGCGCTGGCCGCCAGCGCCTGGGCCCAGGGCGTGCTGCCCGGCCCGCTGGTCAGCACACAGTGGCTGGCCGACAACCTCGACAAGGTCCAGGTGATCGAGATCCGCAACGACGCCAAGAGCTTCACGCGCGAGCCGGAGTTCGAGACCACCAAGGACGGCAAGAAGGTGCTGGACGAGTTCGGCGGTCACATCCCCGGCTCGCGGCTGTTCCTGGCCAAGGAGCTGCGCACCCAGCGCGAGATCGCCGGCAACAAGGTCAGCTACATGATGCCGGACCGCGCCACCTTCGAGAAGGTGGTGCAGGCGGTGGGGGTGCTGGCCGACAAGCCGATCGTGCTGGTGCCGGAGGGGCAGAAGATCTCCGACTTCAACGACGCGGCGCGGCTGCACATCCTGCTCAAGGCCTACGCCGACACGCCGGTGGCGATGCTGGACGGCGGCATGGTGGCGTGGCTGCTGGGGGGCCGCCCGTGGAGCAAGGACGCCCCGGCGCCGCTGACCACCACCTGGAAGGTCACCGCCGACCGCTTCGCCAGCCTGGTCGCCGACTCGCCGGACGTGGCCGCGGCAATGGAGAAGAAGGACGTGCAGCTGGTGGACACCCGCGCCACGTCGATGTACCTGGGCGTGTTCAAGCGCGACTACGTCTATGCCTACGGCCACATCCCCGGCGCGCGCAACGTGCCGCTGGACACGCTGTTCGTCACCCGCGGCGGCGCGATCCGGCTGCTCAAGCCCGAGACCTACCGCGCGGTGTTCCAGTCGCTCGGCGTCGATCCGTCCAAGCCGCTGATCACCTACTGCAACAGCGGCAACGACTCCTCGCTGCCGTGGTTCATCGTCTCGGAACTGCTGGGCAACGCCCAGGCGCGCAACTTCGACGGCTCGCTGCACCAGTGGACGCTGGAGAAGCGCGCGATGAACGCGCCGGTGCCGGCGGCGATGTGACGTGCCTTCGGGCGGCGCCACGCGCCGCCTCGAGCACCGACGTGCAAAGGGCTCCCCGCGGGGAGCCCTTTTGCATGGGCGGGTCGCCCCGCCCGAGCGGCCATTACGGCTTTCAGTGCGACAGGATCTTGTTCAGGAAATCCTTGGTGCGCGGCTGGCGCGCCTCGGGGTTGCCGAAGAACTCCTCCTTCGGGCAGTCCTCCAGGATCTTGCCGCCGACGTCCATGAAGATGACGCGGTCGCTGACCTTGCGCGCAAAGCCCATCTCGTGCGTGACGACCATCATCGTCATGCCTTCCTGCGCCAGGCCGATCATCACGTCCAGCACTTCGCCGACCATCTCCGGGTCCAGCGCCGAGGTCGGCTCGTCGAACAGCATCACGATCGGGTCCATCGACAGCGCGCGCGCAATCGCCACGCGCTGCTGCTGACCGCCGGAGAGCTGCCCGGGATACTTGTCCTTGTGCGCGATCAGGCCGACGCGCTCCAGGTACTTCAGCCCGTGCTTCTTGGCGTCCTCCGGGTTGCGGCCCAGCACCTTGATCTGCGCCAGCGTCAGGTTCTCGGTCACCGTCAGGTGCGGAAACAGCTCGAAGTGCTGGAACACCATGCCGACGTGGCTGCGCAGCTTGGGCAGGTTGGTCTTGGGGTCGTGCACCGGCTGGCCGTTGACCCAGATCTCGCCCTTCTGGATCGGCTCCAGCGCGTTGATGGTCTTGATCAGCGTCGATTTGCCGGAGCCCGACGGCCCGCAAACCACCACCACCTCGCCCTTGCGGATCGCGGTGGAGCAGTCGTTGAGCACCTGCACGGCGCCGTACCATTTGGACACGTTCTTCAGTTCGATCATCGGTCGTTCCATGACGACTCCTCAGCGTTCGGATGGGGAGCGCGCGGGCCGCGGTGTCGGCAGCCCTGCGGTCCCGGGGTTCAACGGATGATGGCGATGCGGGCGTGCAGGCGCTTGACCAGCGCCGACAAGCCGTAGCAGATGGCGAAGTACACCACCGCGGCAGCCAGATAGGCCTCGATGGGGCGGCCGTAGTTCTTGCCCGCGACCTCGAAGCCCTTGAGCATGTCGTAGGCCCCGATCGCGTACACCAGCGAGGTGTCCTGGAACAGAATGATGGTCTGCGTCAGAAACACCGGCAGCATGTTGCGAAACGCCTGCGGCAGGATCACCAGGCGCATGTTCTGACCATACGTCAGCCCCAGAGCGTGGCCGGCCATCACCTGCCCGCGCGGGATGGACTGGATACCGGCGCGCACGATCTCGCTGAAGTAGGCCGCCTCGAACGCGATGAAGGTGATGATCGCCGACAGCTCCGCACCGATCGGCCGGCCGATGACGAACGGCACCAGCAGGAAGAACCACAGAATCACCATCACCAGCGGAATGCTGCGCATGCCGTTGACGTAGATGGTGGCGGGCAGCTCCAGCCATCGGCGGCCGGACAGCCGCATCAGCGCCAGCACCGTGCCAACCGCCACGCCGCCCAGGGTGGCCACCACCGTCAGCAGCAGGCTGAACTGCAGCCCCTTGAGCACGAAGCTGCTGATGACGTCCCAGCGGTAGAAGGACCAGTCGAGGTTGAGCATCTCAGTGCCCCCCCGCCGCGCCGCTGGCGATGAAACCCGGCACGCGCACGCGCCGCTCGATGAAGGCCATCAGCCGGTTGATCGCAAACGCCGAAACGATGTACAGCCCCGTGACCGCCAGATAGATCTCGATGCCGCGCGCGGTCTCCTCCTGCGCCTGCATCGCGAACATCGTCAGCTCCGCCACCGACACGGCAAACGCCACCGACGAGTTCTTGAAGATGTTCATCGTCTCGCTCGTCAGCGGCGGGATGATGATGCGAAACGCCATCGGCAGCAGCACATACCGGTAGGCCTGCGCGGTGGTGAGTCCAAGCGCCAGCGCGGCGTAGCGCTGGCCGCGCGGCAGGGCCTGGATGCCGGACTTGACCTGCTCGGCAATCCGCGCCGAGGTGAACAGGCCCAGTGCGATCACCACCAGCACGAAGCCGGGCACGCCCTTGAGCGCCGGCACCAGCGCCGGAATGACGTGGTACCACAAAAAAATCTGCACCAGCAGCGGAATGTTGCGAAACAGCTCGACCCAGGCGTTGCCCAAGCGCACGACCCAGGGGCTGCCGGGCAAGGTGCGCAGGGTGCCGATCACGCTGCCCGCCAGCAGCGCCAGCACCAGGGCCAACAGCGACACCGACACCGTCCAGCCCCAGGCGGACAGCATCCAGTCGAGGTAAGTGATGTCACCGCCCTGCCCAAAGCAGCGCGGCTGGACGTCGCGGGTAATGGTGTCCTCGCAGAACACCTGCCAGTCCCATTGCATGCGATGTGCTCCCGTACCAAAACAAAAGACCCCGAGGCGCCGGACGCGCCCGGGGTTCAGCAGCGCCTTCGGGACCGGTTACTTGGCCGCGTAGGCCTCCATCGGCCGGTCGTTCGGGCTGGCGATGGCGGCCTTGAGGGCCTCGCTCATCGGCATGTTCATGCGCACATTGCTCGGCGGCGTGGGCTGCATGAACCACTTGTCGTAGATCTTGGCCAGCTCGCCGGACTTCATCATCGCGACGATGGAGTCGTCCACCGCCTTCTTGAACGCCGGGTCGTCCTTGCGGAACATGATGGCGATGGGCTCGACGCTGAGCACCTCGCCGACGATCTTGAAGTCGGCCGGATTCTTGGAGCGGGCGATCAGGCCGGCCAGCAGCGAGCCGTCCATCACGAAGGCGTCGGCGCGGCCCGACTCGAGCAGCAGGAAGCTGTCGGCGTGGTCCTTGCCGTACACCTCCTTGAAGTCCACGCCGCCGGCGCGCTCGTGCTTGCGCAGCGTCTGCACCGACGTGGTGCCGGTGGTGGTCGCGACGTTCTTGCCGTTGAGGTCCTTGATCGAATTGATGCCCGAGTTGGCCTTGACCGCGATGCGCACCTCCTCGACGAAGGTGGTGACGGCAAAGGCCACGTCGCGCTGGCGCGCCTGGTTGTTGGTGGTGGAGCCGCACTCGATGTCCACGGTGCCGTTTTGCACCAGCGGGATGCGGTTCTGCGAGGTCACCGGCTGGTACTTGATGTCCAGCTTGGCCAGGCCGAGCTGCTTCTGGATGTCGCCCAGCACGCGCTGGCAGATCTCGACGTGATAGCCCGTGTACTTGCCATCGCCCAGCGTGTAGGACAGCACGCCCGACGATTCGCGCACCCCCATGGTGACCGAGCCGGTGGACTTGATCTTGGCCAGGGTGTCGTTGGCCTGGGCGTTCGCGGCGGTGGCCGCCAGGGCCGTCAGGGCCAGTGCCAGCAGTTGCTTCTTCATGCAGCAATCCTTTCCATTGGGATGAACGGTAACGCGAATCTTACAAGCATCCGCCATGCCAGGCCCGGGAAAAAACCCGCGCCATGCGCGCCGGCGGTCAGGGGGGCGCGCCGCCCAGGCGTTGCACATCCTCCCAAAACCGCTGGGCGGCGGCCTTGGGGCGCCCGCCGCGCGCGCGGTACAGACGGATGTCCAGCTCGCCTTGCCAAGTGCCCTCCCGCGGGGCGGCGGGCACCAGCCGGCCGTCGGCCAGCGCCGGCTGGACCGCGCTGGTCGGCAAAAAGGCCACCCCGTGCCCCTCGATGGCCATGGCCTTGAGGCTCTCGGCCATGTCGGTCTCGTACACCCGGTCCAGGTAGGCCGGCTCGGCGGACTGGCGCAGCACCCAGTCCACCACCCGCCCCAAATACGCGCCCGGGGCATAGGCCAGGTACGGCACCGGTGCACGGGCCGCACCAGGCAGGCGCATCAGCGGCCGCCCATCGGGGCCGGGCCGGCTGAAAGGGGCCAGCACCTCGCGCCCCAGGGGCAGCATCTCGTAGCGCGCGGCGTCCAGCTCGATCGGCTGCGACGCGTGGTGATACGCCAGCAGCAGATCGCACCCGCCTTCGGTCAACCGCATCACCGCGTCGTGCACATTCAGCGCCACCAACCGCGTCTTGATCGGCCCGAGCTCCGCCCGCAGCCGCGACAGCCACGCCGGCACGAAGGTGAACGCCAGCGTGTGCGGCACGGCAAACTCGATCGTGTCCTTGGCCACCGCCGTGTGCTGGCGCAGCAGCGCCCGCGTGGTCTGGAGGGTGTGCAGGATTTCGATGGCCTGGGCGTACAGCGTCTGGCCGGCCTCGGTCAAGCGGGTGGGGTACGAGGAGCGGTCCACCAGGTCCACCCCGGCCCACGCCTCCAGCGACTGGATGCGGCGCGAGAACGCCGGCTGCGTGACGTGGCGCAACTGCGCCGAGCGGCTGAAGCTGCGCGTCTCGGCCAGACTGACGAAGTCTTCGAGCCACTTGGTTTCCATGCCTTCCTCCCCGTGCCCCGCCGGTCCGATCAGGCGCCGTCGGCACCGCTTTGCTGCAACGCCCACATCTGGGCATACCGGCCCCCTTGCGCCAGCAAATCGGCGTGGCGGCCGCGCTCGACGATGCGGCCGTGCTCCAGCACCACGATCTCGTGCGCATCGACCACGGTGGACAGCCGGTGGGCGATGACCAGCGTCGTGCGGTCGCGCGCCAGCCGGCGCAGCTCGGCCTGGATGGCGCGCTCGTTGGCCGAATCCAGGGCGGAGGTGGCCTCGTCCAGGATCAGAATCGGGGGGTTCTTGAGCAGGGTGCGCGCAATGGCGACGCGCTGCTTTTCGCCGCCCGAGAGCTTGAGGCCGCGCTCGCCCACGACCGTCTGCCAGCCCTGTGGCAGGCGCTCGATGAAGTCGAGGATGTGGGCCGCCCGCGCCGCCTCGCGGACCTCGTCGGCCGTCGCATCGGGGCGCCCGTAGCGGATGTTGTATTCGATGGTGTCGTTGAACAGCACCGTGTCCTGCGGCACGATGCCGATGGCCCGGCGCAGGCTGGCCTGGGTGACGTGGCGCACATCGTGGCCATCCACGGTGATGCGCCCCGCCGCCGCGCGGGCCGCGTCGTCGTCGCCCGGGCGGCCGACGTCGTAGAAGCGGTACAACAGCCGCGCCAGCGTCGATTTGCCCGAACCCGAAGGGCCGACCACCGCCACCGTGCGCCCGGCCGGAATGACCAAGTCCACGCCGTGCAGAATGTCGCGCTCGCGCTCATAGCCAAAACGCACCGCCTCGAAGCGCACCTGCGGTGCGTGCGCCACAGCCAGTTCGCGCGCATCGGGGGCATCGCGCACCTCGCACTCCCGCTCCAGCAGATCGAACATCCGCCCCAGATCGGTCAGACCCTGGCGGATCTCGCGGTACAGCACCCCCAGAAAGTTCAGCGGCAGGTACAGCTGGATCATGAAGGCATTGATCATGACCAGATCGCCCAGCGTCATGCGCCCTTCGGTCACCGCGACGGTGGCGCGCCACAGTATGGCCACGAGGGCCACGACGATGATGAGCTGCTGGCCCGCGTTGAGCAGCGACAGCGAGGCCTGCGTGCGCACCCGCGCGCGCCGCAGGCGGTCCAGGCTGTCGGCATAGCGGCGTGCTTCCCAGGCCTCGTTGTCGAAGTACTTGACCGTTTCGTAATTGAGCAGCGCATCGATCGCCCGGGTCTGGCTAGCCGACTCCAGCTCGTTCATCTGGCGCCGGATACCGGTGCGCCACTGGGTCACCTTGACCGTGAACGCCACATACGCCACCAGCGCCAGCCCCGTCGTCCAGACGTACCACGCCTCGAACCGGGTGCCCAGCAACGCCAGCACGAGCGCCACCTCGATCAGCGTGGGCACCACGCTGTAGAGCGAATACGAGATCAGCGACTGCACCGCGCGCGTGCCTCGCTCGATGTCGCGGGTCAGCCCCCCGGTCTGGCGCTCCAAGTGAAAGCGCAGGCTCAGCGCATGCAGATGCGAAAACACCTGCAGCGCGATGGCGCGGGTGGCGCCCTCGGTGGCCTTGAGGAACACCAGCTCGCGCAGCTCGGCAAACAGCGTCGCGCACAGCCGCAGCGCGCCGTACGCCAGCAAAAGCCCCACCGGCACCACGAGCAGCCCCGTTGCCTGCGCGGACAGGCCCGGCAGCGGCGTCAGGGCGTCCACCAGCTCTTTGAGCAACAGCGGCACGCCCACCGTGGCCAGCTTGGCCCCCACCATCAGGACCAGGGCCGCGGCCACGCGCCAGCGGTATTCCCACAAATACGGCAACAGGCGGCGCAGCGTCTGGCCGTCGCTGCGCGCCGGCGCGGCGGCAGCGGGCAAGGGTCGCGGCGCGGCGCCGGCCATGGCACGCTCACGCATGATCGACAATCGGGTTCATGACAGACGCCATCGTACCCTCAAGCACGGACACCCCGCCCGCCGCCGACGCCTCGTTGCCGCAGGACAAGGAGCTGGTTTTGCGGGTCATCCCCATGCCCGCCGATGTCAACGCCAACGGCGACATTTTTGGCGGCTGGGTCATGGCCCAGGTGGATTTGGCGGGGTCGGTCATCCCGGCACGGCACATGGGCGGGCGCTTTGCGACCGTCGCCGTCAACCAGTTCCTGTTCAAGCAGCCGGTCAAGGTCGGGGACCTGCTCAGCTTCTACGGCACCATCGTGCGCATCGGCAACACGTCGATCACGGTGCAGGTGGAGGTGTGGGCCGAGCGCCAGCGCCCCCACTACCAATGCGTGAAGGTGACCGAAGCGACGCTGACCTACGTGGCCATCGACGAGCAAGGCCGCCCGCGGCCGGTACCCCGCCCGGCGCCGGCCTGAGCGCGCGGGCGCCGCCCCCAGCGCCACCCAACCCGGCAGAAAAAAGCCGCCGGGGTTGAGCTGCGGCGGCCAAAGTCCATCACAGGACGTCGTTGGGATTCGGTGGACGACCGCAGACGGGCAATCCGCCCGCCGCGCCTGGCACACGGCGGGGGTTGCCGACACGCCCCGGCCAATACCGGGGCCGTGTCGGGCCCCTGGCTTTGGCCCTGATGGGTGTTGTTGTGTTGGGCCAGGGCGCGTGGGCGTGTGACAGCGTCCGGATCCAATTGTGCGCGCAAAAAGCGCCGCGCCGCCTCCCCTGTTTGGGGGAGGCGGCGCCCCGTTCAGCGCGCGTCGGGCGCCAGCCGCCGCCCGGCCCACGTCACCAGCAGCAGCACGGGCACCCCCAGAACCGACGTCAGCACGAAGAACCCGGGGTAGCCCAACGCATCGACCATACCGCCCGAGTAGCCGCCCAGAGCCTTGGGCAGCAGGGTCATGAGCGAGCTGAAGATGGCGTACTGCACCGCCGTGAAGCGCACCTGCGTCAGGCTGGACAAAAACGCGACGAATGCCGCGCTGGCAAAGCCCGCGGCCAGGTTGTCCGCCGCCACCACCGCATACAGGAAGGGCCGCTGCGGCCCGGCCAGGGCCAGCCCAACGAACCCCAGATTGGTCAGGGCCGACAGCACGGCCCCCCACCACAACGAGCGCATTACCCCCATGCGCGTCGCCAGAATGCCGCCCAAAAATCCCCCAGCGATGCTGACGATGACCCCAAAGGTCTTGACCGCCGTCGCAATGTCCGGTTTGGAAAACCCCAGGTCCTGGTAGAAAACGTTCGAAATCACCCCCAACACGATGTCGGAGATGCGGTACAGGCCGATGATCGCGAGCAGCAGCGCCGCATCCGCCCAGCCGTGGCGCACGAAAAACGCCCGCACCGGCTCCACCCACGTCTGCCGCGCGGCCACCCGGCTGGCCACCCCCGCTCGCACCAGCAGCCCGCCCGTGACAAAGGCCACCCCCAGCGCCACGGCCAGGCGCACGCCCTCCCACCCCAGCGTCGGCAACGGCCCCAGCGCCCCCGCGCCCAACGCGGTGCCGGCCGCCCCCAGGGACCAGAACACCCCGACGAACGCCGCGACCGCCAGCGCAAACACCGCCAGCAAGCGGGCGTGCTCGCCCGCGGGGGCGGGCGCCTCGGCGTCGGAAAGGCGGGGCTCCGGCACCAGCGCCGTGGTCACCAGGCCCGTCACCATGGCCAGCGCCGCCACCGCATAGGCCGCCGCCCATGCGCCGTAGTCGTACCCCCCCTTGGTCGATCCCCATGCCGCGGCCAAAAACAGCACCCCTGCCCCCGCCACCACCATACCGATGCGGTAGCCCGCGATGTAGGCCGACGACAGCACCCCCTGCTGCTCGGGGGCCGCAATCTCGATGCGGTAGGCGTCGATGACGATGTCCTGCGTGGCGGACATGAAGCCCAGCAGCACCGCAAACCCCGCCATGCGCACCAGCGCCGCCGGGCCCGCGGCCGGGTCGGTGCTGGCCATCCCCAAGATGGCCACGACCACCCCCACCTGGGCCGCCAGCAGCCAGGCGCGCCGCCGCCCCAGGCGCGCCGTCAGCCCCGGCAACGGCAGCCGGTCCACCAACGGCGCCCACACAAACTTGAACGAATACGCCAGCGCCGCCCAGCTGAAGAACGTGACCGCCCGGCGCTCCACCCCCGCCTCACCCAGCCAGAGGGACAGCGAGGAAAAAATCAGCAGCAGCGGCAAACCCGCGGAAAACCCCAGCGCCGCCATCGCGGGCACACGCCAATCCCACAGCACCCGCCACCACGGGGCGTGCGGGGACGAATCGGCGGGACGGGCAGGCGGTGCGGACATGGATGCGGTCGGGTGACGGGGTTACAAATGACACGATCGGTCACGACACAGGCCACCGATTGTGCCTATCATGCACCCATGTGCTGGATGTGCGATGCTCGAGCCGCCCTGTCGGGCCGACGGGGATTTTTGCGCGCGGCGACGGCGGCGGCCGGGGCGAGTGCGCTGGCGCCGGTCTGGGGCCAGGTGCAGGTGGGGCAGCCCTCCGCGCTGCGCTCGCTGGTGCCCGCCGCGCAGTTGGAATCCGCAGCCAGCCAACAATATGCCCAACTGCTGGCGCAGGCGCGCGCCAAGGGCGCGCTGGCGCCGGACGGCCACCCGCAGCTGCGCCGGCTGCGCACGATTGCCCAGCGGCTGGTGCCGCATGCGCTGCCGTGGAACGAGCGCGCGCGCCAGTGGCGCTGGGAGGTCAACCTGATCGGCAGCAAGCAGATCAACGCCTTCTGCATGCCGGGCGGCAAGATCGCCTTCTTCACCGGCATCCTCGACCAGCTGCAGCTGAACGACGACGAGGCGGCGATGGTCATGGGCCACGAGATGGCGCACGCGCTGCGCGAGCACGCGCGCTCGCGCATCGCCAAGACGCAGGCCACCGGCCTTGGCCTGTCGCTCGGCGCGCAGCTGCTCGGGCTGGGCGACCTCGGCCGGCTGGCGGCGGACCTGGGCACGCAGCTGCTGTCGCTCAAGTTCAGCCGCGAGGATGAGACCGAGGCCGACCTGGTCGGGCTGGAGCTGGCCGCGCGCGGCGCCTACGACCCGCGCGCCAGCGTCGCGCTGTGGCAGAAGATGGCGCAGGTCGCCGGCGGCAACGGGCTGGAGTTCCTCTCCACCCACCCCAGCGGCCCGAGCCGGATCCGCGACCTGGAGGCCAACATCCCCAAGGTCGAGGAACTGTACGAGCAGGCGCGCCGCGCGGGGTAGCGCCGGCCCGTTGCACCGCCACCGCGGCCGGTGCTATGCTGCAACATGTTGCAACGAGGAGCCTGCGCCGTGTCCACCCCCGCCGCCGTCCGTGTCGCCCGTGCCCGCGAGCGCAAGCGCCGCAGCGGCCTGCGGCTGGTTCAGCTCTGGGTGCCGGACACGCGCCAGCCCGGCTTTGCCCAAGCGTGCCGGCAGCAGAGCGCGCGCGTGGCGCAGGCCGACGCGCGGGATGCGGGGCTGGCGCGCTGGATGGACGAGGCCCTGGCCCAGGCGGACGGCTGGACCGACTGACGCGGGGCGAGCGCAATGGCGCACCGCGGCGATCTGGTGACGGTGGCGCTGGCCGGCGATTTCGGCTAGGGCCTGTTAACACTATCGCAACGATTCGACGATCAGTGCGAAGTGGATGAAGGCCGCGAACATGACGTCGAGCTTGTCGAAGCGGCTGAAGATGCGGCGGAACCCTTTCAGACGGCGCAACAGGCGCTCGATTTCGTTGCGGCGCTTGT
>NZ_VJOO01000011.1 GCF_007556755.1 Tepidimonas fonticaldi | reverse complement strand
GGATGGGGGTCGGGACATGGAGCGGGCCGGGGGTGCCGGAGCATGGCGCCCGCATTATAGGAAGCGGCCGGTGTCGGTTCCAGGCAACGGGCGCGGGCGGTGCGGTGCGGTGCGGTGCGATGCTGCGCGAGATTTCTCTGGGCGATGCGGGGCGTTACTGCTAGGATTTTGAACGCAATGGGCATTGTGCAGGCCGGTCCGGTCCGGCCCATGGGGTGGGATTTGACTGCATTCGGATCACTGTTCAGCCGCGAGCCAGCCCCGCTGCTCGGCATCGACATCAGCTCCACCACCCTGAAGCTGGTGGAGCTGGGCCGCGGGCGCAATGGCGGCTATGCCTTGCTGCACTGCGCGATCGAGCCGCTGGACAAGGGCTGGATCGCGGAGGGCAATATCGAGAAGTTCGACGAGGTGGCCGAGGCGCTGCGCCGCCTGGTGCGCAAGGCCGGCACCAAGACCAAGAACGTCGCGCTGGCCCTGCCCGGCTCGGCGGTGATCACGCGCAAGGTCAGCCTGCCCGCCGGCCTGACGGAGGACGAGCTGGAAGTCCAGGTCGAGGCGGAGGCGGCGCAACTGATTCCCTTCCCGCTGTCCGAAGTCGCGCTGGACTTTTGCGTCATTGGACCGTCGGCCACCGCCCCTGGGTATAACGAGGTGCTGGTGGCCGCCTCCCGCAAGGAGAAGGTGTCCGACCGGCAGGGGCTGGCCGAGGCAGCGGGCCTCAACCCGGTGATCATGGACGTCGAGTCCTACGCGTCGCGGCTGGCTGCGCGCCGGGCCATCGAGCGGCTGCCCAATCAGGGCAACAACCTGCTCGTCGCATTGTTCGAGATCGGCTCGCAGTCCACGGGCTTGCAGGTCATCCGCAACGACGAGATGATCTACGAGCGCGACCAACCGGTCGGCGGCGCGGCGCTGACCCAGGTGATTGCGCGCCAGTACGGCATTTCCCTGGAAGAGGCGGAGCAGAAAAAGAAAACCGGCAACGGCCTGCCGGCCGACTACCCGCAGACGGTGCTGCAGCCGTTTCTGGACACCCTGGGGCAGGAGCTGGGCCGTGCGCTGCAGTTCTTTTTCACCAGCACGCCGCACAACAAGGTGGACCACATCCTGCTGTCCGGCGGTGCGGCCAGCCTGCCCGGCGTGGCCGAGGCGGTCATGACCCAGACGGGCTTTGCCACCAGTGTGCTCAATCCCTTCGAGGGCATGACCCTGCCACCCAACCTGCCCGCCGCGCGCCTGGCCATGGAGGCGACGTCCTACCTGGTGGCCACGGGGCTGGCCTTGCGGAGGTTCATGCCATGATCGCCATCAACCTGCTGCCCCACCGCGAGTGGGCGCGCAAGAGGCGGCGCGAGGCATTCTTCGTGCATCTGGCGCTGGCGGCGCTTGCCGGTGTGGCGCTGGCGGGCGTGGTGTACACGGTTTTCGAGGCGCGCATCGCCGCCCAGCAGGGGCGCAACCAGCAGCTGCAGGCCGAAATCGCCAAGCTCGACCAGCAGATCAAGGAAATCGCCACCCTGCAAACCGAGCTGGATGCCCTCAAGGCGCGCCAGGACGCCGTCGAGAGCCTGCAGGCCGACCGCAACCTGCCGGTTCACCTGCTCAACGAGCTGGTGCGGCGGCTGCCCGACGGGGTGTACCTGCGCTCGATCAAGCAGGAGGGCAGCGGCATCGCGATCACCGGGGTGGCCCAGTCGCAGGAGCGCGTCTCCGAGCTGCTGCGCAACCTGTCCACCCAGAGCCCCTGGCTGCGGCAGCCGCAGCTCATCGAGATCACGGCCGGCACCCAGAACTTCAACCCGGGCGGGCAGCGCCGGGTCTTCAACTTTGCGCTGCGCGTCGTGCAGGGCAAGGGCGAGGGGGCGGACAAGGCGGGCGGCGGGGCGCCGGCCCCCGCTGGCAAGGGCGGGGCGGTCTGACCCCGCAACCGGACGACACCATGGCCTCCAAACGCAAACCCTCCTCCATCGACTGGGCCGATCTGCAGCAGACCCTGCAGCGCCAGTTCAGCGGGCTGGACCCCAACGATCCGTCCCGCTGGCCGGCGCTGCCGCGGGCCTTGCTGCTGGTGGCGGTGGCGGTCTTCATCGTCGTGGCGCTGTGGTACGTCTGGTTGTCCGACCGCCGCGATGCGCTCGAAGCTGCCCAGCGGCGCGAGGGCGAGCTGCGCACCGAATACACGCAAAAGGTCGCCAAGGCCGTCGCCCTCGACGCGCTGAAGGCGCAACTGGAGCAGGTGCGGCAATACGTCGCGCAACTGGAAAAGCAACTGCCTAACCGAGCCGAGATGGATGCCCTGCTGTCCGACATCAACCAGGCCGGCATCGGCCGCGGGTTGCAGTTCGAGCTCTTCCGCCCCGGGCAGGAGACGGTGCGCGACTACTATGCCGAGCTGCCCATCACCGTGCGTGTGAGCGGCTCCTACCACGACATTGGCATGTTCGTCTCCGACATTGCCCATCTGTCGCGCATCGTGACGCTCAACAATGTGTCGATCAACCCGGTGGCCAACCGCAACGACCTGCTGACCATGGAGGCCACCGCCAAGACCTTCCGCTATCTGGACCCCGACGAAGTGCTGGCCCAGAAGTCGGCGGCCAAAGCGGCCCAGGGAGGCAAGAAATGACCCCGCGCGCGCATCCCCTGCGATCCGTTTGGGGCGGTCTCGCCATCGTGGCCGTGTCGGCGGGGTTGTTGGGCTGCTCCGGCGGCAACGACGAGGATCTGGCGCAGTGGATGGCGCGTCAGCGCGCATCGGCGCAGCCCAAGGTGACGCCCATCCAGCCGCCCATCGCCTACCAGCCGCAGGCGTACGAAGGGGGCGATACCCTGGCCCCCTTCAGCGAGGAAAAGCTGGTCCGCGTGCTGCGCAGCGACGCGGCCAGCGGGGCGGTGTCGCGCTTGATCGAGTCCGAAATGCGCCGGCGCCGCGAGCCGCTGGAGGACTTCCCCCTTGACGCGATTGCCATGGTGGGCCTGCTGGACAAGGGCGGGCGCCGCGTGGCGCTGGTCCGCGTCAACGGTTTGCTCTATCAGGTGGCGGCGGGCAATTATCTGGGTCAAAACTACGGGCGGGTGACCGCCATCTCCGACAATCAGATCACGCTGCGCGAGATCGTGCAGGACGCTGCCGGCGAGTGGATCGAGCGCACCGCCACCTTGCAGCTACAGGAAGGAACCGGCAAATGACCTTCGCACATCGATCACCCGGTGATGCACCGCAGCGCCGGCCCCGGGGCCGGCGGTGGATGTCGTTCGCCCTGGCGGCCGCGGTTGTCCTGGCGAGCGGTTGGGCGCAGGCCCAAGGGGCCATCCGCTCCGTCTCGGCGGGCTTCAGCAGCGGCAACGAAGTCATTCGCATCGAAACCACCGAACCCCTGAAGGCCCTGCCCGCCGCGTTCACCATCCAGACGCCCGCGCGCATCGCGCTGGATTTCCCCGCGACCACCAACGCCACCGGCCAGGGGCTGATCGAGATCAACCAGGGCAATCTGCGCTCGGTCAATGTCATCGAGGCCGGTGGTCGCACGCGCTTGGTCCTCAACCTCAACCGCGCCGTGCCCTACGACACCCAGGTCCAGGGCAACGTGCTGTTCGTCACCCTGCAAAACGCGCCCGCTGTCGCGCCGGCCGCCTCGGCTGCGGTGGGCACCACCACCTTCGACAGCGGCCCTGCGGTCAGCGGCACGACGGCCCTGAGCGACATCGACTTTCGCCGTGGCGAGGACAGCGCCGGCCGCCTGATCGTGGAATTGGGCAACCCGCAAACCGGGGTGGACATTCGGCCGCAAGGGCGCAATCTGGTGGTGGAGTTTTTGCGCACGTCGCTACCCGAGGGCCTGCGCCGGCGCTTGGACGTGACCGACTTTGGCACCCCGGTGCGCACCGTCACCGCCACCCAGACCGGCGACCGCGTGCGCCTGCTGGTGGAAAACACCGGCGAGTGGGAGCACAGCGCCTACCAGAGCGACAACCAGTTCGTGCTGGAGGTGCGCCCGGTCAAGCCCGATCCCAACCGGCTCGTGCAGGGGCCCAAGTACAGCGGCGAGAAGTTGTCCCTCAACTTCCAAAACATCGACGTGCGCTCGCTGCTGCAGGTGATTGCAGACTTCACCAACTTCAACATCATCACCGCGGACACCGTGCAGGGCAACCTGACCCTGCGCCTGAAGGACGTGCCCTGGGACCAGGCGCTGGACATCATCCTGGAGGCCAAACAGCTGGGCATGACCAAGACGGGGAATGTCATTCGCGTGGCGCCGAAGAAGGAGCTGGACGACGAGGCCGTGGCACGGCGGGAGGTCAACAAGAAGCTCGAGGCTCTCGAGGTGTTGCAGACGGAGACCTTCCGGCTCAACTTCGCCAAGGCGCAGGAGGCGGCCGAGGCCCTTCGGCAAGGCGTCAACACCGGATCGGGCGAGAACGCCAGCACCAATCGCCTGCTGTCACCGCGCGGCTCGGTCATTGCCGATGTGCGCACCAACCAGGTGTTCGTCACCGACGTGGCCTCGCGGCTGGAGGCGGTGCGTCAGTTTATGGCTAAGGTCGACACGCCGAGGCGGCAGGTCATGATCCAGGCACGTATCGTCGAGGCGCGCGAGGGCTTCAGCCGCTCGCTGGGCGTGCGGCTGGGTGGGGCTGACCTGCGCACGATCCGCGGCGGCGATGCAGGCTACAGCGTCGGGGGGACTGCGCGCGCCGCCATTGCTGGCTCCTACGACGCCATCACGTCGACCACCGGGCAGACTGCCAACCTGATGACCAACGCGAACACGACATTCGTCAGCCTGCCGGCGCGCAGCGGCCTGTCTGGGGCGGAAGTGCCGCGGTTCGCGATCTCCCTCTTCAGTCCGGCGGCCAACCGCTTTCTGAACCTGGAGCTGTCGGCACTGGAGTCGGACAACCAGGGGCGAATCATTTCCAGTCCCCGTGTGCTCACGGGTGACCTGACCAAGGCGACCATCAAGCAGGGCGACCAGATCCGCTTCATCCGTCGGCGACAGGCTGCCAACGGTCAGATTGAGGATGTCATCGAGACTATCGACGCTAACCTGCAGCTTGAGGTGGAGCCGCAGATCACGCCCTCCGGGCAGGTGATGGTGAAACTGAAGGCCGCGAAGAACCGTCTGCTGCGCATCACCGACGCCGGGCCGCAGCTGGATGTGCGTGAAGTGCAGACCGACGTCATGGTGGAGAATGGCGGTACCGTGATGATCGGGGGCATATTCGAGCATGAGGAGTCGCAAGGTGTCGACAAGGTGCCAGTGCTCGGAGACGTGCCGGTAGTCGGCAACTTGTTCAAGAGCCGTAACCGCGACACCCAGAAGCGCGAGATGGTGATCTTCCTGACCCCGTACATCGTCGATGGCGCGGCGACGCCCTTCCAATGAGGTTGTGAATATGGAACGCTGGTTCATCCGTTGGCCTATGAAGCCGTTGTTGGCGATCGCTGCACTCATCGCCGGTCTGCTGACCGTGGCCTGCGGTGGTGGTGGCGGTTCCCCCGGTGCGAATCCGAACACGGGCGCGCTTTCGGTCGGTGGGGTGTCTGCGGTCACCGTTTTGCCGGGTGAGTCCAAACTGCTTCCCGTGACCGGTGGCGTGCCGCCCTATCGCGCGGTGACCTCCGAAGCCGCCGTGGCCGTGGCGGCCATGGATGGCAATTCGCTGGTCGTTGGTGGCATCGCGCCGGGGGCGTCTACCAACGTGATTGTCACGGACTATGCCGGCACGAGCAAAACGGTGTCCGTGACGGTGGGGACGAGTGTGCCCCTGTACACGACAGCCCCGGCTGCGCTGACGATTGGGGTGGGGTCATCACAGGCGCGCACCTTCCGTGTCAGCGGTGGGGTGAAGCCCTACACCATTACTGGCAGCGCACCCTTGGTCGCGACCGTCACCCAGCTGAATGCGGAGGAATGGAGCATTCAGGGGGTGGCCATCGGCGACATGAAGGTTCGTATCCGAGACGCCGCCGGCAAGGAGTTGGAAGTGGCGGTGACGGTGGGCTCACCGGAGCTGCGCATTTCTTCGGACAGTTTGACTTTGCCGATTGGTATCCCTGCGACGGTGGTGCTGTCCGGGGGGCAAAAGCCATACTCCATCGCAGGCGGTATTCCCGCAGCCATCCAAGTCCGGCTGCTTCCGGGATCGGACAGCGAGTTCGAGATTCTCGGTCTGCTGGCCACGGGTGAGGTCGATGTGGTGTTTTCCGATGCTGTCGGCAAGATGGTGAAGACGAAAGTCACGATCAATACGGCCACGACACAAATCCGTGTTTCGCCCTCGGCGGTGAGTCTGGGAGAGCAGTCCGGTTCGTCGTTGAAGTTCAGTGTCTTGACGGCGGCCAAGGGTGTGCCGACGGTTCTCAGCAGTTTCCCGGGACTGGTGTCTGTGTCGGCGGTCACGGCGCCGGAGTTCAATGCCGATGGTTCGATCAAGACGCCCGGTTCCTTCGTCGGTACGGTGTCGGGCACCACTTGCGTGGCGGCAGATACCCCCGTGACGCTGACGGTCCTCGACAGCAATGGATCGATTGGGACAGCGGTGGTGACGGTGGTGAACACCAATCCCAACTGTCCTGCCCCGTAATGGCTGGTCGGGTCATCCTCATCGGCCTCCCCGGCGCCGGCAAGACCACGGTCGGCCGGCAGCTGGCGTGGCGGTTGCAGCTGCCATTCGTCGATTCCGACGCCGTGATCGAGGAGCGGCTCGGCTGCAGCATTCGCGAGTTCTTCGAGCGGGAGGGCGAGGAGCCCTTCCGCGACGTGGAGGAGGCAGTGCTGGACGAGCTGACGCGCGGCGAGTCGTGCGTGCTGTCCACCGGCGGCGGGGCGGTGCTGCGGCCGGCCAACCGGCAGCGGCTGCGTGCGCGCGGCCGGGTGTTCTACCTGCGCTCCACGCCGGAGGAGCTGATGCGCCGGCTGCGCCATGACCGCACGCGCCCACTGCTGCAGGTGGCCGATCCGCTGCAGCGCCTGCGCGAGCTGCACGGGGTGCGCGACCCGCTGTACCGCGAGACGGCGCACTACGTGATCGAGACCGGGCGCCCGTCGGTGGCCACGCTCGTCAACATGATCCTGATGCAGCTGGAGCTGGGCGCGGAGGCGGCCCGGGGCGCGACGGCGGGCTAAACTCGTGGTATGTCCACGCCCGCCGCCGCTGCCGCCATCGCCGAAGCCCCCGCATCCGCATCCCCCGCCACCGTGCTGCACACGTTGAGCATCGACCTCGGGGAGCGCAGCTACCCCATCGTCATCGGCACTGGCCTGCTGGACGATCCGGCCACCTGGGCCGGTCTGCCGCGCGCGGCCACCGCGGCCATCGTCACCAACACGGTGGTGGCGCCGCTGTACCTGGCGCGGCTGCGCGCAGCGCTGCAGCCGCATTACGCGCGTGTGCTGGAAGTGGTGCTGCCCGACGGCGAGGCGCACAAGGACTGGTCGACGCTCAACCGCATCTTCGACGCGCTGCTGGCCGCCGGGGCGGACCGCAAGACGGTGCTGTTCGCGCTGGGCGGCGGCGTGATCGGCGACATGACCGGCTTTGCCGCCGCGTGCTATATGCGCGGCGTGCCGTTCGTGCAGGTGCCGACCACCCTGCTGGCGCAGGTGGACTCCTCGGTTGGCGGCAAGACGGCCATCAACCACCCGCTCGGCAAGAACATGATCGGGGCGTTCTACCAGCCGGTGCGGGTGGTGTGCGATCTGGCGACGCTGGCCACCCTGCCGCCGCGCGAGTTCGCCGCCGGGCTGGCGGAGGTTATCAAGTACGGGCCGATCGCTGACGTGGCCTTCCTCGACTGGGTGGAAGCGAATGTCCAGCGCCTGGTGGCGCGCGACGCCGCGGCGCTGGCGCACGCCGTGCGGCGCAGCTGCGAGATCAAGGCCGCCGTCGTCGGGCAGGACGAGCGCGAGTCCGGCCTGCGCGCGATCCTCAACTTCGGCCACACCTTCGGCCACGCGATCGAGGCGGGCCTCGGCTACGGCGCCTGGCTGCACGGCGAGGCGGTCGGCTGCGGTATGGTGATGGCGGCGGAGCTGTCGCGCCGGCTCGGGCTGGTGTCGCCCGCCTGGGTGGCGCGGCTGGAGCGGCTGGTGGCCGCGGCCGGCCTGCCGGTGCGCGCGCCGGTGTTGGGGCCGGACAACGCCGCGCGCTACCTGGAGCTGATGCGGGTGGACAAGAAGGCCGAGGGCGGCGAGATCCGCTTCGTCGTCGTCGACGAGGCCGGGCACGCCTTCGTGCGCCCGGCACCGGATGCGCTGGTGGCCGAGGTGATCGCGGCGCGCTGCGCCGCCTGAGCCGCCGGCCGGCGAGGAAGGGCAGGGCGCCATGACCCCGGTGCTGCCGACGCTGGCCGAGGAGGTGGCCGCCATGGGCGTGCTGCCCTGGCCGGCCGGGACGCTGGCGCCGTGGGCATGCGACCCCGCGCGCAGCCGCGGCCGGCGCCATCCGGAGCCGCCGGCGCCGACGCGCAACCCGTTCCAGCGCGACCGCGACCGCGTCATCCACTCCACCGCGTTTCGCCGCCTGGTCTACAAGACGCAGGTGTTCCTCAACCACGAGGGCGACCTGTTCCGCACGCGGCTGACCCACTCGCTGGAGGTGGCGCAGCTCGGCCGCAGCATCGCCCGTGCGCTGGGCCTGCACGAGGATCTGGTAGAGGCGATCGCGCTGGCGCACGACCTGGGGCACACGCCGTTCGGCCACGCCGGGCAGGACGCGCTCAACGCCTGCCTGCACGCCGACGACGGCCCGTGGGCCGCCGAGCCGCGCGGGGCGGACGAGCCGCACGGCGGCTTCGAGCACAACCTGCAGAGCCTGCGCGTGGTCGACGAGCTGGAGGAGCGCTACCCCGAGTTCGACGGCCTCAACCTCAGCTTCGAGACGCGCGAGGGCATCCTGAAGCATTGCGCGCGCGCCAACGCCGAGTGGCTGGAGGCGCGCGAGCCGGGCGGCGTGGGGGCGCGCTTCCTGCGCGGCGAGTCGCCGTCGCTGGAGGCGCAGCTGGCCAACGTCGCCGACGAGATCGCCTACAACGCGCACGACATCGACGACGGCGTGCGCAGCGGCCTGCTGACGCTGGAGCAACTGGAGCAGGTCGAGCTGTTCGACGCCTTCCGCCGCGAGGCGCTGGCGCAGCATCCGCACCTGCGGGGACGGCGGCTGCTGTACGAGGCGATCCGCCGCATGCTCAGCGCGCAGGTGTACGACGTGATCGCCGCCACGCGCACGGCCCTGAGCGCCGCCGGCGTGCAGTCCGTGGCCGACGTGCGCGCGCAGCCGCCGCTGCTGGGCTTTTCGCCGGCGATGCGCGAGGCGTCGGCGCGGCTCAAGCGCTTCCTGCTCGTCAACCTGTACCGCCACCCGCAGGTGATGGAGACCACGGCGCGCGCGCGCCAGGTGGTGGCGGACCTGTACCGCGCCTACTGCGCCGACCCCGCGCGGTTGCCCGCGCAGCGGCGCCGCGCCGGGCTGTCGCTGCGGCGGCAGGTGGCCGACCACATCGCCGGCATGACCGACCGCTACGCGATCCGCGAGCACGAGCGGCTGACCGGCCAGCGGCTGTTCGTCTGACCGCCTATGCCCAGCGCGCAACCCGGCCCCCGCGACCGCCAGCCCGTGCCGGCGCAGGCGCGGCTGATCGTCGCTGTGGGCATTGCCAGCGCGCTGCATGTGGGCAAACTGCCCCCGGCGCTGCCCGTGCTGGCGCAGGAACTGGGGCTGACCCTGGTGCAGGGGGGCTTTTTGCTCTCCATGATCCAGTTGGCCGGCATGAGCATGGGGGCGCTGTTCGGGCAACTGGCCGACCGGCTGGGGCCGCGGCGCGTCATGATGGCGGGTTTGCTATTGCTGGCCGCGGGCAGCGCGCTGGGGGCGCTGGTGCCGGCGGCGCACCTGTTGCTGTGGACGCGCGGCATCGAGGGCTTCGGGTTCTTGATGGCCGTCTTGCCCGCGCCGGGCCTGTTGCGCCGGTCGGTGACCGAGCCGGCCGTGCTCAACCGCGCCTTGGGCTGGTGGGGGGCGTATATGCCGATCGGGGCGGCGACGGGGCTGCTGCTGGCCCCCGCCTTGCATGCCGCCGTCGGTTGGCGTACGGCGTGGGGCTTGCTGGCGGGCTTGGCGGTGTTGTGCGCGGTGGCCGTGCGCGCGCGATTAGCCCCGGACGCCCCGGACGCCCCGGACGGGCCGGCCGCCGTTGCGGGAGGGGCGTGGGGCGCGGCATGGCAGGGCCTGCGCTCGACGCTGTCGGCGTCTGGGCCGTGGTTGGTCGCCGCGGCGTTTTTGATGTACTCCGGGCAATGGCTGGCGGTGGTCGGGTTTTTGCCCACCCTCTACACCGAGGCCGGTTGGTCGCCCGCCCGGGTGGGCTGGGCCAGTGCGCTGGCCGCGGGCATCAACCTCACGGGCAACATCGCGGCCGGCCGACTGCTCGCGCGCGGGGTCGCGCCGCGCACCCTGCTGTGGTCGGGCTATACCGCCATGGCCCTGGGGGCGGTGGGCACCTTCACGGCGGGGGCTGGATGGGCGTATGCGTCGGTGTTGGTGTTTTCGGCGGTCGGCGGCCTCATCCCCGGCACCCTGTTCACCCTGGCGGTACGCCTGGCCCCGGGGCCGCAGACGGTTTCGACGACGGTGGGCTGGGTCCAGCAGTTGTCGTCGTTGGGGCAGTTCGTCGGGCCGCCCTTGGTCGCCTGGCTGGCGGCCCGGGTGGGGGGCTGGCATTGGACGTGGTTGGTCAATGTTGCGTGCTGCGCCGTGGGGATGGCATTGGCGGTGGCGCTGCAGGCCCGGCTGGGCCGCTTGTCCGCCCCCGGTGTCCAGCGCACGGGGGGACGCTGAATGGCACGCCTGCCCCGCCTGTCGGTGACGGATTTGCCCCACCTGGTCCTGTGGCAGGGGCACAACCGGCAGGCCGTGTTTTCGGACGACGACGACCGTCAGGCCTTCCTGGCGCTGCTGGGTGACGGTGCAGCCCGCGAGGGCGTCGAGGTCCATGGCTATGCGTTGCTGGACGCGGGCCTGTGGTTGCTGGTCACGCCGCGCCGCGAGGGGGCGCTGTCGCGCCTGATGCAGGGGCTGGGGCGCAGCTATGTGCGCCGCTTCAACGCGCGGCATGGCCGTACCGGCACGCTGTGGGAGGGACGCTACCGCGCCACCGTGCTGGCGCCGGATCGGGTGCTGCCGGCCCTGGTGCTGTTGGACCACGAGCCGGTGCGCGTGGGCCTGGCCCCGTCGCCGGAGGCCTGGCCCTGGTCCACCCACCGCCACTATGCGGGCATCGCGCCGCTGCGTGGCGTGCAGCCGCCCGCGCCCTGGTGGGGCCTGGGGGACACGCCCTTTGCCCGCGAGGCCGCCTACCGCCAGCACGTGGACGAGGGTTTGCCGCCCGCGCAGGCGCAGGGTTTGCGCGAGGCCGCGATCAAAGGCTGGCCGGTGGGCGATGCCGCCTTTTTGGCCGCGCTGGCGGCGCAGACCGGGCGGCGCACACAACCGGCGCGGCCCGGCCGACCGCGCAAGCGGGTTTGATCTGTCCCTAATAAATCAAAGTACGCGTTTCCGCTTTTTAAATCGTACTCTGACCCCAAATAAAGTGCTTGCCCGGTTTGCTGCAATGCACTATGCTGCGGTCCGTCTTTGTCAACCCGGCCAAGGAGTCAGGCGTGACCGCTACCCCCCACACCCTCGCCGCGCAGCACGGTCTGTACGACGCTGCCCTGGAACACGACGCCTGTGGCGTCGGCTTCGTCGCCCACATCAAGGGGCAAAAGAGTCACGCCATCGTGACCCAGGCGCTCAAGATTCTGGAAAACCTCGACCACCGCGGCGCCGTGGGCGCCGATGCGCTGATGGGCGACGGGGCGGGCATCCTGCTGCAGATTCCGGACCCGCTCTACCGCGAAGAGATGGCCAAGCAGGGCGTGACCCTGCCGCCCCCGGGCGAGTACGGCGTGGGCATGATCTTTTTGCCCAAGGAGCACGCCAGCCGTCTGGCCTGCGAGCAGGAGATGGAGCGCGCCATCAAGGCCGAGGGCCAGGTGCTGCTGGGCTGGCGCGACGTGCCCGTGAACAAGGACATGCCCATGTCCCCGACGGTGCGCAAGACCGAGCCCATCATCCGCCAGGTCTTCATCGGCCGCGGCAGCGACGTCATCGTGCAGGACGCACTGGAGCGCAAGCTGTACGTCATCCGCAAGACCGCCAGCGCCGCCATCCAGCGCCTGCAGCTGACGCACAGCAAGGAATACTATGTGCCCAGCATGAGCAGCCGCACCGTGGTGTACAAGGGGCTGCTGCTGGCCAACCAGGTGGGCGAGTACTACCTGGATTTGCAGGATCCGCGCTGCGTCTCGGCGCTGGGGCTGGTGCACCAGCGCTTCTCGACCAACACTTTCCCCGAGTGGCCGCTGGCGCACCCGTACCGTTATGTGGCCCACAACGGCGAGATCAATACCGTCAAGGGCAACTACAACTGGATGCGCGCGCGCGAGGGCGTGATGGCCTCGCCGGTGCTGGGTGCGGACCTCAAGAAGCTCTACCCGATCAGCTTTGCCGGTCAGTCCGACACCGCCACCTTCGACAACTGCCTGGAGCTGCTGACCATGGCCGGCTATCCGCTGGCGCAGGCGGTCATGATGATGATCCCCGAGCCGTGGGAGCAGCACACGCTGATGGATGAGCGCCGCCGTGCGTTCTACGAGTACCACGCGGCGATGCTGGAGCCGTGGGATGGCCCGGCGTCCATCGTCTTCACCGATGGGCGGCAGATCGGCGCGACGCTGGACCGCAACGGTCTGCGGCCCTCGCGCTATTGCGTCACGGACGACGACTTCGTCATCATGGCGTCCGAGTCCGGCGTGCTGCCCGTGCCCGAGAGCAAGATCGTGCGCAAGTGGCGCCTGCAGCCGGGCAAGATGTTCCTGATCGATCTGGAGCAGGGCCGCCTGATCGACGACGAGGAGGTCAAGGCGACGCTGGCCAACGCCAAGCCCTACAAGCAGTGGATCGAAAACCTGCGCATCCACTTGGACGATGTGCAGCGCCCCGTCGCCGGCGACGACGAGGCCAGCGTGCGCACCGTGGCCGACGAATCGTCCCACGCCGCGATGGAGCAGGTGGACGCCCAGTTGCTCGACCTGCAGCAGGCCTTTGGCTACACGCAGGAGGACATCAAGTTCCTGATGGCGCCGATGGCGCAAAACGGCGAGGAGGGCGTCGGCTCGATGGGCAACGACAGCCCGCTGCCCGTGCTGTCGGACCGGCCCAAGCCGCTCTACAACTACTTCAAACAGCTGTTCGCGCAGGTCACCAACCCGCCGATCGACCCGATCCGCGAGGCGATCGTGATGTCGCTGGTGTCGTTCGTCGGCCCGCGCCCCAACCTGCTGGACATCAACCAGGTCAACCCGCCGATGCGGCTGGAGGTCAGCCAGCCCGTGCTCAACCACGCCGACATGGCCAAGCTGCGCGACATCGAGCGGCGCACCGGCGGCAAGTTCAAGAGCAGCACGCTGGACATCACCTACCCCGTGGGCTGGGGCAAGGAAGGGGTGGAGGCCAAGCTCGCCTCGCTGTGCGCCGAGGCGGTCGATGCCATCCGCAGCGGCAGCAACATCCTGATCGTCAGCGACCGCGGCGTCAACCGCGAGCGCGTGGCTATCCCCGCCTTGCTGGCGCTGTCGGCGGTGCACCAGCACCTGATCCGCGAGGGCCTGCGCACCGCCACCGGCCTGGTGGTGGAGACCGGCAGCGCGCGCGAGGTGCACCACTTCGCGGTGCTGGCCGGCTATGGCGCCGAGGCCGTCCACCCCTATCTGGCGCTGGATACGCTCAAGGCCATCCACCAGGACCTGCCCGGCGATCTATCGGCCGACAAGGCGATCGCCAACTACATCAAGGCGGTTGGCAAGGGCCTGTCCAAGATCATGTCCAAGATGGGCGTGTCCACCTACATGAGCTACTGCGGCGCGCAGCTGTTCGAGGCGGTGGGCATCAACAGCGCGACGATCGAAAAGTACTTCACCGGCACCGCCAGCCGCGTCGAGGGCATCGGCGTGTTCGAGATTGCCGAGGAGGCCATCCGCCTGCACCGGAGTGCCTTCGGTGACGACCCGCTGCTGACCGACATGCTGGACGTGGGCGGCGAGTACGCCTGGCGCGCGCGCGGCGAAGAGCACATGTGGACACCCGACGCCATCGCCAAGCTGCAGCACGCCACGCGCGCCGGCAACTACGCGACCTACAAGGAGTACGCGCAGATCATCAACGACCAGTCGCGCCGCCACATGACGCTGCGCGGGCTGTTCGAGTTCAAGGTCGATCCGGCCAAGGCGATCCCGATCGAAGAGGTCGAGCCGGCCAGCGAGATCGTCAAGCGCTTTGCCACCGGCGCGATGTCGCTCGGCTCCATCAGCACCGAGGCGCACGCCACGCTGGCCGTCGCCATGAACCGCATCGGCGGCAAGAGCAACACCGGCGAGGGCGGCGAGGACCCGGCGCGCTACCGCAACGAACTCAAGGGCATCCCCATCCGCCAAGGCGAGACCCTGGCGTCGGTGATCGGTGCGGACAAGGTCGAGGCCGACATTCCGCTGCAGGCGGGCGACAGCCTGCGCTCGCGGATCAAGCAGGTGGCCTCCGGGCGCTTCGGCGTGACGGCGGAGTACCTGGTCAGCGCCGACCAGATTCAGATCAAGATGGCGCAGGGCGCCAAGCCCGGCGAAGGCGGTCAGTTGCCCGGCACCAAGGTGTCGGAGTACATCGGTTTTCTGCGCTACTCGGTGCCGGGCGTGGGCCTGATCAGCCCGCCGCCGCACCACGACATCTACTCGATCGAGGATCTGGCGCAGCTCATCCACGACCTGAAGAACGTCAACCCGCGCGCCGACATCTCGGTCAAGCTGGTGTCCGAAGTGGGCGTGGGCACGATCGCGGCCGGTGTGGCTAAGGCCAAGGCCGACCACGTCGTCATCGCCGGTCACGACGGCGGCACGGGCGCGTCGCCCTGGTCGTCGATCAAGCACGCCGGCAGCCCGTGGGAGATCGGCCTGGCCGAGACGCAGCAGACCCTGGTGCTCAACCGCCTGCGCGGGCGCATTCGCGTGCAGGTCGACGGCCAGATCAAGACCGGCCGCGACGTGGTGATCGGCGCGCTGCTGGGCGCGGACGAATTCGGCTTTGCCACCGCGCCGCTGGTGGTGGAGGGCTGCATCATGATGCGCAAGTGCCACCTCAACACCTGCCCGGTGGGGGTGGCCACGCAGGATCCGGTGCTGCGGCGCAAGTTCGCCGGCAAGCCCGAGCACGTGGTCAACTACTTCTTCTTCGTCGCCGAGGAGGTGCGCGCCATCATGGCGCAGCTGGGCATCCGCCGCTTCGACGACCTGATCGGGCGCACCGACCTGCTCGACATGAAGAAGGGCATCGACCACTGGAAGGCCAAGGGGTTGGATTACAGCCGCCTGCTGTATCAGCCGCCCACGTCGGCCGAGGTGGCCCACCGCCATGTCGAGACCCAGGACCACGGGCTGGACAAGGCGCTGGACGTCAAGCTGATCGAGAAGTCCCGCCCGGCCATCGAGCGTGGCGAGAAGGTGCACTTCATCGAGAGCGTGCGCAACGTCAACCGCACGGTCGGCGCGATGCTGTCGGGTGAGGTGACGCGCCACCACCCCGAGGGGCTGCCCGATGACACCATCCGCATCCAGATGGAGGGCACGGGCGGCCAGTCGTTCGGCGCCTTCCTCTGCAAGGGCATCACGCTGTACCTGATCGGTGACGCCAACGACTACACCGGCAAGGGCTTGTCGGGCGGGCGCATCGTCGTGCGGCCCAGCATCGACTTCCGTGGCGACGCTGGCGACAACATCATCGTCGGCAACACGGTGCTGTACGGCGCCACCCAGGGCGAGGCGTTTTTCCGCGGCGTGGCCGGTGAACGCTTCGCGGTGCGGCTGTCGGGCGCCACCGCGGTGGTGGAAGGCACCGGCGACCATGGCTGCGAATACATGACCGGCGGCACCGTGGTGGTGCTGGGCAAAACCGGGCGCAACTTTGCTGCCGGGATGAGCGGCGGCATCGCTTACGTGTACGACGAAGACGGCATGTTCGCCAAGCGCTGCAACACCGCGATGGTGGCGCTGGAGCGCGTGGTCAGCAGCGCCGAGCAGGAAGCCACCGTGGACCGCGCCATTTGGCACCGCGGCATGACCGACGAAGCCCAGCTGCGCCAGTTGCTGGAAGAACACCACCGCTGGACCGGCTCGACCAAGGCGCGCACCTTGCTGGACGACTGGGCCAGCGCGCGCGCGCGCTTCGTCAAGGTTTTCCCGCACGAGTACAAGCGGGCGCTGGCGGAAAACGCCGCCAAAGGCACCGCCGCCCCGGCCGAGCCTGCTGCGGCCAAGCCGGCCAAGGCCCGCAAGACCGCCGCGGCCTGAGCGCCACCGACCATCGCATCACGAGGCAACCGATCATGGGAAAGATCACCGGCTTCATGGAATTCGAGCGCGTCGAGGAGGGCTACCAGCCCCCCGCCGAGCGGCTCAAGCACTACCGCGAGTTCGTTATCGGCCTGGACGACGCCCAGGCCAAGGTGCAAGGCGCGCGCTGCATGGACTGCGGCACGCCGTTTTGCAACAACGGCTGCCCGGTCAACAACATCATCCCGGACTTCAACGACCTGGTCTACCGCGGCGACTGGAAGAACGCCATCGCCGTGCTGCACAGCACCAACAACTTCCCGGAGTTCACCGGGCGCATCTGCCCGGCGCCGTGCGAGGCGGCGTGCGTGCTCAACATCAACGACGATCCGGTGGGCATCAAGTCCATCGAGCACGCCATCATCGACCGTGCCTGGGCCGAGGGCTGGGTCGTGCCCCAGCCGCCCAAGGCCAAGACGGGCAAGAAGGTGGCGGTCGTGGGCTCCGGCCCGGCCGGGCTGGCGGCGGCGCAGCAGCTGGCGCGCGCCGGCCACGACGTGACGGTGTTCGAGAAGAACGACCGCATCGGCGGCCTGCTGCGCTACGGCATCCCCGACTTCAAGATGGAGAAGTGGCTGATCGACCGCCGCATCGAGCAGATGCAGGCCGAGGGCGTGACCTTCCGCACCCGTGTGCTGGTCGGCGCCCTGCCCGACGGCAGCAAGGTCACCAACGACGCGCGCGAAGTGGTCAGCCCCGAGCAACTGCGCGCCGAGTTCGACGCCGTGCTGCTGTGCGGCGGCGCTGAGCAACCGCGCGACCTGCCCGTGCCGGGTCGCGAGCTGGACGGCATCCATTTCGCGATGGAGTTTTTGCCGCAGCAAAACAAGGTCAACGCCGGCGACAAGCTCAAAAAGCAGATCCGCGCCGACGGCAAGCACGTCATCGTCATCGGTGGCGGCGACACCGGCAGCGACTGCGTGGGAACCTCCAACCGCCATGGTGCGGCCAGCGTGACCCAGTTCGAGGTGATGCCGCAGCCGCCCGCGCAGGAGAACAAGCCGCTGACCTGGCCGTACTGGCCACTGAAGCTGCGCACCAGCTCCAGCCACGAAGAGGGCTGCCAGCGCGAGTTCGCCATCGCCACCAAGGCGTTCGTCGGCAAGGGCGGCAAGGTCACCGGGGTGCAGACCGTGCACGTCGAAATGAAGGACGGCAAGTTGGTCGAAATCCCGGGCACCGAAAAGGAGTACAAGGCCGACCTGGTGCTGTTGGCCATGGGCTTTGTGTCGCCGGTGGCCACGGTGCTGGAGGCGTTTGGCGTGGAGCGCGATGCGCGCGGCAACGCCAAGGCCAGCACCGACGAGGTGGGCGGCTACGCCACCAACGTCCCCAAGGTGTTTGCCGCCGGTGACATGCGCCGCGGCCAGTCGCTGGTGGTGTGGGCCATCCGCGAAGGCCGCCAGGCCGCGCGCGCGGTGGACGAGTACCTGATGGGTGCCAGCCTGCTGCCGCGCTGACCTGTGCGGCGGCCCCGCGGGGCCACCGCGCCGACGCGGCTGCGGCTGATCCCTTATGATCGGGCCGAACCTGCGTCGGCCTTTTTGATCGTTGTTGCGTATGAGCACCGAGCCCCTCGTCGAACTGCGTGACGTCACCTTCGGGTATGACGAGCGCATCGTGCTCGACCGCATCAGCTTGCACGTGCCGCGGGGCCAGGTGACGGTCATCATGGGCGCCTCGGGTGGCGGCAAGACGACCGTGCTGCGCCTCATCGGCGGCTTGGTGCGCGCCCAGCACGGCCAGGTGTGTTTCGACGGTCAGGATGTGGGCGCGCTGGACCGCAAGGGCCTGTACGCGGCGCGGCGGCGCATGGGCATGCTGTTTCAGTACGGCGCGCTGTTCACCGATTTGTCGGTGTTCGACAACGTGGCCTTCCCGCTGCGTGAGCACACCCGCTTGCCCGAGCCACTGATCCGCGACATCGTGCTGATGAAGCTGCACGCCGTGGGCCTGCGCGGCGCGCGCGACCTGATGCCCGCGGCGCTGTCGGGCGGCATGGCGCGCCGGGTGGCGCTGGCGCGCGCCATCGCGCTGGACCCCGAGTTGATCATGTATGACGAGCCGTTTGCGGGGCTGGATCCGATCTCGCTGGGCACCGCCGCGCGCCTGATCCGCCAGCTCAACGACACGCTGGGGCTCACCAGCATCATGGTGTCGCATGATCTGGACACCGCCTTTGCCGTGGCCGACCACATGGTGGTGTTGGCCAACGGGCGGGTGGCGGTGCAGGGCACGCCCGACGAGGTGCGCCGCTGCCCGGACCCGTTGGTGCAGCAATTCATCACCGCCGCGCCCGAGGGGCCGGTGCATTTTCACTACGCCGCCCCGGCCGTGGCCGAGGACTACGGTCCGGAGGCAGCGCGATGAAGGGGGTGTCGATGCTGGCGGCGTTGGGTGCGGCGGTGCGCGGCAAGCTGGCGGATCTGGGCTGGGGGGCGCGGCTGCTGTTGCGGTTGCTGGCGGGATGCCCCCAGGCGTTGCGGCGCTTTGGCCTGGTGCGCGATCAAATCCACTTTCTGGGCAACCACTCGCTGTCGATCATCACTGTCTCCGGCTTGTTCGTCGGCTTCGTGCTCGGGTTGCAGGGCTACTACACGTTGCAGCGCTACGGCTCGGCCGAATCGCTCGGGCTGCTGGTGACGCTGAGCTTGGTGCGCGAGCTCGGCCCGGTGGTGACAGCGCTGCTGTTTGCCGGCCGCGCGGGTACGTCGCTGACGGCGGAGATCGGCCTCATGAAAGCCGGCGAACAGCTCAGCGTGATGGAGATGATGGCGGTCGACCCCATCGACCGCGTGCTGGCGCCGCGCTTCGTGGCCGGGGTGGTGGCGCTGCCATTGCTGGCGGCGGTGTTCAGCAGCATGGGCATCGTTGGTGGCTGGATCGTCGGGGTGCCCATGATCGGTGTCGATGGCGGGGCGTTTTGGAGCCAGGTGCAAAGTGGCGTGGACGTGTGGTCCGACGTCGGCAACGGCATCATCAAGAGCGTGGTGTTCGGGATCGCGGTGACCTTCATCGCGCTGCTGCAGGGCTTCGAGTCGCACCCGACGCCGGAGGGCGTCTCGCGCGCGACGACGCGCACCGTGGTGATGGCGTCGCTGACGGTGCTGGGGCTGGACTTCATCCTGACCGCGCTGATGTTCACGATCTGATCAGGGAAGGATTCGACGGATGCAACGTTCCAAGATCGATGTCTGGGTGGGCCTGTTCGTGCTGATCGGCGCGGCGGCCATCCTGTTTCTGGCGCTGCAGGCGGCCAACCTGCTCAACTTGAGCTTTGCGCCGACCTACCGCGTCACCGCCACGTTCGACAACGTCGGCTCGCTCAAGCCCAAGGCGGCGGTGCGCAGCGCGGGCGTGCTGGTCGGGCGCGTGGAGTCCATCACCTTCGACGACAAGACGTTTCAGGCGCGCGTGGTGTTGGCGCTGGAGTCGCGCTACACCTTCCCGAAGGACAGCTCGTTCAAGATCCTGACCAGCGGGCTGCTGGGCGAGCAGTACATCGGCATCGAGCCGGGCGGCGCAGACGCGAATCTGGCTGCGGGCGATGTGGTGGCGCAAACCCAGTCCGCCGTGGTGCTGGAAAACCTGATCGGCCAGTTCCTGTTCAACAAGGCCGCCGAGGCGGGGGACGGCAAATGAGCCAAGTAACCCTGCACAGCCGGGCCGCGCGTCTGATCGGCCTGGGAGGCGTGCTCGCGGCCCTGGCCGGTTGCGCCACCGGGCCCGACGCGCATCCGCGCGATCCCCTGGAGCCGTTCAACCGCGGCGTCTATCAGTTCAACGAGGCGGTGGACCGCGCGGTGCTCAAGCCCGTCGCCGAAGGCTATGTGGCGGCCGTGCCCTCACCGGTGCGCACTGGGGTGGGCAACTTTTTTGGCAATCTGCGCGACCTGTGGTCGGCCGTGAACGCGGCCTTACAGGCCCGCCCGCAGCCCGCGGTGGAAAACGCCATGCGCTTTGGCGTCAACACCCTTCTCGGCTTTGGGGGGGTGATCGACCTGGCGACGGAGATGAGCATCCCCCGCACGACGCTGGACTTTGGCCACACCCTGGGCCGCTGGGGCGTGCCGTCAGGGCCGTATCTGGTGCTGCCGCTGTTGGGCCCGTCCAGCGTGCGCGAGGCCGTGGCGCTGCCCGTCGACCGCCGGGCGGACCCCGTGTCGCAGGGCATCGACGATGTGGCGACCCGCAACACCGCCCAGACGCTGCGGCTGGTGGACACGCGCGCCACCCTGCTGCGCGCGGGTGACCTGCTGGAGCAGGCGGCGCTGGATAAATATGGTTTTACACGCGACGCCTACCTGGCGCGGCGCCAAAGCCAGGTCGATGCGGCCCGCGGCGACGATGACTGACGTGTGACGACCGTAACCATGGGTAACCGACCGGAACCCGCGGCCGTCCCCCCGACCCCAATGGATATGAGCAAGCCGACCCTACCCCTTTCTGCCCGCCCGGTGGTTGCGATGACCGGCCGCCGCCAGTGGCTGGCCCTGATGGCCGTGGTCGCCGCGGCCGCGCTGCCCGCCTGGCCGTCCCGGGCGCAGGCCACGGAGGCCCCCGATGCGCTGATCCAGCGCGTGGCCAACGATGTGTTCGAGACCGTCAAGCGCGATCCGGCGATCCGCAACGGCGACATGGCCCGCATCGTCGAGCTGGTGGACACCAAGCTGATGCCGCATGTCAATTTCGAGCGCATGACGTCGTCCGCAGTGGGCCGCTTCTGGCGCCAGGCCACGCCCGAGCAGCGCCAGCGTCTGCAAGCCGAGTTCAAGACCCTGCTGGTGCGCACCTATGCCGGCGCGCTGACGCAGATTCGCGACCAAACGCTGGTGATTCGCCCGCTGCGCGCGGCGGCTGGCGCGACCGAGGTGGTCGTGCGCTCCGAAATCCGCGGCAAGGGCGACCCGATCCAGCTCGACTACCGGCTGGAGCAAACCCCGTCGGGCTGGAAGGTCTATGACCTGAATGTGCTCGGCGTGTGGCTGGTCGAGACCTACCGCACCCAGTTCGCGCAGGAGATCGGCGCCAAGGGCATCGATGGGCTGATCGATGCGCTGGCCGAACGCAACCGCGCCAACGCCCAGCGGGGCTGAGCCGCCATGGGGGGGCCGATTGCCTTGACCTTGCCGGCGCTGCCCGCCACCCTGACGCATGCGCAGGCGGCGGCCTATCTGGCCCAGTGCCGCGCGGCGCTGGCCGCTGCGGGCCGCGGCGCGACGGTGCAGCTGGATGCCTCGGCCCTGCACGAGTTCGACTCCTCCGCGCTGGCGGTGCTGCTCGCGGTGCGGCGCGAGGTGCTGGCACGCGGGGCGCACTGGCGGCTGGACGGCCTGAACGAGCGGGCGCGGGTGCTGGCCGGCCTGTACGGCGTGGCCGAACTGCTGCCCGCGTAAAATGACCGGTTTATGTCCGCCGCCATCTCTTTCCAGCAGGTCAACAAGCGTTTCGACACCTCGCGCGGGCCGCTGCAGGCGCTGCAGGATGTGACGTTCGACATCCAGCCGGGCGAATTCTTCGGCCTGCTCGGCCCCAACGGCGCGGGCAAGACCACCCTCATCAGCATCCTGGCGGGTCTGAGCCGGCCGACCCGCGGGCGCGTCACCGTGTTTGGCGCCGATGTGCATGCCCAGCCCATGGAGGCTCGGCGGCGGCTCGGCATCGTGCCGCAGGAGCTGGTGTTCGACCCCTTCTTCACGGTGCGCGAGGCCCTGCGCTTTCAGTCCGGCTACTTTGGCATCCAGGGCAATGGCGCGTGGATCGACGAGCTGCTGGCCGGGCTGGGGCTGGCCGATAAGGCTGACACCAACATGCGCCAGCTCTCCGGCGGCATGAAGCGCCGCGTCATGGTGGCGCAGGCGCTGGTGCACCGGCCCCAGGTCATCGTGCTGGACGAGCCGACCGCCGGCGTGGACGTGGAGCTGCGGCAGACGCTGTGGGCCTTCATCTCGCGCCTCAACCGCGACGGCTGCACCGTGCTGCTGACCACCCACTATCTGGAGGAGGCCGAGGCCCTGTGCGGCCGCATCGCGATGCTGCGGGCCGGCCGCGTGATCGCGCTGGAGCGCACCGCCGAGCTGTTGCGCCGCGCCTCGTCCAACGTGCTGCATTTCAAGACCGATCAGGCCCTGCCGGACGCGCTGGCGGCGCGCGCCCGCGTGACGGGCCGCATCAAGCAGATCAAGGTGCACGACGCCTACGAGGTCGAGCAGACGCTGGCGGCGCTGCGCCAAGCCGGCATCGTCATGGAAGACATCGAGGTCCACAAAGCGGATCTGGAGGATGTGTTCCTGGAGCTGATGGCCGGGCAGCCGGACGGGGAGGGGCGCGCGTGACTGGTTGGCAGACCCTGTTTCTGAAAGAGGTGCTGCGGTTCTGGAAGGTGGCTTTCCAGACCGTGGCCGCGCCGATCGTCACGGCGATTCTGTACCTGCTGATCTTCGGCCATGTGCTGGAGGAGCATGTGCAGGTCTACGACGGCGTGGGCTACACCGCGTTTTTACTGCCGGGGCTGGCGATGATGAGCCTGCTGCAAAACGCATTTGCCAACAGCTCGTCCAGCCTGATCCAGAGCAAGATCATGGGCAACCTGGTCTTCGTCCTGCTCACCCCGCTGTCGCACCGCGCCTGGTTTGCGGCTTACGTCGGGTCGTCCGTGGTGCGCGGGCTGGTGGTGGGCGCCGGGGTGCTGCTGGTGACGGCCTGGGCGGCGGACCTGCGGTTTGCGCACCCGCTGTGGATCGTGGCGTTTGCCGTGCTGGGCGCGGGGTTGCTGGGGTCGCTGGGGGTCATCGCGGGGCTGTGGGCCGAAAAGTTCGACCAGATGGCCGCCTTCCAGAACTTCATCATCATGCCGATGACGTTTCTCTCCGGCGTGTTCTATTCCATCCATTCGCTGCCCCCCTTCTGGCAGACCGTCAGCCACCTCAATCCGTTTTTCTACATGATCGACGGGGCGCGCTACGGCTTTTTCGGGGTCAGCGACGTTTCGCCCTGGCTGAGTCTGGCGGTGGTGGCGGGGGCTTTCCTGGCCGTGGCCGCTCTGACCTTGCACCTGCTGCGCATCGGGTACAAGATTCGCCATTGACCCTGGGCCATCGATTCCGCGCGTCGCGCAGCGCGCGCCGTGCCGTCCTGCCGCTTTACCCTCCATGATGACTGCCGACCAACTCCGCTCCCTCATCGCTGCCGGCCTGCCCTGCGACCACCTGGAGGTGTCCGGCGACGGCCGCCACTGGGCGGCGGTGATCGTCTCGCCCGCGTTCGAGGGGCGGCGTGCCGTGCAGCGCCACCAGCTGGTCTACGCCACGCTGGGCCAGCGCATCCACACCGACGAGGTGCATGCACTGTCCATGAAGACCTACACCCCGGCCGAGTGGCGTGCCGCCGGCCAGGCCTGAGGGGTCGATGATGGACCGACTCCTGATCCGCGGCGGCCAGCGCCTGCATGGCGAGGTGCTCGTCTCCGGCGCCAAGAACGCGGCGCTGCCCGAGCTGTGCGCGGCGCTGCTGACCGACCAGCCGGTGATGCTGCGCAACGTCCCCCGTTTGCGCGACGTGGCCACCATGCGCACGCTGCTGGAGCGCATGGGCGTGCAAGTGCAAACGCATGACGAGCGCGGCGGCATGACGCTGCACGCCGCGGCGGCACTGGATCCGGTCGCGCCGTACGAGCTGGTCAAGACCATGCGCGCCTCGGTGCTGGTGCTGGGGCCCCTGGTCGCCCGCTGCGGTCAGGCGCGGGTGTCGCTGCCGGGCGGGTGCGCCATCGGCTCGCGGCCGGTGGACCAGCACATCAAGGGCCTGCAGGCCATGGGGGCGGAGATTGCGGTCGAGCACGGCTACATCGAGGCCCGCTTGCCCGCCGGCCGCTCGCGCCTGCGCGGCGCGCGCATCACCACCGACATGGTCACCGTGACCGGCACCGAAAACCTGATGATGGCCGCCACCCTGGCCGAGGGCGAGACGGTGCTGGAAAACGCCGCCCAGGAGCCGGAGGTGGTCGATCTGGCCGAGATGCTGATCCGCATGGGCGCGCGCATCGAGGGGCACGGGACCAGCCGCATCCGCATCGAAGGCGTGCCGGCCTTGGGCGGCACCGAGCACACCGTGGTGGCCGACCGCATCGAGACCGGTACCTTTTTGTGCGCGGTGGCCGCCACCGGCGGCGAGGCCTGGCTGCGCGGCGGGCGGGGGGATCACCTCGATGCCGTCATCGACAAGCTGCGCGAGGCGGGCGCCACCGTGGAGGCCGATGCCACCGGCATCCGCGTGCGCTCGCCGGGCGGCGCGGCCCTGCGTGCGCAGAGCTTTCGCACGACCGAATACCCGGGCTTCCCCACCGACATGCAGGCGCAGTTCATGGCGCTCAACTGCGTGGCGCAGGGGCCCAGCGCCGTCACCGAGACGATTTTCGAAAACCGCTTCATGCATGTGCAGGAGCTGGCCCGGCTGGGCGCGCGCATCCACATCGACGGGCGCACCGCCGTCGTCGAAGGCGGCCAGCGCCTGACCGGTGCCGCCGTCATGGCGACCGATCTGCGCGCGTCGGCCAGTCTGGTGATCGCCGGCCTGGTGGCCGACGGCGAGACGGTCGTCGACCGCATCTACCACCTGGACCGTGGCTATGACCGCATGGAGCGCAAGCTGCGGGCCCTGGGGGCCGACATCGAAAGGATCGCATGAGCGCCGAAACCGTCACCTTGGCCCTGTCCAAGGGCCGCATCTTCGAGGAGACGCTGCCCCTGCTGCGCGCCGCCGGCATCGAGGTGCTGGAAGACCCCGAAACCTCGCGCAAGCTGATCCTGCCCACCAACCGGCCCGAGGTGCGCGTGGTCCTGGTGCGCGCCACCGACGTGCCGACCTATGTGGAGCACGGTGGCGCCGACCTGGGCGTGTGCGGCAAGGACACGCTGATCGAGCACGAGGCCGCCTGGGGCGACGCGGCCCAGGTGGGGCTGTACCGGCCGCTGGATTTGGGCATCGCCCGCTGCCGCATGAGCGTGGCCGTCCCGGCGGACTTCGACTATGTGCGCGCCGTGCGCCAGGGCGCGCGCCTGCGTGTCGCGACCAAATACGTCGCCATCGCGCGCGAGTTTTTTGCCAGCAAGGGCGTGCATGTGGATCTGATCAAGCTCTACGGCAGCATGGAGCTGGCGCCGCTGACCGGGCTGGCCGACGCCATCGTGGACCTGGTGTCCACCGGCAACACGCTCAAGGCCAACCGGCTGGTGGAGGTCGAGCGCATCATGGACATTTCCTCGCAGCTCGTGGTGCGGCCGACCTCGCTCAAACTCAAGCGCGCGCTCATCCGTCCCATTCTGGATGCCTTCGCGCAGGCGGTGGCGGCACCCGCCGCCTGAGCGGCTGACCCCACCGCCGCCGCCTGCAGGCCGCGCGGGCGGCCCCGCTTTCCCCGCTGTGCTGCGACAATCGTGCCCATGACTGCTGCCGACACCCCCCGAGCCCGGCCCCTGCGGCTGGATACCGCCGATACCGACTTCGAAGCGCGTTTTGCGGCCCGCCTGCATTGGTCGGCGGACACCGATGCGGCGATCGAATCCCGCGTGGCGGCCATCCTGGCCGACGTGCGGGCCCGGGGCGATGCGGCGGTGCTGGAGTACACCCGCCGGTTCGACGCGGTGGAGGCCGAGCGCATGGCCGACCTGGAGCTGGGCACCGATGTGTTGCGCGCCGCCTTCGAAGCCATCCCCGCCGACCAGCGCGAGGCACTGCAGCAGGCCGCCGCGCGCGTGCGCCGCTACCACGAGGCGCAGCTCGAGGCCTGCGGCCGCTCGTGGCAGGTCCGCGATGCCGACGGCACGCTGCTCGGCCAAAAAGTCACGCCGCTGGACCGTGTCGGCATCTATGTGCCGGGCGGCAAGGCCGCCTATCCGTCCAGCGTGTTGATGAACGCCATCCCCGCGCACGTCGCCGGCGTGCCGGAGATCGTGATGGTCGTGCCGACCCCGCGCGGCGAGCGCAACCCGCTGGTGCTGGCCGCTGCGCACGTCGCGGGGGTGAGCCGCGCGTTTGCCATTGGCGGGGCGCAGGCCGTGGCGGCGCTGGCCTATGGCACGGCGACCATTCCCCAGGTGGACAAGATCACCGGCCCGGGCAACGCCTACGTCGCCAGCGCCAAGAAGCATGTTTTTGGCACCGTCGGCATCGACATGATCGCCGGGCCGAGCGAAATCCTGGTGCTCGCCGACGGCACCACGCCGCCGGACTGGGTGGCGATGGACCTGTTCAGCCAGGCCGAGCACGACGAGTTGGCGCAGTCCATTCTGCTGTGCCCGGACACGGCCTATCTGGATGCGGTGCAGGCCGCCATTGACCGGCTGCTGCCAACGATGCCGCGTGCGGACATCATCGTGCGCAGCCTCGAGGGCCGGGGCGCGCTGATCCGCACCCGCAGCATGGAGGAGGCCTGCGCGCTGAGCAACCGCATCGCGCCCGAGCACCTGGAGATCGCCAGCCGCGAGCCGCACCGCTGGGAGCCGCTGCTGCGCCACGCGGGGGCCATCTTCCTGGGCGCCTACACCAGCGAGAGCCTGGGCGACTACTGCGCCGGCCCCAACCATGTGCTGCCTACCAGCGGCACGGCGCGCTTTTCCAGCCCGCTGGGGGTGTACGACTTTCAAAAGCGCTCCAGCCTGATCGAGGTCAGCGCCGAGGGGGCGCAGACGCTGGGCCGCATCGCGTCGGTGCTGGCGCACGGCGAGGGCCTGACCGCCCACGCGCGCGCTGCCGAGCTGCGCCTGCGCGAGGAGGGTGCGGCATGAACCCGTTGCTGGAGGCCGCGCTGCAGCGCATCCGCCAGGACGTGCAGGGCATGCATGCCTATGCCATTCAGGACGCGACCGGCCTGATCAAGCTGGATGCGATGGAAAACCCCTACCCGCTGCCCGAGGCGTTGCAACACGCGCTCGGCCAACGGCTGGGGGCGGTGGCCGTCAACCGCTACCCGGGCTCGCGCATCGAGGACCTCAAACGCGCGCTGGCGGCGCACGTCGGGCTGCCCGCGGGCGCGGCGCTCATGCTGGGCAACGGCTCGGACGAGCTGATCAGCCTGCTGGCGATGGCCTGCGACCGGCCGGGCGCCGCCATCCTTGCGCCGGTGCCGGGCTTCGTGATGTACGCCATGAGCGCGCAGTTGCAGGGGCTGGCCTTCCACGGCGTGCCGCTGGCGCCCGACTTTGCGCTCGACGAGGCGGCGATGCTCGAGGCCATCGCCCGGGTGCGACCGGCCATCACCTACCTGGCCTATCCCAACAACCCGACCGCCAACTGCTGGGATCCGGCCGTGATCCGGCGGCTGATCGCTGCCGCCGGCGCGGTGGGGGGGCTGGTCGTCATGGACGAGGCCTACCAGCCCTTTGCCAGCCACACCTGGCTGGACGAATGGCGCGCCGACCCGGCGGCGCACGGACATGTGCTGGTCATGCGCACACTGTCCAAGTTTGGCCTGGCCGGGGTGCGCTTGGGCTACCTGATCGGGGCCGCGCCGCTCGTGGCGCAGATCGACAAGGTGCGCCCGCCGTACAACGTCAGCGCCCTCAATGCCGAGTGCGCGCTGTTCGCGCTGGAGCACGCCGACGTGTTTGCCGAACAGGCCGCGGCGATCCGGGCCGAGCGGCAGCGGCTGATGCGCGCCCTGGCCGCGTTGCCCGGCGTGCAGCCCTACCCCAGCGAGGCGAACATGATCCTCGTGCGCGTGCCCGACGCCGCCAAGGCGTTCGCCGGCCTGCGCGCGCGTGGCGTCCTCGTGAAGAATGTTTCTACAATGCACCCGATGCTTGCCAACTGCTTGCGGCTGACCGTGGGCACGCCCGCCGAGAACGAGGCGCTGCTCGCGGCGCTGCCGCCATCGCTATGACCACCCTGCCTGCTCCCAGCGCCGCCGCCCGCACCGCGGACGTCCAGCGCGTGACGGCCGAGACCCAGATCCGCGTGCGCGTGGACCTCGACGGCACCGGCCGCGCCCGGCTGGACACCGGCATCGGCTTTTTCGACCACATGCTGGACCAGATCGCCCGCCATGGGCTGATCGATCTGGAGATCGAGTGCCGCGGCGACCTGCACATCGACGGCCACCACACGGTGGAGGACGTCGGCATCACCCTCGGGCAGGCGGTGGCGCGCGCGGTCGGTGACAAGCGCGGCATCCGCCGTTACGGCCACGCCTACGTGCCGCTGGACGAGGCGCTGTCGCGCGTCGTGGTGGATTTTTCCGGCCGTCCGGGCCTGCACATGGACGTGCGCTTCACGGCCGGTATGATCGGCCAGCTCGACACCCAGCTCGTCTACGAGTTTTTTCGGGGCTTCGTCAACCACGCCGGCGTGACGCTGCACATCGACAACCTCAAGGGCCACAACGCGCACCACCAGTGCGAGACCATCTTCAAGGCCTTTGCGCGCGCCCTGCGGGCCGCGCTGGAGCGCGACCCCCGGCTGGGGGATGCCATCCCCTCGACCAAGGGCAGCCTGTGAGGCCAGTGCACGCCGAATCTCCCCCCACCACGATGAACATTCCGGTCAGGCGCGAGACGGTTGCGGTCGTCGACTACGGCATGGGCAATCTGCGCTCGGTGGCGCAGGCGGTCATCCATGCGGCGCTGGCCACCGACCATGTCGAGGTGGTCGTGACCGCCAGTCCGCAGGTGGTGCGCGATGCGCACCGCGTCGTGCTGCCGGGGCAGGGCGCCATGCCCGACTGCATGGCCGAGCTGGAGCGCAGCGGCCTGCGCGAGGCGGTCCTGCACGCCGCGGCCACCAAGCCGCTGTTCGGGGTGTGCGTCGGCATGCAGATGCTGCTGGAGCACTCCGAGGAAGGCGACACTGCCGGCCTGGGCCTGATCCCCGGTCAGGTGGTTCGGTTTCGCCTGGAGGGCCAGAGTCAGCCCGATGGCAGCCGCTTCAAGGTGCCGCAGATGGGCTGGAACCGGGTCTGGTACGGCTTCGAGCACGGCGCTGCCGAGCGGCCCGCGCCCCATCCGCTGTGGGCCGGCATCCCGGACGGCAGTTACTATTATTTCGTGCACAGCTACCACGCCCATCCGGCCGACCCGGCCCATGCCGCCGGTATGACCGAGTACGGCGTGCGCTTTGCCAGCGCCATCGCGCGCGACAACCTGTTCGCCACCCAGTTCCACCCCGAAAAAAGCTCGGCCCAGGGGTTGGCGCTGTACCGCAACTTCCTGCACTGGAACCCCTGAAGCCCCACCCCCGACGAGCCATGCTGCTGATTCCTGCCATCGACCTGAAAGACGGTCAATGCGTGCGCCTCAAGCAAGGCGACATGGACCAGTCCACCGTGTTCAGCGACGACCCCGCCGCCATGGCCCGCCACTGGGTCGAGCAGGGCGCGCGCCGCCTGCACCTGGTGGACCTCAATGGCGCATTCGCCGGCAAACCCCGCAACGAAGCCGCCATCCGCAGCATCCTGCGCGAGGTCGGCGACGAAGTCGATGTGCAGCTCGGCGGCGGCATCCGCGACCTCGACACCATCGAGCGCTACCTGGACGCCGGCCTGCGCTACGTCATCATCGGCACCGCGGCGGTCAAGAACCCCGGCTTCCTGCAGGACGCCTGCACGGCGTTTGGGGGACACATCATCGTCGGGCTGGACGCCAAGGACGGCAAAGTCGCCACCGACGGCTGGAGCAAGCTGACCGGCCACGAGGTGGTGGACCTCGCGCGCAAGTTCGAGGACTACGGTGTCGAGTCCGTCATCTACACCGACATTGGCCGCGACGGCATGCTCACCGGCATCAACATCGAGGCCACGGTGCGGCTGGCGCAGGCCCTGTCCATCCCGGTCATCGCCTCGGGCGGGCTGTCCAACCTGGACGATGTCCGTCGGCTGTGCGAGGTCGAGTCCGAAGGCGTGGAGGGCGTCATCTGCGGCCGCGCCATCTACAGCGGCGACCTGGACTACGCCGCGGCGGTCCGCCTCGTCGACGGCGTGGGCGCCTGACGATGCTGGCCAAGCGCATCATCCCCTGCCTGGACGTCACCGGCGGGCGCGTCGTCAAGGGCGTCAACTTCGTCGAGCTGCGCGATGCCGGAGACCCGGTGGAAATCGCCGCGCGCTACAACGAGCAGGGCGCCGACGAGCTGACGTTTCTGGACATCACCGCCACCAGCGACGGGCGCGACCTGATCCTGCCCATCATCGAGGCGGTGGCGAGCCAGGTGTTCATTCCGCTGACGGTGGGCGGCGGCGTGCGCACCGTGGAGGACGTGCGCCGGCTGCTCAATGCCGGGGCGGACAAGGTCAGCTTCAACTCCGCTGCCATCGCCAATCCCCAGGTCATCCGCGATGCGTCGGGCAAGTACGGCTCGCAGTGCATTGTCGTGGCCATCGACGCCAAGCGGCGCACGCCCGACGAGTGCCAACGCCCCGGCCCGGACGGCCAGCCTCTGGGGCCGGGATGGGACGTCTATTCCCACGGGGGGCGCAAAAACGTTGGGCTGGATGCGGTCGCCTGGGCGCGCCAGATGGCGGACTTTGGCGCGGGCGAAATCCTGCTCACCAGCATGGACCGCGATGGCACCAAGGCGGGCTTCGACCTCGAACTCACCCGTGCCGTCAGCGATGCGGTGGATGTGCCCGTGATCGCCTCGGGCGGGGTGGGTAACCTGGATCACCTGGTGGATGGCATCCGGGTCGGCGGTGCCGACGCGGTGCTCGCGGCCAGCATCTTCCACTACGGCGAATACACCATCGCCCAGGCCAAGCAGCGCATGGCCGAGGCGGGCATCCCCGTGCGGAGGTGAGCGGCATGGCTGACTGGCTCGATCGCATCAAATGGGACGCGCAGGGCCTGGTGCCCGTGATCGCCCAGGAGCGCGGGACTGGCGACGTGCTGATGTTCGCCTGGATGAATCGCGAGGCCCTGCAAAAGACCGCCGAACTGGGCCGCGCCGTCTACTACAGCCGCTCGCGCGGCCGCCTGTGGTACAAGGGGGAGGAATCCGGCCATGTGCAGCAGGTGCACGAAATCCGCCTCGACTGCGACGACGACGTGGTGCTGCTGCAGGTGACGCAACTGGGCCACGAGCCGAGCATCGCCTGCCACACCGGGCGCCACAGTTGCTTTTATCAGCGCCTGGACACGCAGCGCGGCGAGTGGCAGGCCGTCGATCCCGTGCTCAAGGATCCGCAATCCATCTACCGCTGACCATGACCGACATCCCGCCGCTCGACACCCTGCTGCGCCTGGCCGCCGTCATCGACAGCCGCAAGCCGGCCGCCGGGGGCGACCCCGAGCGCAGCTACGTCGCGCGCCTGCTGCACAAGGGGCCGGATGCCTTTCTGAAAAAAATCGCCGAGGAGGCGGGCGAGGCCGTGATGGCCGCCAAGGACCTGCAGCACGGTGCCGGCAGCGCGCAGGCGTTCGTGGGCGAGGTGGCCGACCTCTGGTTCCACAGCCTGATCGCGCTGGCGCATTTCGGCCTTGGGCCGGCCGATGTGGTGGCCGAGCTGGCGCGCCGCGAGGGCCTGTCCGGGCTGGAAGAAAAAGCCCTGCGCAAGGCCCGCGCGCGCGAGGCCGAGGCGCAGTCCCCGCTCCCCCAACCCTGAGCCCGACCTGCAGGAGGCGCCCATGTCGACCCCGCCCGTGATCGACGTCACCCCCAAGACGCCCGAGCAGCTCGCCAGCCTGCGCCGGCTGACGCTGGCGGTCTACATCCTCTATGCGGCATCGTGGTTCGTCGCCGTGACCGCGCTCGTGGGCATCATCGTCAACTACGTCAAGCGCGAGGATGTCGCCGGCACCCTCTACGAGAGCCATTTCACCTGGCAGATCCGCACCTTCTGGTGGAGCCTGCTGTGGGCCGCGCTCGGCTTTCTCACGCTCGTCCTCGGGGTGGGCGCGGTGATTCTGCTCGCCGCGGCCGTCTGGTCCCTGTACCGGTTGGTCAAAGGTTTTCTGTACTGGAACGACCGCCGGCCCATGCCCGTCTGATCCGCACTCCTTCCGATCCCGACCCGACCGACCATGTCGCACGACCCCAACTGCATTTTTTGCAAGATCGTCGCCGGCCAGATCCCCAGCCGCAAGGTGTACGAAGACGACGAGCTGTACGCCTTCCACGACATTCAGCCCTGGGCGCCGGTGCATTTTTTGATCGTCCCCAAGGCGCACATCCCGTCCATGGCCCAGTTGACCGCCGAGCACGAGCGCCTGATGGGCCGCCTGATGGTGCTCGCCCCGCGTCTGGCGCTGGAGCAGGGCTGCCAGCCGTACCCGGAAGGGGGGTTTCGCATCGTCGCCAACACCGGCGAGCACGGCGGGCAGGAGGTGCACCACCTGCACGTGCACGTCATCGGCGGCCCGCGCCCCTGGCGCAAGGGCTGACCCCATCCCCGAGCCCTTTCGGGCACAATCGCGGCATTCCCGCGTCCGGGCGAACCCCCGGCGCTGCGTAGAATCAAACACGGCATCGGGGCCGGCTGCCCCGTCGTTGGAGTAGAACATGGGCAGTTTTTCCATTTGGCACTGGCTGGTCGTCCTGCTGATCGTGGTGCTGGTCTTCGGCACCAAGAAGCTCAAGAACATCGGGTCCGACCTGGGCAGCGCGGTCAAGGGCTTCAAGGACGGCATGCGCGACGGCAGCGCGCCGGAGTCGTCGTCCACCGCCACGGCGCAGGTGGGACAGGACAAGGCGGCCGAAAAGACCACCATCGACGTCGACGCCAAGACCAAGTCGTGAGCGCGGCCACCCCCGCATGATCGACCTCGGTATCTCCAAGCTCGCCCTCATCGGGGTCGTGGCGCTCGTCGTCATCGGCCCCGAGAAGCTGCCGCGCGTGGCCCGCACCGTGGGCGCGCTGCTGGGCAAGGCGCAGCGCTATGTGGCCGAGGTCAAGGCCGAGGTCAACCGCACCATCGAGCTCGAAGAGCTCAAGCGCATGAAAGAGGCGGTCGAAAAGACCGCCCGCGACGTCGAGACGCAGGTCAGCTCGACCGCGGCCGAGTTCGAGCGCGAATGGTCCGAAGTGACGGCCGGGCTCGAAGGCCAATCGTCGTCGAGCGCATCGACGTCCTACGACGATCTGGCGTCCATCGGTGCGCCGGTCTATCCCGAATATCGGCGGCCGAAAAAGAACTTCCGCCTCAAGCGCCAGGCCGTGCCCCAGTGGTACAAGGCCCGCGCCGGCGTGCGCACCCGGGCCCTGTCCGGCGCGGCGCGCGTGGCGCGCTACCGTCCCAAGACTCCCCTGCGCTGATCCATGGCCGATCCCCGAGACTCCGCCGACGAGCTCGCCGGCACCGAGCAGCCGTTCGTCGCGCACCTGATGGAACTGCGCGACCGCATCCTATACGCCCTGGGGGGCGTGGGGGTGTGCATGGTGCTGCTCGCCATCTGGCCCGGCCCGAGCGGCCTGATCGACCTGATCGCCGTGCCGATCCGGGCGCACATGCCGCCGGATGTCAAGCTCATCGCGGTCGGGGTGTTCACCCCGTTTTTCGTGCCGCTCAAGGTTCTGATGATGGCGGGGCTGCTGCTGGCGCTGCCCTGGGTCATCTACCAGATCTGGGCGTTCGTCGCGCCGGGCCTGTACAGCCACGAAAAGCGCTTTGCCCTGCCGCTCATCATCATCGGCAGCCTGCTGGCCTACCTGGGCATCGCGTTCGTCCAGTTTTTCGTGCTGGACAAGATGTTCGCCTTCATCCAGGGCTTTACCCCGGCCAGCGTCAACGCCACGCCGGACATCGCGTCTTACGTGGAGGCGATTCTGTCGCTCTACCTGGCCTTCGGTCTGGCCTTCCAGGTCCCGGTGGTGGTGATGCTGTTGGTCCGCTTCGAGATGGTGTCCATCGAGAAGCTCAAGTCCTTTCGCGGCTACTTCATCGTCGTGGCCTTCATCATCGCGGCGGTGGTCACCCCGCCCGACGTGATTTCGCAGCTGGCGCTGGCCATCCCGATGTGTTTGCTGTACGAATTGGGCATCATCGGCGCGCGCTGGTTCGCGCGCGGCAAACCCAGCGCCGAAGCGGACGAAACCGCTTCCGCGACCGACGGCCCCTCGTCGTCGTGACCGCGTCAACGCGCGGCGGCTGACGGCCGGCGCGCGGGGACGACGGTCAGTGTGCGCGCGCCGTCTCGCCGCTGTACTTCCAGCTCGGCGGGTGTGCCGGGTTTGAGCGCCGCCACCGCGGCGAGCAGGCCCGCCACATCCCGGATGGGCGTCTGCTCGACGCGGCCGATGACATCCCCCGGGCGGATGCCGGCATTGGCCGCAGGCCCGTCCTGCAGGACGCCCGTCACGATCACCCCGCTGGCCTGCGGCACGCCAAAATGCTCGGCCAGCTCGGGTGTCAGCTCCTGCGGCTCGACGCCGATCCAGCCGCGCGTGACGGCGCCGTCGCGCACGATGGCCTCCATCACCTCCCGCGCCGTCGCCATCGGGATGGCAAAGCCGATGCCCATCGAGCCGCCCGAGCGGGAATAGATCGCCGTGTTGATGCCGACCAGGTGCCCCTCGGCGTCCACGAGCGCCCCGCCGGAGTTGCCCGGGTTGATCGCCGCATCGGTCTGGATGAAGTTTTCGAAGGTGTTGATGCCAAGCTGGCTGCGCCCCAAGGCACTGACGATGCCCGCCGTCACCGTCTGGCCCACGCCGAACGGATTGCCGATGGCCAGCACCCGGTCGCCCACCTCGAGCGATTCGGATCGCCCCAGCACGATCACCGGCAGATCGGGCAGGGCGATGCGCAGCACCGCCAGATCGGTATCGGGGTCGGTGCCGATGACCTGGGCCGGTGCCTGCCGGCCGTCGCTGAGCTGCACGAGGATCTCGTCCGCCTCTTCGACCACATGGTTGTTGGTCAGGATGTAGCCGGCGGGGCTGACGATCACGCCCGATCCCAGCCCGGCCTGGGGTTGGAATTCCGGCCGTTCGCCAAAGAAGAACCGGAACCACGGCTCCTGGGCATGCGGGTGCCGCACCGCCTTGCTCGTGCTGATGCTCACCACCGCGGGAGCGGCCGCCCGCGCCGCGGCACTCAGGCTGGCCCCGGCGATGGTGGGGCTGCGCGTGTCGGGCCCGACCTCGAAGACCGGCACCACGCTCGACAGCGAGGGCCGCTGGGTCAGCCAGTGCGGTTTGAGCGTCGCCACCACGAACCAGATGGCCAGCAGCACGGTGACGGTCTGGGAGAAGATCAGCCAGTGGCGCTTCATGGACACTTTCCGCCGGCAGCCCGCCGGCCAAACCCCTGTTTGCATCAGGGTTGATATGGGTCAATGCGCCTGTCGCCGTCCGCGGCTCCAATAGGCAAGCGGTTCAAATGACGCAGGAGCGCAGTATGAAAGCAATTGTGGACCTTTTTTCGACCGATTACGGGCTCATGAGCGCGGGGGTGATTGCCTTCATCGTCGTCATGGCGGTGTGGTTCTACCGCTTCTTCTCGCGCAAGATGGCCGAGTCCGAGCGCGCCGCTGGCAAGTCCTGACGATCGGCGCGCGGGCGGTGCGACAATCCGCCCATGCAGGATCTGCCCCTCTCCGCCGCGGACGTTGCGTCCGGTGGCACCACCCGTGACGCGCTGTTGGCCGCGCTGGACGCGCTGCTGGAGCCGGCGCGCTTTCAGGACTATGGCCCCAACGGATTGCAGGTCGAGGGGTGCCGGCCGATCCGCCGCCTGGTCAGCGGCGTCACCGCCAGCCTGGCCTTGATTGAAGCGGCCATCGACGTCGGTGCCGATGCCATTTTGGTGCACCACGGCTTGTTTTGGCGCGGACAGCGCGGCACCGTCACCGGCTGGATGAAAACCCGCCTGCAGCGGCTGCTGGCGCACGACATCAATCTGTACGCCTACCACCTGCCGCTCGATGCGCATGCCGAGCTGGGCAACAACGCCCAACTCGGGCAGCGCCTGGGCTTCGCGCCGCTGGGCGAGGGGTGGGGACGGTTTGGCGAGCAGCAGCTCGGCTTCCTGGGCGGGTGCGACGCGCCGGATGCGGCGGCACTGGCCGCCCGCGTCGAGGCGGCGCTGGGCCGGCGCGTCACCTGCGTGGCGGGGGACGGCCGGCCGATTCGCCGCGTGGCCTGGTGCAGTGGCGGGGCGCAGGGCTATTTCGAGGCGGCCATCGCCGCCGGCGCCGATGCCTTTTTGACCGGCGAGATCTCCGAACCCCAGGCGCACTTGGCGCGCGAGTGCGGCGTGGCTTTCCTGGCGTGCGGGCACCACGCCACCGAGCGCTACGGCGCGCCCGCCGTTGGCGCGCATGTGGCCGCCCAGCTCGGCATCGAACACCGTTTCATCGACATCGACAATCCCGCCTGATGGACGCGCCCCGCTTGTCCGCTGACGGGGGCGACGCCCCCATCGCCATCACCATGGGGGATGCGGCCGGCATCGGGCCGGAGATCGTGGCCGAGGTGTTCCGGCGCTGGCCCGAGTGGTCGTCCCGCTGCGTGGTGGTGGGGGATGTGGCCGTGATGCGGCGGGCGGCGCAGGTGGGCGGGGGGCTGCTGCCGATCGCCGTGCTGGACGGGCCGGCGCAGGCGGGGCGTGTGCCGCCGCGGTGCGTGCCCGTGTGGCCCGTGGTGTCGATTCCGGCGCTGCCGCGCTTTGGCGAGGTCAGTGCCGTGGCGGGCCGGGCGGCCGCCGATGCCGTCATCGCCGCCGCCCAGGCCGCGCTGCGCGGGGAGGTCAGCGCCCTCGTCACGGCCCCCCTGCACAAGGCGGCGCTGGCCGCTGCCGGCGTCGATGTGCCCGGCCACACCGAGCTGCTGCAGCGCATCGCCGCGCAGGCGCGCGGCCTGTTGCCTGCCGAGCTGCCGGTGCGCATGATGTTGTCGAACGATGTGCTGCGCACCGTGCTCGTCAGCATCCACATCCCTTTGCGCGCCGCGATCGAGGCCGTCACCGAGGCGGCGGTGTGGGAGACGCTGCGCATCACCCACGACCATTTTTGCGGGCTGCTGGGCTGGCCGCGCTGCCGCATCGCTGTCGCGGGGCTCAATCCGCACGCGGGCGAGGGCGGGCTGTTCGGGCGGGAGGAGATCGACGCCATTGCCCCGGCCGTCGCTCGCGCGCAGGCCGCCGGGTGGGCGGTCACCGGCCCGCACCCCCCCGACACCGTGTTCATGCGCGCGCGGGCCGGGGAGTTCGACGTGGTCGTCGCCATGTACCACGACCAGGGCCTCATCCCGGTGAAGTACCTGGGCCTCGAGCGGGGCGTCAACACCACGCTGGGCCTGCCGTTCGTGCGCACCAGCCCCGACCATGGGACGGCGTTCGACCTGGCGGGGCGGGGGCTGGCCGATCCCTCCAGCCTACTGGCGGCGCTGGAGTCGGCCTGGGCGATGCGTGCACGGCGGGCGACGGCGGCGGTTTGACCTGCCGACGTCACGGATCAGGGTTTGTCCGAACGGCGATCCCTTACAATGCGCAGCGGCTTTTGTGCGCAGGCCGCCCGGTGGCGGTGCGCGCGTCCCGTCTTGCTCCAGCATTTCAGAAAGACCTCCCCCATGAGCGAAGCCAACCTAGACCAAGACCGCCGGACCTGGCTGATCACCTCGTGTGCCGTGGGTGGCGCGGGCGTGGCCGCCGCTGCGGTCCCCTTCGTCCGTTCGTTCTCGCCGTCCGAGCGCGCCAAGGCCGCCGGCGCCTCGGTGGAGGTGGACGTGTCCAAGCTCCAGCCTGGCGAGAAGGTCGTCGTGGAATGGCGGGGCAAGCCGGTGTGGGTGATGCGCCGCACGCCGGAGCAACTGGCGTCGCTGGAGCAAGTCGAGTCTCAACTGGCCGACCCCGCATCCGACCGCAAGGCGTATCCGACGCCGCCGTATGCGAAGAACCGGCACCGCTCGATCAAGCCGGAAATCCTCGTCGCGGTGGGCATTTGCACGCACCTGGGCTGCTCGCCCGTGGACAAGCTGCAGCCCGGTCCGCAGCCGTCGCTGCCGGACGACTGGAAAGGCGGTTTCCTGTGCCCCTGCCACGGCTCCACCTTCGACATGGCGGGCCGGGTGTTCAAGAACAAGCCGGCGCCGGACAACCTCGAAGTGCCGCCGCACCACTACGTCTCGGACACGGTCGTGCTGATCGGCGAAGACCCGCCCAAGGCCTGATCCGCCGCGTTTGCACCGAATCCACGCACTAGGGAACCACCATGGCCGAATTCAAGGAAGCCCCCCCCAACGCGTCGCGCGGCGAGCAGCTCCTGACCTGGATCGACAACCGCTTCCCGTTGTCGAAGCTCTACAAGGAGCACCTGTCCGAATACTACGCGCCGAAGAATTTCAACTTCTGGTACTTCTTTGGCTCGCTCGCCCTGCTGGTGCTGGTGATCCAGATCGTCACCGGTATCTTCCTCGTCATGCACTACAAGCCGGACGCCTCGCTCAACGCGGCAGGCGTCCCCGTGGCCTTCGCCTCGGTCGAATACATCATGCGCGACGTGCCGTGGGGCTGGCTGATCCGCTACATGCACTCCACGGGCGCTTCGGCGTTCTTCATCGTGGTGTACCTGCACATGTTCCGCGGCCTGATCTACGGCTCGTACCGCAAGCCGCGCGAGCTGGTGTGGATCTTCGGCTGCGCGATTTTCCTCGCGCTCATGGCCGAGGCCTTCATGGGCTATCTGCTGCCCTGGGGCCAGATGTCGTACTGGGGTGCGCAGGTGATCGTCAACCTGTTCTCCGCCATCCCCTTCATCGGCCCCGATCTGGCGATCCTCATCCGTGGCGACTTCGTCGTCAGCGATGCGACGCTCAACCGCTTCTTCAGCTTCCACGTCATCGCCGTGCCGCTGGTGCTGCTGGGTCTGGTGGTCGCGCACATCATCGCGCTGCACGAGGTGGGCTCCAACAACCCGGACGGCATCGAGATCAAGGCCACCAAGGGGCCGGACGGCAAGCCGCTGGACGGCATCCCCTTCCATCCGTACTACACCGTGCACGACATTCTGGGCGTGTCGGTGTTCCTGATGGCGTTCTCGGCGATCGTCTTCTTCGCGCCGGAGCTGGGCGGCTACTTCCTCGAATACAACAACTTCATTCCGGCCGATCCGATGGTGACGCCGCCGCACATCGCGCCGGTGTGGTACTTCACGCCGTTCTACTCGATGCTGCGCGCGACCACGACCGAGATGATGTACGTGCTCGTCGCGGTGGTGCTGATTGCGGCCGTGCTGGGGGCGATCAAGTCGTCCATGGGCCCGGTGGGCAAAGGCGGCCTGCTCGGCGGCGCGGTGGTGCTGTCCGCGCTGATGCTCAGCATCGACGCCAAGTTCTGGGGCGTGGTCGTGATGGGCGGCGCGGTCATCATCCTGTTCTTCCTGCCCTGGCTGGACTACAGCCCGGTCAAGTCGATCCGCTACCGCCCGAGCTGGAACAAATACCTGTACGCGCTGTTCGTCGTCAACTTCCTGATCCTGGGCTACCTGGGCGTGCTGCCGCCGTCGCCGGTGGGTGAGCGCGTCTCGCAGGTGGGCACGCTGTTCTACTTCGGCTTCTTCCTGCTGATGCCGTGGTGGAGCCGCCTGGGCGAGTTCAAGCCCGTTCCGTCCCGCGTCAACTTCCAGGCCCACTGAAACTCGAGGAGTCGAATCCCATGAAGCGATGGATTGCCACGGGTCTGGTGGCCCTCGGTGCGATGTTCGGGGCGTCCGGCGCGCTGCACGCCGCAGGCGCAGGCTTCCCGATGGACAAGGCCCCGCGCCTGACCAACGATCTGGCTGCGCTGCAAAACGGCGCCAAGATCTTCACCAACTACTGCCTGAGCTGCCACTCGGCGTCGTTCGTGCGCTACAACCGGCTGACCGAAATCGGCCTGACGGAAAAGCAAATCCGCGAGAACCTGATGTTCACCACCGAAAAGGTGGGTGACCAGATGATCGCCGCGATCGACCCCAAGCAGGCCAAGGCCTGGTTCGGCGCGCAACCGCCGGATCTGTCGCTGGTGGCCCGCTCGCGCGCCGCGCAACTGAGCTACAGCGGCACCGACTATCTGTACACGCTGCTGCGCGGCTACTACCGCGACCCCAACCGCCCCACGGGCTGGAACAACGTCGCCTTCCACAACATCGGCATGCCCCACCCGTTGTGGGAGCTGCAGGGCGAGCGCAAGCCGGTGTTCGAGAAGGTCTCCAGCCACGGCCACGAGGTGGAAGTCTTCCGCGGGTGGGAAGTCGTCAAGCCCGGAAAGCTGACCGAGGCGGAATACGACCGCACCGTCGCCGAGCTGGTCGCGTTCCTGGAATGGATGGGCGAGCCCGCCAAGAATGACCGCATCCGCCTTGGTGTGTGGGTGCTGATCTTCCTGGGCGTGTTCACCTTCATCGCCTGGCGCTTGAACGCCGCCTACTGGAAGGACGTCAAGTAATCCCCATCTGACCGCGTGCCAGCGCGCGGTCCGCGCAGTGGGTGAGCCAGCCGGCAGGCGGCCATCCACTGTTTTCTTTTGTCGAGGAGCGAACACACCATGATGGTTCTGTACTCGGGCACCACCTGCCCGTATTCGCACCGTTGTCGTTTCGTGCTGTTCGAGAAGGGCATGGATTTCGAGATCCGCGACGTGGATCTCTACAACAAGCCCGAGGACATCGCGGTCATGAACCCCTACGGCCAGGTACCGATCCTGGTCGAGCGCGACCTGATCCTGTACGAATCCAACATCATCAACGAGTACATCGACGAGCGCTTCCCGCATCCGCAGCTCATGCCGGGCGACCCGGTGGACCGTGCGCGCGTGCGGCTGTTCCTGCTCAACTTCGAGAAGGAGCTGTTCTCGCACGTCTCGGTGCTGGAGCAGCGCACGCCCAAGCCGACCGATAAACAGATCGAGAAGGCCAAGGCCCACATCCGCGACCGCCTGACCCAGTTGGCCCCCGTGTTCCTGAAGAACAAGTTCATGCTGGGGGACAACTTCTCCATGCTGGACGTGGCGATCGCCCCGCTGCTGTGGCGCCTGGACCACTACGGCATCGAGCTGAACAAGAATGCCGCCCCGCTGCTGAAGTACGCCGAGCGTATCTTCTCGCGGCCGGCCTACATCGAGGCCCTGACGCCGTCCGAAAAGGTCATGCGCAAGTGATGGACACCGATCTGCCCTCCACGCGCCCGTACCTCATCCGTGCCCTGCACGAATGGTGCACGGACGGGGGCTTCACGCCCTACATCGTGGTCGCGGTGGACGAGCGCGTGCAGGTGCCGCGCGAGTTCGTGCGCGACGGTCAAATCGTCCTCAACGTCAGCTTCGACGCCACCAGCGGCCTGCGGCTGGGCAACGACGTGGTCGAGTTCAAGGCCCGCTTTGGCGGGGTGCCGCGCGACGTGGTGGTGCCGGTGGACCATGTGATCGCCATTTACGCGCGCGAGAACGGGCAGGGCATGGCCTTTCCCGCCCCGCAGCCGGCCTCGGCGGATACGCCGTCCCAGCGGCTGCAGGTGGTGGCCAGCGACGAGGCACGTGAGCCGACCGATACCCCGGCCGACGCCCCCGCTGAGACCGCCCACGACGGCGGCGATGGTGATGGCCACCCGGCACGTGGCGGCAAGCGCCCGACGCTGACCCGGATCAAGTGATCCCGGCAGGGCTACAATGGAGCCCTGCCCGACGGGCGACCCTGCGCACGGGTTGCCCGCTCAGCCGCTTTAGCTCAGTTGGTAGAGCACCCGCCTTGTAAGCGGTAGGTCGTCTGTTCGAGTCAGACAAGCGGCACCAAGCAACGTGCGCACTCCCGCCTCTCTTGTCGAGGCAGTTCCCCGCCATCCCACGAAGCCACGCTGAAAAAACAAAACCCTTTCCGGCTGTCGTCGGAAAGGGTGGATTCGTGGCGGAGAGAGAGGGATTCGAACCCTCGATACGGGGAAGACCCGTATACCGGATTTCGAGTCCGGCGCATTCGACCACTCTGCCATCTCTCCGCGGTCGACAAGCCTGCTATTGTAGCAGGCTAGAGGGAGCGGTTTTTGGGGGCGATCGGCCCGCAGCGTTCAGGCCTCGCGCAGCAGGGCCAGAGCAGCATCGATGCGTTCGGCCGGCGCGTACGCCTCGAGCAGTGCGTGCAGATCCGGGGAGCCGCTCCAGCCTTCGGCCTTGAGGCGGGCGACGGCCTGTCCCGCGGCCTTGGGCGAGTCGAACCCCGTGCTTTGCAGCAGCACATGGCCCTTGGCGTCGGTCAGCTTGAAATAGAAGCGGCCGTCGCTTTCGCGGTACTGCTTGAAAACCGGCGGTGCGACCTTGGTGCCGGTTGCCTCGGCGGCGGGGGGCGGGGCCAGGTCGTCCAGGGGCCGCAGACCGACGGCGGCGCGCAGCCGTGCGGTGAACGGCGTGGCCTGCACGCGCGCCTTGGCCGCGCCCGCGCGCAGCAGGGCCTCCACCCGCTGCGGGTGCGCCATCAGGTCGTCGTAGGTCGCGCGCATGGGGGCGATTTCGCGGTCGATGCGCTCGAACAGCCGCTCTTTGGCCTCGGCCCAGGCGATGCCGGCAGCAAAGTCGCGCGCCAGGGCGGCGGTTTCCTCGGCCGTGGCGAAGGCCTGGTAGATCTGGAACAGCGCCGAGCCCTCGGTGTCTTTGGGTTCGCCCGGCGCGCGGGAGTCGGTGACGATGCCCATGATGAGCCGCCGCAGCTGCTCGCGCGGGGCGAACAGCGGGATGACGTTGTCGTAGCTCTTGCTCATCTTGCGGCCGTCCAGGCCGGGCAGGGTGGCCACCTGTTCGTCGATCACGGCCTCCGGCAGCGTGAAATGCTCGCCGTAGTGGTGGTTGAAGCTGGAGGCCAGATCGCGCGCCATTTCGATGTGCTGGATCTGGTCGCGGCCCACGGGCACGCGGTGCGCATTGAACATGAGGATGTCGGCCGCCATCAGCACGGGGTACATGAACAGGCCCATGGTGACGCCGTCGTCGGCGTCGCGCCCGTCGGCGGTGTTTTTGTCCACCGCCGCCTTGTAGGCGTGGGCGCGGTTGAGCAGCCCCTTGCCGCAGACGCAGGCCAGCAGCCAGGTCAGCTCCGGGATTTCGGGGATGTCGGACTGGCGGTAGAAGGTGACGCGCTCGGGGTCCAGTCCGCAGGCGATCCAGGTGGCGGCGATTTCCAGCGTGGAGCGCTGCACGCGCGCCGGGTCGTGGGTGGAGATGAGGGCGTGGTAGTCGGCGAGGAACAGGTAGCTGTCGATGTCCGGCTCGCGGCTGGCACGCACCGTGGGGCGGATGGCGCCGACGTAGTTGCCCAGGTGCGGGGTGCCGGAGGGTTTGATGCCGGTGAGGACGCGGACGGTGGTCATGGGGGAACGGTGGGGGTGGAGCGGGCCGGGGCCCGCACTCAGAACAGCAGCCAGCGCAGCGGCGTGAGCAGCCACTCGATGGCTTGGGCGGTGATCTGCATGAGCGGGCGCAGCCACAGGGTGCTGACCACGCCGGTCACGACCAGCGCCAGGACGATGAAAAAGCCATACGGCTCGACGCGCGACAGCGTCATGGCCGGGCGCATGGGCAGCAGGCCGACCAGGATGCGCCCGCCGTCCAGCGGCGGCAGCGGGAACAGGTTGAAGGCGAACATCACCAGATTGACCAGGACGCCTGCGCGGGCCATGCCGTTGAAGAACGGCTCCTGCACGTCCAGCGCGACGAGCAGGTAGCCCGCGGCGGCCCAGGCGATGGCCTGCGCCAGATTGGCCGCCGGGCCCGCCAGGGCCACCCAGACCATGTCGCGCTTGGGGTGGCGCAGCCGACCGAAGTTGACCGGCACCGGCTTGGCGTACCCGAACAGAAAGGCCCCGGCCGTGGCGAAGTACAGCAGCAGCGGCATGGCGATGGTGCCGATCGGATCGATGTGCCGCATGGGGTTGAGCGTGATGCGGCCCAGCCGCTCGGCCGTCGGGTCGCCAAAGTGGCGCGCGGCGTAGCCGTGCGCGGCTTCGTGCACGGTGATGGCAAACAGTACCGGCAGCGCGTAGATCGCGACGGTCTGGATGATCTGGGCCAGGTCCATGGCGGGATTGTCGCAGGTGGCGCGGGTGCGGGCCTTACAGGCCCAGCGGTGCGAGCGGTCCGCGCCCGATGCGCAGCACCTCGGGGTCGCCGCCGGTGCCCATCGGCGTCAGATCGACGACGGTGGTGGGCTCCAGCGGGCAGGCGCCGGCGTCGATGACGGCGGCCACGGCGTGTTCCAGCCGTTCGCGGATGGTGTGCGCATCGTTCAACGGCCCCTCGTCGCCCGGCAGGATCAGCGTGGTGCCGAGCAGAGGGGCGCCGTGCAGGGCCAGCAGTTCGCGCAGGGCGCGGTGTTCGGGCACGCGCAGGCCGATGGTCTTGCGCGAGGGGTGGCTGACGCGGCGCGGGACTTCCTTGCTCGCCTCCAGGATGAAGGTGTACGGCCCCGGCGTGGCGGCCTTGAGCAGGCGGTACTGGCGGTTGTCTACCCGTGCATAGGCGGCCAGCTCGGACAGGTCGCGGCACAGCAGCGTCAGGTGGTGGCGCTCGTCCACGCCGCGGATGCGCCGCAGCCGTTCCACGGCCGCCTTGTCGTCCAGGTGGCACACCAAGGCGTAGCTGGAGTCCGTGGGCACGGCCAGCACGGCGCCGCCTTGCAGGGCCTGGGCCGCCTGGCGCAGCAGGCGGGGTTGCGGGTTGTCCGGGTGGACTTCGAAAAACTGGGCCATGCGCGCCGTCCCCGGCGTCAGTGCTGGATGCGGTGGGCCAGCAGCTCCCACACGGGGGTCAGTCGACCGTCCAGGTAGGGCAGGGCGCCCAGGTCGGTGTGCGACTCGTCGGGGCTGTGGAAGTCGCTGCCGCGCGAGGCGGCCAGCCCAAACTCCAGCGCCATGTCGGCATAGCGCACGGCCTCGGCGCTGCTGTGGCTGCCGGTGACCACCTCCACCGCCCGGCCGCCGTGCGCCGCGAATTCGGCGAACAGCGCGTATTCCTGCGTGGGGTTGGGGTGGGCATAGCGCGCCGGATGGGCGATGACGGCGATGCCGCCGGCCTGGGTGATCCAGCGCACGGCGTCGCCCAGGGTGGCCCAGTGGTGTTCCACGTAGCCAGGTTTGCCCTCGGTCAGAAAGCGCCGAAACACCTCGTGCGTGTCGTGGCAGACGCCCGCCTCGACCAGAAACCGCGCAAAGTGCGTGCGCGAGATGAGCTCTGGGTTGCCCACGTATTTGAGCGCGCCTTCGAACGCGCCCCGGATGCCGACGGCGGCGAGCTGGTCCGCCATCTCGCGCGCGCGCCGCTCGCGCCCGCCGCGCGTGTGTGCGAGGCCCTGCATGAGTTGGGGATCGTCCGGGTCCACCCCCAGGCCGACGATGTGCACCGTCAGGCCGGCGAAGGTGACCGAAATTTCCACGCCGCTCAGGTAGGGCAGGCCGAGTGCGTGGGCCGCCGCTGCCGCCCGGTGCTGGCCGCCGACCTCGTCGTGGTCGGTCAGCGACCACAGCTCCACCCCGTTGGCTTTTGCGCGCTCGGCCAGCGCCTCGGGCGCAAGCGTGCCGTCGGAAACCGTGGAGTGGCAGTGCAGATCGGCGTTCAGAATGGTCATGTCGGGCCATTGTAGGCGCGCGGCTACACTCGCGCCGTGTCGCTGTTCAAATCCGCTTCGATCGTCTCGCTGCTGACGCTGGCGTCGCGCATCACCGGCCTGGTGCGGGAGCTGCTGATCGCCGCTACCTTCGGGGCCAGTGCGCTGACCGACGCCTTCAATGTCGCGTTTCGCATCCCCAATCTGCTGCGCCGCTTGTTTGCCGAGGGGGCGTTTTCGCAGGCGTTCGTGCCGGTGCTGGCCGCCACGCGCGAGACGGATGGCGACGCCGCCACGCGCGAGCTGATCGACCGCGTGGCGACGCTGCTGGTCGCGGCGTTGCTGCTGACCTGCGTGATCGGGGTGGCTGGCGCCCCGCTGCTGGTGTGGGCGATGGCGGCGGGCCTGCAGCAAAACCCGCACGGCTTCGACGTGGCCGTGGTGCTGACGCGCTGGATGTTCCCCTACATTGGCTTCATGTCGCTGGTGGCGCTGAGTGCCGGCATCCTCAACACCTGGCGGCGCTTTGCGGTGCCGGCTGCGACCCCGGTGCTGCTCAACGTGGCCATGATCGGCGCGGCGTGGTGGGGGGCGCCGGTGCTGGGGCGCTGGGGCCTGGAGCCCATCTATGCCCTGGCCGGTGGCGTCATGCTGGGGGGGGTGCTGCAGCTGGGCGTGCAGATCCCCGCGCTGGCGCGGCTGGGGCTGCTGCCCCGTGTGCGGTTGACCCGCGCGGGGCTGCGCGCCGGCTGGCAGCACCCGGGCACGCGCCGCATCCTGACGCTGATGGGGCCGGCCCTGCTGGGGGTGAGCGTGGCCCAGGTGTCCCTGTTGATCAACACCCAGATCGCGTCGCATCTGGCCACGGGCAGCGTGTCGTGGCTGACCTACGCCGACCGGTTGATGGAGTTTCCCACGGCGCTGCTGGGGGTGGCGCTGGGGGTGGTGCTGTTGCCGCAGTTGGCGGCGGCGCAGGCGGCGGGCGACGGTGACCGGTACAGCCGCCTGCTGGACTGGGGGTTGCGCTGGGTGGTGCTGCTGGCCGTGCCCAGCGCCGTCGGGTTGCTGGTGTTTGCCCAGCCGCTCGTGGCGGTGCTGTACCACTACGGTGCTTTCACGGCGGCCGATGTGCGGCAGACCGCGCAGGCGTTAATGGGGTACGGCGTGGGGCTGCTCGGGCTGATCGCCATCAAGGTGCTGGCGCCGGGCTTCTATGCCCGGCAGGACATCCGCACGCCGGTGCGCATTGCCGTGGTGGTGTTGATCTTCACCCAGGTGATGAATGCGGTGCTGGTGCCGCATCTGGCCCATGCGGGACTGGCGCTGGCGATTGGCCTGGGGGCGCTGCTCAACGCCGGGTGGCTGCTGACCGGGCTGGTGCGGCGGCGGGCCTATGTGCCGCAGCCGGGCTGGGGCCGTTTTGCGTTGCAGGTGCTGGCCGCCGCCGTGGTGCTGGCGGTGTACCTGCTGTGGCTGGCGCAGGCGTATGACTGGACCCACCCCGACGGTCGCGCGTTGCGCGCGGCGGTGCTGACCGCCGGTGTGCTGGGGGCCGGCGCGGCCTACTTTGGGGTGTTGGCCCTGGCCGGTTTGCCGTTGCGCCAGTTTGTGCGAAAGTAGCGGCATGAACTGGGCCGCGCGGGCACCTTCTTCGCTCGACTACTTCGCCTCGCTGGTGGCGCAGGACGAGGGGTTTCCGTTGCTGGAGGCCACGGCCGCCGTCGCTTTGGATGAGTATCCCGACCTCGACGTCCAGGCGGTGCTCGACGGGGTGGACCGGCTGCTCGAGCGGCTGCGCCGGCGCCTGCCGGCAGACGCGGGGCACCTGCACCGGCTGCGCGTGCTCAACCAATTTTTCTTTCACGATCTGGGGTTTGGCGGCAACGTCAACGACTACTACGACCCGGAAAACAGCTATCTGCACACGGTGCTGCGCACCCGCCGCGGCATCCCGATCAGCCTGGCGGTGATCTGGCTGGAACTGGCGCAGGGCATCCGTTTGCGCGCGGCCGGGGTCAACTTCCCCGGGCACTTTTTGGTCAAGGTCAATCTGCCGCAGGGGCAGGTGATTCTGGATCCGTTCACCGGCCACTCCCTCAGCCGCGAGGATCTGGCCGAGCGGCTGGAGCCCTACAAGCGCCGCAACGGGCTGGTGGACGACTTCGATGTGCCGGTGGGCCTGTATCTGCAGGCCGCGGCGCCGCGCGACATCGTGGCGCGGGTGCTGCGCAACCTGAAGGAGATCCACCGCACGCAGGAGGACTGGCAGCGCCTCATTCCGGTGCTCGACCGCCTGATCGTGCTGCTGCCCGAGGCCTGGACCGAGGTGCGCGATCGCGGACTGGCCTGGGCCGAACTGGGGCAGCCCAGCCGGGCGCTGCCGGATCTGGAGGCGTACCTGGCCCACGCCGACGATCCGCTGGAAGCGGATGCGATTGCCCAGCGCGTGCGCGAGCTGCGCGGCGGGGCGGCCTGACGGCGAGGGGTTGGAGGATGGATGGGGCGGCCGCCCCCGTGGACGATAGGCCCGTCAGCGCACGATGACGGCGGCCCCGTCGCCGCGCGGCGCGATGGTGCCGATGGGATAGACCGTCTCGCCCTGCGCGCGCAGGGTCGCCGCCGTGGCGTCGGCGTGGTCGGCTGCGACCACCACCACCATGCCGATGCCGTTGTTGAAGGTGCGGTTCATCTCGTGGTCGTCGATGCCGGCGGTGCGCTGCAGCCAGCCGAACAGTTCGCTCTGCGGCCAGCTGCCCTTGACCAGGTGCGCCGCCAGCCCCTCGGGCAGCACACGCGGGATGTTTTCCAGCAGGCCGCCGCCGGTGATGTGCGCCAGCGCCTTGATCGGGTGTTGCTGCAGCGCGGCCAGCACCGGCTTGACGTACAGCCGCGTCGGGGCCATGACGGCCTCGCGCAGCGGCCGGCCGTCCAGCGTGGCCGGCAGGTTGGCGCCGGCGCGCTCCAGGCACTTGCGCACCAGGCTGAAGCCGTTGGAGTGCACGCCGTTGGAGGCCAGGCCCAGCACCACGTCGCCGGCGCGCACGTCGGCGCCGGTGAGGATGCGCGACTTTTCCACCACGCCGACGCAGAACCCCGCCAGGTCGTACTCGCCGGGCGGGTACATGCCGGGCATCTCGGCGGTCTCGCCGCCGATCAGCGCGCAGCCGGATTCCTCGCAGCCGCGGGCGATGCCGGCCACCACGCGCGCGGCGGTGTCGACGTCGAGCTTGCCGCAGGCGAAGTAGTCGAGGAAGAACAGCGGCTCGGCCCCCTGCACCAGCACGTCGTTGACGCTCATCGCCACGAGGTCGATGCCGACGCCGTCGTGCATGTCCCACTCGAAGGCGAGCTTGAGCTTGGTGCCGACGCCGTCGGTGCCGCTGACCAGCACCGGCTCGCGGTAGCGCTTGGGGACCTCGAACAGCGCGCCGAAGCCGCCGATGCCGGCCAGCACCCCCTCGCGCATCGTGCGGCGGGCCAGCGGCTTGATGCGCTCGACGAGCGCGTCGCCGGCGTCGATGTCCACGCCGGCGTCTTTGTAGGAGAGGGGTGTCGTGTTCATGGGGTCGGTAGAATCCCCGCGATTGTACGGGTGCCCCGGTCGGCCGCGATGGGGGCGTTTGCCCGCCGCCGTGACCGCCCCGATGCTGCTGACCGATTCCCAACGACAGGTTCTGCTGTGGCTGGCCCTGGCCGTCGCCGGCTGGTGGGGGGTGTCGCTGCTCGCGCCGGTGTTGTTGCCGTTCGTGGTGGCGGCGGTGTTGGCCTACGCGCTGCGGCCGGTGGTGGCGTGGTTGGCCGCGCGCCGGGTGCCCCAATGGCTGGGCGCCGGGCTGGCCATCGCCCTGCTGATGCTGGTGCTGTTGGCAGTGGTGCTGATCATCGTGCCGGTCGTCACCCAGCAGTGGCCCTTGCTGCGCGAGCAGATTCCGCCGCTGTTGGAGCGGCTCAATACCTGGCTGGTGCCGCTGGCGCAGCGCCACGGGTTCGACATCGCCATCGACGTGGAGGGCGTGCGCGCGCTGCTGCGGCGCCTGATCAGCGGCCATGAGGGGCAGTTGCTGGACCATGTGCTCGCGTCGCTGCGCATCGGCGGCAGCGCGATGCTTGCGGTGCTGGGCAATCTGGTGTTGATGCCGGTGGTGGCCTACTACCTGCTGATCGACTGGGAGGCGGTGGTGACGCGCTGCCGCGCGCTGGTGCCGCCGCCGTGGCGCCCGGCCGTCGGGCGGTTTCTGGCCGAGGCCGATGCGGTCCTGGGGCAGTACCTGCGCGGTCAGTTGCTGGTCATGGGGGCGCTGGCGGTGTTCTACGCCGTCGCCTTGGCGCTGGTGGGCCTCAAGCTCGCGGTGCCCATCGGGGTCTTCACGGGGCTGGCGGTGTTCGTGCCGTATCTGGGCTTTGGGCTGGGGCTGGTGTTGGCCCTGCTCGCGGCGCTGTTGCAGTTTCAGAGCCTGCTGGGCGTGCTGCTGGTCGCGGCGGTGTACGGGGCGGGGCAGGTGATCGAGAGCTTTTTTCTCACCCCCCGGCTGGTTGGCGAGCGCATCGGGCTGCACCCCATCGGCGTTATCTTTGCCCTCATGGCGTTTGGGCATCTGTTCGGCTTCGTGGGCGTGTTGATCGCGCTGCCCGCATCGGCGGTGCTGCTGGTGGCCGTGCGGCGCGTGCAGGGCTTGTACGTCAGCAGCCCGTTGTACCGCCCGCGCGACGCGGCGCACTCGCCGGAGGAGGACTGAGTGGAGCAGCTCGTCCTCGACCTGGGGCTGGCGCCCATGCCGACCCTGGCCAACTTCGTGCCCGACGGCAACGAGCCGGCCTGGGAACACCTGCGGCTGTGGGTTCAGGCGCAGCCGCGCGCGCCGCTGCCCATTTATCTGTGGGGGCCGGCCGGCAGCGGCAAGACGCACCTGCTGCGCGCCGTGGCCCAGTCGCTGCTGGGGCGGGGCGAGTCGGTGGGCTGGCTGGGGGCCGAGGTGACCCGTCCGGCGCCTTTCGACGAACGGTGGTCGGCCGTGCTGCTGGACGATGTGCAGCTCTACACGGCCGCTCAGCAGGCCGCGGCCTTCAATTGGTTCGTCAACGCCCAGTCCCCGGCGGTTGGGCCGCAGCGTGCGGTGCTGGCGTGCGGCGACCGCCCCCCGGCCGATCTGCCGTTGCGCGAGGATTTGCGCAGTCGCCTGGGCTGGGGCCATGTGTTCCAATTGCAACCGCTGGACGAGCCGGCGCGCCGCGCCGTGCTGCGCCGCGCGGCCGATGCCCGGGGCATCGCGCTGTCCGACGAGGTCATGGACTTCATGCTCAACCGCTTTGCGCGCGATCTGTCCAGCCTGATGGCGCTGCTGGACCGGCTGGATGGCTATGCGCTGCGCACCCAGCGCGCCATCACCATCCCGCTGGTGCGGGCGATGCTGGCGGCCGAGTGAGCGCGCATCGACCGTGCATGGACCGCCGAATGACGCCGATGGATTGCCTCGCTACGATGACCCCGACCGCCGTACCCGTTCCGTCACCTGCCGCCACCTCGCCACAAAGCACGAGGGGCCGAGTGGGCATCGCCCTGTTCGACCTGGACCACACGCTGCTGCCGCTCGATTCGGACTACGCCTGGGGTGAGTTCACCACCCGCATCGGGTGGACCGATCCGGTGGATTTTGCGCGGCGCAACGACGCCTTTTTTGCCGATTACCAGGCGGGCCGGCTGGATGTGCATGCCTATGTGCGCTTTGCCACCGACGCGGTGCGCGTGCGCGGCCCGCAGGCGGCCGCCGAGGCGCACGCGCGCTTCATGGCCGAGGTGATCGAGCCGGCGATTCGGCCCGCTGCCCGCGCCTTGCTGGCCGCGCACCGCGAGCGTGGCGACCGGGTGGCCATCGTCACCGCCACCAACGAGTTCGTCACCCGACCGATTGCCCGCGCGCTGGGGGTCGAGACGCTGATCGCCGTGGAGCTGGAGCGCGGCCCCGACGGCTGGATCACCGGGGCCATCCGTGGCGTGCCCTCGTTTCGCGAGGGCAAGGTCACGCGCGTGGCGCAATGGCTGGCGGCCCAGGGGCTGGACTGGGACGGCGTGCATGTGACCTTTTATTCCGACTCCACCAACGACCTGCCCCTGCTGGAGCGCGCCGACGTGCCCGTCGCCACCAATCCGGGGGCGGGTTTGCGTCAACTGGCGCGCGAGCGCGGCTGGCGCATCCTGGACCTGTTCGACCCTCTCCCATGATCAAGACGCTGATCGACAAACTGCTGGACAAAACGGTGCGCCCCACCTTGCGCCGGTCCCGCTTTGGCAAGCGCGAGGACGTGCCGGTGTCCGTGCACGGCATCGACCCCTCGCTGGTCGATGGCCGGGCGCTGGACGTGGTGCACACCCTCAAACGCGCGGGCTACGAAGCCTACATCGTGGGCGGCGCGGTGCGCGACCTGCTGCTGGGCCTGCGGCCCAAGGACTTCGACGTTGCCACCAACGCCACGCCGGAGCAGGTCAAGGCGCTGTTTCGGCGCGCTTTCATCATCGGGCGGCGTTTTCGCATCGTGCATGTGGTGTTCGGCCGCGGGCGGGAGCACGAGGTCATCGAGGTTTCCACCTTCCGGGCCTACCTCGATTCGGCGGCGGCCGAGCCCGTGGTGGGGGATGAGCGCTCCAAACGCGCCCTGGCCGGGGTGTCGCTGGCGGTGGACGCCAGCGGCCGCGTGCTGCGCGACAACGTCTGGGGGCCGATCGAGCAGGACGCGGCGCGGCGCGACTTCACCATCAACGCCATGTACTACGACCCGGAGACCGAGACCGTGGTCGATTTCCACCAGGGCATTCGCGACGCCCGCAAACGCGTGCTGCGCATGATCGGGGACCCGCCCACCCGCTACCGCGAGGATCCGGTGCGCATCATCCGCGCCGTGCGTTTTGCGGCCAAGCTCAGCGGGCTGGGCTTCAAGCTCGACGACAAAACCCGCGCGCCCATGGCGGCGCACCTGCCGCTGCTGGCCGACGTGCCGCCGAGCCGGCTGTTCGACGAGATGCTCAAGCTCCTGCAGACCGGGCACGCGATCGCCAGCGTGGAGGCGCTGCGCGCCAATGGGCTGGCGCGCGGCATTTACCCGCTGCTGGATGTGGTGGTCGAGCGGGGGGAGGATCCCTTCGTGCGCGCGGCGCTGCAGGACACCGATCGCCGCGTGGCCGAGGGCAAGCCGGTGGCGCCGAGCTTTTTGCTCGCCTGCGTGCTGTGGCAGGACGTGCGCACGGCGTGGCAGCGTCGCTTGGGCGAGGGGGTGCCGCCGTTTCCGGCCCTGGCCGAGGCGGTGGACGAGGTGTTCGAGTCGCGCATCGGCGATGTCTCCGGCCGCGGCAAGCTCGGCGCCGACATGCGCGAGATTTGGATGATGCAGCCGCGCTTCGACAAGCGCACGGGGCAGAGCCCCTTCACGCTGGTCGAGCAGCCGCGCTTTCGGGCGGGCTTCGATTTTTTGCGCCTGCGTGCGCAGGTGGGCGAGGTGGAGGAAGAACTCTCGCACTGGTGGGAGACCTTCAGCCTGGCGGGCGAAGCCGTGCGGCGCGACATGGTGGAGGCCGTCCGGCTGGAGCAGCAGCGTGCCAAGGCGCCCGGCAAAGCCCCGCGCAGCCGCCGCCGGCGCGCCGACGACCCCACCGGGGACGAGGCCATGGCACCCGTCGCACCCGCCGTACCGGAGGCGGTGGTGCCGTCCCCGGATGGTCCGGATGGCGAGGCGCCAAGCCCGACCGCACCGCGCAAGCGTCGCCGGCGTCGGCGCAAGCCCGCTGGCGGCGGCGAGGGTGGGGGCACCCCGGCCGATGGCGGGGCACCCGATGCGTGATGCCGTCACGGCCTACATTGGCATCGGCGCCAACCTGGGCGACGCCCCGGCGCAGGTGCGGGCCGCGCTGCAGTGGTTGGATGAGCTGCCGCAGACACGGCGCATCGCCGCTTCGGGCCTGTGGCGCACCGCGCCGGTGGATGCCGACGGGCCGGACTATTGCAATGCGGTCGCCGCGGTGTCCACCCACCTGAGCGCCCCGGCGCTGTTGCAGGCGTTGCATGCGCTGGAGGCCCGCGCCGGCCGCGAGCGTCCGTATCGCAATGCCCCGCGCACGCTGGATCTGGACCTGCTGCTCTACGGCAGCGCACGCATCCAGTCCCCGCACCTCACCGTACCCCACCCGCGCATGGGGCAGCGCGCGTTCGTGCTGATGCCGCTGGCACAGATTGCGCCCGACCGGGTGCCGGCCGATGCGCTGAAGGCGGTGGCGGGCCAGGCCATCGAGCCGATGGCGTCCCCGGCCTGATCGACCTCCGTCGGGGTGGCAACCGGCGGGATCTCAGCCCAGGTAGTGATACCGCAGCTGTGCAATCAGCAGCGCGTCCGCCTCTGTCCTATACACCATCCGGTGTTCGTCGGTGATGCGCCGTGACCAGTAGCCTGTCAGGGCGTGTTTCAAGGGTTCGGGCTTGCCGATGCCGCTGAAGGGCTCGCGCTGGACTTCCTTGATCAGTTTGTTGATGCGCTCGACCATCCGCCTGTCTTGCTGCTGCCAGTGGAGATAGTCCTCCCAGGCGGCATCGGCAAAGATCCGCTTCATTCCGCCAGCGCCCGTTCGCTGCCACCCCCTGCGTTGAGCTGCTCGATGGCCCCGAGCAGCCGTTGTGCGTTGGCGGGGCTGCGCAACAGGTAGGCGGTCTCTTCGAGGGCGTTGTAGTCTTCGAGGGACAGCATCACCACCGACCGCTCACCCTTGCGGGTGATGATCAGCGGTGCGTGGTCGTTGCACACACGGTCCATGGTGCTGGCCAAGTTGGCCCGGGCGGCGGAGTAGGTGATGGCGTCCATGGGAGTGCATTGGTCATGTTGTACGTGCAATTGTACGTTTGCGGGCTCCCGATGTCGAGACCGCTCACGAGGGTAAGGATGGCCGACATGGCAGCCCGGTTGGACTCGATGGGACCGAAGCAGCCCGACGCCGCGGGCCGGGCTCAGGGCGCCAGCCGCTCCCGGATCCAACGCCCGCTCTCCAGCCGGTAGCGCAGCCGGTCGTGCAGCCGGCTCTTGCGGCCCTGCCAGAACTCCCAGGCGTCGGGTTTGAGGCGGAAGCCGCCCCAGTGCGGCGGCCGCGGCGGGTTCATCAAAAATTGCGCGGCATATTTGGCGGCGTTGGCCACCAGCACGCCGCGCCCGTCGATCACCTGACTCTGGGGGCTGGCCCAGGCGCCGATGCGGCTGTCCAGGGGGCGGCTGGCGTAGTAGGCGTCGCTTTCCTCGGGGCTGACTTTCTCGACCACGCCCTCGATGCGCACCACGCGCTCCAGCTCCACCCAGTGGAACTGCAGCGCCGCGTACGGGTTGCCGGCCAGCTCACGGCCCTTGCGGCTGTCGTAATTGGTGTACCAGACGATGCCGCGCTCGTCGTAGCCCTTGATGAGCACCACGCGGGTGCTCGGGCGCAGGTCGCTGCCGACGGTGGCCAGCGTCATGGCGTTGGGCTCGGGCAGCTCGGCGCGGATGGCCTCGTGCAGCCACTGCTCGAACTGGCGCAGCGGATCGGCGTGCGAGGCGTCCTCGCTCAGCTCGGCCTTCTCGTAGCTCTTGCGCAGATCGGCGATGTTCATGGCGGCAGTATGGCATGGCTGACCCGGCGGGGGATAATCCGCCGTATGCGTGTCCCCAACCCCCATGCCGCCGAGCCCCATGACTGGATCGACGTCGATGCGCTGACGCGCCGCGGCGACGGCCTGTCGGGGGTGTTTGCCCTGATCCGCTTGCCCCGCGTGCTGGCCGACGCCCCCGATCTGCCCGGGCAGGCGCAGGAGGCCGTCCGCTGGCGCGTGCATGCCGAATGGCGCGATCCGCCGCCGGCGGTGGCGGCGGCCGTGCGTGCGCTGGCCGGTGGGCGACGCGCGGCGGTGCCGCGGCAGTTGTGGTTGCATCTGCAGGCGGAGGGTCGGGTGCCGCTGGTTTGTCAGCGCTGTCTGGATCCGTACTGGCAGCCGGTGATGGTGGATCGCTGGTTCCGCTTCGTCGCCAACGAGGCCGCGGCCGAGGCGGAAGACGAATCCTGCGAGGAAGATTTGCTGGTGCTCGACGGTCCGCGCTACCCCTTGCTGGAGCTGGTGGAGGAGGAGCTGCTGCTGGCTGCGCCGCTGGTGCCGCTGCACGAGGTGTGCCCGCGCCCCCTGCCGCTGGCGGTGGGCGATGCTCTCGGGGCGGGTCTTGGGGCGGGAGGGGAGGCCGCGGCCCCCGTATCGCCCGCATCGCGTCCGAATCCCTTCGAGGCGCTGGCGGCCCTGAAGGCTGGGCGCCGCTCCTGACCGAAGGGATCCGCCCGCCCATGGAATTTGTGCTCGCAAGAACGGTCCGGGTATAATGCAGGGTTTTCTTAGCCAGCACTCGTATTCCAGGAACCGATCATGGCCGTTCAGCAAAACAAGAAGTCGCCGTCCAAGCGCGGCATGCACCGCTCGCACAATGCGCTGTCGGCGCCGGGCATCGCCGTCGAGCCCACCACCGGCGAGACGCACCTGCGCCACCACATCAGCCCCAACGGCTTCTACCGCGGCCGTCAGGTCCTCAAGAACAAGTCCGAGGCTTGATCTCCACGGCGGACATGGGCGGCGCGGCGTCGAGCGTGCGGTCGCCTGAAACTGCCGTGATCCGGATCGCCGTCGATTGCATGGGGGGGGATCACGGCCCCTCCGTGACTCTGCCGGCCTGCGCCGCCTTTTTGGCGGCGCACCCTCAGGCGCGCCTGCTGCTGGTGGGTCGCCCCGAAGTGCTGTCCGCGCTGCCGCCGGGGCTGGACGCCAGACGTTGCACCGTCGTGCCCGCGGCGGAGGTCGTCGAGATGGACGATCCCGTCGAGGTTGCCCTGCGCCGCAAGAAAGATTCGTCCATGCGCGTGGCCATCGCGCAGGTCAAGGACGGGGCGGCGGATGTGGCGGTGTCGGCCGGCAACACCGGGGCGCTGATGGCCATCGCGCGCTATGTGCTCAAGACGCTGGACGGCATCGACCGCCCGGCGATCGCCACCCAAATGCCCAACGCGGCCGGCGGCGCGACCACCGTGCTGGATCTGGGGGCCAACGTCGATTGCTCCGCGGAGCATCTGCTGCAGTTTGCCGTCATGGGCTCGGCCCTGGTCGCCGCCAATGGCCGCGAAAACCCGAGTGTGGGCCTGCTCAACATCGGGGAAGAGGTCATCAAGGGCAACGACGTCATCAAGCGCGCCGGCCAGTTGCTGCGCGAGGCGGCCGCCCGCGGCGACCTCAATTTCCACGGCAACGTCGAGGGCAACGACATCTTCAAGGGCACCACGGACATCGTCGTCTGCGACGGCTTCGTGGGCAATGTCGCGCTCAAGGCGAGCGAGGGCCTGGCCAGCATGATCGGGGCCTTCCTGCGCGAGGAGTTCGGGCGCGGCTGGCATTCGCGGCTGGCGGCGCTGGTGGCGTGGCCGGTGCTCGCGCGCTTCAAGCGCCGCGTGGATCACCGCCGCTACAACGGGGCGGCGTTGCTTGGTCTGCGCGGACTGGTTTTCAAGAGCCACGGCTCGGCCGATGCGTTTGCCTTCGAGCAGGCGCTGCGGCGCGCGTATGATGCGGCCGAGGCCCGGTTGCTCGAGCGCGTGCAGCGCCGCATCGCCCGGGCGGCGCCCCTGATGGCGACGCCGTCGGGCGAGTCGCCGGCTGCCACCCCCCTCTGAGCGGGCGCTCCGTCGTCCATTGCCAGGAATCTGATCGCCGATGAGTCTGTACGCCCGCATCACCGGGACGGGCAGCCACCTGCCCGACAAGCGCCTGACCAACCACGACATGACGGCCCTGCTCGCCGCGCGTGGGCTCGAGACCAGCGACGACTGGATCGTCGAGCGCACCGGCATCCGCGCGCGCCACTTCGCCGCCGATGGCGAGATGGCCAGCGACCTGGCGCTGCAGGCCAGCCTCAAGGCGCTGGCTGCCGCCGGCCGCCAGCCGCACGAGGTGGACCTGATCGTCGTGGCGACCTCCACGCCGGACATGGTCTTTCCGTCCACCGCCACGATCCTGCAGCGCAAGCTGCACGAGGCGGCGCAGGCCGCCGGCGCTCACGGGCCGATCGGCGCCGCGGCGTTCGACGTGCAGGCGGTGTGCACCGGCTTCATCTACGCGCTGACGGTGGCCGACGCGCTGATCCGCACCGGCGGCGCGCGCCGCGCGCTGGTGGTGGGCGCGGAGGTGTTCTCGCGCATCCTCGACTTCGACGACCGCACCACCTGCGTGCTGTTCGGCGACGGCGCCGGTGCGGTGGTGCTGGAGGCCGTCGAGCACGACGGCGACGGCCCCGGGGTGCTGGCCACCGACCTCCATGCCGATGGCCGCCACACCGGCATCCTGTGCGTGCCGGGCACGGTGGCCGGAGGCCACGTGCTGGGCGAGCCGCTGCTGCGCATGGACGGGCAGGCGGTGTTCAAGCTGGCGGTCGGTGTGCTGGAGGAGACGGCTCGCACCACGCTGGGCAAGGCCGGCAAGACCGAGGCCGATGTCGACTGGCTGATTCCACACCAGGCCAACATCCGCATCATGCAAAGCACGGCGCGCAAACTCAAACTGCCGCTGGAGCGGGTCGTCGTCACCGTCGATCAGCACGGCAACACGTCGGCGGCGTCGATTCCGCTGGCGCTGGACCACGCGGTGCGCGCCGGGCAGGTGCGACCGGGCCAGTTGCTGTTGCTGGAAGGGGTGGGCGGCGGCTTCACCTGGGGCTCGGCGCTGGTGCGCTACTGACGACACAACACGCGGGAGCATTCGCAAGATGACGACGTTCGCATTCGTGTTTCCGGGCCAAGGTTCGCAATCGGTGGGCATGCTCGACGCCTGGGGCGACCACCCGGTGGTGCGTGCCACGCTGCAAGAGGCCTCCGACGCGCTCGGTGAGGACCTGGGCCGCCTGATCCACGAGGGGCCGAAGGAGGCGCTGGCGCTGACCACCAACACGCAGCCGGTGATGCTGGTGGCGGGCGTGGCGGCCTGGCGCGTCTGGAAGGCCGAGGGCGGGGCGGACCCCATCGCCGTGGCCGGCCACTCGCTGGGTGAGTACTCGGCCCTGGTGGCGGCCGGGGCGCTGACGCTGGCGCAGGCCGCGCCGCTGGTGCGGCTGCGCGCGCAGGCCATGCAGCAGGCCGTGCCGGTGGGCGCCGGGGCGATGGCCGCCATCCTGGGGCTGGACGCCGAGGCGGTGCGCGCCGGCTGCGCCGAGGCACAGGCTGCGTTTGCGCCCGACAGCGGCGAGATCGTCGAGGCGGTCAACTTCAACGACCCGGCGCAGACCGTGATCGCCGGCTCCAAGGCCGCGGTGGACAAGGCCTGTGAGGTGCTCAAGGCGCGCGGCGCCAAGCGCGCGCTGCCGCTGCCGGTGTCGGCGCCGTTCCACTCCAGCCTGATGCGCCCGGCCGCTGAGGCGCTGCGCGCGGCGCTGGCCGAGGTGACCATCCAGACCCCGGCGATTCCGGTCGTCAACAACATCGACGTCGCGGTGGAGACCGACCCGGCGCGCATCCGCGACGCCCTGGTGCGCCAGGCCGCCGGCCCGGTGCGCTGGGTGGAGTGCGTGCAGGCGCTGCGCGCGCGCGGCGCGCAAGCCATCGTCGAGTGCGGCCCCGGCAAGGTGCTGGCCGGGCTGACCAAGCGCATCGCGCCGGAGCTGCAGGCCGCCGCCCTCTACGACCCCGCGACGCTGGCCGAGGTGCGCGCCCTGCTGGCGGGCTGATCCGCGCGCCGCTGGCACCCCATCGAATTCGCAGGAGGATATCGTTCCATGTCTGAACCGGTTTTCGCGGGCCAGGTGGCCTTGGTCACGGGCGCGTCGCGCGGCATTGGCGCGGCCATTGCGCGCGAGCTGGCCGGCCGTGGCGTGCGCGTCGTCGGCACCGCCACCAGCGAGGAAGGCGCCCAGCGCATCACGCAGGCGCTCGCCGGCTTCGAGAGCTGCCGCGGCGCGTGCCTGGACGTCAACGACGCCCCCGCCGCCGAGGCGCTGGTGGACGCGCTGGTCAAAGAGCACGGGGCGTTGCACATTCTGGTCAACAACGCCGGCATCACGCGCGACATGCTGGCCATGCGGCTCAAGGATGAAGACTGGGACGCGGTGCTCGACACCAACCTGAAGGCGGTGTTCCGTCTGTGTCGCGCCGCCATCCGCCCGATGATGAAGCAGCGCTACGGCCGCATCGTCAACATCACCAGTGTCGTCGGCGCCTCGGGCAACCCCGGGCAGGCCAACTATGCGGCGGCCAAGGCCGGGGTGGCGGGCATGACGCGCGCCCTGGCGCGCGAGCTGGGCAGCCGGCGCATCACCGTCAACTGCGTGGCGCCGGGCTTCATCGAAACCGACATGACCGCGAGCCTGCCGCCGGAGCAGCAGCAGGCGCTGCTGGCGCAGATTCCGCTGGGCCATCTGGGCAAACCGGCCGACGTGGCGCATGCCGTGGCCTTTTTGGCCAGCCCGCAGGCCGGCTACATCACCGGGCAGGAGCTGCACGTCAACGGCGGCATGTTCATGGCCTGATCCCCGTCCGATCGCCGGCTGGCGGGCCCGCAGCGGCGGGGCCGCTACAATGCCGGGGCTGTTTTCAACCACCCGCAGAGGGAACTATGAGCGACATCGAAGCACGTGTGAAGAAGATCATTGCCGAGCAACTCGGCGTGGAGGAGAGCCAGGTCACCCCCGAGAAGGCGTTCGTCGCCGACCTGGGTGCCGACTCCCTCGACACCGTGGAGCTGGTGATGGCCCTCGAAGACGAGTTCGGCATCGAGATCCCTGACGAGGACGCCGAGAAGATCACCACCGTGCAGCAGGCGATCGACTACGCCAAGGCGCACCAGAAGGCCTGATCCCCCATGAGCCGCCGCCGTGTCGTCGTGACCGGCTTGGGCTGCGTCAGTCCCGTGGGCAACACGGTGGAGGCGGCCTGGGCCAATTTGCTCGCGGGCCGCTCGGGTATCGACCGCATCACCAAGTTCGATGCCAGCGCCTTTGCCTGCCAGATCGCCGGTGAGGTCAAGAACTTCGACCTCGAGTCCTACATCCCGCCCAAAGAGGCGCGGACGATGGACACCTTCATCCACTACGGCATCGCTGCCGCGGCCCAGGCCGTGGCCGACGCGGGCCTGCCGGTGGGCGAGGCGCTGTCCGAGGACGAAGCCTGTCGCATCGGCTGCGTGATCGGCTCGGGCATCGGCGGCCTGCCGCTCATCGAGGCGACGCACACGGAACTCACCAACCGCGGGCCGCGCCGCATTTCGCCGTTCTTCGTGCCCGCCTCCATCATCAACATGGTGGCCGGCCACGTGTCCATGCGCTACGGCTTCAAAGGCCCCAACCTGGCGGTCGTCACGGCCTGCACCACCGGCCTGCACTGCATCGGCGAGGCGGGGCGCATGATCGAGTATGGCGACGCGGACGTGGTCATCGCCGGCGGGACGGAATCCACGGTATCCCCGCTGGGCATCGGCGGCTTTGCCGCGATGCGGGCCTTGTCCACGCGCAACGACGATCCGCAGGCCGCCTCGCGCCCGTTCGACAAGGACCGCGACGGCTTCGTGCTGGGCGAGGGGGCCGGTGTGTTGGTGCTGGAGGAGTACGAACACGCCAAGGCGCGCGGCGCCAAGATCTACGCCGAGCTGGCCGGCTACGGCATGAGCGCCGATGCGGGGCACATGACCGCCCCCAACATGGACGGCCCCCGCCGCGCCATGCTCAACGCCCTGCGCAACGCCGGCGTGAATGCGGACCAGGTGGACTACCTCAACGCGCACGGCACCTCCACCCCGCTGGGCGACGTCAACGAGACCAACGCCATCAAGGCCGCGCTGGGCGATCACGCCCGTCGCATGGTCGTCAGCTCCACCAAGTCGATGACCGGCCACCTGCTGGGCGGCGCAGGCGGGCTGGAGAGCGTCTTTACCGTCCTTGCCGTGCATCACCAGAAGATTCCGCCGACCATCAACCTGGCCGAGGCGGACGCCGAGTGCGATCTGGACTACTGCGCCAACACGGCGCGGGATGCCCGCATCGACGTCGCGCTGAAGAACAACTTCGGCTTCGGCGGCACCAACGGCACGCTGGTCTTCAAGCGCGTCTGACGCCCATGGCCCGCACCGGGGCAGCCGGCATCCGCTACCCGGCCGGCTCCGCCCGGCTGGACACCTGGGCCGCCGCCCTCGGCGTGTCGAGTGGTGTGGCCATACTGGGCCTGTGGGCCTGGGCGCGGCCCGATCTGCCTGCGGCATGGTGGGGGCTGGCGGCCGGGGTGCTCGCCAGCACGCTGTGGGCGGTCTGGAGCCTGCGCCATACCCGGTACGGCGAGTTGGCGTGGCAGCCGGCGCCCGGCCCCGACGGTGCGCGCGGCGGCACCTGGCGCTGGTTCGGCGCGGCGCGGCCGTCCGGGGTGCCCTTGCTCGATGTGCGCATCGCATGGGACATCACGGATGTGCTGCTGCTGGAGGGCCGAACGCCCGACGGGCAGCGCCTGTGGTTGTGGTGCCAGCGGGCCGCCGCCGGCGACGATCCCGCGGACTGGCTGACCTTGCGCCGGGCCCTGGCGGCCGCGGCCGACCCCGAAAGGCGATCGGGTATATTCGGGCGCCCCGCGCCGACGCCATGATGGACGAAACCCGCCGCTCCCCCGACGCCGACGCCGCGCTCGTGCAGCGCGCGATCGCTGGCGACCAACGGGCGTTCGAGCTGCTGGTCATCAAATACCAGCGCCGGGTCGAGCGCCTGATCGGGCGTCTCGTGCGCGACACCGACCTCGTCCCCGACTTGGCGCAGGAAACCTTCATTCGCGCCTACCGGGCGCTGGGGCAGTTTCGGGGCGATGCGCAGTTCTACACTTGGCTGTACCGCATCGCCGTCAACACCGCCAAGAAGGCGCTGCAGGAGCTCAAGCGCGATCCGCTGGTGCTCATGAGCGCCCTGCACAACGGCGACGATGGCGATGAAACTTCCGCCCTGGAGCAGGAACTAACCGCGCAGGTGGCCGATACCGAAACCCCGGACGCGGTGCTGGCGAGCAAGGAGATCGCCCAGGCGGTGCAGGCGGCGGTGGATGCCCTGCCGACCGAGCTGGCCCAGGCGATCACGCTGCGCGAAATCGATGGTCTCAGTTACGAGGAGATCGCGCAGGCGCTCGACTGCCCGATCGGAACGGTGCGCTCGCGCATCTTCCGCGCCCGGGAGGCGATCTCGGCGCGCATCAAGCCCATGCTGGAGCGCCAGTCCGGCAAGCGTTGGTAGCGTGCCTGTGCAGGGTCACCAGATTGGATGTCCGACCATGAAGCCTGTAGCCCTATCGAACGATCCGTCCGCCGCCGACGCCGCGCGGCGGGAATGGCTGTCGGCGCTGTTCGACGGCGAATGCGGGCCGTCGCAGGTGCAGACCGCGCTCGACGGGGCCGACGCCGGCGCCGACCGGGCGGCGTGGGATGCGTACCGTTGCATCGGCGATGCCCTGCGCGCCCGCGCGGGCAGCGCCGAGGGCGGGGCGGACCCCGCCTTCGTGCGCGCCGTGATGGCGCGCGTGGCGGCCGAGCCCGCGCCGCCGCGCAGCGAGGCGCCGCCGGTCGTGGCCGACCCGCTGCCGGTCGCGGCCAACGATGCCGTTTTCCGCTGGAAGATGGTGGCGGGTGTGGCCGCACTGGCCGCCGTGGTGGCCGTCGCGTGGCAGGTGGGGGCGGTGCCGGGGGCGGTCGAGACCGCGCCGCGCATGGCCCAGGCCGAGCCGCCCCAGACCGTGACCGTCAGCCTGCCGAGTGCCCCCGCCCCGGTGGCGGGTGTGGTGGTGCGCGATCCCCAGCTCGAGGAGCTGATGGCCGCGCATCGCCAGTGGGGCGGGGCGTCGGCGCTGCAGACCAGCGCCGGTTTTCTGCGGGCGGCCAGCTACGACGTGCCGGCGCGCTGAGGCGGGGTGAAACGGTCCATGACGATGCGACACGCGTACCCCACCCGCTGGGGCCAACGCTGGGCGGGTCGGGTGGCGGCGGCCGCTTTGGGCTTGTCCGTGCTCACGGTCGGGATGCAGACCGCCCAGGCTGAGGCCCCCGAGCCCGCGGGCGACATCCAGGCCTGGATCGAGCGGCTGCACGACGCCACGCGCAACCGCGCCTACAGTGGGACGTTCGTCGTCACGCGCGGCAGCGAAATCGCGGCGGCGCGCATCGCGCACGTCTGTGACGGGCGGCAGCAGATCGAGCGCATCGAGGCGCTCAACGGGCCGGCGCGCATCATCTGGCGCCGGGACGACGAGGTCATGACCCTGCTGCCGGACAAGCAGTGGGCGGTGCGCGATCGGCGCGAGCTGCTGCGTCTGTTCCCGGGGCCCGTGCGGGTGCCGGGCATCGAAGTTGCCGGCTTTTACCGCGCGGAAGTGCGCGGCAGCGAACGGCTGGCCGGCTTCGATGCCTGGGTGGTGGAGTTTCAGCCCCGCGATGCGCTGCGCTACGGCTACCGCATCTGGTCCGAGAAGCGCACCGGCCTCGTGCTCAAACTGCAGACGCTGAAGGCCGACGGCGAGGTGCTGGAGCAGGTCGCGTTCACGGAGCTGCAGCTCGATGCGCCGTTGCGGATGGAGGTGATGGCGCGGCAGATGGACGACACGCGCGGCTACCGCATCGAGCGCCCGACACTGCGCAAAACCACACCGGAGGCCGAGGGCTGGCGCCTGAAGACCGAGGTGCCCGGGTTCCGCCCCGTCACCTGCTGGGCCCGGGCCGAGGAGCCGGCGCGGGCGCGTCCGCCGCTGCAGTGCGTTTATTCGGACGGATTGGCGTCGGTGTCGCTGTTTTTCTCGGCGGCTGACGGGCCCCCGGTGCACCGCACCCAGGCGGGGGCCACGCATGTGCTGTCGCAGCGGGTGGGCGGCTATGCGGTCACCGCGCTGGGCGAAGTGCCGCTGGCCACGCTGGAACGTTTTTTGGGCGCGCTCGAGCGCACGCGATGAGCCGTCCGCGGAACCGGCCCCGCCCAGCGGCCGGGACCCTTGTATCCGACGAGGATTCCACATGATGAACCGATCTGAACCTTCCGTGGCGGCCGGGATGCCGCAGCGGCGCCGTTCCGTGGCGCTGGCGGGTGTGTCGCTGGTGGCGGCCGTGGCCCTGCTGTGGGGCGCGGCGCAGCATGTCGTCGGCGCCCAGCCGGCGGCGGGGGCGGCCGCACCGCCCAGCACGTCGGCGGCCGCGCCACGCCTGACCGGGTTGCCGGATTTCACCGTGCTGGTCGACGAGGTCGGCCCGTCGGTCGTCAACATCCGCACGGTCGAGCGCGTGCAGCCCCGCGAGTCGGACCCGGCTGCGCCGGACGAGGACATGCGCGAGTTTTTCCGCCGCTTTGGCATTCCGCTGCCCCCCGGCGCGCTGCCGCGCGGGCCCCAGCGCCCCGACCGGGGGCCGGAGCAGCGCCAGCGCGGGGTCGGCTCCGGCTTCGTCTACAGCGCCGACGGCTTCGTCATGACCAATGCGCACGTCGTCGACGGGGCGGACGAGGTGATCGTCACGCTGCCGGACAAGCGCGAGTTCAAGGCACGCGTGGTCGGCGCCGACAAGCGCACCGACGTGGCGCTGGTCAAGATCGACGCCACGGGCCTGAAGCCCGTGCGCATCGGCGATGTCGAGCGGCTCAAGGTCGGCGAGTGGGTGATGGCGATCGGCTCGCCGTTCGGGCTGGACAACACCGTCACCGCCGGCATCGTCAGCGCCAAGCAGCGCGAGACCGGCGACTTCCTGCCGTTCATCCAGACCGATGTGGCGATCAATCCCGGCAACTCCGGCGGCCCGCTGATCAACATGCGCGGCGAGGTGGTCGGCATCAACAGCCAGATCTACTCGCGCTCGGGCGGTTTCATGGGCATCAGCTTCGCCATCCCGATCGACGAGGCGGTGCGCGTGGCCGAGCAGCTCAAGGCCAGCGGCAAGGTCACGCGCGGGCGCATCGGTGTGGCCATCGAGCCGGTGGACAAGGACGTGGCCGAGTCGCTGGGCCTGCCGCGGCCGGGCGGGGCGCTGGTGCGCGGGGTGGAGGACGGCTCGCCCGCAGCCAAGGCCGGCATCGAGCCGGGCGACATCATCCTGCGCTTCGACGGCAAGGCGATCGAGAAGTCGGCGGATCTGCCGCGCATCGTCGGCAACACCAAGCCGGGCACCCGTGCCGCGGTCGAGGTGTGGCGGCGCGGGGCGACCAAGTCCCTCACCCTCACCGTGGGCACGTTCGAGGACGAGTCGGCCGCCGCCCCGGCGACGGAGGAGCCCAAGACCGCCAAGGCCGGCCCGCTGGGCTTGACCGTGCGCGAGCTGACCGCCGCCGAGCGGCGCGAGCTGAAGGTGGCCGGCGGCGTGCGCGTCGCCGAGGTGGCGGGCCCGGCCGCGACGGCGGGCCTGCGGCCGGGCGATGTCATCGTCGGGCTGGGCAACCAGACCATCGCCAGCGTGCGCGAATTCGAGCGCGCGGTGGCCGAGTGGCCCAAGGGCCGGCCGGTGAGCCTGCTCATCCGCCGCGGCGACTGGGCGCAGTGGGTGCTGGTGCGGCCCTGAACGGCGCCGTCCGCGGCCACGGCCGCACTGAACGCCTACAATCGCGGCTTTGAACCGATCGGGCGCGCTGCTTGGGGAGCGCGCCCTTTTTCTGTGGCCATGAAGCACATCCGCAACTTTTCCATCATCGCGCACATCGACCACGGCAAGAGCACGCTGGCCGACCGCCTGATCGCGCGCTGCGGGGGCTTGAGCGAGCGCGAGATGACCGAGCAGGTGCTCGACTCCATGGATCTGGAGAAAGAGCGCGGCATCACGATCAAGGCGCAGACCGCGGCGCTGCAGTACACCGCGCGCGACGGGCAGGTCTACAACCTGAATCTGATCGACACGCCCGGCCACGTGGACTTCTCGTACGAGGTCAGCCGCTCGCTGTCGGCGTGCGAGGGCGCGTTGCTGGTGGTGGATGCGAGCCAGGGCGTCGAGGCGCAGACGGTGGCCAACTGCTACACCGCGCTGGACCTGGGGGTCGAGGTGCTGCCGGTCCTCAACAAGATGGACCTGCCGCAGGCCGACCCCGAGCGCGCCCAGCAGGAGATCGAGGACGTCATCGGCATCGATGCCTCCGAGGCCATCCCCTGCTCGGCCAAGACCGGCATGGGCATCGACGACATTCTGGAGGCGGTGGTGGCCAAGATCCCGCCGCCGCATGGCAACCCGGATGGCCCGCTGCGGGCGATGATCATCGACTCGTGGTTCGACAACTATGTCGGCGTGGTGATGCTGGTGCGGGTGGTGGATGGCTGCCTGAACCGGGGCGACCGCATCCGGCTGATGGCCACGGGCGCACAGTACCCGTGCGAGAAGGTGGGCGTCTTCACCCCCGCCAACCAGCCGCGCGAGCGCCTGCAGGCGGGCGAGGTGGGCTATGTCATCGCCGGCATCAAAGAACTGAAGTCGGCCAAGGTGGGCGACACCATCACCTCGTTCAAGACCGCCAGCGGCGCCAACCTGGCCGCGGCCACCGAGCCGCTGCCCGGCTTCAAGGAGGTGCAGCCGCAGGTGTTTGCCGGGCTGTACCCCACCGAAGCGAGCGAATACGACCAGTTGCGCGACGCGCTGGAAAAGCTCCAGCTCAACGACGCGTCCCTGCACTTCGAGCCGGAGGTGTCGCAGGCGCTGGGCTTTGGCTTTCGCTGCGGCTTTTTGGGCCTGCTGCACATGGAGATCGTGCAGGAGCGCCTTGAGCGCGAGTTCGACCAGGACCTCATCACCACGGCGCCGAGCGTCGTGTACCAGGTGGTCAAAGGCGACGGCGAGGTGCTGATGGTGGAAAACCCCTCGCGCATGCCGGAGCCGAGCAAGATCCAGGAGATCCGCGAGCCCATCGTCACCGTGCACATCTACCTGCCGCAGGACTATGTGGGCCCGGTCATGACGTTGTGCAATGGCAAGCGGGGGGTACAGCTCAACATGGCCTACCACGGCAAGCAGGTGATGCTGACCTATGACCTGCCGCTGGCCGAGATCGTGCTGGACTTCTTCGACAAGCTCAAATCCGTCAGCCGCGGCTACGCGTCGATGGACTACGAGTTCAAGGAGTACCGCCCCTCGGACGTGGTGAAGGTGGACATCCTGCTCAATGGCGAGAAGGTGGACGCGCTGTCGATGATCGTGCACCGCAGCCAGTCGCAGTCGCGCGCGCGGGCGGTGGTCAGCAAGATGCGCGAGATCATCAGCCGCCAGCAGTTCGACGTCGCCATCCAGGCCGCCATCGGCGCCAACATCATCGCGCGCGAGACCGTCAAGGCGCTGCGCAAGAACGTGCTGGCCAAGTGCTACGGCGGCGACATCACCCGCAAGCGCAAGCTGCTGGAAAAACAAAAGGCCGGCAAGAAGCGCATGAAGCAGATCGGCACCGTCGAGGTGCCGCAGGAGGCGTTCCTCGCCATCCTGCAGGTGGAGGAGTCATGAACGACCAGACCATGGGCGCCCTGACGGGCGTCGTCCTGGCGGCATTCGCCGGCTACGGCATCGCGTGGTATGTGGGGGCCATCGATGGCAACTTCGCGCTGCTGCTGCTGTTGGCCGTGGTGGTGACGGGCGCCTACTGGGTGGCCGAGCGCTGGGTGTTCCTGCCGCGGCGGCGGGCCGCCGCCGAGCGCGCCGTGGCCGAGGCCCGCCGCCGCCGCGAAGAGTTGGCCCGCCAGGGCATTACCGCCGATCACGGCGACCCGGAGGAGGCCCTGCGGCGCCGGTTCCTGGCCCAGCCGTGGTGGCTGGACTGGACGGCGGGGCTGTTCCCCGTCATCCTGGCGGTGTTTTTGCTGCGCTCGTTTTTGTTCGAGCCGTTCAAGATCCCCTCCGGCTCCATGATCCCGACGCTGCGCGTGGGCGACCTGATCCTGGTCAACAAATACCACTACGGCATCCGCCTGCCGGTGGTCAACACCAAGGTCGTGGACAACCACAGCCCGCAGCGCGGCGATGTCATCGTCTTTCGCTACCCGCCCCAGCCCAGCCTGGACTACATCAAACGCGTCGTCGGCGTGCCGGGTGACGAGGTGGCGTATCTGAACAAGCGGCTGTTCATCAACGGGCAGCCGGTGCCGCGCACCGCCGAGGCGGACTTTTACGATGCCGAGGCGATGCGCTACCGCAAGCAGTTCGTCGAGGAGATCGGCGGGCGGCGGGTGCACATCCTGCTGGACGACGAGCGGCCGGCCTTCATCCCGGCGGCGGCCGATTTTCCGGGGCGCGAGCACTGCCGCTACACCGTCGAGGGTGTGACCTGCCGTGTGCCCGAGGGGCACTACTTCGTCATGGGCGACAACCGCGACAACTCGCTCGACTCGCGCTACTGGGGCTTCGTGCCGGAGCGCAACATCGTCGGCAAGGCGGTGTTCGTGTGGATGAACTTCGGCGATCTGGGGCGCATCGGCGCGTTCGAATGAACGAACCCGGTTCGATTGGCGCTATCATGGCTCCGACCGTCGCCAAGGGCGGCGTTTGACGTCTGCACGGGGGTGAGCATGAAGCGGGGTCAGCTCGGGGTGACCGTCATCGGGATGGTGTTTTTCGGGATCGTGGCGGCACTGCTGATCGTGCTGGCGGCCAAGGTCGTGCCCACGGTGACCGAGTACCTGGCGATCCAAAAGGCCGTCAACCGCGCTGCGCAAAGCGGCACCACCGTTGCCGAGATCCGCAACGCCTTCGAGCGGGCCAAGACCGCCGATTACTTCGAGGCCGTCAGCGGCAAGGATCTGGAGATCAGCAAGGACGGCGACCGCATCGTCGTCGAATTCGCTTACGACAAGGAAATCCACCTCTTCGGCCCGGCGTACCTGCTGCTCAAGTACCGGGGCCGCAATTCGTGATCCATGACTGATTCTTTGGCGCCGGGGCTGGAGGCGCTGCAGCGCCGTTTGGGGCACCGCTTCCGCCAACCCGATTTGCTCGTGCGGGCGTTGACGCACCGCAGTTATTCGGCCGATCACTACGAGCGGCTGGAGTTTTTGGGCGATGCCGTGCTCGGCTTGGCGGTGTCCACGCTGCTCGTCGAGCGCCTGCCGCAGCAGGCGGAGGGCGAGCTGTCGCGCGCGCGCGCCAGCCTCGTGCGGCAAGATGCCCTGCACCGCATCGCGCTGGACCTTGGCCTGCCGGCTCTGCTGCGCCTGGGCGAGGGGGAGCAGCGCTCGGGCGGGCGCGAGCGGGCCTCCATCCTGGCCGATGCGGCCGAGGCGGTGCTGGGCGCCCTGTATCTGGATGCGGGTTTCGAGGCGGCGCAGGCCGTGGCCCGCCGCTGGTACGAGGGCGTCGAGCTGCGGCCGGGCCTGGGCAAGGACGCCAAGACGGCGTTGCAGGAGTGGCTGCAGGCCCGCCGTCGGCCGCTGCCCGTCTACGAGGTGGTCGCCATTCACGGGGAGGCGCATGCCCAGACCTTCGAGGTGGCGTGCCGCGTCGAGGGCGCGGCGCCCACCACCGGGCGGGGGGCCTCGCGCCGCGCGGCCGAGCAGGCCGCCGCTGCCGTGATGTTGGACCATCTGCACACCCACGGCCTGTCCAGCCGAGTCCTCCAGCCATGACACCACCGCCCCCCGGCGCGCCATCTGCGCCATCCGCGCCCCCCGACGACGACCTCGAGGCCATGCTGGCGCGCGCCTTGGGCCGAGCTGCCGACGTCCCCACCACGTCCGAAACGGCCGAGTCGGCGTCGGCCCCAGCCGCCGCGCCGACCGGCCCGCAGCGCTGCGGCTTCATCGCCATCGTCGGCAAGCCCAATGTGGGCAAGTCCACGCTGCTCAATGCCCTGGTGGGCCACAAGGTCAGCATCACCTCGCGCAAGGCGCAGACCACCCGCCACCGCATCACCGGCATCCGCACCGAGGGGGCGACGCAGTTCGTCTTCGTGGACACGCCGGGTTTTCAGACCCGGCACGGCAACGCGCTCAATCGCGCGCTCAACAAGACCGTGCTCGGCGCGGTGGCCGATGTGGACCTGCTGCTGTTCGTGGTCGAGGCGGGGCGCTTCGACCTGGCGGACGCCAAAGTGCTGGCGCTGCTGCCCCCCGGCGTGCCGGTGATCCTGGTGGCCAACAAGCTGGACCGCGTGCACCGCCGCGTGGAGATCGCGCCCTGGCTGCGCAGCATGCAGGACCGCCACCCGTTTGCCGAGTTCTTCCCCATGTGCGCCAAGCAGCCGCGCGATGTGCAGCGCCTGCTGGCGCTGTGCGAGCGCTACCTGCCCGAGCAGCCGTGGCTGTACGACGCGGACGACCTCACCGACCGCAGCGAGCGGTTTCTGGCCGGCGAGCTGGTGCGCGAAAAGCTCTTTCGTCTGACGGGGGACGAGCTGCCCTACACCTCGACGGTCGTCGTGGACCGCTTCGAGCAGGAGGGCGAGCTGCGCCGCATCGCCGCCACCATCATCGTCGAGCGCGAGGGCCACAAGGGCATGGTCATTGGGGAGGGGGGCGAGCGCCTCAAGCGCATCGGCACCGAGGCGCGCCAGGAGCTGGAGCGCCTGTGGGGCGGCAAGGTGTTCCTGGAGCTGTGGGTCAAGGTGCGCTCCGGCTGGTCCGACGACGAGGCCCGGGTGCGCGCCTACGGTTACGAGTGACGTGGCCACACGCCAGCGGGTGCGGGTGCACGACGAGCCCGCCTTCGTGCTCCACCGCCACGACTGGAGCGAGTCCAGCCTGATCCTGGAGCTGTTCACCCGCCACCACGGCCGCGTGGTGCTGGTGGGCAAGGGGGTCAAGCGGCCCACGTCGCAGTTTCGCGCCGTGCTGCTGCCCCTGGTGCCGTTGCGTGTGGATTGGTCGGGCGAGGCGGAGGTGCGCACCCTCAAGGCCGCGCAGTATGCCGGCGGCCATGTGATGCCGGCGGGCGATGCGCTGCTGGCGGGCTACTACCTGAACGAGCTGATGCTGCGCCTGATGGCGCGCGACGATCCCCACCCCGCGCTGTTCGACCCGTATGCCGCGGCGGTGCAGGCCCTGGCCCGCGGGGCCGACGTGGCGGTGACGCTGCGCGCCTTCGAGCTGCTGCTGTTGTGCCAGTTGGGCTGGTTGCCCCATCTGGCGCAGGAGGGGCTGCGCCTGCTGCCGCTGGCGGCGGCGCAGTCCTACCGCCTGCTGCCGGAGGCCGGCCTGCAGCCCAGCGGGCCGGACGATGCCGGCAGCTTACCCGGTACGCACTGGCAGGCGGTGCAGGCCGCGCTGGACGCGCCCGACCCCTGGTCCGCCCTGTGGGCGCAAGCGCCGACCCTGAGTACGGCGGCGATGCGCGTCGGCCTCGCCGGCCTGCTGCACTACCATAGTGGGGTGCGGTCCTTCCGGACCCGCGAGCTCATGCGGGCGCTGCGCCGCATCGGGCCGCGTCCCGCCCCGCCGCTGAACGACCCCTCGCCATGAGCCACCCCTCCGCCCTCGGTGCATCCCGCACGGCACTGTCCGTCAACGTCAACAAGGTGGCGCTGCTGCGCAACAGCCGCCACCTGGGCATCCCCAGCGTGACGCGGGCGGCGACGCTGTGTTTGCAGGCAGGGGCCGATGGCATCACCGTGCACCCCCGCCCGGACGAGCGGCACATCCGCTGGCACGACGTGTTCGATCTCGCGCGCCTGCTGCGCGACTGGCCCGACCGCGAGTTCAACATCGAGGGCAACCCGTTCCACAACCTGCTCGACGTCGCGCGCGAGGTGGTGCAGCAGGGTCTGCCGCTGCACCAGCTCACCTTCGTGCCGGATGCGGTGGACCAGTTCACCAGCGACCACGGTTGGCGCTTTCCCGAGGACGCGCAGCGGCTGCGGCCCGTGATCGAGCAGGCGCAGGCGCTGGGCGCGCGGGTGAGCCTGTTCATGGACCCCGATCCGGCCCAGATGGCCGGCGCCCGGGCCGTGGGCGCCGACCGCGTGGAGCTCTACACCGAGCCCTACGCCGCTGCCTGGCCCGACGCCGCCGCGCGCGCCGCCCAGTTGCAGCGCTACCGCGACGCCGCCGTGGCCGCCCAGGCGGCCGGGCTGGGCGTCAACGCGGGGCACGACCTCAACCGCGACAACCTGACCGACTTTCTGCGCGCCGTGCCGGGCGTGGCCGAGGTCTCCATCGGCCACGCCCTGATCGCCGATGCGCTGGAGCTGGGCTACGCCGCCACCGTGCAGGACTACCGGCGCTGCATCGCGGCTGCTGCGGGCTGAGCCCATGATCTACGGCGTGGGCACCGATCTGTGCGATGTGCGCCGCATCGCCGCCGCCCTGGAGCGGCACGGCGATCGCTTTGCGCAGCGTGTGCTGGCCGAGGGCGAGCTGGCCCTGTGGCACGAGCGGCGCGCGCGCTGGCCCGAGCGGGGCGTGCGTTTCGTGGCGACGCGCTTTTCGGCCAAGGAGGCGTTCAGCAAGGCCATCGGCCTGGGCCTGCGCGCACCCATGATCTGGCGCGACTGCGAGGTGATCCGGCGGCCGAGCGGTCAGCCCGCCTTCCGCCTGCACGGGGCGCTGCTGGCGTGGTGCACCGAGCGGCGATTGCGCGCCCACCTGAGCGTGACCGACGAATCCGACTATGCCGCCAGCTTCGTGGTGGTGGAGCAAGACCCATGACCCTGCATGCCCCCCTCGTCATCGACGTCGCCGGCACCCGCCTGACCGACGCCGACCGCGCCCGCCTGAGCCACCCGCTGGTCGGCGGGGTGATCCTGTTCGCGCGCAACTGGCGCGATCGGGCGCAGTTGCAGCGTCTGTGCGCCCAGATCAAGCGGGTGCGCCGCGACCTGCTCATCGCCGTGGACCACGAGGGCGGGCGCGTGCAGCGTTTTCGCACCGATGGCTTCACCCACCTGCCGCCGATGCGCGACTTCGGCCGCCTGTGGCGCGAGGCGCCCGAGACGCGCCCCGGCGAGGCCGCGCTGGCCGCCTGCAATGCGGCGACGGCCGCGGGCTATGTGCTCGGGGCCGAGCTGCGTGCCTGTGGCGTGGACTTGAGCTTTGCGCCGGTGCTGGACCTGGATTACGGGCGCAGCGAGGTGATCGGCGACCGCGCCTTCGACGGCGATGCCCGCGTCGTGACGGCGCTGGCGCAGGCCCTGATGCACGGGCTGCGCCTGGCCGGCATGGCCAACTGCGGCAAGCATTTTCCCGGTCACGGCTGGGCCGAGGCCGACTCGCACGTGGACCTGCCGGTGGACGATCGGCCGCTGGAGGCGATTCTGACCGACGACGCCGCGCCCTACGGGTGGCTGAGTGCGTCGCTGGCGGCCGTGATGCCCGCACACGTCGTGTACCCGCAGGTGGACGCGCGGCCGGCGGGATTCTCGCGCCGCTGGTTGCGCGACATCCTGCGCGAGGGGCTGGGCTTTACCGGCGCCGTGTTCAGCGACGACCTCAGCATGGCCGGTGCGCGCGTGCTGGACGGCCGCGACGTCACCCCCACCGAGGCGGCGCTGGCCGCGCTGGAGGCCGGCTGCGACTTGGTGCTGCTGTGCAACCAGAGCACCGTGGACGGCGGCGAGCCGATCGACGACCTGATCGAGGGCCTGAGCCGTGCCCTCATCGAGGGCCGCTGGGTGCCGGACGAAACCGCCGACGCCCGCCGGCGCGCGCTGCTGCCCACGGCCCCCGCGCCGGACTGGGACGCCCTGATGGCCGATCCCCGCTACCAGCACGCGCTGGAACTGCTGCCCTGACGGGGGCCGTGCTCGCCGGGGCGGCCGCCGCCTCAGGCCGGGACCGGATCGGCCCGGAACCCGCCGGCAGGATCGACGCACACGACGCGGTTGCGCCCGCCGGCCTTGGCCTCGTACATGGCCGCATCGGCCCGGCGCAGCAGGTCCGACAGGGTGGTGTCGTCGTCCGTCGCCATGGCCAGGCCGACGCTGATGGTCGGGCGGATGGTTACGCCCGGCAGCGGGATGGCCAGTGCGGCGGTGGCCGAGCGCAGCCGCTCGGCCAGATCGCGCGCCTGGGCGAGCTGGGTGTCGGGCAGCACGAGCGCGAACTCCTCCCCGCCCAGGCGGCCAAAGCAATCGCCGGCGCGCACATGCTGCGCACAGGTCCCGACCACCGCCACCAGCACCTCGTCGCCGCCCAGGTGCCCGTGCTGGTCGTTGATGCGTTTGAAGTGGTCCAGGTCGATGATCAGCAGCGCCAGCGGCTCGCCGCTGCGGTGGCGCTGCTGGAGCAGCCGCGCGCCGGTCTCCAGCAGATAGCGGCGGTTGATGAGCCCGGTCAGCGCGTCGCGCGTGGCCTGCGAGTGCAGCTCCTGGATGAGCTGCTCGTTGCGCTGGCGCAGCTCGATCGCCTCGGTGGTCGCCGCGTTGATCTGCCGGCCCACCAGCACCATCAGCGCGCAAAAGCCGATCCCGAGCAGGCTCAGGCCGAGGTGGAACGCACTCGGCTCCAGCAGCGGCGGCGCGATCAGGGCCAGTACCGGAAACGTCATGTCCAGCCACAGCAGGCGCAGGTGCGCGTTGGACATGGACACCGTCAGCGAGATCAGGCCGACGTGCACCAGCATCACGAACATGAGGTTGCCGAAATCGCCCGGCTGCCACGCCCACACCACCAGCGACGACCAGGCCAGCATGTGCGCGCCGTGCGCCAGCGCGATGCGGTTGGCCCAGCGGCGCTCCTCGCTCGGCGGTGGGTCGGCCCGTTTGAAGCGCCGGTACACCCACAGATAGTGCGCGATGATGAGCAGCTCGAGCACCAGCCAGCCCAGCGCCCACGGCGTGGGCACCCAGTGCGACAGCAGCAGCGCCGTGATGATCGCCAGCACCGGCGCCACATACCGGTCGTGGCGATGCACATCCACGTACAGGTGCAACTGGGCCAGCCGCACACGGGCACGCGGATCGGCGATCATCCGGGGGCTCGGCGCAAGGGGGCGAGGGGCCGACGCCGCGGCGTCAGGCCACCGCGTCGGCGCTCTGGCGCTGCAGCATCGCCAGGACGTTGGCCACGGTGCCGCGCAGCTCGCGCCGGTCGCAGATGAAGTCCACCGCGCCTTTGCTCTGCAGAAACTCCGCGCGCTGGAAGCCCTCCGGCAGCTTGACGCGCACGGTGTTTTCGATCACGCGCGGGCCGGCAAAGCCGATGAGCGCCTTGGGCTCGGCGATGACCACGTCGCCCATGAAGGCGAAGCCCGCCGACACGCCGCCCATGGTCGGGTCGGTGAGCACGCTGATGTAGGGCAGGCGCTTCTTGGCCAGCCGGGTCAGCGCCGCGTTGGTCTTGGCCATTTGCATCAGGGACAGCAGCCCTTCCTGCATGCGCGCGCCGCCCGTCGCGGTGAAGCAGATGAAGGGCACCTTCTGTTCGATGGCGTTTTCGACACCACGCACGAAGCGCTCGCCGACCACCGAGCCCATCGAGCCGCCCATGAAGTCGAACTCGAAGCAGGCCGCCACCACCGGCAGGGTGTGCACCGCGCCGCCCATGACGATCAGCGCGTCGGTCTCGCCGGTGGCCTCCAGCGCCTCTTTCAGGCGCTCGGGGTACTTGCGGCTGTCCTTGAACTTCAGCGCATCGACCGGCAGCACCTCCTGCCCGATCTCGTAGCGGCCCTCGGGGTCGAGGAAGGCGTCCAGCCGCGCGCGCGCGCCGATGCGGTGGTGGTGTGCGCAGTGCGGGCAGACGTTGAGGTTTTTCTCGAGGTCGGTCTTGTAGAGCACGGCCTCGCAGCTCGGGCACTTGATCCACAGACCCTCGGGGATGCTGCGCCGCTGGGCGCCCGCCGGGGCGATCTTGGGCGGCAGCAGTTTTTCCAGCCAGGACATGGCAACTCCTTGCAATGGCGGCACGGCAGGCCCGCAGGGCCCGCCACGCCGGGGCGAGGGCGATTATGCGACAGCCGCGGCGGACCGGGCGGGCAGGGCGTCCAGCGCCGTGCGGATCTCGCGCAGGAAGGCCGCGGCAACCTCGGGCGCACGCTCGGGCGGTTCGTTCTCGATCAACTGAATGAGGCGCGTGCCGATCACCACCGCATCGGCGCTGCGACCCACGGCCTGGGCGCTGGCCGCATCGCGGATGCCGAAGCCGACCCCCACCGGGATGGACACATGCGCGCGAATGCGCGGCAGCATCGCCTCCACCGCCGCGGTGTCCAGGTGGCCGGCCCCCGTGACGCCCTTGAGCGAGACGTAGTACACATAGCCGCTGGCCAGCCGGCCGACTTGCGCCATGCGCGCGTCGGTACTGGTCGGCGCGAGCAGAAAGATCAGGTCCAGCCCGTGCGCGCGCAGCGTGGCGGCAAAGGCCTCGCATTCCTCGGGCGGGTAGTCCACCACCAGCACGCCGTCCACGCCCGCGGCGGCCGCCTCGCGCGCAAAGCTGCCAGCGCCGTGCCGGTGTTCCCAGGCCTCGATGGGGTTGGCGTAGCCCATCAGCACCACCGGCGTGGTGATGTCGCGGGTGCGGAAGTCGCGCACCATCTGCAGCACCTGCGCCAGGCCCACGCCCGCGGCCAGCGCGCGCTCGCCGGCGCGCTGGATCACGGGGCCGTCGGCCATCGGGTCCGAAAATGGCACGCCCAGCTCGATCACATCGGCCCCGGCGGCCACCAGGGCGTGCATCAGCCCGGGCGTCGCATCGGGTTGCGGAAAACCCGCGGTGACGAAGGGGATCAACGCCCGGCGCCCCTGGGCGCGCAGGCGGTCGAAGGTGGCGGCAAGGCGGTGCGGGCTCATCGGGCGGCTCCCGGCGTCAGGGTGAGGGGCTGCTCGGCGGTCTTGACGGTCTGTCCCCGGCAGCTCGGGCGGCAGTAGAAATCCGCCTGCGACAAATCGGCCACGGTGCCAATGTCCTTGTCGCCGCGTCCGGAGAGGTTGACCAGCAGCGACTGGTCGGGGCGCATCGCCGGCGCCAGCTTCATGGCGTAGGCCACGGCATGGCTGGACTCCAGCGCGGGGATGATGCCTTCGGTGCGGCACAGGCGATGGAAGGCCTCCAGCGCCTCGCCGTCAGTGACGCCCACGTATTCGGCGCGGCCGCTGTCCTTCAGCCAGGCGTGCTCGGGGCCGACGCCGGGGTAGTCCAGGCCGGCGCTGACGGAGTGCGTCTCGGTGATCTGGCCGTCGGCGTTTTGCAGCACGTAGGTGCGGTTGCCGTGCAGCACGCCAGGCACGCCGCGCTGCAGCGACGCAGCGTGGCGGCCGCTGTCCAGGCCGCTGCCGGCCGCTTCCACGCCGATCAGGCGCACCCGCTCGTGGGGGATGTAGGGGTAGAAGATGCCCATGGCGTTGCTGCCGCCGCCGACGCAGGCGATCACCGCGTCCGGCTGCGCCTGCGCGCCGTTGCCGGGCAGGCCCAGGTCGGCCAGCATCTCGGGCATCTGGCGCAGGCATTCCTCGCCGATCACGCTCTGGAAGTCGCGCACCATCATGGGGTAGGGGTGCGGCCCGGCGACGGTGCCGATGATGTAGAAGGTGTTTTCGACGTTCGTGACCCAGTCGCGCAGCGCCTCGTTGAGCGCGTCCTTCAGCGTCTTGCTGCCGGACTCCACCGGCACCACGGTGGCGCCGAGCAGCTTCATGCGGTAGACGTTGGGGCTTTGGCGCTTGACGTCCTCGCTGCCCATGTAGACCACGCATTCCAGCCCGTAGCGCGCGCAGATGGTCGCGGTGGCCACGCCGTGCTGGCCGGCACCGGTCTCGGCGATCACGCGCGGCTTGCCCATGCGCCGCGCCAGCATCGCCTGGCCGATGACGTTGTTGATCTTGTGCGCGCCGGTGTGGTTGAGGTCCTCGCGCTTGAGGAAGATTTGCGCCCCGCCCAGCTCGCGGCTCAGGCGCTGGGCGTGGTAGATGGGCGAGGGGCGGCCGACGAAGTGCGCCAGCTCGTAGCGGAATTCGCGCTGGAAGTCGGGATCCTGGCGGTAGCGGTCGTAGGCGGTGCGCAGCTCGGCGATGGCATGCGTCAGCGTCTCGCTGACGAAGCTGCCGCCGTACGGGCCGAAGTGGCCCTGGGCGTCGGGATAGGCGTAAGCGGACATGGGGCTCCAATCCTGGGGGCGGACGGTAACCCGCGCGCGGCGGGGCCCGTCAGGGGTGGGGAGGGTCGGTCGGCGTCAGATCGGCGCGGCGCACCGCGGCGATGAACGCCTCGACGCGGGCCGAATCCTTGATGCCCTTGGCGGCTTCGACGCCGGAGGAGACGTCAACCGCCCACGGGCGCACCAAACGGACGCCATCGGTCACATTTGCGGGTGTGAGTCCACCAGACAAAACGACCCGATCGGCGGCGTTGAGTCGAGGGTGTGACCACGGGAACGCTGTCCAGTCGAAGGGTTGTCCGCCACCGCCATAGCCGGGGACGTGCGCATCGATCAGCACGGCCCGCGCGGCGGCAAAACGCTGCGCGTATTCTAGGAGATCGAAGCCGGCGGCGCCAGCGCCGACCGGGACGCGCGCGGCCCGCATCCAGGGCCGGGGGCCGGCCAGGGCCGCGCATTGGTCCGGCGTTTCGTCGCCGTGGAACTGCAGCAGCGCGTTCGGTACCGCCTCCAGACCGGCGGCCACCTCGTCCGCCGTGGCGTTGACGAACAGCAGCACCGGCGTGACGAAGGCGGGCAGGCGGCGCGCCAGTTCGGCGGCGCGCCGGACGCTGACGTGGCGAGGGCTGGCCGAATAGAGCACGAAGCCGATCGCGTCCGCGCCGGCAGCGGCGGCGTGGTCCACATCGGCTTCGCGCGTCAGGCCGCAGATTTTGATGCGGGTGCGTCGCATGGCGGGGCGGAATGGGGCGCGCAGGTGCGGCCCGGGTGGGGGGCGTTCACAGGGGCAGCCAGTCGAAGGCCGGGGTGTGCCGCGGCAGCCCGAGGTCGGCATCGTACACGGGGCCCAGAAAGTACAGCCCGTCCGGTGCGAAGGTCGGCGCGGCGATCTCGCGGTTGCGCGCATCGCGCACGGTCGCCATCCAATCGGGTGGGCGCAACCCCTGGCCGACGGCGATCAGGCACCCCATGATGTTGCGGATCATGTGGTGCAAAAAGGCGTTGGCCTCGAAATCGAAGCGCCAGTAGGGACCGCGGCGGCCGATGTCGATGCGGTACAGGTGCTTGACGGGCGACAGCGCCTGGCACTGCGCGGCGCGAAACGAGCTGAAGTCGTGCTCGCCGAGCAGGTGGTGCGCGGCGCGTTGCATGGGCTCGAGCGCCAGCGGGCGAAACACCCAGCCCACGCGCCCGGCTTCGACGCTGGGGCGCACGGGCGACTCCAGCAGCACATAGGCATAGCGGCGCGAGCGGGCGCTGTTGCGGGCGTGGAAGGTGGCGGGCACGGGCAGTGCCCACTGCACCGCGATGTCGTCGGGCAGATAGCGGTTGGTGCCCCGCACCCACGAGTTCATGGCCCGCTCGACCGGGGCATCGAAATGCACTACCTGGTTCAGGCCGTGCACCCCCGCATCGGTGCGGCCGGCGCACAGGGTGGCGATGGTGGGCACGTCGGCAAAGGTGGCCAGCGCCCGCTCCAGCCGGTCCTGCACGGTTTGCCCTCCGGGCTGGCTTTGCCAGCCCTGGTAGGCAGTGCCCAGATAGCTCACCCCCAGCGCTATGCGCATCGCTCGATCGCTGCCGTGCTCGCGTGGCGGGCGGCGTCAGGCCAGCTGCGCCAGGAAGGCGCGGGCGCGTTCCTGCAGCTCGCCGCTGGCCTCGGCGACGACTTCCTCGGCCAGGGTGCGCGCACCGTCCACGTCGCCGATGGCCTCGAACTCGCGCGCCAGCGACAGCTTGGTTTCCAGCGGGTCGTTTTCCCCGAGTCCCTCGGCGATCTCCAGGCTCGACAGGTCGTCGGCCGGCGCCTCGTCGGCGGGCGCGGCCGCGCTGGCTGGCTCCGCGCGGGGTGGTTCGTCCGTGGGCAGATCGAGCGACAGGCCATCCAGCTCTGGCGGCAGTCCCGGCGCGGCGGCCCCGGTTGGCGGGGGCGATGCGTCGTCGGGTTCCGGTGTCGGGGCTTCTGCGGTCAGGTCGAGGTCGAAGTCCAGGTCGTCCGCGGGCGGGGCGGCGGTGGCGGCCGTCGCGCTGGCGGGTTCGGCCGCCGAGGTGTCGAAGGTCAGGTCCAGCTCGGGCACGATGTCGGCGTCCGGCGTGGCTGTGCCCGCCAAGCCAGCGGCCCCGGCTGCCATCGTTCCCGCCGCGGCCGCTGCGCCGCCGGCACCCGCGGGGCGGTAGAGCGGATTGTCGGGGTCGAGGGTCATGCCCAGCTCGCAGGCGCGCTGCCACTCGGGGCCCTGGCCCTGGGTCAGGGCGTGCAGCTCGCGCGCGGCGGCCTCGAAGCGGGCCGCATCCGGCCGCTGCGCATAAATCTCCAGCAGCTTGAGCCGCACCGGCAGCCGGTCGGGGTGCAGTCGCAGCGCCTCGAGCAGGATTTCTTCGGCCTGCTGGTCGCGGCCGTAGGCCAGGTACACATCGGCCTCGGCCACGGGGTCGACATCGCCACCGGCGTCGAGCTGGCTGGGCGAGTACATCATCGACGACACCGGGGCCTCGTCGTCGGTGTCCACGGTTTGGCCCACCGCATCGACATGCGGTTCGGCCGGCTGATCGTTGCCCGCCTGCCGCTGGCGTTGCCGCAGGCGCCACCACGCCAGCACGGCCAGCAGCACGGCCACACCACCGGCCGCCGGAAGGGTCAGCGGATGGGCCAGCAGGGTGCCCACCACGCCGGCTTCGGGCGGGGTGGGGGCCGGTGCCGGCGCAGGTG
>NZ_VJOO01000010.1:72500-87155 GCF_007556755.1 Tepidimonas fonticaldi | reverse complement strand
GGCGGGGCCAGCCACGGGTTGGGGCGGGTGACCGCAAAGCCCGACGGCTGGGCGTCCGGTTCGGCGACGCGGGTGATCCAGGTGGCGGTGAAGGTGGAGCCGACACCGGGCTGGCTGTCCACCACCACGTCCCCGCCCATCAGGCGCGCCAGCGTGCGCGAAATGTCCAGACCCAACCCGCTGCCCCCGTAGCGACGGGTGATGGAGGGATCCGCCTGCTGAAACCGCTGGAACAGCCGCGCGACGGTGGCCGCATCCATGCCGATGCCCGTGTCGCGCACCACGGCCGTCCAGCGCACCAGCGTACCGCCGGCGCCGGCGGGCTCGGCCCGCAGCGCCAGGTCCACCCGGCCCTGTTCCGTGAACTTGATGGCGTTGCCCAGCAGGTTGAGCAGAATCTGGCGCACCCGGGTTCCGTCCGCCTCCACCCAGGGGGTGCCGCCGTCGTCGATGCTCAGGCCCAGGGCCAGGCCTTTGCGGTTGGCGTGCGGCTGCAGCCAGCGGTGCACCTCGTGCGCCAGTTGCGGCAGGTTCAGCGGCTCGGGCTGGATGCGCATCTGCCCGGCATCCAGCGCGGACAGATCCAGAATGTCGTTGAGCAGGCTCAGCAGGTGCTCGGCCGAGGAGCGGGCGGTTTGCAACTGGTCGCGCTGGGCCGGGGTCAGCGGGCTGTCTTCCAGCATGGCCAGCATGCCCAGCATCCCGTTGAAGGGGGTGCGCAGCTCGTGGCTCATGTTGGCCAGGAACTGGCTCTTGGCGCGGTTGGCGGCTTCGGCCGCGTCGCGTGCGCCGCGCAGAGCGGCGTTGAGCGCCTCCAGCTCGGCGCGCTCGTGCTGCTGGCGGCGCTGGCGCAGCCACAGAGCCGCCGCGGCGGCGAGCAGCACCAGCACCTGCGCGGTCATCAGCCAGACCACGTAGCGCTGCAGGCGCCGGACTTCCTGCAGCTTGGCTTCGATCATGCCGTCCATCACCCCGTTGGCCGTCAGCGTCAGGGCCTGCACGTCGGGCCCGAGCCGCTCCATCTCGTCCACGATGGCCTGCAGCCGGCCGGCGTCGGCGGTGTGCAGCAGGGCGTCCACCCGGGTCACCAAACCCTGCAGCTGCCCCAGCAGCGCGACGTAGTCGGGGTGTGGCCGCAGCGGCGTCATGGTGGGGTTATCGCGCAGCAGCGCCACCCGTCCGGCAAAGATCTCCTGCCGCAGGGCCAGGGCGTCCCAATCTACCTGGGCTGGTTGGGCGGCGGCGGCGCGCAGCTCTTCGCGCAGGCGCAAAAACTCGCGTTCGTGCTGAAAGACGATCGCCGTCAGCGAGTCGGCCTGCAGTTGCGCGGTTTCCTCCGCCGAGCGCACTTGCCGCAGGAAGACCGCCAGCAGCACCGCCAGCCCCGCGCCCAGCAGGGCTGTCGTGATGGCAACCCAGATCAGGAGGCGCCGGCCCTCGGCCGCGCCCGTGGCGGTGGAGGCCCCGCCGGCCGGCGGGGCTGGCCTCGCAGTCATTCGACGTCGATCGCCTTGAGTTGCCAGATCGAGCGTTCGTAGTAGCGCTTGTGTTTGAGCGCCGGATCGCTATCGAAGGGGTAGACGATGAACAGCGGCCCTTTGTCGCGCACGGGCATGAGCTCGCCGTTTTTGCGCGTGGCGACGATCACGTCGAAGCGCTGCGCGTCTTCCATGGGGATCACGATGCGGTAGTCGTTGAGCGCCGTGGCCCGCAGCTGCCGCCCCTGGGCCCGCACGGCGGCGAGCACGTCGCGCAACCGGGGGCCCCGAAAGGTCACCGGCTTGTCGTCCCAGGGCGTCTGGGTGGTGAAGGTGTGCTGCGGCAGCGCATCCAGCATGGCCAGGTCGAAGACGGCCTGCGCCCCCTGGTTGCGCACCCCGATCTGCCCGCCGACCGTGAGGATGATCCGCTCCTTCGGCTGCGCCAGCGTGGCTGGTTGGGCGCCGACGGCGCCACCCAGCCCGCTGCCCAGCGCAGCGATGGCGAACATGAGCGATCTGCGCGAAATGCGATGTTTCATGGCGGCGTCGTGATCAGAGGTGACAATTTGGCGCGATCTTACGGCAAATGCCACCCGTTCGGGCGAGCGCCCCCTCGTGCGGCTGGCACGGGCGGGGTGGCGCTCAAGGACGCTTGAGGATGCTCAAGGACGCGAGGGCGCTTGGGCCGCGGCCGCGGCGCGGGCGGCGAACTCCTCGCGCAGCGCGCGCAAGCGCGCGCGCGGGTCGTCCTGCGCCGGGGCGGCCTCCAGCTGCATCTCGGCGATGAAGCGGCTGGGCTGCGCGGCCACGCGCTCGCGCCCCTGGCGGCGGGCCTTGAGCCAGCTCACCACCAGCGTGCGCTGCGCGCGCGTGATGCCGACGTACATCAACCGCCGCTCCTCCTCGATGCGCGCGGCGATCTGCGCCGCGTCGCCATCGGCGTCGGGCTTGAACGGCAGCAGCCCCTCGTTGACGCCGACCAGCATCACGTGCGGCCACTCCAGGCCCTTGGCCGCGTGCAGGGTCGAGAGCGTCACCGCGTCCTGGTCCTGCTCGCGCTCGGCCAGCGTGCTGATCAGCGCCACCGTCTGCGCCACCTCCAGCAGCGGGCGCGGCGTGCGCTCCAGCGCCGCGCCGCCGGCGTCGTCGAGCTGGCCGCCGCAGCGCTGCACCATCCAGTCCACGAAGTCCAGCACGTTGGCCCAGCGCTGCGTGGCCTGCTGCGGGCTGTCGGCGTGGTCGTGCAGGTGGCGCTCGTAGCCGATGTCGGCCAGCCACGCCGTCAGCACCGCGCGCGCCGCCTCGTGCCCCACCGCGTGGCGAGCGCGGTACTGCAGGTCGTTGACGAAGCGGCCGAACTCGTGCAGTGCCGCCAGCGCCTTCGGCGCCAGCGTGGCCTGCAGCGTCGGCGCGAACAGCGTCTCGAACAGGCTGAGCTTCAGCCCCGCGGCCACCTGCCCGAGCTGCGCCAGCGTCTGGTGGCCGATGCCGCGCCGCGGTGTCGTCACCGCGCGCAGGAAGGCCGGGTCGTCGTCCTCGTTGGCCAGCAGCCGCAGCCAGGCGCACAGGTCCTTGATCTCGGCGCGGTCGAAGAAGCTCGTGCCGCCGGAGACGCGGTAGGGGATCTGCGCCTTGCGCAGCGCCACCTCGAAGGCGCGCGACTGGTGGTTGGCGCGGTAGAGGATGGCGCAGTCGCGCCACGCCGCGCCCTGCGCGCGCAGCGCCTGGATGCGCGCCACGGCGCGCTCGGCCTCGTGCTCCTCGTGGTCGCAGGCCAGCACGCGCACCGGCTCGCCCTCGCCGAGCGCGCTCCACAGCGTCTTCGGGAACAGCTTGGGGTTGGGGCCGATGACGGCGTTGGCCGCGCGCAGGATGGCGTTGGTGGAGCGGTAGTTCTGCTCCAGCTTGATGATCTTGAGCGTCGGAAAGTCCTGCGGCAGGCGCTTCAAGTTGTCCAGCGTCGCGCCGCGCCAGCCGTAGATCGACTGGTCGTCGTCGCCGACGCAGGTCAGGTGCGGCTCGGGCCGCTCGCCATGGCCCACCAGGGCCTTGAGCAGCTCGTACTGCACGGCGCTGGTGTCCTGGTACTCGTCCACCAGCACGTGGCCCAGGCGCTGCTGCCAGCGCTGGCGCACCTCGGCGTGCTCGCGCAGGAGCTTGAGTGGCAGCAGGATCAGGTCGTCGAAGTCGACCGCCTGGTAGGCCGCCAGCCGCTCGTGGTAGCGCGCCATCACCAGCGCGATCTGGGCTTCGGCCTCGTCGCGCGCCTGCGCCAGCGCCTGCTCGGGCGTCAGCCCCGCGCCCTTCCACTGGCTGATGCGCCACTGCCAGTGGCGCGCGGTGGTGGCGTCGGTGGTGCCGCCGCAGTCCTTCAGCAGACCGACGATGTCGTCGGTGTCCAGGATCGAGAACTGTGGCTTCAAGCCCAGCGCCGCGCCGTCCTCGCGCAGGATGCGCACGCCCAGCGCATGGAAGGTGCACAGCAGCACGCCCTGCGCGGCCTTGCCGACCAGCGTGCGCGCGCGCTCGCGCATCTCGGCGGCGGCCTTGTTGGTGAAGGTGATGGCGGCGATGCGCTGCGGTGCCAGCCCGGCCTGGATCAGGCGCGCGATCTTGTGCGTGATGACGCGCGTCTTGCCCGAGCCGGCGCCGGCCAGCACGAGCGAAGGGCCGCGCAGGTGGTGCACGGCGTCGAGCTGGGCGGGGTTGAGGGTGTCGTGCATCGGTCGGTCAGGCCATCCGGGGGCGTTCGCACGCGGGCGAGGGCGCGATGATACCGAGCACGGCAGGCGACAGCGGCCCTGCGGCGCGGCCGCTACCATCGGGCCCCATGGGCTCCATCCTGTTGGTCACCTTTCCCTTTTTTGCGCTGGTGGCGGCCGGCTACATGGCGGCGCGGCGGCGCTGGCTGCCGCTGGAGGCCATCCCTGGGCTCAACGGCTTCGTGCTGTTTTTTGCGCTGCCGGCCATGCTGTATCGCTTTGGCGCTTCCACGCCCATCGCCCGGCTGCTGGATGGCGCGGTGGCCGGCGTGTGGCTGCTGTGCGCGCTGGTGGTGGTGGGGTTTGCGATCGCGGTCAGCCTGGGCGGGCGCATCCGCTGGAACGATGCGGCCTTCGGAGCGCTGGTGGCGGCGTTTCCCAATTCGGGGTTCATGGGGGTGCCGCTGATTGCCGCGCTGCTGGGGCCGCAGGCGGTGGGTACGGTGATCGTGGTCATCGTGGTGGACATGGTGATCACGAGCTCGCTGTGCATCGCGCTGTCGCGTCTGGATGCAGGCGAAGGCGGTGCGCGCGCGGCGTTGCGGCAGGCGCTGCTGGGCGTGCTGCGCAATCCCATGCCGTGGGCCATCGGGCTGGGGGCGCTGGCCTCGGCCTGGCGCATTGCGCTGCCGGGCCCGCTGGACAAGACCGTGGGGCTGCTGGCCGACGCGGCGAGCCCGGTGGCGCTGTTCACCATCGGGGCCGTGTTGGCGCGTTCCCAAATGCAGGCCGATCACCCGATGCCGCTGCGCGATTACGTGCCGCTGGCGCTGATGAAGCTGCTGCTGCATCCGCTGCTGGTGCTGCTGGTGGGTGCGGGCGCCATCCAGATCGGCGTCGGTTTGCAGCCGGCGGCGCTGACGGTCATGGTGCTGACGGCCGCGCTGCCCAGCGCCAGCAATGTGTCGCTGCTGGCCGAGCGCATGGGGGCGGACAACGGGCGTGTCGCACGCATCATCCTCGTGTCCACGGCGCTGGCGTTTTTCACCTTTTCGGCCGCCGTGGCGTGGCTGCGGTGACGTTACCGAGCGGCGTCGATCAGAAGCTGAGCGGATCGACGTCGATCGCCCAGCGCGCCAGGCCGCGCGTGTCCGCGTGGGCGCGCAGGGTATGCAGCCGCGGCATCCAGGCGGCCAGCAGCGCCTGCAGGGCGGGGCGGTGGGGGCTTTCCAGCAGCAGCTGCGCCCGCTCGATCCCGGCCACGCGCGTCAGCGTCATGGGCACGGGCGCGTAGAGCGTGACGTGGGCGCGACCGGGCAGGTCGTGCGTGGCGTCGGCGGCATGCCGCAGCCAGGCCAGGGCGGCGTCCAGCTGGCGCGCTTCGGCGCGCAGCAGGGCCTGGTGGCTGTACGGCGGCATGCCGGCGGTGCGCCGCTCCTCCAGTTGCTGGGCGGCGAAGGCCGCATAGTCGTGCCGGGCCAGCGCGGCGAACAAGGGGTGCTCGGGGTACGCGGTTTGCACCCACAGTTCCACGGTGCTGTCCTGCGCGGCGACGAAACGGGCATCGCGCCCCGCGCGGCCGGCCGCCTGCATCAGCAAAGTGAACAGCCGCTCGGGGGCGCGCCAGTCGCTGGCAAAGAGCGCCCCGTCGGTGTTGACGCTGGCCACCAGGGTGATGCGCCGGAAGTCGTGCCCCTTGGCGATCATCTGCGTGCCCACCAGCACGTCGATGGCGCCGCTGTGCACGGCGTCCAGGGTGCGCTCCAAGGCCCCGGCCGCGCGCGCGGTGTCGGCGTCCAGGCGGCCGATCCGCACCGGGCTGCCGTCCGGCCGCCGCAAGGTTCCCAGGGTCGAGGTGAGCTGTTCCTCGAGCTGCTCGGTACCGCGGCCCAGGGGGGCCAGATCCAGGTTGCCGCAGTCGGGGCAGGCGCGGGGCACGCGGGCAGCGTGGCCGCAGTGGTGGCAGCGCAGGCTGCGGTCGGCCTTGTGGAACACCAGGTGGGCGCTGCAGTGCGGGCAGCCGCTCTTCCAGCCGCAGTCGCCGCAGGCAATCACCGGCGCGTAGCCGCGCCGATTCAGCAGCACCAGCGCCTGCTCGCCGCGGGCCAGCCGCGCCTCGATGGCGGCCAGCAAGGGGGGGGCCAAAGCGGTGCCGCGCGGCTGGTGGCGCAGGTCGACCAGCCGCAGCCGCGGCCAGTCCGCGCCGCCCATGCGGTCGGCCATGTCCACCCGGCGGTAGCGGCCGCTGTCGGCGGCGTGCCAGCTCTCCAGCGCGGGGGTGGCCGAGCCCAGCACCACCCGGCACCCGTCCGCGCTGCCCCGGTGGGCCCGGTAGACGGCCAGGTCGCGCGCGGAGTAGCGCGCGCCCTCCTGGCTTTTGTAGCTGGGGTCGTGCTCCTCATCCACGACGATCAGGCGCAAACGCGGCAGGCTGGCAAACACCGCCATGCGCGTGCCCAGCACGATGCGCGCCTGCCCGCGGTGCGCCGCCAGCCAGTGCTGCAGCCGCTGGGCCGGGGTGAGCCGCGAGTGCAGCGTCGTGACCGCATCGCCAAACCGGGCGCGAAAACGCTGCTCCAGCTGGGGGGTGAGGTTGATCTCCGGCACCAGAACCAGGGCCTGCGCCAGCGGGTCGCGTGCCAGCAGCCGTGCCGTGGCCTGCAGATACACCTCGGTTTTGCCGCTGCCAGTGGCGCCGAACAGCAACACGGGCCGCTCACTCGCCTCGATGGCCGACACGGCATCGGCCTGGGCCGGCGTCAACGCGGGAACGGGCGTGGGGTGGTCGGCGCATGGGGCGGGCGCCGGAGCTGCGCGCTTCAGGCGGCGCTGCAATTGCGTCGAGGTCAGTTCCCGCAAGGCGGGGGGCAGTGCCGCCAGGGCCACCTCGCCCAACGACCGCTGGTAGTAGCGGGCGGCAAACGCCACCAGATCGCGCCAATCTGCATCCAGCGGCGGCAGCGCATCCCAGACCTCGGTGACCGGGCGCACCTGCTCGGGGGCGCAGGTGGGATCGGCGGGCGTCGGGCCCCAGGCGATGCCCAGCACCTCGCGCCGGCCCAGCGGCACGCGCACCAGGGTGCCCGCCGGCAACGGGCGGTCGCAGCGGTAGGTCAGTCGGTCACCCAGCCCGCTGTGGGCAGGGGCGGCCACCACCACCTCGACCCAGGTCGATGCCGGGTCCGCCGGAGACACCGGGGTAGAGGGGCAGGGCGGTTCCGTCACGGCCGTGCCAGGGACGCCACACGCGGGTAGGCATGCGGGTTTTCCCGCTTGCCCCGAGAAACTGTGGATAACTTTGTCGACAAGCTGCGGATCGCTGCCGCAAAGCATTGTCCATCAAGGCTTCGACTGGATTGCCAAAAATTTTGGCAAAACGATGAAACCATAGAATTTTCAATGACTTGCAGAATCCGCCTCGGCAATTGTCAGCGCCCGGGCCAGCCGACGGACAGAGCGTCCCGCCCCTGCGAAAGTGTGCATAAAGCCCGTGCCGCACATGACCACAGAGCGGGGTCAGGCCGTGCCGCGCATGCGCCGCGAGTGCGCGTGCACCGTCTCCACCAGCACCTGCACGTGCTCTGGCGGCGTGTGCTGGCTGATGCCGTGGCCGAGGTTGAAGATGTGCGTCGGCCCGCGCCGCGTCGGGTCGGTGTGTGGGGCGCCGAACGCCTCCAGCACCGCCACCGCCTGTTCGGCCACCGCCTCGGGGCTGGCCAGCAGCACGGCCGGGTCCAGGTTGCCCTGCAGCGCCTTGCCCGGCCCGCCCGGCAGCCCGCCCACCAGCGCGCGCGCGCGGCCCAGGTGCACCGTCCAGTCCACGCCCAGCACGTCGCAGTCCAGCGCCGCCATCTCCGCCAGCCACGGCGCACCGCCCTTGGTGAAGACGATGCGCGGGATGGTCGCGCCGTCGTGCGTGCGCGGCAGCTGCGCCAGCACGCGTTGCGTGTAGGCCAGGCTGAAGCGCTGGAACATGCCGTCGGCGAGCACCCCGCCCCAGCTGTCGAACACCATCACCGCCTGCGCGCCGGCGCGGATCTGTTCGTTCAGGTACGCCGCCACCGCATCGGCGTTGACCGCCAGCAGCCGGTGCATCAGGTCCGGGCGGCGGTACATCAGGCTCTTGACGTGGCGGTAGTCGTCCGAGCCGCCGCCCTCCACCATGTAGCAGGCCAGCGTCCACGGGCTGCCGGAAAAGCCGATCAGCGGCACACGGCCCGCAAGCGCCCGGCGGATCGACGTCACCGCGTCGAACACGTAGCGCAGCCGGTCCATGTCCGGCACCGCCAGCGCCGCCACGTCGGCCTCGCTGCGCACGGTGCGCTCGAACTTCGGGCCTTCGCCGGCCTCGAAGCGCAGCCCCAGGCCCATCGCGTCCGGCACGGTCAGGATGTCCGAAAACAGGATCGCCGCATCCAGCGCGTAGCGCTCCAGCGGCTGCAGCGTCACCTCGGTGGCGAAGTCGACGTTCGTGGCCAGCCCCATGAAGCTGCCGGCGCGCGCGCGCGTCGCGCAGTATTCGGGCAGGTAGCGGCCGGCCTGCCGCATCAGCCACACCGGGGTGTGGCCGGTGGCCTGGCCGAGGCAGGCGCGCAAAAAGGTGTCGTTGGTCAGCGGGGCAAAGGACATTGGGGTTCGCTCGGGTGGTGCGGATCGCGGCGCATTATCGCCGCGCCGCCTGGAACGCCGCGCGCACCTCCCCCACGCTGAGCACCTCGGTCAGCACCTGGGGCGAGCGCCCTGGCACGTGCAGCACGTACACCGGCACGCCGCTGCGCCCGAGCCGGGCCAGCTCCTGCGTGATGGCCGGATCGCGCCGCGTCCAGTCGGCGCGCAGCAGCGCGATGCCGGCCTCCTCGGCGTCGCGCAGCACCGCCGCGTCGCGCAGCACCGCGGCCTTGTTGACCTGGCAGGTCACGCACCAGGCGGCGGTGAAGTCGACGAACACCGGCCGTCCGGCGGCCAGCAGCTCGGCCTGGCGCGCCGCCGACCACGGCGCCCACGCGCCGTCGGCCGGGCTGGCCTGCGCGGCGGGGGCGCCGCCGTCCGCGTCGCGCACCACCGCCGGACCGACGCTCCAGCCCAGCGCCAGCAGCGCCAGCACCCCCAGCGCCGCCAGCGCGCGCGCGCGCCGCCCCAGCGCCCACAGCACCCAGGTCAGCGCCAGCAGCAACAGCAGCAGCGCCGCCGCGCCGTGGATGCCGCTCTGCTGGCCCAGCACCCACAGCAGCCAGATCGCCGCCGCCAGCATCGGGAACGCCATCGCCTGGCGGAACGTCTCCATCCACGGCCCGGGGCGCGGCAGCCGCCGCGCCAGCCCCGGCCACCAGCTCGCCGCCAGGTACGGCAGCGCCATGCCCAGCCCCAGCGCGCCGAACACCGCCAGCGCCGCCGGCGCCGGCAGCGTCACCGCCAGCCCCAGCGACGCGCCCATGAACGGCGCCGTGCACGGCGAGGCCACCGCGGTGGCCAGCACCCCGGTCAGGAAGGCATCCGCCAGCGGATGGCGCAGCTGCAGCCCCGCCAGGCCCGACGGCGCCAGCTGGCGCAGCTCGAACAGCCCCGCCAGGTTCAGCGCGATGAAGGTGAACAGCACCGTCAGCCCCGCCACCACCCACGGGTTCTGCAGCTGAAAGCCCCAGCCCACCGCCTCGCTGGCGCTGCGCAGCGCCAGCAGCAGCCCGCCCAGCGCCAGGAACGACAGCACCACCCCGGCCGTGTAGGCTAAGCCCCCCAGCCGGTGCGCGCGCGCATCCGCGCCGTGCGCCTGGAACGCTATCACCTTGATCGCCAGCACCGGGAACACGCACGGCATCAGGTTCAGGATCATGCCGCCCAGCAGCGCCCCGAGCAGCGCCAGCGTCAGGCCCAGCGGCGTCGGCCCGGTGCCGCCGGCCGGCGCCGCCGGGGCCGTGGCGGGTGCCGCCGGCGCGTCCGGCAGCGCCACCGCCGGCCAGGTGCCCTGCACGTCGGCCTCCAGCCGCACGCCGGCGGCGGCCGGGCCGTGGCCGGCCTCGGCGCGCGCCAGCACAAAGGCCAGCTTGGCCGCCGTCTCGCTGCGGTAGGGGTTGAACGGCAGCGTCGCGCGCCAGGCGTCGCCGTCCCAGCCCTGCGTCCACGGCGCGCCGGGGGCGATCAGGTTGGCGGTCTCGGGAAAGAACTCCAGCGCCCGCCCGCGCCAGTCCGCCGGCAGGCCGCTGGCGCGCACGTGCAGCCCGGCCTCGTCCACGCGCAGCTCGGCGCGCGCCTGCGGCAGCGCGCGCGGCGCGGCGGCCCAGGCGGCCTCGAACTCCGCCGCATGCTGCGCGATCGGCACGCCGGCGGGCAGCTCCAGCCGCAGCGTGGCCTCTTCCGGCACGCATTCGCGGCGGCAGATCAGCCAGGTGGCGTGCAGCTGCACCGGCAGGCCGGCCCCTTGCCAGCCCGCCGGCAGCGTCACCGGCACCGGCAGCAGCACGGTGCCGTCGTAGCCGTAGTTGGCCAGATCCCCCAGCGGAAACTTGCGCGGCGTCGGCCACTGGATCGCGCCGGCCTGCACGCCGTCGGGCAGCGTCCAGTTCAGCTCGATCGGCAGGCCCGAGTCGCCCGGGTTGTGCCAGTAGGTGTGCCACTCGGGGGCGTGTTCGATGCGCAGCCCCAGCCACAGCGGCCGCCCGGCCGCCACGCCCTGCGGCGCGTGCGCCAGCAGCTGCACCTGCGCGTACTCGGTACGGGCGCGCTCGCCCGGCGCGCCGGCCGTGCCGCCCGACCCGGGCAGCCCCGCCAGCCCCCCCTGCGCCGCTACCCACAGCGGCAGCAGGGCGGCCAGCAGCCCCGCCGCCAGCGCGCGCGCCGCGCGCCGCATCGTCTCTCGCATCGTTCTCATCGTGCATCCATGGAACCGTCGCATCCCCCGGGGGTTCCCGGGGGCGGGCCCGATTGTCCGCCAACGCGCCCGATTGCCAAAATCAATCCCAGTCATCGTCGCGCGCCGGCTTCACAAGTCGCGCGCGCTGGCCAACAATCCCGCACGGTTAGTGTGGACGTGGAGGGATACGCATGCCTTCGATCGACAAGGCCATCGACGGTTGGGTGCAGCGCTGGCGCGAGCGCGTCGACCTGCCGCTGCGCGTCTGCTGGGGCGTGGGCGGCGGCGAGCCGGCGCGCTGCTGGGATCTCGGCACCTTCGACGCGCCGCGTGTCGTCATCACCGTGCGCGACGCCGCCGCGCTGACGGCGCTGCTCGACCCCTCGCTCGACAGCCTCGGCGAGGCCTACGTCGAGGGCCGCATCGACGTCGACGGCGACATCGACGACGTGCTGGCGATGGCACACACGCTGGTGCGCCGCGCCGCCGAGGGCGGGACGGCGCAGCCGACGCTGTTGCAGCGCATGGTCCAAGGCTTCACGCACAGCCGCAAGCTCGACCGCGAGGCCATCCAGTACCACTACGACGTCTCCAACGCCTTCTACGCCGAGTGGCTCGATCCGGCGATGGTGTACTCCTGCGCCTACTTCGAGCACGGCGACGAGGACCTGGCCACCGCGCAGACCAAGAAGATCGACCACATCCTGACCAAGATCCGCCTGCAGCCCGGCCAGACGCTGCTGGACATCGGCTGCGGCTGGGGGGCGCTGGTGCTGCGCGCGGCGCAGCGCTTCGGTGCGCGCTGCGTCGGCATCACGCTGTCGCAGGCGCAGTACGAGCTGGCGCGCGAGCGCGTCGCCGCCGCGGGCCTCGCGGACCGCATCGAGATCCGCCTGCAGGACTACCGCGACGTGGAGGGCACGTTCGACCGCATCACCAGCGTCGGCATGTTCGAGCACGTGGGGCTCAAGCACCTGGCCGACTACTTCCGCCTGGTCCGCGCGCGGCTGGCGCCGGACGGCTGGGCGATGAACCACGGCATCACCACCACCGACCCCGGCGACGGCGAGACGCCCTACGGCGGCGGGCGTTTCATCGACAAGTACGTCTTCCCGCACGGGGAGCTGCCGCACATCGCCACCGTGCTGCGCACGATGCAAGAAGGCGGCCTGGAGCCGTTCGACGTCGAGAACCTGCGCCGCCACTACGCGCGCACGCTGCAGTGCTGGAGCGCGACCTTCGAGGCCAAGCGCGAGCGCCTGCGCGCCATGGTGCCGGAGCGCATCTGGCGCATCTGGCGCGTCTATCTGGCCGGCTGCGCCTGGGCGTTCGAGCACGACCAGATCGCGCTCTATCAGGTGCTGTGCCGCCCGGCCGGCCGCAGCGCGCAGGAGCTGCCGTGGTCGCGCCGGTGGATCTACGAAGACGAGGCGCCCACACCGGCCTGAGCGTCGCCTCGATCGATCCATGGCCGAGCAGCAGGTCGTGCCATGGGCCGATAAGATGCAGGGCATGAGCCCCCCGCCCGCTGCCGACTCTGCGCCCCGCCTCAAACGCTGGGCCGACCTGCGCTGGCCCGAATTCGCTGCGTTGGATCTCGCGCACACCGTGGCGGTGCTGCCGGTCGGGGCCACGGAGCAGCACGGGCCGCACCTGCCGCTGGATGTGGACACTGCCATCGTGGAGGCGGTCCTTGCCGCGGCCGCCGGCCATTTGCCGGCCGAGGCGCCGGTGTATGTCCTGCCCACCCTGCCGGTGGGGTTGAGCCCGGAGCACGAACGCTTCCCCGGCACCCTCACCCTGTCGGCCGAAACGGCGCTGGCGCTGTGGCGCGACCTCGGCGCTTCGGTCGCGCGCGCCGGGGTGCGCAAACTGGTCATCTTCAATGGCCATGGCGGGCACATCGGGCTGATGGACCTGGCCGGCCGGGAACTGCGCGCTCGGCACGATCTGCTCGTCTGGGGGGTCAACTGGTTCCACCTGCCGCTCATCGAGCCCGACGGCCACGATCTGGAAGCCGATCTGGATGCGCGCGAGCGCCGCTTCGGCGTGCATGCCGGCCAGATCGAAACCGCGGTGATGCTGGCCATCGGCCCCGAGCGCGTCGCGCAGGATGCGTTGCGCGACTTCCCTTCCGCCTCCGAGGAGCGCGCGCGCCGCTACGCCCTGCTGGGCGATGGGCGCAGCGCCAAGTTCGCCTGGCAGATGCAGGATGTGCACCCCGCCGGCGCAGCAGGCCACGCCGCCGCCGCGGATGCCGGCTGGGGCCGGCGGGCGGTGGCGGCGGCCGGCCGGTCGCTGGCGCAATTGCTGCAGGATGTGGTGGCCGTCCCCTTGTCCACCGCGGTGCCAGGCCCGTCGCTCGCTTGAGGGCGGTGGGGCACCGGCAACCCCGCGCTTCCCGCGCCCTGGCGCGCTCAGGCGTGGGTGATCCAGTCGCGGTGCTCGGGGCCCGTCAAATGCGGCAGGGCATTGAAGCTGACCAGCGCGCAGCGTTTGGGGTTGTGCGCCACTTCCGTCACCGAGGTGTTGCGCATGCGCAGGTTCAGCTCGATCGTCGTCTCTGGGCTGGTCCCCAGCAGGTGCCCGACCAGTGTCGCAATCGGTCCGCCACTGCTCACCACCAGCACATCGCCGCGATGCCGGGTGCGCACATGGTCCAGCACCGCAACGGCATCCCGCACGAATTGCCGGTATGGCTGCATGCCGCGCGGGGTGATCACGCCCGCCATCCACTGGCGCAGCGCGTCGCGCAGCAGCCGAAAGTGCTCGCGGTAGCCCTCGGGCGTGTGCGGATCCGCTGGCGGTGGCGCGTTCAACGCCTCGATCAGCGCCGCGCTGTCGTATTCATCCAGCCCGGGCCAGATCTGGGCGTCCCCGTCCTCCCCCCAGCCGGCCCGGATCGCCTGCCAGGTCTCGGCGTGGCGGCGCAAGGTGCCGGTGAAGACGGCCTCGACGCGCATCCCGTGCGCGCGAAAATGCTCGCCCAGCCGCTGGCCCTGCCGCCAGCCCAGCGGGCTCAGGCGGTCGTAGTCGTCGCTGCCGAAGGATGCCTGCCCGTGACGCACGAGGTGGATGGTTCCCATGCCCGGCATTCTGGGTCTGCCGGTCGTTGCGGGCAGTCGCGGCTGTGACGGGGGCCGATTTCCGCGGCCACCCAGGTAGGGTCGCTTGGTCTCACGGCCGTCCCGCGCCGCCCAGTCCCGCCGACAGCATCCAGACGGCCGTCAGCACCAGGGCCGCCGCCATCAGGCGGTTGAATACCCGCAGCCGCCGTCCGCTCGGTCGCCCCTCGACCAGGGGGGCGGCCAGCCAGCCACGCAACACCGAACCCACCAGCGCATAGGTCAGGTTGCTCGAGAAGGCGTAGAACACCATCACCGGCAGCACCAGCCAGAAGCGGGACCACCCCTGCGGATGCCCGGCAATCCAGCCGGCGACGATGGACAGCGCCAGCATCCACGCCTTGATGTTGAAAAACTGCAAGGCCACGCCGCGCGCGAAAGACATCTGCAAGCGCTGCGCCCCCACCTGGGCCAGCGTCGAGGTGCCGACCAGGCGCCACGCCAATACCAGCAGGTAAGCGACACCCCCCCACAGAATCCCCTGCCGCAGGACGGGCATC
>NZ_VJOO01000010.1:65000-67500 GCF_007556755.1 Tepidimonas fonticaldi | reverse complement strand
AGGGCAGCGAGGCGAACCGGGCGAACTGAAACATCTCAGTAGCTCGAGGAAAAGACATCAACCGAGATTCCGAAAGTAGTGGCGAGCGAAATCGGAGGAGCCTGCACGATGTAGCCATCGACTTATCAGAACGGTCTGGAAAGGCCGGCCACAGAGGGTGATAGCCCCGTATGGAAAAAGTCGGTGGTGGAACTGGGCGTGCGACAAGTAGGGCGGGACACGTGAAATCCTGTCTGAAGATGGGGGGACCATCCTCCAAGGCTAAATACTCATCATCGACCGATAGTGAACCAGTACCGTGAGGGAAAGGCGAAAAGAACCCCGGGAGGGGAGTGAAATAGATCCTGAAACCGCATGCTTACAAAAAGTCGGAGCCCTTAGGGGTGACGGCGTACCTTTTGTATAATGGGTCAGCGACTTACATTCAGTGGCAAGCTTAACCGAGTAGGGAAGGCGCAGGGAAACCGAGTCCGAACAGGGCGAATAGAGTCGCTGGGTGTAGACCCGAAACCAGGTGATCTATCCATGGCCAGGATGAAGGTGCCGTAACAGGTACTGGAGGTCCGAACCCACTACTGTTGCAAAAGTAGGGGATGAGCTGTGGATAGGGGTGAAAGGCTAAACAAACCTGGAAATAGCTGGTTCTCTCCGAAAACTATTTAGGTAGTGCCTCACGTATTACCTTCGGGGGTAGAGCACTGTTTTGGCTAGGGGGTCATGGCGACTTACCAAACCAAGGCAAACTCCGAATACCGAAGAGTAGCAGCGTGGGAGACAGTGCACCGGGTGCTAACGTCCGGACACGAGAGGGAAACAACCCAGACCGCCAGCTAAGGTCCCTAAAACCGGCTAAGTGGGAAACGAAGTGGGAAGGCTAAAACAGTCAGGATGTTGGCTTAGAAGCAGCCATCATTTAAAGAAAGCGTAATAGCTCACTGATCGAGTCGTCCTGCGCGGAAGATGTAACGGGGCTCAAGCCGGTTACCGAAGCTGCGGATGCGTGGCAACACGCATGGTAGGAGAGCGTTCTGTAGGCCTGTGAAGGTGGCTTGTAAAGGCTGCTGGAGGTATCAGAAGTGCGAATGCTGACATGAGTAGCGTTAAAGCGGGTGAAAAGCCCGCTCGCCGTAAGCGCAAGGTTTCCTACGCAACGTTCATCGGCGTAGGGTGAGTCGGCCCCTAAGGCGAGGCAGAGATGCGTAGCTGATGGGAAGCAGGTCAACATTCCTGCACCGGCTGCAAGTGCGATGTGGGGACGGATCAAGCTAGGTCATCCGGCGGTTGGAAGTGCCGGTTGAGGCGGAAGTAGGCGACACGTAGGCAAATCCGCGTGTCACATACCGAGGCCGTTGCTCGAGCGAGCTTGCTCGCGAAGTGACCGAATGGGGTCCCAGGAAAAGCCACTAAGCTTCAGCTTGCAGCTGACCGTACCGCAAACCGACACTGGTGCGCGAGATGAGTATTCTCAGGCGCTTGAGAGAACTCGGGAGAAGGAACTCGGCAAATTGACACCGTAACTTCGGGATAAGGTGTGCCCTAGTAGCGTGTAGAGAACATCGAAGCGTGAATGGGTTGCAAAAAATAGGTGGCTGCGACTGTTTACTAAAAACACAGCACTCTGCAAACACGAAAGTGGACGTATAGGGTGTGACGCCTGCCCGGTGCCGGAAGATTAAGTGATGGGGTGCAAGCTCTTGATCGAAGTCCCGGTAAACGGCGGCCGTAACTATAACGGTCCTAAGGTAGCGAAATTCCTTGTCGGGTAAGTTCCGACCTGCACGAATGGCGTAACGATGGCCACACTGTCTCCTCCCGAGACTCAGCGAAGTTGAAATGTTTGTGATGATGCAATCTCCCCGCGGAAAGACGGAAAGACCCCATGAACCTTTACTGTAGCTTTGTATTGGACTTTGAACGGATCTGTGTAGGATAGGTGGGAGGCTTTGAAGCGGTGCCGCCAGGTGCCGTGGAGCCGACGTTGAAATACCACCCTGGTGCGTTTGAGGTTCTAACCTGGGCCCCTGAATCGGGGTTGGGGACAGTGCATGGTAGGCAGTTTGACTGGGGCGGTCTCCTCCCAAAGCGTAACGGAGGAGCACGAAGGTACGCTAGGCACGGTCGGACATCGTGCTGGTAGTGCATAGGCATAAGCGTGCTTGACTGCGAGACTGACAAGTCGAGCAGGTGCGAAAGCAGGTCTAAGTGATCCGGTGGTTCTGTATGGAAGGGCCATCGCTCAACGGATAAAAGGTACTCTGGGGATAACAGGCTGATACCGCCCAAGAGTTCATATCGACGGCGGTGTTTGGCACCTCGATGTCGGCTCATCTCATCCTGGGGCTGTAGCCGGTCCCAAGGGTATGGCTGTTCGCCATTTAAAGAGGTACGTGAGCTGGGTTTAAAACGTCGTGAGACAGTTTGGTCCCTATCTTCCGTGGGCGCTGCAGATTTGAGGGAGCCTGCTCCTAGTACGAGAGGACCGGAGTGGACGCACCTCTGG
>NZ_VJOO01000010.1:0-60000 GCF_007556755.1 Tepidimonas fonticaldi | reverse complement strand
TAGGTGGCTGCGACTGTTTACTAAAAACACAGCACTCTGCAAACACGAAAGTGGACGTATAGGGTGTGACGCCTGCCCGGTGCCGGAAGATTAAGTGATGGGGTGCAAGCTCTTGATCGAAGTCCCGGTAAACGGCGGCCGTAACTATAACGGTCCTAAGGTAGCGAAATTCCTTGTCGGGTAAGTTCCGACCTGCACGAATGGCGTAACGATGGCCACACTGTCTCCTCCCGAGACTCAGCGAAGTTGAAATGTTTGTGATGATGCAATCTCCCCGCGGAAAGACGGAAAGACCCCATGAACCTTTACTGTAGCTTTGTATTGGACTTTGAACGGATCTGTGTAGGATAGGTGGGAGGCTTTGAAGCGGTGCCGCCAGGTGCCGTGGAGCCGACGTTGAAATACCACCCTGGTGCGTTTGAGGTTCTAACCTGGGCCCCTGAATCGGGGTTGGGGACAGTGCATGGTAGGCAGTTTGACTGGGGCGGTCTCCTCCCAAAGCGTAACGGAGGAGCACGAAGGTACGCTAGGCACGGTCGGACATCGTGCTGGTAGTGCATAGGCATAAGCGTGCTTGACTGCGAGACTGACAAGTCGAGCAGGTGCGAAAGCAGGTCTAAGTGATCCGGTGGTTCTGTATGGAAGGGCCATCGCTCAACGGATAAAAGGTACTCTGGGGATAACAGGCTGATACCGCCCAAGAGTTCATATCGACGGCGGTGTTTGGCACCTCGATGTCGGCTCATCTCATCCTGGGGCTGTAGCCGGTCCCAAGGGTATGGCTGTTCGCCATTTAAAGAGGTACGTGAGCTGGGTTTAAAACGTCGTGAGACAGTTTGGTCCCTATCTTCCGTGGGCGCTGCAGATTTGAGGGAGCCTGCTCCTAGTACGAGAGGACCGGAGTGGACGCACCTCTGGTGTACCGGTTGTCACGCCAGTGGCATCGCCGGGTAGCTATGTGCGGAAGAGATAACCGCTGAAAGCATCTAAGCGGGAAACTCGTCCCAAGATGAGATCTGCCTGGGGCCTTGAGCCCCCTGAAGGGTCGTCGTAGACCACGACGTTGATAGGCTGGGTGTGGAAGACGTGCAAGCGTTTGAGCTAACCAGTACTAATTGCCCGTGAGGCTTGACCCTATAGCTTTGCATGTGATGTGTAAAGTTGCCCAAGAAGACGGCCGTCGAGACGAGAGTCTCGATGCGCGTCGAGACAGAAGACGTGAGCACGCGCTCTTCGCTTGTTCGCCCTGTCTTCAGCTCCGACAACCCCGAGCCTGGTGTGCGCAGCCGCGCAGCGCCGGCGGTGCTGGGGCGCAAATCCAACGCAATGATTCCCGACGCAATGGTTGAAACGATTGCAACGATTCGAACTCTGTGAAGGCGGCTCAAGCCCTTCCCGCGCCAAGCGTGCACGGAAGACGGCTGCGCCGCCCCTACCGGTTATGCCTGACGACCATAGCAAGGTGGTCCCACTCCTTCCCATCCCGAACAGGACAGTGAAACGCCTTCGCGCCGATGATAGTGCGCAGCTCGCGTGTGAAAGTAGGTCATCGTCAGGCTGTTATTGCCCGCAACCCCGAAAGCTCGTTGAGAGCTTTCGGGGTTTTTGCGTTTTGGCGGACGTGCGCATGCGGCTCTTGTGCGCGGCACAATTCAGGATATGACGGTGAACATCTACACGCGTGGACAGGCGTTGGCGGATCTGTTGGCCCGGCGCATCGTGTTGATCGATGGTGCGATGGGCACGATGATTCAACGGTTTCGGCTCGACGAGGCGCAGTACCGCGGGGCAGGGCTATCGGGTCGGCCCGCGGATCCGCGGTTTGCCGATCACCCCGGGGATCTCAAAGGCAACAACGATTTGCTGAGTCTGACCCGCCCCGATGTGATTCGGCAGATCCACGAAGGGTATCTGGCGGCCGGGGCCGACATCATCGAGACGAATACCTTCGGCGCGACGTCGATCGCGCAAGCCGATTACGGGCTGCAGGCGTGGGCGCGGGAGATGAATCTGGCCTCCGCGCGACTGGCGCGCGAGGCGTGCGATCGCTATGCGACAGCGGACCGCCCCCGCTTCGTGGCCGGGGCCTTGGGGCCGACGCCCCGCACGGCGAGCATCAGTCCCGACGTCAACGACCCCGGCGCCCGCAACGTGACCTTCGACGAACTGGAGCACGCCTACCACGAGCAGGCGCTGGCGCTGATCGAGGGCGGGGCGGACGTGCTGCTGGTGGAAACCATTTTCGACACCCTCAACGCGAAGGCGGCGCTGTTTGCCATCGAGCGCGCGTTTGACGACAGCCACGAGCGGTTGCCGGTACTGATCAGCGGCACGGTGACGGATGCCTCCGGCCGTTTGCTCAGTGGCCAGACGGTTTCGGCGTTTTGGGCGAGCGTGCGCCACGCGCGGCCGCTGGCCGTGGGGTTGAATTGCGCGCTCGGCGCGGCATTGATGAAGCCGTATATCCAGGAACTTGCGCGGGTGGCGGAAGGCACCTACATCAGCTGCTATCCGAACGCTGGGCTGCCCAACCCGATGAGCGAGACGGGCTTCGACGAGACGCCGCAGGACACGTCGCGGTTGTTGCATGGGTTTGCAGCGGAGGGGCTGGTCAACATCGTGGGGGGCTGTTGCGGCACGACACCGGATCACATCGCGGCGATTGGTGCGACGGTGGCCGGTTGCGCGCCGCGTGCGGTGCGGTGGTATCGCGACGAATGATCGCCGCCGCGGTCGCCCGAATGGGCGGCGCGCGTATACTTGGCCGGACGGCCGTCGTCGTGCGCGGGGGAGGGAGTTGCTCGCGTCAACGCGGGCCTTCCTGACCCATGAGCTTGCCCACCTTGCGCCTGGATCATGCCCGAGCCCTGCTTCGGCAGGCCGGGGTTGCGCTGCCGGAGCCCGGCGCTGGCGCGGGGGCGGCGGAACTCCAGGCGATCATCGATGCCTTGTGCGAGCTGAGCGAGCGCGATCCGCTGACGGGGCTGCCCAACCGGCGGGCATTCATGGCCCGGCTGGCGCAAGAGCTGGACCGCTCCAGTCGATCCGGCGAGGTGGCGTTGCTGTTGATGTTGGACATCGATCACTTCAAGGCGGTGAACGATCGCTTCGGGCATCTTGCCGGCGATGCGGTGATCCGCGCCGTGGCCGATACGTTGAAATCGCACATCCGCCCCATGGATACCGTGGGGCGTCTGGGGGGCGAGGAGTTTGGGGTGGTCTTTCCGAATTGCGGCCCCGGGTCCGGCGCGCAGTTGGCCGAGCGATTGCGCGCTGCGGTGGAAGCCGCTCACGTCCCTTTGCCGGATGGGGTGACGGCGTTGCGCGTGACGGTCAGCGGCGGTGGGGCGTACGCGCCGGCGTGGGTGCGCTCGTCCATCGAGCATTGGATGGAGCGGGCCGATCGTCAGCTCTACGAGGCCAAGCGCCAGGGCCGCAACCGCGTCCTGATCGAACCGGTGGCGCACAGCGAGGTCAGCGCCGAGGAAAAGGAGCTGTTGTTTGCGTGGCCCGAGGCGGACGGGCTTATCATCGACCCCGCCGACGCCATCTGAGCGGCGGATGACCAACCGTGACATGAACACACCCCTGACCACTGCCCCACCCCCTGCACCCGCCGCGGACAGCGGGGGCGTGCTGCTGCGGCCGAGCAAGGGTCGGGTGATCGCGATCACCAGCGGCAAGGGCGGGGTGGGCAAGACCTTCCTCTCGGCCAATCTGGCCGCGGCGTTGACCCGGCGCGGGCTGCGCGTGTTGGTGCTCGATGCCGATTTGGGGCTGGCGAACCTGGACGTGGTGCTCAACCTGTACCCCAAGTTGACGCTGCACGATGTGTTCACCGGCAAGTGCGAGCTGGATGACGCGATCATCAAGGCCCCGGGTGGGTTTTCGGTCCTGCTGGCAGGCTCGGGGATGGTGGAGTACTCGCGCCTGACGCCGGAAGTGCGGGAGGACTTCCTGCGTTTGATGGGGCAGGTCGTGCCCCGATTCGACGTGGTGCTGCTCGACACCGGGGCGGGGATATCGGATGTCGTCTTGTTTGCCTTGTCGCTGGCGAGCGAGATTTTGCTGGTCGCCACACCCGAGCCGACCTCGCTGACCGACGCCTATGCGACCATCAAAGTGTTGGCCACCCAGCAGCAGCGCCAGTTGGTGCGGCTGATCGTCAACCAGGCCGTGCGCCCGGGCGACGGTCGGGCCATCACGGCGCAATTGCAAGCCGTGTTGAACCGGTTCGTTGGCGGAGGGGCGGCCACCGGGGATGCCAAGCCAAAGGCGATTCGGCTCGTCCACATGGGGGACATCCCCGTGGACAAAGCCGTCAAGGAGGCGGTGATGCGCCGCCAGCTGCTGCTGCTGCACACACCGGGTTGCCCGGCCAGCTTGGCGGTGGGGCAGATCGCTGGTCGGCTGGTGGATACGGTGCTGCGCGCGCAAGAGCACGCTTGACGTCCGTGGGTTGACCCCCGGCGCACAACCCGTGGCGGCGTCCCCGGATGGCCGATGGCGAAGGCCGGTCAGTCCGGGGTGGAAGCGGCGGCGGAGGCGGGTGGTGCAATGGCCGTGACTTCGATTTCGACCCGTGCGCGCGGCTCGACCAGGGCGCTGACCTCGACAGCGCTCATGGCGGGGTAGTGGCGACCGATCACCTGGCGGTACACCGCGCCGAGTTCGGGCAGGCGGCGCACATATTCCTCGCGGTCGGTCAGATACCAGGTCATGCGCACGATGTGCTCGGGGCCGGCACCGGCGCAAGCCAGCACCGCACAGACGTTGCGCAGGGCCTGCCGGCATTGGTCGATGAAGTCGTCGCTGTCGAAGATTTGCCGGGCATTCCAGCCGATCTGGCCGCCGACGAACAGCCAGCGCGCGCCCGGTTCGGCGCTGACGGCGATGCCATTGGCGTATCCCTTGGGAGGGGTCCAGTCGGGGGGCTGCAAGAGGGTCAGGGTGGGCATGGGGCGCTCGGGGGGCTAGGGGGTGGTCGATGCCTGCTGGCGCAGCACGTAGCGCTGCAGCTTGCCCGTCTCGGTGCGCGGCAGCCGGTCGACGAAAGCGATCTCGCGCGGGTATTTGTACGGGGCCAGCGTCTGCTTCACATGCTCCTGCAAGGCGCGCACCAGCTCCAGGGACGGGGTGTGGCCGGGTTTGAGGACGCAGAAGGCCTTGACGATCATGCCCCGCTCCTCGTCGGGCTGCCCAACGACGCCGCATTCGGCCACGGCCGGGTGCAGCAGCAGGGCGTCTTCCACCTCCGGGCCGGCGATGTTGTAGCCGGACGAAATGATCATGTCGTCCGCGCGGGCCTGGTAGATGAAGTAGCCGTCCGCATCCTGCACGAAGGCGTCACCAGGGTAGTTCCAGCCCCCGCGCACATAGGCGGTCTGCCGTTCGTCGTCCAGGTAGCGGCACCCGGTGGGGCCGACCACGGCGAGCTTGCCGACGCTGCCGCGCGGGACTTCATGCCCATCGTCATCGACCACGCGGGCGCGGTAGCCGGGCACGACGCGGCCGACGGCGCCGCGACGCACCTCGTCCCCCGCGGCGGAGATGAAGATGTGGAACATCTCGGTCGAGCCGATGCCGTCGATCATCTCCAGCCCGGTGACGTTCTTCCAGAGCTGCCGGGTGGTATCGGGCAGGCCTTCGCCGGCGCTGACGCTCAGGCGCAGCCCGGGGATGCCCCCCTGGGCCTGGGCGAACGGGGCCATCTGTCGGTAGAACGAGGGCGAGGTATAGCAGATCGTCACGCCTTGCCGGGCCAGGGTCTGCACCATGCCTTCGGGCGACAGCGGACCCGCCGGGTAGTACACCGAGGCCCCGGCCCACATCGGGAAGATCAGCAACCCGCCCAGGCCAAAGGTGAAGGCCAGCGGCGGGGTGCCCGCCACGATGTCGTCGGGGCGTTGTTGCAGCACATGGCGCGGCCAGCACTCGCAGGCCGCCAGTACGTCCAGGTGGGTGTGCACGGCCGCCTTGGGTTTGCCGGTGGTGCCCGAGGTGAAGGCCAGCAGTGCGATGTCGGTGGCCGCCGTGGGGCAGGCGGGAAAGTCGCTGGACTCGCGCGCGGCCCAGGTTTCCAGCGCGGCCTCCCGGGCCGGATCCCCATCGGGCACGGCGAAGGGAATGATGGGCAGGCCGCCGGCCGCGCGGGCCGCCGTGTCCAACTCGTCCTGCAAGGCGTGTTCGCACAGCGCCAGGCTGGGGCGCGCTTTGGCCAGGATGTCGCCCAGCTCCTTGGCGCGCAGCAGGGGCATGGTGGCAACGGCGATCAGGCCGGCCTTGACCACGGCCAGCCACGCCAGCGCCAGGGCCACCCCGTTGCGCCCACGCAGCAGCACCCGGTTGCCGGGCACCAGGCCGTGCCGGTGGATCAGCACATGGGCCAGCCGGTTGACCTCGTCGAGGGCCTGTGCGTAAGTCAGGGTGCGACGGTCGTCGCGGAACAACACCCGCGCGCCCCAGCCCCGCTGATGCACGGCGTCGTCCAGCAGCCGTGCCACCAGGTTGACCTGGGGCGGGAACTGCAGTTCCGGCAGATCGTAGATGAGCTGCGGCCAGCGCTCGGGCGGCGGCAGCCGGTCGTGCACATAGCGGTCGATCTGGGCGCTTTTGCCGGGGGCGAGGGTCATGGCGAACCTCCTGGGGGTCAACCGGCGGCGGCGAGGACCGCCTTGCCGAGAATGAGCAACTGCACCTCGGTCGCGCCTTCGTAGATGCGCAGCGCACGGATGTCGCGGTAGAGGTGCTCCACGGTCTGGCCGCTGCGCACGCCCAGCCCGCCGTGCATCTGCACCGCCATGTCGATGACGCGCTGGGCATTTTCGGTGGCGACCATCTTCGCCATGGCCGCGGCGGCGCTGGCCTCGCGGGGCAGGGGGGCATCCGGTGGCGCCTGATCGCGCAACCAAGCGGCGCGGTAGGACAGCAGCGCACCGGCATCGATCAGGGCCTGCATTTCCCCCAGGCGGGCCTGGGTGAGTTGGAAGTCGGCCAGCGTCTGGCCGAACATGCGCCGGCGCTTGGCATGGGCCACCGCCTCGGCGAGGGCGCGCCGCGCCATGCCCAGGGCCGCCGCGGCCACCGAGGGACGGAAAATGTCTAGCGTGCGCATGGCCAGTTTGAAGCCGCCGTTGACCTCCCCCAGCAGGGCATCCGCTGGCAGCGCGCAGCCGTCGAAGCGCAGGGTGGCCAGCGGGTGGGGGGCCAGGAGGGGGATGTGTTCTCGCGTGTCCAGGCCCGCCCGGGGTGCGGGCACGATGAAGGCGCTGATGCCGCGGGCGCCGGTGTCCGGATCGGTTTTGGCGAAGGTGACGTAGAAGTCCGCCAGGTCGCCGTTGCTGATCCAGGTCTTGGTGCCGTCGAGTCGCCAGCCGCCGGCCACCGGGGTGGCGCGGGTTTGCAGGGCCGCGACGTCGGAGCCGGCCTCGGGCTCGCTCAGGGCAAAGGCGGCGATTTGCTCGCCGCGCGCGACCGCTGGCAGGTGGGCCGCGCGCTGCGCAGCCGTCCCCGCCAGGGTGATGGCGCCGGAACCCAGCCCCTGCATGGCGAAGGCAAAGTCGGCCAGCGGGGAGCGGTAGGCCAAGGTTTCGCGCGCGATCACCAGGGCGCGCGAGTCCAGCCGCGGCAGTGCGCCGCCGTCGGCGGCCGGCACGCAATAGCGCAACCAGCCGCCCGCGCCCAGGCGCCGCACCCAGTCGCGGCAGGCGGCGCGGTCGTCCCGTTCGTCCACCACCTGTTCCACGGCCCAGGCCGCCAGGGCGGGCCCCAGGGTGCGGTGCGCCTCGTCGAAGAAGGGCAGCGCCAGGTGGCCCAGGGACGGTGCCGCCGGCAGGTCGGCGTGCGGATGGGGGGTGTCGAAGGCCACCATGTCAGTCGCCCTCGAAGACAGGGCGCTGCTTGGCGACGAAGGCCTCGTAGGCGCGGCGGAAGTCCTGCGTCTGCATGCAGATGGCCTGCGCCTGGGCCTCGGCCTCGATGGCCTGCTCGACGGTCATGGCCCACTCCTGGTTCAGCATGGTCTTGGTCATGCCGTGGGCAAACGACGGTCCGCTGGCCAGCGACGCGGCCAGTGTGTGCGCCGCCTCGGCCAGCGCCTCGGGCGCGTGCAGGGCGTTGAAAAAACCCCAGGCCAGCCCCTCGGCGGCGGTCATGGTGCGGCCGGTGAAGAGCAGCTCGGCGGCGCGGCCCTGTCCAATCACCCGGGGCAGCAGCGCGCAGGCCCCCATGTCCGCGCCAGCCAGGCCGACCCGGGTGAACAGGAAGGCGGTGCGCGCGCGCTCGGTGCCGAGCCGCAGGTCGCTGGCCAGAGCGAGCATGGCGCCCGCGCCCGCGCACACGCCGTCGATGGCCGCGACGATGGGCTGCGGGCAGGCGCGCATCGCCTTGACGACGTCCCCCGTCATGCGGGTGAAGGCCAGCAGCTCCGGCATGGTCATGCGGGTCAGCGGTCCGATGATTTCGTGCACGTCACCGCCCGAGCAGAAGTCGTCGCCGGCGCCGCGCAGCACGACGGCGCGTACGTCCGTCGCGAAGGGCAGGGCGCGGAACCAGTCGCGCAGCTCGCCGTAGGAGTCGAAGGTGAGGGGGTTTTTGCGCTCCGGGCGGTTGAGCGTCACGGTCGCGATGCCGCCGTCCACCGTGCAGGCGAAGTGACGCGGGTGGGTGTCGGCGGCCGCCCGGAATTGCGGCCGCATGGGGTTGTGGTCGGGGATGGGGGGCTTCATGGTGGGGTCTGTCCGTGCTTGACCTTGGCCAGCAGCCGGTAGAGCTGCTCGGCGTCGCGGGGGCTGAGGCGGGCGAAGGCCTCGACGATCCATTGCTCGTGCGCGTGGGCCATGCGCGCGAACGCCGCGCGCCCGGCGGGGGTCAGCCGCACCCGGTAGGCGCGGCGGTCGTCGGGGACGCTCAGGCGCTCGACCAGCCCCTCGCGCACGAGCTGGTCGGTCACGCCGGTGACGTTGCCGCCCGTGACCATCAGCCGGCGCGAGAGCTCCTTCATCTGCAGCCCTTCGGGGTGCCGTTCCAGCTGGGCCATGAGGTCGAAGCGCGGCAAAGTGGTCTGGAATTCGGTGCGCAGCCGCCGCCGCACGCGCTGCTCGACGAGCTGGGTGCAGGTCAGCATCCGCAGCCACAGGCGCAGCGCCTGCGGGTGCTCGCTGTGCAGCCGGGCTTCCAGGTCGGCGGGGGCGGGGTGCCGCTCCATGGGGGTCAGGCGCTGCGCTGGCGCGCCAGCTCGCGATAGAGTTGGTCGCGGCCGCTCAGGTACGGCAGCGGCCAGTCGATCCAGGGGCTACCCAGCCGGGCCGCCTCGTGCAGCGTCCAGGCCGGATCGGCCAGGTGCGGGCGGGCAATGGCCACCAGATCGGCACGGCCGGCGGCGACGATGCTGTTGGCGTGGTCGGCCTCGGTAATGGCGCCCACGGCCATGGTGGCGATGCCCACCTCGTTGCGGATGCGGTCGGCGAACGGCGTCTGGTACATGCGGCCGTAGACGGGGCGGGCGTCCCGCGTGGTTTGGCCGGAGGACACGTCGATGAGGTCGCACCCGGCGGCCTGGAACAGGCGCGCCATGGCGACCGCATCGTCCGGGGTGTTGCCGCCCGGGGCCCAGTCGTGGGCGGACAGGCGCACGCTCATCGGGCGATCGGCGGGCCAGACCGCGCGCATGGCGGCAAACACTTCGAGGGGATAGCGGCAGCGGTTTTCCAGCGAGCCGCCGTAGGCATCGTCGCGCCGGTTGGTCAGCGGGCACAGAAAGCTGGACAGCAAATAGCCGTGGGCGCAGTGCAGCTCCAGCCAGTCGAAGCCGGCTGCGGCCGCGCGCCGCGTGGCCTCGACGAAAGCGTCGCGGATGCGGTCCATGTCCGCGCGGGTCATGGCGCGCGGCACCTGGTTTTGCGGCCCGTAGGGGATGGCGCTGGCAGCCAGCAGCGGCCAGTTGGGGGGGGCGTCGGGGCGGCCGTCGGCGCTGGGCAGGGGCTCGTCGATGGCCTCCCAGCCGCGCTGGGTGGAGCCCTTGGGGCCGCTGTGCCCGAGCTGCAGGCCGATGGCGCAGTGCCCGTGGCGGTGCGCGAAGTCCACCACGCGGGCGAAAGCGGCGGTCTGCGTGTCGTTCCACAGGCCTGGGCAGCCGGGGGTGATGCGCCCGTCGGGCGTCGGGCTGGTCATCTCCACCATGACCAGTCCGGCGCCGCCCAGCGCCCGTGCCCCCAAGTGGACCAGGTGGTAGTCGCCGACCACCCCGTCCTCGGCGCTGTACTGCGCCATGGGCGAGACGACGATGCGGTTTTTGAGCGTGAGGCCACGCACCCGGTACGGCAGCAGCATGGGGGGCGGGGGTGGGCGGTCGGCCGGCACCGCCAGCCCCGCGCGCGCGGCCAGCCAGCGTTCGTAGCCCTCCAGCCAGGTGCGGTCGCGCAGGCGCAGGTTCTCGTGGCTGATGCGTTGGCTGCGCGTGAGCAGCGAATAGGCAAACTGCTCGATCTCCATCGCGGTGTAGCGCTCGACGTGCTCGAACCACTCGGTGGAGTTGCGCGCCGCGTTCTGGATTTTGAGCACCTCGACGCGGCGGTGGTCCTCGTAGCGTTGCAGCACGGTCTGCAGCGATCCGCCGGCCGCGAAGGACTCGGTCAGGTCGATGGCATCCTCCAGCGCCAGCTTGGTCCCGCTGCCAATCGAAAAATGCGCGGTGTGCGCGGCATCGCCCATGAGCACGATGGGCACGCGGCGGCCATCGGGCAGGTCCTGCCAGTGCACCCAGCGCCCGCAGATGACGCGCGGAAAGCGGATCCAGATCGCCGAGCCGCGCAGGTGCGCGGCGTTGCTCATCAGCGCATGGCCGTCCAGGTGGCGGGCGAACAGCCGCTCGCAAAAGGCAATGCCCTCCTCCTGGCTCATCGCGTCCAGGCCATGCGCTTTCCAGACGGGCTCGGGCGTCTCCACGATGAAGGTCGAGGTCTGCGCATCGAACTGGTAGGCGTGCGCCTGAAACCAGCCGTGCTCGGTCTGCTCGAACGCAAAGGTGAAGGCGTCGAAGGTCTTGCGCGTGCCCAGCCACACGAAGCGGCAATGCCGGGTGTGGATATCGGGCTGGTGGGTGTCGGCGTAGCGCTGGCGGATGCGGCTGTTGATGCCGTCACTGGCGATCACGAGGTCGGCGCCCATCTGCACCGCGAGCGCCTGGTCGTCGGTGACGTCGGTCTCGAACACCAGCTCCACCCCCAGCGCCTGGCAGCGCGCCTGCAGAATGTTGAGCAGGTGCTTGCGCCCGATGCCGCAAAAGCCGTGGCCGCTGGAGCGCACCGAGCGGCCCTTGAAAAATACCTCGATGTCGTCCCAGTGGTTGAAGGCGGTGCCGATTTCCGCCGCCGTGGGGGCGTCCGCGGTGCGCAGGTGGTCCAGCGTGGCGTCGGAAAACACCACCCCCCAGCCAAAGGTGTCGTAGGGGCGGTTGCGCTCGACGACGACGACGCGCGCATCGGGGCGCTGTCGCTTCATCAGCAGCCCGAAGTACAGGCCGGCCGGGCCGCCGCCGATGCACAGAATGTTCATGCCGCACCCCCAAATAATTGAGGTTTGAAGGATTTGCCCCCATTGTGGGGTGGGCAGGGTTCGGCGCGCAGCGGGGAAACCCTAGGCCGCGATCCCGAGGCCCGGGGCAAGACGGGGTCGATGGCGGACGGGGCCGGCGTTGGCGTGCCGCACCGAACGGATCACAATGAGGGGGCGCAGCCTGCGCGCCCACAACCCCGTCAGGAGAGTGCGATGCTGTACCGATTCAAGTCCAAAGCCACCGGCGATGTGGTGATGCTCCAGCCCAACGGTCGTCGCGTGCTGGAGATCCTGGGCAAGGACCCGGAGGGGCCGGGCATCATTCTGCCGGAGCAGATCCCTGCGGCCATCGAAGCCCTGCGCGCGGCGGTCGCGGCCGAAGAGGCGGAGGCCGAGCGCAAGCGGCAGGAGGCCGAGGCGCAAGGTGAAGAGCCCCCCGTCCCCCCCGAGGAGCGCGTGCCGCTGCGCGCCCGGGTCGCGCCCTTCATCGAGATGCTGCAGCACTGCCAGCGCGAGGGCTGCGAAGTGGTCTGGGGCGTTTGAGCCCCGCGCGGTCAGTCGGCGTACTGGCCGGCGGCGTCGACCACCGCCTTGATCTTGGCCATCTCGCTGGCGACGAAGGCCTTGTGGCCTTCGGGCGTGACGCGCTTGTCGTTCGGCGCGGCGACGATGGCGCCCAGCGCCTTTTGCTTCTGGACGAAGTCGGGGTCGCGCAGCGAGGCCCGCAGCGCCTCGTTGAGGCGGTTGAGCACCGGGGCCGGCGTGCCCTTGGGCGCGTACATGCCGTGCCAGATGGTCAGGTTGAAGTCTTTCAGCCCCATCTCCTGCAGCGACGGGTAGTGCCGCAGGATGGGGTGGTCGGACAGCGGTTTGGCCGTCGTCACCGCAAAGGCTTTGATGCGCCCACCCTCGATCTGCTGCGTGGTGTTGGTGGTCTGGTCGCACATCACGTCGATGGTGCCGCCGATCAGGTCGTTCATGGCTGGGGCCGTGCCGCGGTACGCGATGGTGGTCATCGACTTGTCGAGCTTGACGGCGTACTGCCACATCAGCCCGCACAGGTGCGAGGCCGACCCCAGCCCGGCATGACCCAGGTTGAGCTTGCCCTGGTTGGCGCGGATGTAGTTTTCGAAATCGCGGTAGGTGTTGGACGGCAGTTGCGGCTTGCCCACCAGCGTCATGGGCACATCGTTGATGATGCCCAGGTATTCGAAGTCCTCCAGCGGCTTGTACGGCATCTTGCGGTACAGCGCGGGGGCGGCGGCCATGCCGATGTGCCAGACCAGCAGCGTGTGCCCGTCGGGCGCGGCGCGCGCCACCTTGTTGGCCCCGATCGTGCCGCCCGCGCCGGCGGCATTCTCGACGACGATCGTCGCATTGTTGAGGTGCTTGCGCATCGTCTCGGCCAACTGGCGGGCGACGGTATCGGTCGGCCCGCCGGCGGCGAAGGGCACCACGAAGGTGATGGGCTTGGACGGGAACTCTTGGGCGGCCGCCGCAAAGGCAACGGTCGACAGCGTCAGGGCGAGTAGCGCTTTCATCGGTGGGGGCTCCGGTCGGTGGAATGAACGCGCCGGATACTAGCCCGGGTGGCGCGGGTTGCGCCATTCGGGAAACCACACCCCCCGGGGTCAGATTTCGATTTTGGCGCCCAGCTCGACCACGCGGTTGGCCGGCAGGTTCAGAAAATCCGCCACCGACGCCGCGTTGCGGTGCATGCTGGCAAACAGCTTTTCGCGCCAGGTCATCATGCCCGCGCCTCGGCGGGGCAGCACGATCTCGCGCGAGAGGAAGTACGACGTCTCCATGTCGTCCAGCTGCACCCCGTGGCTGCGCAGCAGTTGCAGGGCTTCGGGCACGTCCGGGTCGTTCTTGAAGCCAAAGTGCAGCACCACGCGCCAGCAGTCGTGGCCCAGCGGCTCCACCTCCACCCGCTTGTCGAAGCCGATCCAGGGCACCTCGTGGTGGCGCACGGAGACAAAGAGGTTCGTCTCGTGCAACACCTTGTTGTGCTTGAGGTTGTGCAGCAGCGCGTTGGGCGTCACGCCGGTCTCGGCGTTGAGGAAGACCGCCGTGCCCGGCACGCGTGCCGGCGGGCTGAGAAAGACCGAATCCAAAAACGGCTTGAGATCGATGGCTTCTTCGCGCAGCCGCTCCGCGAGCAACTGGCGCCCGCGCTGCCACGTGGTCATCAGCGTGAACATGACGATGCCGATGGCCAGCGGGAACCAGCCGCCGTTGATCACCTTGACCGCGTTGGCGGAGAAAAACAACACGTCCACGACCAGAAAGGCCCCGGTGGCCGCCACGCACAGCAGCCACGGATAGCGCCACGCATAGCGGATGACGAAGAAGGTCATCACCGTGGTGATCAGCATGTCGATCGTGACCGCGATGCCGTAGGCCGACGCCAGCGCGCTGCTGGAGCCGAACAGCAGCACCGCGGCCACGATGCCGCCGTACAGCGCCCAGTTGACGAAGGGGACGTAGATCTGGCCGGTGTCGCGCACGGAGGTGTGCAGGATGCGCTGGCGCGGCAGATAGCCCAACTGCACGACCTGTTTGGTGACCGAATAGGCCGCCGAAATCAGCGCCTGCGAGGCGATGACCGTGGCGCAGGTGGCCAAGCCGATCAGCGGGACCAGGGCCCAGGTGGGGGCCATCTCGTAGAACGGGTTGCTGACGTTTTCCGGGTGCTGCAGCAGCATGGCGCCCTGCCCGAAATAGTTGAGCAGCAGCGATGGCATCACCAGTCCGAACCAGGCCAGGCGGATGGGCCGTTTGCCGAAATGGCCCAGATCGGCGTAGAGCGCCTCGGCGCCGGTGACGCACAGCACGATCGCCCCCAGCGAGACGAAGGCCAGCCCCGGGTTGTCGACGATGAACCGCAGCGCGTGGTGTGGCAGGACGGCTTCCAGCACCGCCGGATTGCGCCACACATGCACGCCGCCCAGCAGCGCCAGCACCAGAAACCACACCGCCGTGATGGGGCCGAACAGCTTGCCGACGCTGGCGGTGCCGCGTTTTTGCACCGCGAACAGCGCGGTCAGCACCACCAGGGTGACCGGCACGACGAAGGGCTCCAGCCCCGGGGCGGCGACTTCCAGCCCCTCCACGGCCGAGAGCACCGAAATGGCGGGCGTGATGATGCCGTCGCCAAAAAAGATGGCGGTGCCGAAGATGCCGATGGCGAGCAGCCGCCGGCGCAGGCGGGGTCGGTCCTCGACCGCCATCGAGGCCAGCGCGAGCATGGCCACCAGCCCCCCCTCGCCGTTGTTGTCGGCCCGCAGAATCAGCGTCACATACTTGAGCGAGACGATGATCGTCAGCGTCCAAAACACCAGCGACAGGATGCCGAAGATGTTTTCGGGCGTGACCGCGAGGTTGCCGTGGGTGAAGACTTCCTTGAGCGCGTACAGCGGACTGGTGCCGATGTCGCCGTACACGACGCCGAGCGCGCCGAGCGTCAGCGCTGCCAGCTTGGAGCCGTCGGTCGCGGAAGAGGAGGGATGCGCCAAGGGTCGCCGGGGTGGTTGCGAGGCCGCCATTGTGCGCCTGTCCCGCCATGGACGCGGCGGGATGTTGCGTCGCAGCAACGGCGACCGCCCAGCGGTCGGTCCAAGGTGGGTCAGTCGTAGGTGCGGGCGTCCTCGATGACCTTGCCGTCGTTGGGCAGCGCACCGACGGTCAGCAGCTCGACGTCGCCGCGCAGCTTGGTCACGTCGCGCAGCGACTCCTGCAGCGCACGTTGCAGCGCCTCCGACGGGGTGTCGGTTTCCACGCGCAGGGCCATGCGGTCCTCGGCCATGCGGCCGCTGACCACCAGCCGCGCGCGCCGCACCTCGGGGTGGCGGCGCAGCACCTCGGCCACCTGCGAGGGGTGGACGAACATGCCCTTGATCTTGGTGGTCTGGTCCGCGCGCCCGAGCCAGCCGCGGATGCGGGTGTTGGTGCGCCCCGTCGGGCACGGGCCGGGCAGCACTGCCGACAGGTCGCCGGTGCCAAAGCGGATCAGCGGATAGTCGGGGTTGAGCGCCGTGACCACCACCTCGCCGACCTCGCCGTCGGGCACGGGGTCGTCGGTTCCGGGGCGCACGATTTCCAGAATCACCCCTTCGTCCAGCACCAGCCCCTCGCGGGCCGGGGTTTCGTAGGCGATCAGGCCGACATCGGCCGTCGCGTAGGCCTGATACGCCGCGATGCCGCGCTCGGCCAGCCAGTCGCGCAGGCTGGGCGGGAAGGCCTCGCCGGACACCAGGGCCTTGCGGATGGGCAGGCGCACGCCCGCGGCTTCGGCTTTTTCCACGAGGATGCGCAGAAAGCTCGGCGTGCCGCAGTAGCCCACCGGCCTCAGATCCATGATCGCGGCGAGCTGCTGCTCGGTGTTGCCCACCCCGCCGGGGAAGACCGTGCAGCCGATCGCCTGTGCCCCGGCTTCCATGATCCACGCGCCGGGCGTCAGGTGGTAGCTGAAGGCGTTGTGGATCAGGTCGCCGGCCTCGAAGCCGGCTGCGGTGAGCGCCCGTGCGCTGCGCCAGTAGTCGGTGCCCTGGCCTTCGGGCTCGTAAATGGGGCCGGGGGATTGGAAGACGCGCCGTGCCCCACGTGCCTGCAGCAGCCCGCGCCAGCCGATCGTGGACAGCCCTGCGAAGGGGTCGCCGCCGGCTGCGCGGCTGGCGTGCTGGCGCTCCATCAGGTCGTGTTTGCGCAGCACGGGCAGGCGCGCCAGTTCGGCGCGCGAGGCGACGCGCGCCGGATCGACGTCGGCCAGGCGTTCGGCCCAGGCGGCGCCGTGCGCGCGCGCATGGGCGATCAGGTCGGGCAGGGCGGCGAAGAGGGCGGCCTCGCGTTCGGCGGGGGCACGGGTTTCAAGGGAATCGTGATAGGCGGGCATGGCGGGCAAACGGCGCAGCGATGGGCGAACTCGACGGGGGCAGGGGGTCAGGCCAGCCAGCGCTTGCGGCGCTTGTAGCTCTTGACGTCGCGGAAGCTCTTGCGCTCGCCGCCGCCCATGCCGAGGTAGAACTCCTTGACGTCCTCGTTGTTGCGCAGGTCCTCGGCGGCGCCGTCCATGACGATGCGGCCCGACTCCATGATGTAGCCGTAGTTGGCGTAGCGCAGCGCCATGTTGGTGTTCTGCTCGGCGATCAGGAAGCTGACCTTCTCCTTCTGGTTCAGGTCCTTGACGATCTCGAACACCTCCTCCACGATCTGCGGCGCCAGGCCCATCGACGGCTCGTCCAGCAGCACGACGCTGGGGTTGGCCATCAGGGCGCGGCCGATCGCGCACATCTGCTGCTCGCCGCCGGAGGTGTAGGCGGCCTGGCTGGTGCGGCGCGTCTTCAGGCGCGGGAAGTAGGTGTAGACCTTCTCCAGGTTGGCGGCGATCTCGCCCTTGTCCTTGCGCGTGTAGGCGCCGGTCAGCAGGTTTTCCTCGATCGTCAGGTGGGCGAAGCAGTGCCGCCCCTCCATCACCTGTACCACGCCGCGCTTGACGAGGTCGGCGGGCGTGAGGTTCTCGATGCGCTCGCCGCGCAGCTCGATCGAGCCCTTGGTGACTTCGCCGCGCTCGCCCTTGAGCAGGTTGGAGATGGCGCGCAAGGTGGTGGTCTTGCCGGCGCCGTTGCCGCCCAGGATGGCGGCGATCTGGCCCTCGGCGAGCTGCAGCGAGACGCCCTTGAGCACGAGGATGACGTGGTTGTAGATGACCTCGATGCCGTTGACGGTGAGGACGGGAGTGGGTGTCGTCATGGGGTGACCTCGGTAACGTGGCTGGGTGCGCAGGCACCACACGTCAGCGCCGCGGACCGACGCTGGCGGGTGGTGGCGGGGGCTGCGGAACGCCTGCCCCCACCGCGGGGTGGTCGGCATGGACCGACCGACCCCTGCCCGGACCATCAGGACTGGCAGTCCTGCGGCGTGCGGCGCTGGATCTTCTTCTCGGCGGCGTACTTGTCGGCCGCGGCGCGCACCATCGGCTTGAGGATCTGCTCGTCGGCCTGGTACCAGTCGCTCGTGAACTCCCACTTGCTGCCGTTCCAGGTGTGGATGCGGGCCCAGGCCGCGCCCATGTGGTCCTGGCAGCTCGTCGAAATCGGCCGCATCACGCCCTTGAAGCCCAGTGCATCGAGCTTGGCCTGCGTCAGGTTCAGGTTTTCCAGGCCCCAGCGCACCTGCTCGCCGGTCATGACCTTGCCCTTGCCGAAGCGCTCCTGCGCGGCGCGCACGCCTTCGACGGCGAGCATCGCGCTCATCGCCCCGCGCACATACAGAACCGAGCCGACCTCATCCTTGGGGCCCGTGCCCTGGCCCTTGCCGTGCACCTTCTCGAGGATTTCCTTGATGAAGGGGGCGTTGGGTTCGGCGCCGTGCTGCATGGTGATGGCGTTGTAGCCCTTGGCGCCTTGGCCGATGTCCTTGACATCCGGCTCGGCCCCGGCCCACCAGACCCCGTAGATCTTGTCGCGCGGGTAGCCGACGGCCTGCGCTTCCTTGAGCAGGGTGGAGTTCATCACCCCCCAGCCCCAGTTGATCACGTAGTCGGGGCGCTGTTGACGGATCTGCAGCCAGGTGGACTTCTGTTCCACGCCCGGACTGGCCACTGGCAGCATCGTCAGCTGGTAGCCGTGCATCGAGGCGCGCTCCTGCAGGATGGGAATCGCCTCTTTGCCAAACGGGCTGTCGTGATAGACCAGGGCGATTTTCTTGCCCTTGAGTTTATCGAAGCCGCCTTCTTTCTTGGCGATGTGCTGGATGATCACGTCACCGGCCACCCAGTAGGTGCCCGCGAGCGGGAAGTTCCACTTGAAGACGCCGCCATCTTGCGACTCGCTGCGGCCATAGCCGACAGTGATGAGCGGAATCTTGTCCACGGGGGCTTTTTCGGTCAGCGCGAAGGTGATGCCGGTGGACAGCGGCTGGAACATCGCGGCGCCGCCGTTCTTGCCCTTGAGGCGCTCGTAGCACTCGACCCCGCGGTCGGTTGCGTAGCCGGTCTCGCACTCTTCGAACGAGATCTTGACCCCGTTGATGCCGCCGCGGGCATTGGTGAGCTTGAGGTAGTCCACGAAGCCGTTGGCCCAGGGCACGCCGTTGGGCGCAAAGGCGCCGGTGCGGTACACCAGGACGGGGAAGAACTGCTCCTTGGCCTGCGCATGCGCGGCGGTGCCCACCAGCGCGCTGGACAGGGCGGCAGTCGCTGCGGCGGCAGCGAGGATCACGGGACGTAGCTTCATGGTCTGTCTCCTAGGTTGGTTGAAGCACGGGTGGGGAACGATGATCAGTGCGGGAACGGCCAGATGCGCAGCTTTTGCTTGCCGACGCTCCACAACTTGGCCAGACCGTGGGGTTCGACGATCAGAAACCACACGATCAGCGCCCCGAAGATCATGTATTCGGCATGGGACACCGCCGCGGTCGAGACGTCAATCCCGAACAACCCGCCCAGCCAGGGCAGGAACTGGTTCAGGAAGATGGGCAGCACGACGATGAAGGCCGCCCCGAAGAAGCTGCCCATGATCGAGCCCAGGCCGCCGATGATGACCATGAACAGCAGCTGGAACGAGCGGTCGATCGAGAAGGCCGCCGGCTCCCACGAACCCAGGTGGATGAAGCCCCACAGCGCGCCGGCCACGCCGACGATGAAGGAGCTGACCGCGAACGCCGACAGCTTGGCGTACACCGGGCGGATGCCGATGACCGCAGCGGCCACGTCCATGTCGCGGATCGCCATCCACTCGCGCCCGATGGTGGAGCGCACGAGGTTTTTGGCCAGCACGCCGAAGACCACGACGAAGCCCAGGCAGAACAGGTACTTCTCCACCGGCGTGTCGATGCGCCAGCCGAGCACACTGAGGTTGGACACCGACACCGAGCCCGACGGGTTGTTGTTGGTGAACCAGCCGATGCGCAGGAAGGCCCAGTCGCAGAAGAACTGTGCCGCCAGCGTCGCCACGGCCAGGTACAGCCCCTTGACGCGCAGGCTGGGGATGCCGAAGAACATGCCCACGACCGTGGCGCACAGACCGCCGATGAGCAGCGCGGCGATGAGCGGCATGCCCTCGAAGCGCACGAAGGCGTTGTAGGCCATGTAGGCGCCCACCGCCATGAACGCGCCCGAGCCGAGCGAGATCTGGCCGCAGTAGCCGACCAGGATGTTGACCCCGATGGCCGCCAGCGACAGGATCAGAAACGGAATCAGGATGGCGCGAAACAGGTACTCGTCCGCCAGCAGTGGCACACCGATGAAGGCGAAGGCGACGAGGGCGAGGATGGCCCAGCGGTCTCGTGCGATCGGGAAAATCTGCTGATCCGCGTGGTAGCTGGTTTTGAACTGGCCGTTTTCTCTGTAGAACATGATCCCTTACCTCACACGCGGTCGATGATCTTTTCGCCAAACAGGCCCTGGGGACGGAACAGCAGGAACACCAGCGCCAGGACGTAGGCGAACCAGATTTCGATGCCGCCGCCGACCAGGGGCCCCAGATAGACCTCGGAGAGCTTTTCGCCCACGCCGATGATGAGGCCGCCGACGATGGCGCCCGGCACCGAGGTCAGGCCGCCGAGGATGATGACCGGCAGCGCACGCAGGGCGATGGTGGTGAGGGAGAACTGCACCCCGAGCTTGGAGCCCCAGATCATCCCGGCGACGAGCGCCACGACCCCGGCCACGCACCACACGATCACCCAGATGCGGTTGAGCGGGATGCCGATGGACTGCGCGGCCTGGTGGTCGTCGGCCACCGCGCGCAGGGCGCGGCCGGTGGCGGTCTTCTGGAAGAACAGCGACAGCGCCGCCACCAGCAGGGCCGCGATACCGGCGGCGATCAGGTCCTCCTGGTTGAGCAGGATGCCGCCTTCGAACATGCCCTCCAGGATGAAGATCGGGTCCTTGGGCATGCCGATGTTGATCTGGTAGATGTCACTGCCGAAGATGGTCTGCCCGGCGCCGTCGAGGAAGTAGGTGATGCCCAGCGTCGCCATCAGCAGCGTCGCGCCTTCCTGGTTCACCAAGTGCCGCAGCACCAGCGCCTCGACCAGCCACGCCACGGCAAACATCAGCAGCGCCGCCACGGCAAACGCCAGCAGGTTGGCCAGCAGCAGGCTCTCGAAGCCCAGCCAGCGCGGCAGCCACTCCGAAAAGCGCGCCATCGCCAGCGCGGCAAACAGCACCATCGCGCCCTGCGCGAAGTTGAACACGCCAGAGGCCTTGAAGATCAGCACGAAGCCGAGCGCCACCAGCGAATACAGCATGCCGGCCATCAGGCCGCCGAAGAGGGTTTCCAGAAAAAATCCCATGTCCGTGGCTCCTCAGTGGCTCGTGCCCAGGTAGGCGCGGATGACGTCTTCGTTGTTGCGCACCTCGTCGGGCGTGCCGTCGCCGATCTTCTTGCCGTAGTCCAGCACGACGACGCGGTCGGAGATGTCCATCACCACGCCCATGTCGTGCTCGATCAGCACGATGGTGGTGCCGAACTCGTCGTTGACGTCGAGGATGAAGCGGCACATGTCCTGCTTCTCCTCGACGTTCATGCCGGCCATCGGCTCGTCCAGCAGCAGCACCTGCGGCTCCATCGCGAGCGCCCGGCCCAGGTCCACGCGCTTTTGCAGGCCGTAGGGCAACTGGCCCACGGGCGTTTTGCGGTAGGCCTGGATTTCCAGGAAGTCGATGATGCGCTCCACCACCTCGCGGTGCGCGACTTCCTCGCGCTCGGCCGGGCCGATGCGCAGCGCCTGCAGGAAGAGGTTGCTCTTCATGCGCAGGTTGCGCCCGGTCATGATGTTGTCCAGCACGCTCATGCCCTTGAAGAGAGCCAGGTTCTGGAAGGTGCGCGCGATGCCCATCTCGGCCACCTGGCGGCTGTTCATGTGCTTGAACGTCTGGCCGCGGAAGGTGATCGAGCCTTCCTGCGGCGTATAGACGCCGTTGATGCAGTTGAGCATGGAGCTCTTGCCCGCGCCGTTGGGGCCGATGATGGCGCGGATCTCGTGCTCCCGGACGTTGAACGAGATGTCGGTCAGCGCCTTGACGCCGCCGAATCGCAGGCTGATGTTCTGGACGTCGAGGATGACGTCACCGATTTGCTTGTGGGCCATGGGGCATCCTGAAAGGTCGAAGTGCCGTCGGGCGCGTGCTTTAGGCCGCGGCCTTCAGGGGGGCGAAGGTCTTGGCGTCCACGATCCGCAGGGTCGCGCTGATCTGGCCGGTACGGCCGTCCTCGAACTTGACCTGGGTCTCGATGTACTGCTCGGTCTTGCCGCCGTAGAGTGCGTCGACCAGCACCGCGTACTTCTCGGCGATGAAGCCGCGGCGGACCTTGTTGGTGCGCGTGAGTTCCCCGTCGTCAGCGTCGAGCTCCTTGTGCAGGATCAGGAAGCGGTGGATCTGGCAGCCGGCCAGCATGGCGTCTCGGCTCAGGTCGGCGTTGACCTTCTCGACGCATTCCTGAATCAGGGCGTAGACCTCGGGCTTGCCGGCCAAGTCGGTGTAGCCGGCGTAGGGCAGGCCACGCTTTTCGGCCCAGTTGCCCACCGCCTCGAAGTCGATGTTGATCATCGCGCACACCTTGTCGCGCCCGTCGCCGAACGCCACCGCCTCCTTGATGTACGAGAAAAACTTGAGCTTGTTTTCGACGTACTTCGGCGCGAACATGGCGCCGTCGTTGGGCCCGCCCTTGAGGCGCCCCACGTCTTTGACGCGGTCGATGATCTTCAGGTGCCCGGAGCTGTCCAGGAAGCCGGCGTCGCTGGTGTGGTACCAGCCGTCGGCGTCCAGCACCTCGGCGGTGGCCTTGGGGTTTTTGTAGTACTCCTTGAGCAGCCCGGGCGAGCGCACCAGGATCTCGCCCTGCTCGGACAGCTTGATTTCTACCCCCTCGCACGGCACGCCGACGGTGTCGGCCTTGACCTCGTGGTCGGGCTGCAGGCAGACGAACACGGCCGTCTCGGTCGAGCCGTAGAGCTGCTTGAGGTTGATGCCGATCGAGCGATAGAAGGTGAACAGGTCCGGGCCGATGGCCTCGCCGGCGGTGTAGGCCACCCGCACGCGCGAAAAGCCCAGCGTGTTGCGCAGCGGGCCGTAGATCAGGATGTCGCCCAACGCATACAGCAGCCGGTCGCCCAGACCGACGGGCTTGCCGTCCATCAGCTGCGGGCCGACGCGGCGGGCCACGTCCATGAAGGTGTGGAACAGCTTGCGCTTGAGGGCGCCGGCGTCCTCCATGCGGATCATGACGCTGGTCAGCAGGCCCTCGAAGACGCGCGGCGGCGCGAAGTAGTAGGTCGGCCCGATCTCCTTCAGGTCGATCATCACCGTGCTGGACGACTCGGGGCAGTTCACCACGTAGCCGCAGGCCAGCCACTGCGCGTAGCTGAAGATGTTCTGGCCGATCCAGGCCGGCGGCAGGTAGGCCAGCACCTCCTCGCGCTCGGTGAGCTTGTCGAACCTGGCGCCCACTTCGGCGCGGTTGAGCAGCGTGAAATGCGTGTGCACCACCCCCTTGGGGTTGCCGGTGGTGCCGGAGGTGAAGAACATCGCCGCCACGTCATCGGGCTGGGCTTTGTCGATCTCTTCCTGGAAGAAGTCGGGGTGCTGCTGGCAGAACACCGCGCCGGCCGCCTGCACCTCCTCGAGGCCGGCGAGTCCGGGCTCGTCGTAGTTGCGCAGCCCGCGCGGATCGTCGAACAGAATGTGCTCGAGTTGCGGGCACTGTGGCCGGATCTCCAGCATCTTGTCGACCTGCTCCTGGTCCTCCACGACCGCGAAGCGCACCTCGGCGTTGTTGATCGGGAAGACGCATTCGGCCGCCACCGCGTCCTGGTACAGCGGCACCGGGATGGCGCCGAGCGACTGCGTGGCGAGCATGGTGGCGTACAGGCTGGGGCGGTTGGCGCCGATGACCACCAGATGCTCGCCGCGGCGCAGGCCCAGCTGGTGCAGTCCGCAGGCGATGTGGCGGACGCGCTCCAGCATCTGGCGCCAGGTCGTCGTCTGCCAGATGCCGTATTCCTTTTCGCGCATGGCGGGCGCGTCCGGGCGCGCGCTCGCGTGCTGGATCAGCAGGCGGGGAAATGTCGTTTGCATACAGGCTCCTCTGCCGCGGCGGTCGTGTCAACACGAGGCGGTGCCGCTGTGTTGCCGCAAATGTACGGGTGCGTTTGACGCTGTTCTGTCTGTCCGTTGACAATCTAGGGGTTGCCCTGACTGGGACTTTCCCTAGGTGCTTTCGGGCGCGGGAGAGCGTGGGCGAAGAATGGCGACACCACAGCGGGAGTTCGAGGGACCACCGTGAGCCATGCCAACCGACTGCGACAGCGGGCGCGCGCCCTGACCGCTGCCGAACTGGAGAGCATCCCCTGGATCGCGCGGCTGGAAGGGCCGGCGCGCGAGCGGGCGGAAAGCGCCCTGATCGTCAGCGAGGCCGAGCCCGGGGACTACATCTGCCGCGTCGGCCGGCCGGTCACCTACTGGTTCGGGCTGATCGACGGGCTGCTCAAAATGAGCAACGACGACAGCCAAGGCCCGATCATGACCTTTACCGGCCTGGCGCCCGGGGGGTGGTTCGGCGAGGGGACGGCGCTCAAGCGCGAGATCTACCGCTACAACGTTCAGGCCCTGCGCCGCAGCCTGGTCGTCGGCCTGCCGGTCGAGACCTTCCACTGGCTGCTGGACCACTCCATCGGCTTCAACCGGTTCGTGATGAACCAGCTCAACGAGCGTCTGGGCCAGTTCATCGCCGCGCGCGAGATCGACCGCATCACCGACCCGGACGTGCGCGTCGCCCGCAGCCTGGCCAACCTGTTCCACCCGGGCTTGTTCCCCGGGGTGGGGCAGGTCCTGCGCATCACCCAGCAGGAGCTGGCCTACCTCGTGGGGCTGTCGCGCCAGCGCGTCAACCAGGCGCTGGCGCGCTGGCAGCAGGCGGGCGCGATTCGGGTGGAGTACGGGGGGCTGCGCGTGCTGGATCTGGACACGCTGCGCAGTGCCGGTCGCGCCGGGCCGTGAGGCGGCGGTGCCGGGTGCGCGCATTCGCTGTAAGATGCCTGTCCGGCGGCGAACGAACTGATGGAGAGGCGCACATGCACGCGATGCACTGCAGCGATACCCGGTCCCGGTGGCGTCGGGTTCTGGGCGCGGTCGGCTGTCTGCTGGCCGCGGCGGCCACCGCGGCCACACCCGGGCCCCGGCCCCGCGCCGCGCCACTGCTGCTGTGGGCGCTGACCGAGCAGGGCACGCTGTTGCAGGTCGCGGCCGACCGCCCTGCCGACGTGCGGCGGCAGGTGACGCTGCGTGGCCTGCCGGGGGATGAAGCGCTCATCGGGATCGACTACCGGGTGGCACGGGGGACGCTCTACGGCGTGACGACGGCCGCGCGCGTGGTGGTGATCGACACGGCCAGCGGCGAGGTGCGTCCGGTCGGCCCGCCGCAGCCGCTGGCGCTCGGTCCGGGGCCGTTCGGCGTGGACTTCAACCCCGCCGCCGATCGCATCCGGCTGGTGGGGGCGGACGGGCTCAATGCCCGGCTGCATCCGGACACGGGCGTGCTGGTCGACTTCGATCCGCAGGCCGACGGGGTGCAGCGCGATCCCGATCTCCGCTACGAGGACGGGGATGCCCGCGCCGGTCAGCCTCCGCGCATCGTCGCGGCCGGCTACACGTACAACACCCGCGACGAGCGCAAGACGACCAACTACGCGCTGGATGCGGCCGCCGGCACGCTGGTGCGCCAGGGCTCGCACGAGGATGCGGTGCCGGCCGTCTCGCCCAATCTGGGGCGGCTGGTGACGATCGGACCGCTCGGGCTCGGGCCGCTGCTCGATGCGTCCTTCGACATCTCGGACGTCGGCAACGAGGCGCTCGCGGCGGTGCGCACGGCCGACGTTCCGTATACCCGGTTGGTGCGCATCGACCTCGCCACGGGACGGGCCACGGTCATCGATCGCGTCGGCGATGGCCAGCCGCTGCGTGGGCTGGCGATCGAGCCATGAGGGGCGTCTTCGCCGGCCTCGCCGGCCTCGCCGCTGCGATGGCGGTGTCGGCGGCGGAGCTTCGTGTCGCGGTGCGGGACGCCCGCGGGCAGCCCCTGCCGGGCGCGGTCGTCATGCTGGAGTCGCCGCAGGCGTCCGCCGCCGTCCGTCCCATGACTGGCGTGGAGATGGTCCAGCGCGACAAGGCGTTCGTGCCCGAGGTGCTGGTGGTCACGCGCGGCACCGCCGTGGCGTTCCCCAACCACGACACGGTCCGTCACCATGTCTACTCGCTCTCGCCGGTCAAGCCGTTCGAGATCAAGCTCTACGCCGGCACCCCGGCGAACCCGGTCGTCTTCGACCGTGCCGGGGTGGCGCTGCTCGGATGCAACATCCACGACCACATGGTGGCCTGGGTGGTCGTGGCCGACACGCCCCATCACGCCCGCGCCGACGCGCGCGGCGAGGCCCGGCTGCACGGGGTGCCGCCGGGCGGCTACGCCCTGGTCGTCTGGCACCGCGACCTGCCGGTCGGGGCCGCGGGGGTGCGCCGGGCGGTGACCCTGCGTGAGGGGGCGCCCGCGGTGGTCGAGGCCGTGCTCACGGAGGTGGCGCGTTGAGCGCGTGGCCCAACTGGCGTGCGGGCTGGCGGGACGTCCGCCTGGCCCCCCGCATCGTGGGCATCAGCGTGGCGCTGCTGCTGCTGGTGCAGGCGGTGGTGTTCGTCTTCGTGCGGGCCGGGATCGAGACCCAGGCGCAGGCCGAGATCGCCAAGGAACTGGCGACCGGTGAGCGCGTCTGGCGGCGCCTGCTCGAACAGAACGCCGCCCGGCTGCAGCAGGGCGCGCAGCTGCTGGCCAGCGACTACGGCTTTCGCACCGCGGTTGCCTCCGGCGACCGCGAGACGGCGCAGTCCGCCCTCGAGAACCACGGCGAGCGCATCGGCTCGGTGCTGTCCGCCTTCTTCGACGCACGCGGCACCCTGGTCGCGCACTCGCCGTTTCCGGCCTGGTCGCTGGCGCCGGCGCAGGCGACCGCGACCCTGCAGGCCGTGGCCCAGGGGTTGGCGGACCCGGCGCGCACGAGCGCGCTGGCCTTTCTCGGCCGCACGCCCTACCAGTTCGTCCTGGTGCCGGTGCGCGCCCCGCTCGTGATCGGCTGGGTGCTGATGAGTTTTCCGATCGACCAGGCGCTGGCCGACGATCTGTATCGCCTGTTTGCCGTCCATGTGGCGGTGGTTGGTGAGGTGCCGGGGCAGCCGCCGGCGGTGATCGTGGGCGCTGGGGCCGCGCAGCCGGCGCATCGGCAGGCGGCGCTCGCCGCGTTGCCGCCCGGGCAGAGCGCCCTCGCGCTCGACGGCGAGCGCTACCTGGCGCGCGCCTTCCGGCTCGAATCGCTCAACGGCTCCGTGGGCACGGTGCTCCTGCGCTCGGTGGACGAGGTGATGGCCCCCTTCGTGCGCCTGCAGTGGCTGCTCGGCGGCATCACCGCCCTCGGGGTGCTGCTGTTTGCCCTCGTCAACTGGGGGGCCATGCGCCGCGTGACGCAGCCGCTGCGCGCGCTCACCCGCGCCGCCCGCGCGCTCGAGCAGGGCGAGGCCGATGTCGCGCTCGCGGGTACCGACCGCAACGACGAGGTCGGCCGGCTGGCGCGGGGCTTCGAGGCCATGCGCGGCAGTCTGGCCCGCCAGCAGGCGGAGATCCGCCGCATGGCCTTCGAGGACCGGCTGACGGAGCTGCCCAACCGGGCCCGCTTCCGGCTGGCGTTGCAGCAGGCGCTCGACGGTCGCGATGCCGCCCGTCCGCTCGCCGTGCTGACGCTCAACCTGGACCGCTTCAAGCACATCAACCACGTGCTTGGGTATGCCTTCGGCGACGCGGTGTTGCGGGCGGCGGCGGCGCGCCTGCGCGAGACGGTCGATCCCCCGGGCGGGATGCTGGCCCGGCTGGGCGGCGACGAGTTCTGCGTGCTGGTGCCCGACGCCGATGCTGCGCAGGCCCTGGCCCTGGCCGAACGGCTGGCCGCGGCTTTCCAGGCGCCGCTGGTGTTGGACGAGCAGACGGTCGACCTCAGCGTGGGCATGGGGGTGGCGGTGTGGCCGGGCGACGGGGCGGACGCCGATACGCTGCTCGGCCATGCCGAGATCGCGATGCGCGCCGCCAAGGCGCGCGCGGTGGGCCTGCTGCGCTACGACGCCGCGCTCGACGTGGCCAGCGCGCAGACCCTGTCCCTGCTGGGCGACCTGCGCCAGGCCATCGACCGGCACGAGCTGCGCCTGTACCTGCAGCCCAAGATCGAGGTCGCCAGCGGGGCGGTGGTGGCGGCCGAGGCGCTGGTGCGCTGGCGGCACCCGCAGCGCGGCCTGGTGCCGCCGATGCAGTTCATTCCGTTTGCGGAGCAGACCGGCTTCGTGCGGGTGCTCACGCGCTGGATGCTGGAGGAGACCGCCCGCCAGTGGCCTGTCCTGCAGGCCGCCTGTCCGCGGCTGCGCGTGGCCGTCAACCTGTCCACGCGCGATCTGATGGACCCCGACCTGGCGGGTTGGCTCGATGCTTGGCGGCGCGGCCACGGCATCGACCCGGCCGCCATCGGGTTGGAGATCACCGAGAGCGCGATCATGGACGACCCCCAGCGGGCCGAGGCGACGCTCAACCGGCTGGCCGACCTCGGCTTCCGGCTGGCCATCGACGACTTCGGCACCGGGTACTCGTCTCTGGCCTATCTGAAGCGCCTGCCGGTGCAGGAGCTCAAGATCGATCGCTCCTTCGTTGCCGGCATGGAGCGCGACGCGGACGATGCCACCATCGTGCGGTCGACCATCGACCTGGCGCACAACCTGGGGCTGAGCGTCGTCGCCGAAGGGGTGGAGAACGCCGCCATTCTGACCACCCTGCACGCCCTGGGCTGCGACGAGGCGCAGGGCTACCACATCGCCCGGCCCATGCCGGTCGCGGACTGGGACGCCTGGTGCCGCGCGCGGGCGTCCGGGTCGCCGGGGGCGCCGGCGGCGTCCGGTACAGTCCCGGCATGACCATCCGTTTGAACAAGCGGCTGGCGCAGCTGGGCCTGTGTTCCCGCCGCGAGGCCGACGACTGGATCGCGCGCGGCTGGGTGCGCGTCAACGGCCGGCCGGCCGCGCTGGGGCAGACCGTCACCGAGGCCGATCGCGTCGAGGTGGCGGCGCCGGCGCGGGCGCAGCAGCGCCAGCAAGTGACCATCCTGCTGCACAAGCCGGTGGGCTATGTGAGTGGCCAGCCCGAAGACGGCCACCCGAGCGCGGCGACGCTGATCCGGCCGCAGACACGCTGGCGCGAAGACCGCTCGCCGCGCCGTTTCGAGCCGGCGCACGCGCGCGGACTGGCGCCGGCCGGCCGGCTGGACATCGATTCCACCGGCCTGCTCGTGCTCACACAAGACGGCCGGGTGGCCAAGGCCCTCATCGGCGAGCAATCTCCTGTGGACAAGGAGTACCTGGTGCGCGTGCAGTGGGCTCCCAACGGACCGAAAGGCCTGGGCGTGGTGGCACAGAACGTGCAGGCCGTGTTTCCGGCGGAGCGGCTGGCGCGCCTGCGCCACGGGCTGGCGCTGGACGGTGTGCCGCTGCGCCCGGCCCAGGTGGACTGGCTCAACCCCGAGCAGCTGCGCTTCGTGCTGACCGAGGGGCGCAAGCGCCAGATCCGCCGCATGTGCGAGCTGGTCGGCCTGCACGTGGTGGGCCTCAAGCGCGTGCGCATCGGCCGTGTGGCGCTGGGGGCGCTGCCACCGGGCCAGTGGCGCTATCTGGGTGAGCACGAGCGGTTCTGAGCCGGCCTTGAAAGGCCGGCGCGCGCCCCCATCTCTGGGGCGGCAGCGGGGCGTGCCCTCCGGCGTGCGCCGCCCCGTCCTCTTCCCTTTCCTGCATTCGAACCGAGCCCCATGAGCAAGCACACCCATGCCTTCCAGGCCGAAGTGGCCCGGCTGTTGCACCTGGTCACGCATTCGCTGTACTCCAACCCCGACATCTTTTTGCGCGAGCTGATCTCCAACGCCTCCGACGCCTGCGACAAGCTGCGCTTCGAGGCGCTGGCCGACGCCTCGCTCTACGAGGACCAGCCCAACCTGGAGATCCGCGTCGCCTTCGACAAGGCGGCCAAGACCATCACCATCACCGACAACGGCATCGGCATGAGCGAGGCCGAGGCCATCGAGCACCTGGGCACTATTGCCAAGAGCGGCACGCGCGACTTTTTGCAGCGGCTCTCGGGCGACCAGAAGCAGGACGCGCAACTGATCGGCCAGTTCGGTGTCGGCTTTTACTCGGGCTTCATCGTGGCCGACCGCATCACGGTGGAAAGCCGCCGCGCCGGTCTGCCGCCCGAGCAGGGCGTGCGCTGGAGCAGCGACGGCAGCGGCGCCTTCGACACCGAGACGATCACCCGCGCCGCGCGGGGCACCAGCGTCATTCTGCACCTGCGCGACGACGCCAGCGAATACCTCAACCGCTGGAAGCTCAAGTCCATCATCGGCAAATATTCCGACCACATCAGCCTGCCCATCCTGATGCAGAAGGAGGTCTGGGACAAGGACAAGGGCGAGTACGTGCTCCAAGACGAGTGGGAGGCGGTCAACAGCGCCAGCGCCCTGTGGACGCGTCCCAAGAAGGACATCAGCGACGAGCAGTACATCGAGTTCTACAAGAACCTGAGCTACGACAGCGAAGCGCCCCTGGCGTGGAGCCACCACCGCGTCGAGGGCAGCACCGAGTACACCCAACTGCTCTACATCCCGGCCAAGGCGCCGTTCGATCTGTGGAACCGCGACAAGCGCGGCGGGGTGAAGCTGTACGTCAAGCGCGTCTTCATCATGGACGACGCCGAATCGCTGATGCCGGCGTACCTGCGCTGGGTCAAGGGCGTGATCGACTCGGCCGACCTGCCGCTGAATGTCAGCCGCGAGCTGCTGCAGGAAAGCCGCGACGTCAAGGCCATCCGCGACGGCAACACGCGCCGCGTGCTGTCCATGCTGGAGGATTTGGCCAAGAAGGACGTGCTGCCCACCGGCGAGGCGTGGGAGCAGCTCAGCGCCGACGAGAAGGCCGAGGCCGAGCGGCAGGCCGGCAAGTACAGCCGCTTCTATGCCGAATTCGGCGCCGTGCTCAAGGAAGGGCTGGGCGAGGACTTTGCCAACCGCGAGCGCATCGCCAAGCTGTTGCGCTTTGCCTCCACCCACAGCGACGCGGTCAGCGTCAGCCTGGCCGATTACAAGGCGCGCATGAAAGAGGGCCAGGAGGCGATCTACTACATCACCGCCGATACGCTGGCCGCGGCCAAGAACAGCCCACAGCTCGAAGTCTTCCGCAAGAAGGGCATCGAGGTGCTGCTCATGACCGACCGCGTGGACGAGTGGGCGCTGTCCTTTCTGCACGAATTCGACGGCACGCCGCTGCGCAGTGTGGCCAAGGGCGCGGTGGACCTGGGTGAGCTGCAGGACGAGGCCGAGAAGAAGGCCGCCGAGGAGGCGGCCGAAACCTTCAAACCGGTGCTGGAGCGCCTGCGCGAGATCCTCAAGGACCGCGCCAAGGACGTGCGCGTGACGAGCCGGCTGGTCGATTCGCCCGCTTGCCTGGTGGTGGACGACGGCGAGTACTCGCTGCAGCTCGCGCGCCTGCTCAAGGCTGCGGGGCAGCAGGCGCCCGACGTCAAGCCCATCCTGGAGGTCAACGCCGGGCACGCGTTGGTGCGCAAACTGGCGGATGCCGGCGAGCGCTTCGACGACTACGCCCACATCCTGTTCGACCAGGCCGTGCTGGCCGAAGGCGGCCTGCCGGAGGACCCGGCCGGCTACGTGCGCCGCGTCAACGCGCTGCTGGTCTGAGCGATCAGGCCAGCGTCAGCGTGACGTCGATGTTGCCGCGCGTCGCGTTCGAATACGGGCAGACGCGGTGCGCGGCGTCCACCAGTGCCTGCGCCTGGGCGCGGTCCAGGCCGGGCAGGTGCACCGTCAGCCGCACGGCGATGCCATAGGCCTCGCCCATCGGGCCGAGGTCCACCTCGGCGTCGACGGCCACGTCGGCGGGCAGGGCGATCTTTTGCCGCCCTGCCACGCCCTTGAGGGCCCCGATGAAACACGCCGAGTAGCCGGCGGCGAACAGTTGCTCGGGGTTGGTGCCGGTTCCGGGCGTGCCGGGCAGGCTGTGGCGCACGTCCAGGCGGCCGTCGTCGGAGCGCGAGGCGCCGTCGCGGCCCCCGGTGGTGTGCACGCGGGCGGTGTAGAGCACTTTGTCCAGGGAGGGCATGTCGAGTCCTTTCGGGGGGAGGGAAGCCGCCGCGGCGGCCGGTGGAAAAACGGGGTCAGGCGCCGGCCAACAGCCGTTCGCGCAGGTGTCGGATCTGGCGCGTCAGGGTGCCCACGTCGCCGATGCTGCAGCCGGAGGCCGCGAGCACGCAGCCCGGGATGTGCTGCGCGCGGGCCTTCAGGGCGCGACCGTCGGCGGTCAGCCGCACGCGCACGCGCCGTTCGTCCGCCGCGTCGCGCACGCGCTGCAGCCGGCCCGCCGCCTCCAGGCGCTTGAGCAGCGGCGTCAGCGTGCCGGAGTCCAGCCCCAGCCGATCGCCCAGCACCGAGACCGTCACGTCGTCCTGCTCCCACAGCGCGAGCAGCACCAGGTACTGCGGATACGTCAGGCCCAGGGCGTTGAGCAGCGGCTGGTACAGCCGCGTCATGGCCAGCGAGGCCGAGTACAGCGCGAAGCAGAGCTGGTGGTCCAGCCGCAGAGCGGCGTCGGGGTCGAGGGGCGGTGCAGTCATGTGCAAAATGTAGCACACAATTAAATAGTGTTCAATATAAATATCCCCGATCCCCATCCGGCGTAAGATCGCCCAGAGGCGCCGCGCTGGCGGGACACGAAAGGGTGCGCATGGGGTCGGGGTTGTCGCTGTGGGACCGTTACTGGTCCCCGCCGGTGCTGGAGGCCAATCTGCTGGTGTTTGCCAGCCTGCTGGGGGCGCTGGTGCTGGGGTTGCTGGTGGGCTATGAGCGGTCCTACCACAGCCGCGCGGCCGGCATGCGCACCTACGGCATCGTTTGCATGGCGTCGGCGGCGTTGACCGCCTTCGTCGGTTATCCGGGCTTCTGGTGGGGGCAGGCGGATGCGGGCGCCGTCGCGGCGGCCGATCCCACGCGGGTCATCCAGGGCATCGTGACCGGCATCGGCTTTCTCGGCGCCGGGGTCATCATGCGCGACGGCTTCACGATCAGCGGCCTGACCACCGCCGCTTCCATCTGGGCGACCTCGGCCATCGGCGTGCTGGTCGGCGTGGGGCTGTATGCGGCGGCGATCCTGCTCGCGGGGCTGACCGCCGGCTTGATGATGTGGGGCGGGCGCATCGAGGCGCGTCTGCCGGCGCTGTCCGCGCTGGCGGTCACGGTGACCTTCGTCGATGGGCAAGAGCCCGGGGGCGACGACCTGCGCGAGGCGCTGGCCGAGTGGGGGTTCCGTCTGGCAGACGGGTCGCTGCAGATCCATACCGGCCGCGGCGAGAGCCGCTGGCACTTCGTGATGGTCGCCCATCGCGTGGGTACCGACGTGTCCCTGCCCGACGTCACACGCCGGCTGCGCGCCCTCAGCGGCGTGCAGGCCGTGGAGCTGGCCCACGCCCGCAACTGAGGCACCTCACTCCAGCGTGCCGGCAAACTCGATGATCTTGCGGTGATCCGGCGGCAGCAGCGTGTACTTGATGCCCTCCGCCGACAGCAGGGTCCGCATCTCGCTGTCCATCTCGCGCGCGCGGTTTTCGTCCTGCAGGCGTCCGGCACGGATGTAGGGCTTGTCCGGGTCGCGCTGGGCAAAGACGTTGACGTTGTCGAACTGCCGGTACCACTCCAGGATCTGGCGGCGTGTCTTGTCCACGTCGCAGACGTTATCCGGGTGGCGCGCGTTGTAGTAGAGCAATTGCGGCAGCCCGCCTTCGGTCACCAGGTACTGCACCTGACCGTCGAGCACCTCCAGCAGGCGGAACTGGTGCAGCGCGATGCCGTACTGGTTGCGCAGCGCTTCGTGGTCGCCCTGCCAGACCAGGGTCTTGGCCACCTCGGGCACCAGCTCCACGGTCTTGTGCATCAGGTGCAGCTTGAGGATGATGGCCGAGGAGTACAGGGACTTGTCACAGCCCGGGCCGCCGACGATGTTGATGACCTTGGTCGGGTAGCGCCGCAATTTGTTTTCCGGCAGGTTTGGCGTCACGTAGCCGACGATGGTGCCCATGGCAGTCTCCTCAGCCGGGCCGCAGCCCCGGTTGGCTTCAATCCTAGCACCGCCGCGGGCGCCTGTGTGTCGCGGGGGGCGACCCCGGCCGTATGATCCGCCCATGACCCGACCCCCATCCCCCCGGCGCCCGCCCGCGGGGCCGCCCCCCGAGGTGCTGGCCGAGCTGCACCCCGGCCAGTCGATTGCGCTGTTGCAGGAGCTGCACATCCTGACGCGCGACGGGCGGCTCAATCAGGATTCGCGGCGCAAGCTCAAGCAGGTCAATCACCTGCTGCAGTTCATCGAGCCCTTGCTGCAGGCGGCCGTTGCCGAGCGCGGCGACGTGACCCTGGTGGACCACGGGGCGGGCAAGTCGTATCTGGGCTTTTTGCTCTATGACCGCTTTTTGGCGGCGTGCCCGGTGGGTGCCGTCTGGGGCGTGGAGGCGCGGCCCGAGTTGGTCGAGCGTTCCGCCGCCTTGGCGCAACGGCTGGGCTTTGCGCGCATGCACTTCGTGGCGGCCACGGTGCGCGAGGCGATGGCCGCGCTGCCCGCCCAGGTGGATGTGGTGACGGCCTTGCACGCCTGCGATACGGCCACCGACGATGCCATCGACTTTGCCTTGCAGCGCCAGACCGGTGCCATCGTCGTGGCGCCGTGCTGCCAGGCCGAGGTGGCCGCTGCGCTGCGCCGCCACAAGGCGCTGCAGTTGGCGCGCACGCCGCTGGCCGAGCTGTGGCGCCACCCGCTGCACACGCGCGAGTTTGGCAGCCAGGTCACCAATGTGCTGCGCTGTCTGCGGCTGGAAGCGAGCGGCTACGACGTGACCGTGACCGAGCTGGTGGGCTGGGAGCACTCGATGAAAAACGAGCTGATCGTCGCGCGCCGCACCGGCCGGCGCAAGCGCAGCGCGGCCGAGCGCCTGGCCCGCATGCTCGATGAACTGGGCCTGGAGGAACTGCGCGCGCGTTTCGCGGTCGCATGACCATGGCTGGTTTCGATCCGAAGCTGGCGGCGCTGGTCGTGTGGCCCGCGCTGCTGTGGCTGGCCTGGTGGCTGGCCGAGCGTGCCCATCCGCGCGGCGTGCCGCGGGTGAGCGTCTACGTTGCGGTGGGCTTGGTCGGCAGCGCCATCGGGTTGACGCCGGGCTCGGTGGCGGAGGGCGGGGGCGCGGCGCTGCTGGCCCAGTTTGCGCTGTCGTTGGTGCTGTTCGAGCTGGGCTGCCGCATCCATCTGGGCTGGTTTCGCCACAACCCGTGGGTGTTGCTGACCGGGGTGGCGCAGTCGGTGGCGATTTTTGCGGCGGTGGCCTGGGCCCTGGGGGCCGTAGGCGTGGCGGCCGAGTGGCGGCCGCTGGTGGCCGCGGTGGCGGTCGCGGCGTCGCCGGCCAGCCTGCTGCGGGTGGCCAACGATTTGCGTGCGGCCGGGCAGGTGACCGAGCGTGTGCTGCATCTGGCGGCCATCCAGGCCGTGATGGCCGTGTTGTTCGTCAAAGGCGTGTCCGGGTACTGGCACCTGAGCGCCCAAGGCGACTGGGTGCAGGCCGCCCTGAGCAGCGTGTATGCCGTCGGCCTGTCGGTCGCGTTGGGGGTGGCGCTGGCGGTGATGGTGACGGCGCTGGTGCGCGGGCCGTTCGGTACGTCCACCGCGCCCACGGTGGGCTATGCGCTCGCGTTGGTGTGGCTGACCGTCGTTGCGGACGCGCTGCGTCTGTCGCCGCTGCTGGCGGCGTTGAGCTTTGGCGTGCTGCTGCGCGAGCGCCGGGTGTTCGTTGCCAACGCCCAGCGCGATTTCGGCACCCTGGGGTTGTTGCTGGGGGTGTTTTTGTTCGTCTATGTCGGCTCGCGCATGTCGTGGGGCGCGCTGACGCAGGGGGCGGTGTGGGCCGCCGCGGCGGTGGTGCTGGCGGCGCGGGTGCTGATCCCGGTGGTGTTCAACGCCGCGCTGGCCGTGCCCAGCGGCACGACCGTGCGCAAGGGTGTGCTCACCGGCGTGGCGCTGCTGCCCATGTCCGCCATGACCCTGTTGCTGCTGGAGCGCAGCATTGCCCTGGGGCTGCCGCCCGCGACCGAGGCCTTGTGGCACCTGACGGCCGCCCTGCTGTGGCTGGAGCTGCTCGGCCCCTGGGTGAGCCAGTGGGCGCTGGTCGCCGCGCGCGAAGCCGTGCTGGCCCCGAGCGGGCCGGACCGTGGGGGGGCGTCCGCGTCCCCGCCGCAGTGAGGAGTGGTCGATGCCGCTGGAGCCGTTCAAGCAGTCCGATGCGCTCTCGATGGGGGTCGAGCTGGAGCTGCAGATCGTCAACACCTACGATCAGGACCTGTCGAGCAGTGCGGACGACCTGCTCGCGCTGCTCAAGCGCGCGCCATTTCCGGGCAGCGTCACGCCCGAGATGACGCAGAGCATGATCGAGATCGCCACCGGCGTGCACACGCGCCACGACGCGCTGCTGGCGCAGTTGCGCGCGATCCGCGACACGCTGCTCGCGGCGGCCGAGCGGCTCAACGTCGAGCTGGCCGGCGGCGGCACACATCCGTTTCAGCGCTGGTTCGAGCAGCGCATCTTCGACAAGCCGCGCTTCCAGCAGCTCTCGGGCCTGTACGGGTACCTGGCCAAGCAGTTCACGGTGTTCGGGCAGCACGTGCACATCGGCTGCCGCTCGGCGGACGAGGCGCTGTTCCTGCTGCACGCGCTCAACCGCTACGTGCCGCACTTCATCGCGCTGTCGGCCTCCTCGCCGTTCTTCCAGGGCGTGGACACGCTGTTCGACTCGGCGCGGCTCAACTCGGTGTTCGCGTTTCCGCTCAGCGGCCGCGCGCCGTTCGTGCTGCGCTGGGACGACTTCGAGCAGGGGTACTTCCGCAAAATGGAGTCCACCGGGGTCGTGAAGTCGATGAAGGACTTCTACTGGGACATCCGCCCCAAGCCCGAGTACGGCACGATCGAGCTGCGCGTCTGCGACACGCCGCTGACGGTGGAGCGCGCCGCGGCGCTGGCCTGCTACCTGCAGGCGCTGTGCCGCCACTTGCTGGAGGGCGGCGAGCCGCCGCCGCAAGAGGACGACTACCTCGTCTACACCTACAACCGCTTCCAGGCGTGCCGCTTCGGGCTCGAGGGCACGATGGTGCACCCGCGCACGCGCGAGCCGCTGTCGATCCGCGAGGACATCCTGGCCACGCTGCGCCGGCTGGAGCCGCACGCGCAGGCGCTGGGCAGCGCGGCGGCGCTCACAGAGCTGGAGGCCGTGGCCGGCGCGGCCGGCAACCACGCGCGCCAGCTGCGCGCGGTGCACGCGCGCACCGGCAGCATCCAGGCGGTGGTGCGCGCTGCGGTCGACGCGCTGCGCGACGGCGTGCTAAGCTGACCGGCACGCGCCCCGGCCTGCCGCCCCATGCCCCCGGGCCCCGCCGGCGCGGGGGGCGCCCGCTTTCCCGCATCCACCACCCAGGAGACGACACTGATGCCCGGCCTGCTGCCCCACATCGACCCGGACGGTCTGCTCGAATTCTCGGTCGTCTACACCGACCGCGCGCTCAACCACATGTCCAGGCGCTTCCAGCGCGTCATGACCGACATCGGCGGCATCCTCAAGGAGGTGTACGGCGCGCAGTCGGTGGCGCTGGTGCCGGGCAGCGGCACCTTCGGCATGGAGGCGGTGGCGCGTCAGTTCGCCGCCGACCGGCGCGTGCTGGTGATCCGCAACGGCTGGTTCAGCTACCGCTGGACGCAGATCTTCGACATGGGCCGCATCCCGGCTGAGGCGCACGTGCTGAAGGCCCGCCGCGTGGCCGAGGAGCCGCAGGCGCAGTGGGCGCCGGCGCCGCTGGACGAGGTGGTGCGCACGATCCACGCCCTGCGCCCGGCGGTGGTGTTCGCGCCGCACGTGGAGACCGCCGCCGGCATGATGCTGCCGGACGACTACCTGCGCGCGGTGGCCGAGGCCGCGCACGCGGTGGGCGGGCTGTTCGTGCTGGACTGCATCGCCTCCGGCGCGATGTGGGTGGACATGCGCGCCACCGGGGTGGACGTGCTGATCTCGGCGCCGCAGAAGGGCTGGAGCGGCTCGCCGTGCTGCGCCATGGTGATGCTGTCGCCGCGCGCGCGTCAGGCCATCGACGGCACCACCAGCACCAGCTTTGCCTGCGACCTGAAGAAGTGGCTGCAGGTGATGGAAACCTACGAGCAAGGCAGCCACGTCTACCACACCACCATGCCCACCGATGCGCTGGCGCGACTGCGTGATGTGATGCAGGAGACGCGCGCACACGGCTTTGCGGCGATGCGCGCGGCGCAGTTCGAGCTGGGCCAGCGCGTGCGGGCCCTGTTCGAGGCGCGTGGTCTGGCAAGTGTGGCCGCGCCCGGCTACCAGGCACCGGGCGTGGTAGTGAGCTACACCGACGACCCCGAGATCGCCAATGGCAAAAAATTTGCCGCAGTTGGCTTGCAAACCGCCGCGGGGGTGCCGCTGATGTGCGACGAACCGGCCGACTTCCGGACCTTCCGCGTCGGTCTGTTCGGGCTGGAGAAACTGCTGCATATCGAGCGCACCGTGGGTCATCTGGCCCAGGCGCTGGATCGTTTGGGGATGGTGGCGCAGGAGGCGACGTGCACCTAGTGCGATCGCGGCAGCTGGGCCAGCTACAGCCGATGAATGGCCCGCGGGCGTTGGCGCGAGGCGAGCGCTTGAGCGGCGACGCCAGGATTCGAACCGGCCATCTACTTAGCGCGCCCCCACCAAGGGGGATCGTCGCCGCTCAACGCAAAGGTTAGCACATCACCGAGAGGCGTAAGCGCCCTCCCGCGACGACGGCGCTGTTAGACCGCGCTTCATTGAGGCACCGATCCGCATCGACGTCGACGACTGCAAAGGGCGCGAGGCGTTTGCCAGCCTCCAGTGCCGCCGAGGTGATCTCACCCCGTCATGCGCGACATCGGCCAGGCGCTGGCCGAGGGTATGCGCGATAGGCTGCGGCTTTCAAAGCCCACTGGCCTTGGGAGCCAGTAAAACTGGCCGCCCGCCGTGGTGCGCGAGATGGACATCGACGAGTACCGCCAGTGGTGTCGGCGCGCCCAGGCCGCGCTCAAGGCGCGCGGACTCATGCCATGAGCAGGGCCAGTATGAGCAGCAAGGCCAACCAGCCGATGATGATGTCGAGCGACTGCAGTCCGCTCGCTTTTTTGGCGGCAGCCATGAGGATGGGCGGCGCAAACAGAAAAAGCGTCAATGCCCAGCCCGCCCAGGCGTGATCATTGGCGTAGGAAAGGATCGAATCCAGCATGTCCGCCACCCTTGCCATCTCGGCGCTGTTGACGCTCAAGGACCAGTTTAGCGCACCGCTGCGCGCCGCGGCGAGCTCGCTCGATGGCATGCGCGGCGTGATGGATAGATGGCGTTCTTCATCCGAGCGCCTGAGCGCTGCCATTGCCGGCGTATCGAACGCGGCATCTCGCATGGGCACCACTGCGGCGCAGCTTGCTGCCGTTGGTCAAGTCGTAACCGGTTTCGGGCTGGAGAGCTACATGCGGCAGGCCATCGGTGTTGAGCATCCACTTGCCGCACTTGGCAACACCGCCAACATGAGCGCAGATGAGCTTGCTGCGCTCGATGTGCCCCTGACCGGCGCGGCGCTGAAGCTCGGCGAGCGCTTTGCCCACTTCGCGGTCGTCGATTTCGATGCGGATGGGGTTTGGTCATCGCCTCATGACTGTGCTAAGCTTGTTCCAAGGGGCGGTTGCATCCCATCGTCGCGCTCATACCGCGAAGCGTTACGGACGTATGATGGGGGGACGCCCTGATCTCTCGTACATCGTTTTGAGCTCCAGCATGCGGCGCTTCGTCAGAATTTCGAATACGGCGTGGTATTCGGCGCCGTCGATCTCATGGATCAGCTCGATGGATCACCGGCCTGTATCCGTGACACCGGCATCCTCCATGCGCGCAGCGTCGATGATGCGCGGCAAGAGGCGGTAATCGGACGTATCGCGCCCGGCCTGGTAGGCGAACTGGCTGGCCATCATGCCGGAGTCCACCAGGGGGCGGGCGCCCTTCTTGCGTGCTAGCGTCACGGGCGAGTTGGGCGCGAAGGGGCGGCCCTCCACGTCGCGGCTGTCGCGCAGCCGCGCGCGCATGCCCTCCACCAGCACCTGGCCGATGTCGTGCATGACGGGGGTGAGGTCGGAGACGCGGCGCTGGAGGTTTTCGAGCGCCTGCCGCACTTCGCGGTCGTCGATGTCGATGCGGATCATGGGCTATACTGCACGCAAGGGCTGGCGGCAAAATCTCCCTCCATCTGGTGAGGGCAGACCTGGGGCCCAAAGGTGCCGTCGCCGGGCGCGGGAGTCCGGCGCGCCAGCCCCACGAGGCGGTCCAGGTGCCGCCTCATTTCTTTTCTGCCTTGCGCAGCAGGCGCGCGACTTCACGGTTGTCGATGTCGATGCGGATCATGGGCTATACTGCACGCAAGGGCTGGCGGCAAAGTCTCCCGGCAGTAGCTGAAGGCGCGCCTGACGCCGAAGGTTGGTGGGGAATTTCACCCACCGGGGTCGCAAGGCCCTCGTGGCGGTCAGGGGAGCCCGCCACGCCAGCCCCGCGAGGTCGATCCGGCGCGGCCTCACCTCATTTCCCTTTCTTCAGCAGGCGCGCGATCTCGGCTTCGCGCTCCGCCTGTTGCCTGGAAAGCCGTCGAACGCTCGTCACCCACAACGCCTTGCCCGTGCGGGTGGCCTTGACCACCAGCACGTGGCCACCGGACTTCCCGGCTGACAGTGCGCGCACGTAGATCAGACTTGCGCCGTCCTGCACTCGGTGGGTGGCCAGGTCAATGACGTCCTGGGCGATGGCGTATTCGGAAGCCGAAAGCTCCGGATGCTCACGCTTTTGCTTCAAGGCCGGGTCGATCCCCGCTCACGCGGGGCAGACTCGGAAATCGATGCGCTGGGGGTGGGGGGATTTTCTGCGCTGGGTGAAGCTGGCGCAGGAGCAGATCAGGGCCGAGCGCGGCGGCGGTTAGTGCTTCGGCCCGAACAGCTCCGTGGCGGCGCCGAAAACGGCGGCCATGATCGGGCCGCTGACGGGCAGGCAAAGGACGGCCGCCAGCAGCGCGACGCCAAGACTGCCGCCGGTGATCAGCACGACCAGCGCGGGCGCGGCCATGGCGGCGCAGAGCGCGGCGAGGGCAAGGTTTTCCGAAGACATGGCTAGACAAGTATAGAGCATGGCAGGCGCAACGGTAACGCTCGGGATTCTGGTCACGGCAGCCGCCGGGGCGGCGCATGGCGCATTGCAGTCCCTCGGCCAGAACATGGATCGCCTGAAGGCGCGCACGGCGGAGGCCGCCCGCAGCCATGCGCAGCTGGGCGAGAAGCTGGCGCTGGTGGGCCGGCAGAATCGCCCGATCGAGGGCTTGTGGTCGATCCCCGCTCACGCGGGGCAGACATGCTGCGCGGCCCCTCGGGCGCCTGGCTGCCGGGTCGATCCCCGCTCACGCGGGGCAGACTATCACCATCTCGCCTTCGGCGAGCTTTCGAAGGGTCGATCCCCGCTCACGCGGGGCAGACCCAATGCCAAGGCCATTTTGGAAGTCATCGGCAGGTCGATCCCCGCTCACGCGGGGCAGACATAAGTGCTTACCCTCTTGATCCTGCTTATGAGGGTCGATCCCCGCTCACGCGGGGCAGACGCCACAGGGCGGTCAGCAGCACCCAGCGCAGCGGGTCGATCCCCGCTCACGCGGGGCAGACGCACCTGAGGTGGCGGCAGCGCTGAAGCGGCCGGGTCGATCCCCGCTCACGCGGGGCAGACCACGAGATCATGGCGGATGGCCTGGGCGGGCTGGGTCGATCCCCGCTCACGCGGGGCAGACCGCGGCGGCATCTACCGCGCCATCGTCTGGCCGGGTCGATCCCCGCTCACGCGGGGCAGACGCGCGTGGTCGATCAAGTGGTCGAGCTTATCGGGGTCGATCCCCGCTCACGCGGGGCAGACTGGCCTATTGTGGAAGCTATCCCGCTCATCCCTGGTCGATCCCCGCTCACGCGGGGCAGACGCCATGGGCTACGCCAGCCGCGACCCCGAGGGCGGTCGATCCCCGCTCACGCGGGGCAGACGCATGTCGGCCACGCCGGAGCCGAGGCCGGTGCGGTCGATCCCCGCTCACGCGGGGCAGACTGCTTGAGGGCGCGCAGGTGGAGCTTGACCCCGGGTCGATCCCCGCTCACGCGGGGCAGACGCGATGAACGACCCCATCGCCTGGGCGCAGGAGGGTCGATCCCCGCTCACGCGGGGCAGACGCGCGCATCACGGTCGTGAACAGCACGGTGCGGGGTCGATCCCCGCTCACGCGGGGCAGACAACATGAAGTCCTATCCTGGTGGCTTTCTGATGGGTCGATCCCCGCTCACGCGGGGCAGACGCGACGTGGCCGGCATGCAAAGCTGGCGCAGCAGGTCGATCCCCGCTCACGCGGGGCAGACCTCGCACCTTGTCCCAAAAGTCGCGCCGGTAGAGGTCGATCCCCGCTCACGCGGGGCACACGCGGGGCAGACGACGTCATCCTCGGCGTCTACACGCCCGACGAGGGTCGATCCCCGCTCACGCGGGGCAGACATCAGGTCGGTGGCATTCGTCACCGAGACGGCGGGTCGATCCCCGCTCACGCGGGGCAGACCCGTCGGATGAGGTGATCCGCGTGCCGTCGGGGGGTCGATCCCCGCTCACGCGGGGCAGACGCGCCCGCGTCTCGCTGCGGCGCGGCTTCGCCGGGTCGATCCCCGCTCACGCGGGGCAGACCGGATGAAGGCCGCGAAACGCTGCTGCCGCTCGGGTCGATCCCCGCTCACGCGGGGCAGACTACAAGGCCTATGCCATCGGCGACTTCGCCGAGGGTCGATCCCCGCTCACGCGGGGCAGACCGCTGGCCGACTGGCAGCCGCTCGTCGAGCCGAGGTCGATCCCCGCTCACGCGGGGCAGACGACGCGAAGCGGTGACGCGCTATGGATCACCAGGGTCGATCCCCGCTCACGCGGGGCAGACGGCCACTGGGGCAGCGGCGGGAACGCCGGGTTGGGTCGATCCCCGCTCACGCGGGGCAGACGTTCTGGTTCAAAGCTGGGACGGTGCCGTCTGGGGTCGATCCCCGCTCACGCGGGGCAGACGCCGCCGTGGGCGCAGCAAGCTGATCCAGCCGGGGTCGATCCCCGCTCACGCGGGGCAGACAGCCCCATGGCCCGCATCGCCGCCTGCACCAGCGGTCGATCCCCGCTCACGCGGGGCAGACCACGGCCCGCGCGTGACAAGGGTCTCCAGCATGGGTCGATCCCCGCTCACGCGGGGCAGACTGGGCGCGTTCGTCGGCCATATTCAACTTGTCGGGTCGATCCCCGCTCACGCGGGGCAGACATGGCCGTGGTGCGACCATCGAGGTTCGCGAAGGGTCGATCCCCGCTCACGCGGGGCAGACCGCGGCTGATCAGCTCCAGCCGGTCCAGGGTGAGGTCGATCCCCGCTCACGCGGGGCAGACCAGCTCATCGACGTGGACCGCATCGACACGATGGGTCGATCCCCGCTCACGCGGGGCAGACTGGCGTTCGCGAGTATGTGCGCTACATGGACGAGGTCGATCCCCGCTCACGCGGGGCAGACACTGGATGGCCCGGGTAGACGATATCGCCAAGAGGTCGATCCCCGCTCACGCGGGGCAGACGGGGCTCGGTGGTCGGAATGTCGGCCATGGTCGGGTCGATCCCCGCTCACGCGGGGCAGACCAGTGCAGGCGTGGCTTCACTGTCGGCGGGATGGGTCGATCCCCGCTCACGCGGGGCAGACACACCTCCATGCGAGCGGATGGCCTGCACCTCGGGTCGATCCCCGCTCACGCGGGGCAGACAAGGATCCCGTCACGAGTGTCAAGTGGCCCTGGGGTCGATCCCCGCTCACGCGGGGCAGACCTGCCGCGCTTCAGGCTGCCAGCGGCCCGCTGAGGTCGATCCCCGCTCACGCGGGGCAGACCACAGCAAGACGCGGGCAATAGCCAGGGTGTACGGTCGATCCCCGCTCACGCGGGGCAGACAGCGTGGTTGCTATCGCCTCTTTCCCCTGTGGGGGTCGATCCCCGCTCACGCGGGGCAGACTCGGTCACCTTGCGCTCCAGGTAGCCGTCGGCGGGTCGATCCCCGCTCACGCGGGGCAGACACGCTCCCCATGTCTCAGTCAGTCTCCGGATGGGGTCGATCCCCGCTCACGCGGGGCAGACGCGAGGGATTGCAAAGGCGGTCAGGGAAGATAAGGTCGATCCCCGCTCACGCGGGGCAGACAGATGTACGGCGCAACACAGGATATCGTGATCGGGTCGATCCCCGCTCACGCGGGGCAGACCTCGGCATCGCGCGGCCGGTCGTTGCGTCGGCGGGTCGATCCCCGCTCACGCGGGGCAGACTGCGCGTACCGCATCTCACGCTCCAGACACTCGGGTCGATCCCCGCTCACGCGGGGCAGACTTCTGGCAGGTACCAAGAACCAAACGAGGCGGGGGTCGATCCCCGCTCACGCGGGGCAGACACCTCAACACGCCAACCGGATATCTGCAGGTCGGGTCGATCCCCGCTCACGCGGGGCAGACCCCTGGCGTAATCGTTGGCGTCCGTCCCCTCGAGGTCGATCCCCGCTCACGCGGGGCAGACTCGTGCACCACACAGACGGAGCGGTCGTCTACAGGTCGATCCCCGCTCACGCGGGGCAGACCTCTGCAGGCGGATGCCGCCGGGGCCGACGATGGGTCGATCCCCGCTCACGCGGGGCAGACGCCGTGCGCGCCGTGCTGGAGGACTACGCCATGGGTCGATCCCCGCTCACGCGGGGCAGACAGCGCCTGCGGCTCTTGGCCAGCCTGAGCGTCGGGTCGATCCCCGCTCACGCGGGGCAGACAGCGCCTGCGGCTCTTGGCCAGCCTGAGCGTCGGGTCGATCCCCGCTCACGCGGGGCAGACGAACTGTCCGGGCGAGTCGAATGATCCCCCTGGGGTCGATCCCCGCTCACGCGGGGCAGACTTGATCACCTTATACGTGGGGTTGGCATTTGGGGGTCGATCCCCGCTCACGCGGGGCAGACCAGCTTTCGCCAGCCGACGGCGCACGGGTCGTGGGTCGATCCCCGCTCACGCGGGGCAGACCGCCCAGCGCTGGAGCCCTACCCGGACGACAAGGGTCGATCCCCGCTCACGCGGGGCAGACGGTCTTGCTCTTGGTCACCATGTGCGTGCGGGGGGTCGATCCCCGCTCACGCGGGGCAGACATCTCGCGCAGAATGCCAGTGACCGGCACCAGGGGTCGATCCCCGCTCACGCGGGGCAGACTCACATGGCGCCCCGCCAGCATATCGCCCAAGCGGTCGATCCCCGCTCACGCGGGGCAGACTCGCTGCGGCCCAGGCGCTCGGCCAGCACCAGGGGTCGATCCCCGCTCACGCGGGGCAGACATCGGCGGCGACTTCACCCCCGGGATGTCGCCAGGTCGATCCCCGCTCACGCGGGGCAGACCGCCGGCCACCTCGTATTACGCATGGCAGACCAGGTCGATCCCCGCTCACGCGGGGCAGACAGGAGCGTCTCATGCTGACAATCACCAACCACAGGTCGATCCCCGCTCACGCGGGGCAGACGCATCAATGGTATCGCGCACCGCCGTCATGCGGGGTCGATCCCCGCTCACGCGGGGCAGACTCGAAAAAACGCAGGACGAGATGGGCCGCGTGCGGTCGATCCCCGCTCACGCGGGGCAGACATCAACCGCCGGAGCATTGCCGCCCTGACCGGAGGTCGATCCCCGCTCACGCGGGGCAGACGGATGGGTCAAGGTGTGGGAGGTGGAAGAAGGGGGTCGATCCCCGCTCACGCGGGGCAGACGATGTACCCCTCCTGCTCGACGTCTGGCAAACGGGTCGATCCCCGCTCACGCGGGGCAGACTGTCTGAGCAGGATGTCGAAAGCCTGGTCGAAGGGTCGATCCCCGCTCACGCGGGGCAGACGAGCAGCTGCAGGCCCTGATGCCCGGCGAGAAGGGTCGATCCCCGCTCACGCGGGGCAGACGGGCGATGGCCGCCGCCTCAAATACCATCTCAAGGTCGATCCCCGCTCACGCGGGGCAGACTCGAAGGTCTGGCCGTCGATCTCGATGCGCTGGGGTCGATCCCCGCTCACGCGGGGCAGACGCGATGCCTTCCGCACCCAGGCCGCCGTGGGCAGGTCGATCCCCGCTCACGCGGGGCAGACCATGGCGATCATGCGATCGGGTCGGTAACCGTGGGTCGATCCCCGCTCACGCGGGGCAGACGAGAAGCTGCCGCAACAGCAGCGCATGGGCGTGGGTCGATCCCCGCTCACGCGGGGCAGACGCCTGCTTTTGCAGCAGCTCGCTGTCGAGCTGGGGTCGATCCCCGCTCACGCGGGGCAGACCGTACAGCCACCGCTTTTTCCCCTATGTGCCGTGGTCGATCCCCGCTCACGCGGGGCAGACCACATCCGACGCATCGACGTTGGCTGCGGAGGAGGTCGATCCCCGCTCACGCGGGGCAGACATCAGCGAAGTGTTTGACCAGCTTGGTGACGAGGGTCGATCCCCGCTCACGCGGGGCAGACCATTGGAATGATCGCGCTGGGCGATCTGGTTAGGGTCGATCCCCGCTCACGCGGGGCAGACGTGCGTGCCGAACACGTAGCCAAGCCTGCGCAAGGTCGATCCCCGCTCACGCGGGGCAGACCGCTCGGCCTCCAGCTCGGCCGGGAACCACGGAGGTCGATCCCCGCTCACGCGGGGCAGACTCACCTCCACATCATGCGGCAGCTTGCGACCTGGGTCGATCCCCGCTCACGCGGGGCAGACTTCAAGAGCTACGCGCTGCGTGACTGGGCGCGGGGTCGATCCCCGCTCACGCGGGGCAGACGCTCCATCTGCGGGCCATCGGCGCGGCCTTCGAGGTCGATCCCCGCTCACGCGGGGCAGACTCGCCGAAGCGCTCGCCCAGCAGCTCGCGCAGCGGTCGATCCCCGCTCACGCGGGGCAGACGATGACAGCAAATTGACGCAAGAAGTGATTAGAGGTCGATCCCCGCTCACGCGGGGCAGACTGGCAGTAACACGAAGTGAAGCCCTAGGGTTTAGGTCGATCCCCGCTCACGCGGGGCAGACGTGCTAGCGTAGGTCTTGCTGCTGGTGCTAGCGGGTCGATCCCCGCTCACGCGGGGCAGACTCTGCAGTCTAACACCTTGACTGCAAAAGAGAAACCGAATTGTTAAGGAGCTCCGACCGGGGGCGGTCGGCGGGCGAGGACGAGGCCGTCGACGTTCACGAAGTCGATGGGCGGGCTGCCGAGCGTGCGCACGGCTTGGCCGCCCGGGACGTCTCGTTCCTGCCAGATCATGATGAGCGACGCGTCCCGCTCGTTGGGGAACCAGTCTTTCAGCACGTCCCAAACACGGTCTCGCACGGCAGGCGAGATGCGCGGCGCGCTGTAGACGCCCGGGGCCAGTTCCAGCATGGCGGAGGCGAGGAAGCCGCGCACGCGGGAGGAGACGTTACGCGTCACCACCACGGTCATCGACATCGAACAGCTCCTTGATGCGGTCGATCATGCGGGGGATCAGCTTTTCCTGTCGGAACAGCTTCGCCGCACGGCGCCGCACTTCTCGCTCCAGGTGGTCCGCGTCGCCATCGCGGTACGCGCGCACGGCGCCGAACGCCAAGGGCAGGGTGAGGTCCACGCGGTAGAGGTCGGCGATGTCCAGTGTGAAGGCATTGCTGGAATCTTCGTGGATGAAGCCGAGCGGCGGCAGGGCGCCTACGGCGGCCACCGCCAGGTCAGCCGCCGCTTCCACAAAGGTAGCGGCGTGATTGAGTGCTTGGTTGGGCAGATCGGCGGCGTTCGGGTTCTGACGGTCGTACCGGCGTCCGTGCCACTCGATGCCGAAGCGCTGCGCGACGAGCTTGTAGCTCTCCTTGATCCGCGCGCCTTCGATGCCGCGCAGGGTTTCGATGTCGCGGTGCGGCAGCACGCGGCCGAAGCGCCAGGCATACAGGCGCCGTGCAGTGTCGAGCCGGCGCTTGGGGTCGGCCCAGCGCTCGGCGTGGGCGCGCGCCACGTCGGAGCGCCCTTGCCCCAAGGGCGGCGCGGTGTAGCTCTTGACGCCGCCTTCGCCCACGGCGGCGATCAACACGCCGTGGCGCGCGCATAGCCGCAGCACGTCCTGGGTGATGCTCGTGCCGGGGCCGAGCAGAATCATCGAGACGGCCTGATATGGGATGGCGTAGTCCCCCGCGTCGAGCGTCTCGCTGCGCGCCGCGACGAAGCGCAGCGTGCCGTCCTCGACCGAGAGCTTGCCGTACTCCAGCCACAGCAGGCCGTGGCGGTCCGCATGCGGGATGCGCGAGGCGGCCAGGCCCAGCCGCCCATGCAGGAGGCCGGGGCCGTTGCTCATCGCGGCGGCGCCACCAACACCATGCCGAAGCCGAAGGCGCGATGGCGGCCGATGCCGCGGCTGAGCCGTTCGGCGAATTGTTCGCCGTCCTGCACCATGGCATTCGCGCCAAAAAGGGCCTGCGGCCGTTCGACGACCAGCAACCGGTTGTGGCCGTTGCGCGCGCGGCGCAGCAGTCGCGTGCGTGCGGCCATGCCCAGCAACGCCACCTCTTCGAGTTGCACCGCCCCGTTCCATTGGCTGGCAAACCATTGCCGGTACACCTCGCCGCGCGGCGGGGCATCGGCGCCCAGACGGTCGAGGGTGCGCAGGTAGAGATCCTTCTCCTCATCCCCTTTGCGCGAGACGGGGCAGGTAAGCACCTCCAGATGCAGCCGTTGACCGGCGCGCCAGGCCGCAGGCATGGGTTTGCTGAAAACGCCCGCGGGGTCGAGTGCCGCCCAAGCCTGAGGCGAGGCGAAGGCCTGTGCCCGGTCGAGCAACTCGGCGGCGGAGTGTGCCGAGTACCCGAGCACCTCGTGGCGCCGCTCGAAGTATCGAAACGGCTTGGGAGCGGCCTCGCCAAACAGGGCCGCGAACCAGGCATGCAGCGTGTAGCCCAGCCCTTCTTCTTCCTGCGTGATGCCTTGCTCGGCGGCAAATCGAAGCAGCCGGGGCGCCACGACGGGGATGCGTACCAAGTGCAAGCCGCTCATCGCCCGACCTCCAGATAGCCCACGGCGTAACGCTCGCTGCCGCGATGGATGTTCTGCTCCCAATCGCGCAGGTCGTAGCGTTCCTCCCACTGCGCGGCATCCCCTTCATCACGAGGCCACAGGGCCGGGATACGCGACGGTCGTTGGCGGGGTGCCACATCGGCTAAGGGCTCAGCCGCGAGGGCCGCCTTGACGCCGACCGCCTTGCGCCGGCCGATGAGCAAGGGCGCGGCCGGTAAACACGGCTTGCGGCCGATGAAGAGCGGACGCGCCGGGGCGCGCAGCGCGGTCTCCAGCGCGTCGAGCGTCGGCTCGCCGTCCCCGTCCAGCGCCATCGCGACGGTGGCAACGCCGTTGGCCCAGTGGTCGCGCCAGCGCTGGTGCGTGCCCGTGGCTGCGGTGCCGCCCTTGCGGTCCTCGCGGCGACCCCGGGTGGTCCAGCCGGTGTCGAGCATGAAGTCCTGGCCGAGGTCCACGGTCTGGTATTCCGTCAAGGGCTCGGGCTCCGCATCCCACCGCGCCGCAAAACGCAGGCGCGCTTGCAGGCCCTGCAAAAGGTCCGTGTCCCGGTGATCCCAGCCCAGCGCGTTGCCCAGCAGCCCGACCAGCATGGATTTGGCCGGGAAGCGCCAGATCGGGTTCAACTGGTCCACCACCACGGCGCCGAAGCTCATCAACGGCGCATCCAGACGAAGCAGCAGGCATTCCATGGGTCAGGCCCACAGCGCATCGAGCGCGGCCCGCACGGCGTTCTCGACCGGCTGCGCCGCCAAGGGCGAGGACAGCGACAAGGTGGTGGCGAGCTGGCGCTGCGAGTTCGCGCCGTACATGGCGTCGAGCTTGCCCAGGTACGCGAGCATCCGCTCGGCGGCCTGCTGTCGCACATCGCCCTTCGCGGGGACGGCCTCGAGGAAGGCATTGGCCAGCGACCGCGGTTGCGCCGTGCCCGCCTCCAGCAGCAGGAGGTCCGCCCAGGCATAGGGCGCGGTGCTGCCCTTCTTGGCCCCCGGGCTTTGCTGGACGATGCTGCGCACCAGCGCCCCCAGCACGCGGGCCGGCGTGGCCGAATCCTGCTGGCGCCACTCCTTGGCCTCGCAGCCGGTCAGGTTGGAGACGAGCAGCGGCACATCGACCGCGACATAGCCGTAGTACACGCCCGCGCCAAGTTCGGACTGATTGGCGTGCGCCGCGCCGATCTCGTCGTCGCGGTTGAGGTCGTCGACGACGGTGAAGTAGTCCATCTCGGTATTGGACGCGTGCACGGTGAAGGCATGGGCCACATGCACCGGCGCATCCACGCGGGCCAGCAGGTCGGACGTGACCATGCGGCCAAAGAGAGCAGCCGTCAGCCCGGCGGCGGCCTTGCTCATGGCGGCCAGGTTCTGTTTCTCGTCCTTGGACTTCAGCCGCTCCGCCAGGGCTTTGGCCGGGTCGGCCTCGCGGCTGGCGTCCACCAGCATCTGCACGAAGTAGTCGGCCTCACGCAGGCCGAACAGCACGGGCTGGTTCAGATCGCCGCCCTCCTTGACGCCACCATCGATCACGGCCTTGGCCAGCAGCTCGATCAGCGCGGAGGCCAGAGCCTCGCTCACGCCCGCCGCCACCGCGCGGGGCAGCACCGTGCGCGTGAAGAACGAACGCGTGCGTAGCCCATCCGGCAGATCGGGTAGCTGACGCGTGAGGTCTTCCCGCCAATGGCGCTTCAAGCACTGCGACGACACCCGCAGCCGAGTGGCGTTTCCGAACGGGATGCGCTTGGCCAAGCCCGCATCGTCGCGGTTGAGCAGGCTGGCAGGGTAGGCGGTCAGGGTGTGGATCTGCAGGAACATCGGTGTCACTCCTTGGCGTTGTCTCGCGGCTGATGGCGGTAGAAGGCTTGGGCAATGCGTCGGCACACGCGTTCGCGCGTTGGTGCGTCGGTGGTCAACAGGAAGGTGGCGGCGTCGAGCCAATCGAAGCTTTCGTTCTTGGCGGCGAGAAAGCGCACCATGCTCATGAACAGCTCGACGCGCAGATCGTCCGGTGCGCCGAGCAGCCGCTCCAGGCGCGCTTCCGCAAAGCCAGACTCTGCGAGTGCCCGGCCCAGCGGGCGTTCTTTGCGATGCGACGAGGCGCCGAGGGTGGCCAAGCCCCAGGCCAGCGCCATCCATGTCGGAGCTTGGGCCTCGGAAGGAAGAGCGTCGCCCACGTGGCGCAGCCACAGCCGATAGAACGCGAGCGGCATCGGTTGATCCGGCGACCAGCGTTTGAGCGCGGCCCGGTCACCTGTGGGGTAGTGAGGGTGACCGATCACGCCGGCCACGCGGCCGACGGTGGCGGCGAGCGACGATTCGCCCGCTTGGGGTTCGGCAGAGAGCGTCATGCGGTGAGCTCCTCGTGGGTTTCCATGGGTGGGGCGGGCCTGTCAGTGGACACGGACAGGCCCTTTTTGCGCAGCACGCCGGCGAAAGCGCGGTGCGCCTCGGTGATGGCGCGGTAGCGGCGGTTGGAAGGGAGTGGCAGACGCGTGTGGGCCTCCTCGAGCAGCTCGCGCGCTTGCTGCACCAGCGCGTGCTGCCAACCTTGCCGGACGGCCTCGCGGTTTTCGTCCACCGCCCGCCACAGCGTGGGGAAGTAACTGGCCTCCCAGCGTTTGCCGAAGTCGGCGCGGGTGCGGTCCACCCAGCGCTTCACGGCGTCGCGGTCGAAGTCCGCGGTTTCCGGCCCGCCTTCCGCAAACACGGTCAAGGCCGTGCGCAGGGCCGCCATGACGCCGCTGGCATCGGTCAACAAGGACTGCGCGAAATGCGCAAGCGTGTCGCGACTGGCCGCCGAAAACAGCGCCATGCGCGCTTTGGGCGGCACGGGCAGTTCGACACGATGAAAACCTTCCGTCGTGCCTTGGCCGCGGACAAGCACGCTGGCGACAAACCAACCGGGCTCATCCCCGGGGCGGGGCCTTTGCAGCGCGGTGAGCTCGAATCCTTGCTCGAAGAGCAGATCGGTGAGGCGGTCGGGCGTGAAACCCGCGGCAGGCAGGGTCAGCGCCGAGCGGCCCTTCTTCTTGTCTTCGGTGTTGAGCGGAATCCACGGATCACCGACGTCGCCGCTTTCAAGGTTCTTCGGCCCGATTTGTCGCGCCTTGCTGGTGGCGCCCAGCGCGATCACTGCGCCGTCGGGCGTGCGGTACAGGCGCACCGGCCGTGTTGCCTCGATGAACCACGGCTCGAGATCGTGCAGTCTGTGCTGGTGGCCCTCCCGGTTCCAACGAGTGAGCCAGGTGAGCACGGTGCCTCGCGCGCGAAAGCCGTAGGCGGCCTGGGTCGATTCGCGCAGGCTGCGCAGGGCGCTCACCTCGTCAATGAACCGACGCGAGGGGTGCAGGCTTTGCGTCCACGCGACGATGGGGCGACTGGCGAAGCCGCCATTCATGCGCACGATGCCGTAGTTGCCCGCGCCCAGGAAGCCACTCGTCGTCTGATAAAGCAGCAGCGCGTAGAGCCACGCCTGCGCCTCTTGCGCATCGACGCGGCTCATCTTGACGTCATGGTTCTTGGAGGTGATGAGGACGTCGAGCTCGTCCGGCGTGCTGGCTTTGGGCTGGTAGCTCCACACACCGCGCTTCTGTTCCGCGCCGTAGTCCTTGGCCTCGGCCTCCCAACTCGACCACGGGTGTTGCAGGAACGCGGGCTTCGTGACGTCTTCCACTACCAGGCTCCAGGCCGTCTCCTGGCCGTCGGCCAAGTCCAGCAGACCGTCGTGCCAGTAGGCAGGATCGGTGGGCAGCTCTTCGGTGGGGCGGCGCGCCTGGATGCTGGCCGCCACTTGCACGAGGAACACATGCCAGGGGTCGGCCTGGTGCGCCCGCAAGCCCGTGTAGCCGTCGACGGCGCCTTGCGCCAGCAGGGCATACAGCGTCGGCAGGCTCACATGGCGCTCGCCCTCGGGGGTGCGCACGCCGATGAGTTCGTCTGTCAGCAGGTCATGCATCGTCCTTCTCCAGGCCGAAACGGGTGTAGCGGAACGCGCGCTCGCCGAGCACGAACCGGAATCCCTCCGCATTGGGCTCGGCAGTCACGGTGTCTGGCAGTGGGGCGTCGGGCAGCCAATGCGCCGGAACCTGCACGCGTTCGACGGGGATGCCGAACGCCGAGCGGCAGGGCGCCGTCAGCGGCACGTCGAAAGTCGGGGTGCCCAGGCGGGTGACCACCTTCTCGGACTTGTCGCTGTAATGCAGATCGCCGAAGGGCTCTTCCTTGAGCACGGCACCGACGGCCGCGCGCAGCTCGGCCAGGCGGGCGCCTTCCAGCCAAGCGCAGTGCGGGTCCCATTCAGGCGGAAGTTCTGCCCAAGCCTCGGGGTGGGTCGTGCGCTCGATGAGGGCGCGGCTGTCCTCGGGCAGCACGATGGCGGTACGCGCGCTCAACTCCTCGAGCGTGCGCTGCAGGACACGCCCATCGTCGTAGACGCTGCCCAGGCCCGCGGGGCCCCGCAGAGTGCCGTCGCTGCGCAGGAAGCCCGCGAGGGGGGCGTGCGGCACCCGCACGCAGGCGCGCGGCGTGGCGAAGGGCTCGGGCCGCGCCTTGCGCTCGTGGCGATGCAGCCGGCCGAAGCGCTGCACCAGCACGTCCATCGGCGCGAGGTCGGTGACGAGCCAGTCGGCGTCGATATCGAGGCTCTGTTCGAGCGTCTGCGTGCCAATGAGCAGCAAGGGCCCATGCGGGGAATGCTTGCCCAGCGCGCTCGTCACGTGCGCGTCGAGACGCTCGCGGTCCTCGCGCGCGAAGCGGCCATGGTGCGGGCAGCGGATGCCGTCCAGCGCGAACAATGCGGGCAGCAGCGAAGGCGCGGCCGATGCAAGATGTGCTTCCATGTGCCGCAGCAAGGCATTGGCTCGGGCCACGGTGTTGCAGACGACGAGCACCCGGGCGCCGTGCCGCAGTGCCTCCACCAGTTCCGGCACCAAGGGGTCGTCATCGGTGAGCGTGGGGCTGAGCGTCACCTCGACGCGCCGGGCGGGTCGCGAGGCGGGAATGGCACGGGGGCCGGCCTGCGTGCTGAGGGCGGGGTAAGGGCGTTGCAGCGCCTGCGCCAACGGCAGCACAGGGCGCTGGAAGAAGGGCGCGGCAGCCGACTCGCCCAGCGTCGCAGACAGCAGCAAGGCCCAGCCTCCCCGACGCAGATGCCCGTCGAGCAGCGCACGCAGCACCTCCCGCATGTAGGTGTCGGATGCGTGCACTTCGTCCACCACGAGCAGGTGCCGGTCCAGGCACACCGAGCGCAGCAGGCTGTGCTTGACCTGCAAGGCCGACAGCAGCGCCTGGTCGATGGTGCCCACGCCGATGGGCGCGGCCAGGAAGCGTTTGGGCCGCTCCGCGGACCATAGTTGCTCGCGTCGGGCATCGCGGATGCTGTCGTCCCACAAGGTGCCCGCGGGGTTGGGCAGCACCGGTGTGCCATCGGCCTTCACATAGCCAGGAGCGGCCAGCAGCACGGGGCTGGGGCGGGCGTGGGGCTCGAAGGCCGCGTCGATGGCCTTGCGCACACGCTCGTACAGCTCGCGCGCCGCCACCCGCGTTGGGAGCGCGAAGTAGAGGCCATCCACCACGCCCGCGGCATACAGCCGGAAGAACCACGCCAGCGCCGCCTCAGTCTTGCCGGAGCCTGTGTCCGACTCGATGAGCAGCAAGCGGTGGCTCTCTTCGACCGCCAGTTCTTGGGCCAACTGTTTTTGCAACGGCGACGGATCGAACCCGAACGTCGCGAGAAAGCTCTTGGACTGCCGCGACGGAGGCGGCGCCAAGCCGATGGCCCGCAGGGCGCGGGCGGCGGCGTCACGGGCGAGCGCTGCGCGGTCTTCGTTGGGCGAGGCGCGGTAAGGGAAGTAGTGCGTGTCCGAGCCGATCCAGTCGGCCAACATCACCAGGCCCGCGAAGCGATGCTGCAGGGCCGGCGTGGCAACGAGCGGCGCTCCATCGGGTTGGAAGGCTGCAGGGAAGGCTTGGCGTGCTGCCTGCGCGAGCGCGACCAATGCGCCCATCGGATCGTAGCCGTGGGCGGGTTTCCAATAGCGCACCGCGCGGGCAGCCCCCGACGCCTGGTAATCATTGCCGGACACCGGCCGGCCGTGGTGGGAGATGGCCGCGAGCAGCATCGCCATGGCCGCTTCACCGTCGCCACCGAACCAGCCGCACAGGTCGGCCAGCAGCTCGCGCCACGTCGCCGGCCACTGCTGTTCCAGCTCACCGAGCAGCGTCAGGGCCTCCAGCACGTGGCCGGCGGTGTCGCGGGCCTGCGGGTCGGCCTTGGCCTGGAAGCCCCAGTTGCACTTGCCCAGGTCGTGAAGGAAGGCAATGACGGCCAACCGGTCTTTGAGTCTTTGGTCCAGCTCACCGAGCCGCGCCACGTTCTCGATGTCGAGCAGGGCGCGGAAGACCAGGGCCACATCCAAACAGTGATCGACGAGTGGGTGACGCTTGCCGTCCGGCCCACACTTGCCCCAACAACTCCGGTCCATCGATGGATGCAGTTTGGCTCCCTAACAGCTGCTAGATCGTTGAGGCTGACCACGCCACCTTCTCTGATTTGACATCCTCCCCCGCCTAAAGTCGGGGGATTCCTACGGCGCTCACCCCGGCATCGAGCCGGGATGAGTCGCTTCGGTGGGTTCCTGGGCCGAGTGCGCAACCGCTGCTCGTATCTCCACAGGCGTTACTTCCGGCATGCCCTACCGTAGGCTGCCTTGGTTGTCGGCAGCAACGCCATTGTAGGACGGCGCAGCCGTCCGCGCTATCCTTCCCCGGCCCGAAGGCCGAGGCTTGCCGCGCACCAGGTCAAAGTCGCTTGCTGCATGGGGGCGGGCGAGACCATGACTTTGCCGAAGCACACCAGGGCGCCGATGTGATGCAGCGGCACCTGCGGCCGCTACTTCACGCCGCCGTCGGCTGCTGGCATGGTAGATGGCTCCTTTGGGCACCGACCTGCCAAGCATCTCTTCCAGGCACATCGCCTGGGCCGCAAGCTGTAGGTCGTCATACACTTTCTGGCGCTTGCGGCCGTGTTTGAACTCGACAGGGAACACCCCGCCATCTGGGTGAAACTCCACCCAATCGGCTTTACCGATGAGGCCGAGCCTGTCAGACCAGAGTGGCAAAGACCGCTCAACCCTCACCCCCACCTTCCATTCCTCGCCGGGTGTATCGACCAAGCGGTGCACGGCTTGGCCCCGGGCGGTGTGAACGTCGTCCCCGAAGGTCTGTTCCAGGTGGATCAGCCCACATTGACGCGGGCAGTAGGCCCAGTGCTGGAGAGCAGAGATGGGGATGGGGGCGTCCGGAACGTTCATGCGCTACCCATCGAAAAGGCGTTGCAGGAGTTCGTCCCGTGTCAGGCCATGATGCGCCGCCACGCTGTCGAGTATGGCTGCCAGAGTGCCGATGCGCAGCGGGTCATGGTTGGGGATGGTGAGGTGATGCTCGCCGCGGTCGTGGCTGGTGAGGCGGACATGGCTGCCCGTCTGGCGCGTGACCTCATAGCCGAACCGACTCAGGCGCTTGATCAGGTCTGCACCGGAAAGGTCACGTGGCAATCTCATGCCGCCAGGACTTCCTCGCGAGTGATGTGCAAACGAATGAGGCTAGGCCGCCGATCCTCATCGAAATGGCAGCGCACGGCGTCCCGAACCTGGGCGTGCAAATGGCTGAGGTCGTCGGCCTCAGTGAAGATGTCTGCACCCACGGCGCGCGCGATGTATCCGCCTTCCGGGGCCTCTTCGACAATGAAGTGGATTTCGGTCATGGTCGAGCATCCTTCAACAAAGGCGGTGCAGGGTCACGCTGGAGGGCATGTGCTCCTCGACAACGACGACGTCGTAGTCTTGAAAGCTGCGCGCGACCTCGACACCCGGTTCTGAGCGCCAAAGGGCTGTGCCATTTCAGCGGCTAGGAGCGCAACGCGCCTTAAGTGCTCGTCCAACGCGTGCGGCGCGCGCCAGTTGCCTTGCGCGTCGCGAGCGACGTGGGCGATAGGGGACAGGCCGGCGTTCGTTGCCATGGATTTGCATTGGAAGTTGCCATCGGCGCAGGGCTTACGACGCGCATGCGAGCATCATATGGAGGACTGGGCCGGTGTGAGAAGATGGGGTCTGGGTGCACGCCCGTGGCGGCTTCACCGTCAACGCGCAAAGCGCCGCCGCGTCAGCGCCAGCGCCACCCAGAACGCCGCGAGCGCATAGCCGGCCAGCACCGCCACGTGCCGCGCCGCGTCGGCCGGCCAGTGGTCGAGGAAGAGCGGGCGCACCAGCTGCACCGCGTGCGTCAGCGGCAGCGCCTCGCCGACCGCCTGCACCCAGCCGGGCAGCTGTTCGCGCGGAAAGAAGACGCCTGAGAGAAACATCATCGGCGTCAGGAACAGCGTGAAGTAGTAGGTGAAGAAGTCGTAGCCCCTGGCCAGCGCGTTGAAGATCAGCGCTAGGCTCGCGAACGTCACGCCGGTCAGCGCCAGCACCGCCCACGCCAGCACGAGCTTGGGGCTGTGGCCGATGCCCAGCAGCATCACCAGCAGGATCGCGCTGGCGGTGAACAGCGCCTTGAACGCCGCCCACAACATCTCCGCCAGCACGATGTCGTCCAGCGTCACCGGGGCGTTGAGGATGCCGTCCCAGGTGCGCTGCACGTGCATGCGCGAAAACGCCGAATACAGCGCCTCGAAGGTGGCGGCGTTCATCGTGCTCATGCAGACGCTGCCGCTGGCCAGGAACACCAGGTACGGCACCGGCTGCGCGCCGCCGCCGGGCAGGGGCAGCGTGACGCTGCCGACCAGCGCGCCCATGCCATAGCCGAACGCCACCAGCCAGATCAGCGGCTCGGCGATGTTGCCGACCAGGCTCGGGATCGCCAGCTTGCGCCACACCAGCAGGTTGCGCTGCCACACGGCCACGAAGCGCGTGCTGGCCCGCGGCGGGGCCCAGTAGGCGGGGTGGAAGGCGTCACGCATCGGGGTCATCCTTCGGCGCGGATCTGCCGGCCGGTCAGGCGCAGGAACAGATCCTCCAGGTTGGCCGGGCGGTGCAGCAGCCGCAGCTGTGGCCGCCCCGCCAGTCGCGCCAGCAGCGGGCGCGCGTCGCGGGTGTAGAGGAAGGTCGTCTCGCCGTGCGTCTCGACGCGGCCCGCCAGCGCGCGCGCCTCGTCGTCCAGCAGCGCGGCCACGTCCGGCTGGCCCTGCTCGCCGTACAGCTCGATCACCTCCGGCTCCAGATGCTGCGCGATCAGCGCGCGCGGGGCGCCTTCGGCGATGCGTCGGCCGTGGTCGACGATCACCAGCCGGTGGCACAGCCGCTCGGCCTCGTCCATGAAGTGCGTCGTCAGCAGGATGCTCTTGCCCTGCTGCAGCAGGCGCTGCAGCCGCTCCCACATCAGGTGGCGCGCCTGCGGGTCCAGCCCCGTGGTCGGCTCGTCCAGCAGCAGCAGCGCCGGGTCGTTGACCAGCGCGCGCGCCAGGCTCAGGCGCCGGCGCATGCCGCCGGAGAGTTCCCCAGGGCGCGCGTCGGCCTTGTGCGAAAGCGCCGCGAACTCCAGCAGCGGCCCGATGCGCGCGCGCAGCGGCGCGTCCGGCAGGCCGAAGTAGCGCCCGTAGACCAGCAGGTTCTCGGCGCAGGTGAAGTCCGGGTCCAGCGTGTCGAACTGCGCCACCACGCCCAGCCGCGCCTTGATCGCGCGCGCCTGCTGCGGCATCGGCAGGCCGAACACGCGCACCGAGCCGGCGTCCGGCGCCACCTGCCCCAGCGCCATGCCCAGCGTGGTCGTCTTGCCCGCCCCGTTGGGCCCGAGCAGCCCGACGCACTCGCCCGGCTCGATCGAAAACGACAGATCGTCCACCACGGCGCGCCCGCCGTAGCGCTTGGTCAGCCCGTCGATGTGCAGCAACGTTTCGGCCATGGATGCATTGTGCCGCGGTCCGATGCTGCCGATTGCTAGACTCCGGGGCGGAGGTCCCGAGGCCACATGCCCACACTGAACTGGATCGGCAAGGATGCCGTCGTCAAACACCACAAGGAAGTGCCGTTCCGCCTGCTGGAACTGGTGCCGGAACTCTCCTACGGCGAGGCCGACAGCGGCAACCTCATCGTGCAGGGCGACAACCTGCACGCCTTGAAGGCCCTCTTGCCGCGCTACGCCGGGCAAGTCAAGTGCATCTACATCGACCCGCCCTACAACACCGGCAACGAAGGCTGGGTGTACAACGACAACGTCAACAGCCCGGAGATTCGTCGCTGGCTGGGTGAGGTGGTGGGCAAGGAAGGCGAGACGCTGGATCGGCACGACCGCTGGCTGTGCATGATGTACCCGCGCCTCGTGCTGTTGCGGCAGTTTCTGCGCGAGGACGGGGCGATTTTCGTGTCCATCGACGACAACGAGATGGCCAGCTTGCGGTTGTTGATGGATGAGATTTTTGGGGTCAGAAATTTTGTTGCCACTGTGCTGTGGCAGAAGGTCTTTGCTCCCAAGAACAGCGCACGCCATCTTTCGGAGGACCACGACTACATCGTCGTCTACGCGGCAAACGCCGATAGGTGGCGGCCCAATCTCATTCCGCGCGCCGAAGAGGCAACAGCGAGATATAAGAACCCCGATAACGATCCGCGTGGGCCATGGACGTCAGGGGATCTACAAGCACGAAATTTTTATAGCGAAGGCACTTATCCAGTTACCTGTCCTTCAGGAAGGATTATCGCTGGGCCGGGTAAAGGGATGTACTGGCGCATATCCAAAGAGAAATTTGCTGAACTTGACCGAGACGGTCGCATCTGGTGGGGCCCAGACGGCAACAACATGCCTCGCCTCAAGCGTTTTTTGTCAGAGGTCAAAGACGGAATTGTTCCGCAAACCCTGTGGCTCCATAAGGATGTCGGTCATACCCAGGAAGCCAAGAAAGAACTGCTTGAGCTGGTCGAGTTTGAGTCGTCCGACGATGTGTTCATCACGCCGAAACCTACCTGTCGTGTCCCGGATGATTGGTTAATTGGTTCACGCCGTGGTTTACTCTTGGCCCGAGAGGTCATGCTGGAGCTGAAACGATGCATCTGAGGCTGCACAAGAACGCCACCACGACACCCAGGATCCG
>NZ_VJOO01000001.1 GCF_007556755.1 Tepidimonas fonticaldi | reverse complement strand
CTGCAGCATGATCATGATGGTGGCGCGCTCTTCGGCGCTCAAGTGCTGGTAGCGGGTTCCCATGGGTCGGCGGCAGGGTCGGGTACAAGGCAGATCAGGGGTGTTGCACTTGATTATTGACTCCGCCCCCCAAGTGGGACGAACGCCCGATCGTCGTCGTGGTCAAAAAACCCGGTGCCGAGGTCACGCGCGAGGAGCTGCTGGCGTTTTACGAAGGCAAGCTCGCCAAGTGGCAGATCCCCGACGACGTGGTGTTCGTCGATGCGATCCCGCTGGGCGCCACCGGCAAGATGCAAAAGGTCAAGCTGCGCGAGATGCTGGCCGACTACCGCCTGCCGGGGCTTTGAGTCGCTTGCCGCGCCACGACGAAAAAGTGTCACCCCAATGACAGTCGCCAAGGTGATAACTCTGCGGGGTTTCCCTGATCGCTGCACCGCAACAGACGGCTAAGCTCGATTCCGTTCCACCACCCATAAAAGGAGACAAGCGCATGAAGTTCGCATTCAAAACCCTCGCGGTGGCCGCCATGGTCGGCCTGGCGCTGACCAGCGTGGCGCAAGCGCAAAATGCGCGTCAGGCCAAACGTGAGCAGGCGTCCGCCGCCTCGAACGCCCCGCTGGCGGGGCAGACCGTCAAGATCGCCTGGATCGACCCGCTGTCGGGCCTGATGGCGCCGGTGGGCTCCAACCAGGTCAAGAGCTTTCAGTTCTTTGCCGAAAAGTTCAGCGGCCCCAACAAGCACAACCCCGCCGGCGTCAAGTGGGAGGTGGTGCCGTTCGACAACAAGCTCAGCCCCGCCGAGAGCCTGACGGCGCTGCAATCGGCCATCGACCAGGGCATCCGCTACATCACGCAGGGCAATGGCTCGTCGGTGGCCGGTGCGCTGATCGAAGCGGTGGCGCGCCACAATGCGCGCAATCCGGGCAAAGAGGTCGTCGTCCTGAACCACTCGGCGGTCGATCCGGACTTCACCAACAGCAAGTGCAACTACTGGCACTTCCGCTTCGACGCCGACACCTCGATGAAGATGGAGGCGCTGACCACCTTCATGAAGGACGAAACCAGCGTCAAGAAGGTCTATCTGCTCAACCAGAACTATTCGCACGGCCATCAGGTGGCCAAGTACGCGAAGGAACTGCTGGCGAGCAAGCGGCCCGATATCCAGGTGGTCGGCGAGGACCTGCACCCGCTGGCGCAGGTGCGCGACTTCGCGCCCTACATCGCCAAAATCAAGGCCTCGGGCGCCGACGCGGTGATCACCGGCAACTGGGGCTCGGACCTGGCGCTGCTGGTCAAGGCCGCGGTCGAGGGGGGCTACAACGGCAAGTTCTACACCTACTACGCGGGTGTCACCGGCACGCCCACGGCGCTGGGGCAGTCCGCCGCGGGCAAGGTGTATCAGATCTCGTACAACCACTACCACATGGGCGGCGAGTACTCGCAGTGGCAAAACGAGTTCCAGAAGAAGTTCAACGCCGATTTCTACACGGGCTCGGTCATCCACATCTACCGTGCGCTCAGCGAGGCGATGGCCCGGGCCAAGTCCACGGATCCGGTCAAGGTCGCCAAGGAGCTGGAGGGACTGAAGTTCACCAGCTACAACGGTGAGGTCGAGATGCGCAAGACCGACCACCAACTGCAGCAGCCGCTGTACCTGTCGCGCTGGCAAAAGACGGACAACAAATTCACCTACAACGTGGAAAACACCGGCATGACGTTTGCCTTGGTGCGTGAATTCCCGTCCTACGTGTCCAGCACGCCCACCAGCTGCGCCATGCAGCGGCCCAACTGATGCGGGCGGGGGGCATCGCCCTCCGGTCCGTACACCACCTTTCCCCGCCGTCTCGACGATCCGGGCGCGCCGACTGGTCGGTCGTGCCCGGGTGGGGCGGGTTTTTGCCCGCCGTCGGTGTTCCTCGACCCTTTCGCGTGACGCCCCTGCCATGGAATTCGTCATCGTCTCGCTGCTCAACGGTGTGAGCTACGGGCTGTTGCTGTTCATGCTCAGCTCCGGGCTGACCCTCATCTTCTCCATGATGGGGGTGCTCAACTTCGCCCATGCGAGCTTCTACATGCTGGGGGCGTATGTCGCCTATGCCCTGTCCGGCATCGTCGGTTTCTGGCCGGCGCTGCTGATCGCCCCCGTGCTGGTCGGGGTGGCTGGGGCGCTGTTCGAGAAGTACAGCCTGCGCAAGGTCCACAAATTTGGCCATGTGCCCGAGCTGTTGATCACCTTTGGCCTGTCGTATGTGGTGTTGGAGCTGGTGCAGCTCGTCTGGGGCCGCACGGCGGTCAACTTCCGCCCGCCGGAGCTGCTGCAAGGGCCGGCGTTCACCCTGATCCACACCCCGCAGGACACGATGGCATTCACCTGGGGCCGTGCGGCGGCAGAGTTGTGCCAAGACGCGGTGTGCACGCCGTTTCCGGCCACGCGGGCGTTCATGATGCTGGTGGCGGTGTTGATGCTGGTGGGCCTGTGGCTGCTCATCACCCGCACCCGCGTGGGGCTGGTCATCCAGGCGGCGCTGAGTCACCCCCATATGGTGGAGGCGCTGGGGCACAACGTGCCGCGCGTGTTCATGATGGTGTTCGGGGCCGGCACGGGGCTGGCGGGTCTGGCCGGCGTGATCGGTGGCAGCACCTTCGTGACGGAGCCGGCCATGGCGGCAACGCTGGGTTCACTGGTGTTCGCGGTGGTGGTGATCGGCGGTCTGGGGTCGCTGCCCGGGGCTTTTCTCGCGTCCCTGCTGATCGGCGTGATCCAGACCTTCGCGGTGGCGATGGACCACTCGATCGGATCGCTGCTGGAGGGGCTGGGCCTGGCCTTGTCGGAATCGATGCGCAACAAGGATTTCCTGCGGCTGACCCTGTCGCAGGTGGCGCCGGTGCTGCCCTACCTGTTCCTCGTGCTGATTCTGATTTTCCGCCCCAAGGGGTTGCTGGGCACGCGCGACCACTGATCCCTGCGAGACGAGAACCATGAGCAAGGCTTATTACCAGTTCAAGCCCTACAACGTCGGGCGCTGGATCATCTGGACGCTGTTCGCGCTGGTGCTGCTGCTGGCGCCGCAGGTGTTCACCAGCAACCTGTCGATCAGCATGCTGGCGCAGATGGGCATCGCCATCATCGCCTGCCTGTCGTACAACCTGCTGCTCGGCCAGGGCGGCATGCTCAGCTTCGGCCACGCGGTCTACAGCGGGCTGGGCTCGTACGTGGCCATCCACACGCTGCTCAAGGTGTCCGCGGGGACATTGGCGGTGCCGGTGTCGCTGATACCGCTGATTGGGGGCGTGGCGGGCTTTTTCTTCGCCATCCTGTTTGGCTACGTCACCACCAAGAAGTCGGGCACCCCGTTTGCCATGATCACGCTCGGTGTCGGCGAGCTGGTGTTCGCGCTGTCGCTGATGTTTTCGGACTTCTTCGGCGGCGAGGCGGGCATCAGCGCCAACCGCGTGGTCGGCGACCCGGTGCTGGGCATCACCTTCGGTCCAGCGGTGCAGGTGTACTACCTGATCGCCCTCTACACCTTCGTCTGCGTGGCGGCCATGTACGCCTTCACCCGCACGCCGCTCGGGCGCATTCTGAATGCCGTGCGCGACAACCCGGAGCGGGTGGAGTTCGTCGGCTACAACACCCAGGTCGTGCGCTATCTGGCGTTCATGATTTCGGGATTTTTCGCCGGCATCGCGGGCGGGCTGGGCGCGATCCAGTTCGAGATCGTCACGGCCGAGGTGGTCGGGCCGTTGCGCTCGGGCGCCTACCTGCTGTTCACCTTTCTGGGCGGGGCGACGTTCTTCTTCGGGCCCATCATCGGCGGTGTGCTGATGGTGCTGGCGCTCGTGCTGCTGTCCGAGCTGACGAAGGCGTGGCTGCTGTACCTGGGGCTGGTGTTCCTGTTCATGGTGATGTATGCGCCGGGTGGCATCGCCGGCCTGATCATGATGAACCTGCGGGTGGCGGCGTTCGGCCGGCTGCGCGAGCTGTGGGTCAGCTACCTGGCCCTGGCCGTGACGGGGTTGGTGGCCCTGCTGGGGGCGGGCGGCGTCATCGAGATGGTGTACCACCTGCAGCTCAATGCGGCGATCGGCCCCGAGGTGCAGTACCTGGGCGCGACGCTCGACACCCGTGCGGTCGAGAGCTGGTTTGGCTCGGTGTTCGTGATGTTGACCGGCATCGGCCTGTTCGAGGTGACGCGCCGGCGCTTCCGCGAGCACTGGAGCGCGATCCAGATCGACATCGAAAAGGAAATCAAACGGCGGGAGATGGCCTGACATGCACACCACCCCCAACCCCTCGGACACCCCCGCGCTGGAACTGCGCGACGTCTGGAAGCGCTTTGGCAAGACCGAAATCATCCGCGGCGCCAACCTGGCGGTGCGCGCCGGCGAGCGCGTCGCCGTCATCGGGCCCAACGGCGCCGGCAAGTCCACGCTGTTCAACCTGATCAGCGGGCGCTTCGAACCCTCCAGCGGCGAGATTCTGCTCAACGGCCAGCGCATCGACGGCAAAAAGCCATTTCAGATCAATCGACTGGGGCTGAGTCGGAGCTTTCAGATCACCAACATCTTCCCCAAGCTCAGCGTCTTCGAGAACCTGCGCTGCGGAGTGCTGTGGAGCCTGGGCTACCGCTACACCTTTCTGAAGTTTCTGGCCGACCTGGACGATGTCAACGAGCGCGCCGAGGAACTGCTGGACCGCATCGGGCTGCACAAAAGGCGCGACACCCTGGCGATGAACCTGACCTACGCCGAGCAGCGCGCGCTGGAGATCGGCATCACCATCGCCGGTGGCGCCAACGTGATCCTGCTCGACGAGCCCACCGCGGGTATGAGCAAGAGCGAGACGAAGCGCTTCATCGAGCTCATCCGCGAGGTGACGGTGGGCAAGACGCTGCTGACCGTGGAACACGACATGGGCGTCGTGTTCGGCTTGGCCGACCGCATCGCCGTCGTGGTGTATGGCGAGGTGATCGCCTTCGACACGCCCGAGGCGGTCAAGAACAATCCGCGCGTGCAGGAGGCGTACCTGGGCTCGGTGCTGGCCGAGCAGCAGGCCGCCGAGGCCGCGCACTGAGCCGCGACGCGGCGACGCAACCCCATTTGCCTCACCATGCTCGAAATCGACAACCTCCACGCCTTCTACGGCAAGAGTCACGTGCTCCACGGTGTGCATTTCAAGGTGGCGCCCGGCGAGATCGTGGCGCTGCTGGGGCGCAACGGCTCGGGCCGCTCGACCACGGCCAAGGCCATCATGGGCCTGGCCGACGCCGAGGGTGACATCCGCTGGAAGGGCCAGCGCATCACCGGCCTCAAGCCCTACGAAGTGGCCCACCTGGGCATCGGCTACGTGCCCGAGAGCCGCGACATCTTCCCCAAACTGACCGTGCACCAAAACCTGATGCTCGGGCAGAAGCGTGCTGGCAAGGGCGGTCGCTGGAGCTTCGACGACATGTACGCGATGTTCCCACGCCTCAAGGAGCGTCAGCACACCGAGGCGGGGGTGATGTCCGGCGGCGAGCAGCAGATGCTCACCCTTTGCCGCACGCTGATGGGGGATCCGGACCTGATCATCATCGACGAACCCACCGAAGGGCTGGCGCCCAAGATCGTCGAGCTGGTCGCCGAGTACCTGCGCACGCTCAAGGCCAAGGGGGTGTCGGTGCTGCTGATCGAGCAGAAGTTGACGATCGCCCTGCAGATTTCGGATCGGGCACTGGTCATGGGGCACGGCAGCATCGTCTTCGACGGCACGCCGGAGGAGCTCAAGGCCAACCCCTACGTGCGCAAGGAGTGGCTGGAGGTGGGCTAAGCCCGCCGCCGGCAGACAAACGCGCGACACCCGGCGGTGGGCGACGAACCGCTGTCGACCTAGAATTTCTTCAAAACCGAACGACCGTTCAGTTTTGTCCGTCATCGCTTTCGAGGAGGCACCATGACCGCTCATTACCAGGTCCACGGCGACGTGGCCGTCATCACCCTGGACAACCCGCCCGTCAACGGGCTGGGCTTGTCCACCCGCCAGGCCATCGCCCAGGGGCTGGACCGGGCGAACGAGGACACCGCCGTGCGCGCCATCGTGCTGACCGGGGCCGGCAAGGCCTTCTCGGGCGGGGCGGACATCAAAGAGTTTGGTTCACCCAAGGCCTACCAGGATCCGAACCTGCTGAGCGTGATCCTTGCGCTCGAGCACTCGGCCAAGCCGGTCGTGGCCGCCATCCACACCGTCTGTATGGGCGGCGGGCTGGAGCTGGCGCTGGGGGCGCACTACCGCATCGCCGCGCCCGGCACCAAGGTGGCGCTGCCGGAGGTGAAGCTCGGCCTGATCCCCGGCGCGGGCGGCACGCAGCGCCTGCCGCGCGTCATTGGGGTGGAGGCGGCGCTCAACATGATCGTCAGCGGCGAGCCGGTGGCGAGCGAGCTGCTGGCGAGCCTGCCGGGGCAGAAGCTGTTCGACCGCATGGCGACCTCGGCGGCGTCGCTGCTGGACGAGGCGCTGGCGCTGGCGCGCGAGGTGGCGGCGCAGCATGCCGCCGGCGCGCCGCTGCCGCTGGTGCGCCACCTGCCGTGCCGGCATCCGCAGGGCGACGCCTATTTCCAGTTCGCGCGCAACATGGTCGGTGCGCAGGCCAAGCACTACCCGGCGCCGCTCAAGTGCATCGACGCCGTGCAGGCGGCCACGACCAAACGGTTCGACGATGGGCTGGCGTATGAGCGCGAGATCTTCGTCAACCTGATGAACACCCCGGTGTGCATGGCGCTGCGCCACCTGTTCGTCGCCGAGCGTGCCGCCAGCAAGATTGCCGACGTGCCCGAGGACACGCCGCTGCGCGAGATCCGTCAGGTCGCCGTGATCGGGGCGGGCACCATGGGCAGCGGCATTTCGATCAACTTCCTGAACATCGGGCTGCCGGTAACGATACTGGAGACCAAGCAGGAAGCGCTCGACCGCGGCGTGGCCCACATCCGCTCGGTGTACGAAGGGCAGATCAAGAAGGGCAAGCTCAAGCCCGAGCAGGCCGAGCAGCGCCTGGGCCTGCTGCGCACCACGCTGTCGTACGACGACATCCGCGATGCCGACATCGTCATCGAGGCGGTGTTCGAGGACCTGGAGGTCAAGCGCCAGGTGTTCGAGCGGCTCGACGCGGTGATGAAGCCGGGCGCGATCCTGGCCACCAACACCTCGACGCTGGACGTCAACAAGATCGCCGCCTTCACCCGGCGGCCGCAGGACGTGATCGGCACGCACTTCTTCAGCCCGGCCAACGTCATGAAGCTGCTGGAGGTGGTGCGTGGGGCGGCCACCGCGAAGGATGTGCTGGCCACCGTCATGGCCCTGGGCAAAAAGATCAAAAAGACCTGCGTCGTCAGCGGCGTGTGCGATGGCTTCATCGGCAACCGCATGATCGAGCAGTACAGCCGGCAGGCCGGCTTTTTGCTGGAGGAGGGCTGCACGCCCGAGCAGGTGGACCGCGCGATCGAGAAGTTTGGCTTTGCGATGGGTCCGTTCCGCATGGGTGACCTGGCCGGCAACGACGTGGGCTGGTACATCCGCAAGCGCCGCTATGTGGAAAAGCCCCACCTGCGCTACAGCAAGATAGCCGACCGGCTGTGCGAGATGGGCCGCTTCGGCCAGAAAACCGGCGCGGGCTGGTACGACTACCAGCCGGGCAAGCGCGACGCCATCCCCAGCCCGGTCGTCAACCAAATGATCGAGGACTACCGCAAGGAGCTGGGCATCACCCCGCGCAAGATCAGCGACGAGGAGATCGTGCAGCGGCTGGTGTTTGCGCTGGTCAACGAGGGCGCGCACATCCTGGAGGAAAAAATCGCCGCGCGCGCCAGCGACATCGACATGGTGTACCTGACCGGCTACGGTTTTCCGGCCTGGCGCGGCGGGCCGATGCACTACGCCGAGCAGTTCGGCCTGTTCAACGTGATGCAGGCGATGAAGCGCTTTGCCAAAAACCCGCACGACGATGCTGCTTTCTGGCAGCCCGCGCCGCTGATCGTCCGCCTGGTTGCCGAAGGCAAGGGTTTTGCCGCCGTCTGACGCTGGCCGATATTTCCGGAGAACCGAACATGAGCAACGCCGTCATCGTTTCGACCGCCCGCACGCCGCTGGCCAAGAGCTGGAAAGGCTCCTTCAACATGACCCATGGGGCCACCTTGGGCGGACACGTGGTGCGCGCCGCCATCGAGCGCGCGCGCCTCGACGCCGCCGAGGTCGAGGACGTCATCATGGGCTGCGCCAACCCCGAGGGCGCCACGGGCATGAACATCGCGCGCCAGATCGCGCTGGCCGCAGGCTGCCCGGTCAGCGTCTCGGGCCTCACGGTCAACCGGTTCTGCTCCTCCGGGCTGCAGACCATCGCCCTGGCCGCGCAGCGCATCATCGCGGGCGAGGGCGAGATTTACGTGGCCGGCGGGGTGGAGAGCATCTCGTGCGTGCAAAACGAGATGAACAAGCACATGCTGTTCGATCCCGCGCTGGCGGCCCGCAAGCCCGAGATCTACTGGACCATGCTGCAGACGGCCGAGCAGGTGGCCAAACGCTACGGCATCACGCGCGAGCAGATGGATGAATACGGCGCGGCCAGCCAGCAAAGGGCGTGCGCCGCCGCCGCCGCGGGCAAGTTCGACGACGAGATTGTGCCCATCACCGTCACCGCGGGGGTGTACGACAAGCAGCGCGGCCTGATCACGCGCGAGGTCACCGTCTCCCGCGACGAGGGGCTGCGCGAGGGCACGACCGTGGAAGCCATCGCCAACATCAAGCCGGCCTTGCCGGGCGGTGTGGTGGCGGCGGGCAACGCCAGCCAGTTTTCCGACGGGGCGGGCGCCTGCGTGGTGATGGACGAGAAGGTGGCCGAGCGCAAGGGGCTGCAGCCGCTCGGGCGCTTCCTCGGCTTTGCGGTGGCCGGTTGTGAGCCGGACGAAATGGGCATCGGCCCCGTTTTTGCCGTACCCAAGGTGCTGGACCGGCTGGGCCTGACGGTGGGCGACATCGATCTGTGGGAGCTCAACGAGGCCTTCGCGGTGCAGGTGCTGTACTGCCGCGATCGCCTGGGCATTCCGGCCGATCGCCTCAACGTCAACGGCGGTGCCATCGCCATCGGCCACCCGTACGGGGTGTCGGGGCAGCGCCTGACCGGCCACGCGCTCATCGAGGGCAAACGCCGCGGCGCCAAGCGCGTCTGTGTGACCATGTGTATCGGCGGCGGCATGGGCGCAGCCGGCGTGTTCGAGGTGCTGTGATGGCCCAGGGGCTGCGCGCAGCCATCGACTTTTTGTTGTACGAGTGGCTGCAGGCGCAGACCCTCGCCACTCGGGAGCGCTTCGCCGACCACTCGCGCGAGACGTTCGACGCGGTGCTCGACACCTGCGAGCGCATCGCGCGCGAAAAATACGCGCCCTTCAACCGGCTGGTGGATACGGAGGAGCCCCGCTTCGACGGCGAGCGGGTGATTCTGCCGGCCGCCACGCACGAGGCGTGGAAGGCCTACGCCGACAGCGGCATGCTCAGTGCCGCGCAGGACTACGCCATCGGCGGCATGCAACTGCCCTACACGGTGGAGGCGGCGGGCAATGCGTTCTTCGCGGCGGCCTCGGTCAGCATCGGGGCCGGCATGCTGACGGTGGGCAACGCCAATCTGCTGATGGCGCACGGGACCGACGCGCAGCGCCGCGCCTTCGCGCTGCACGAGTTTGCCGGGCGCTTTTCCGGCACCATGTGCCTGAGCGAGCCGCAAGCCGGCTCCAGCCTCAGCGACATCGCCACGCGGGCGGTGCCCGACGGCGATGATTACGAGGCCGACCCGCTGGGGCCGCGCTACCGGCTGCGCGGCAACAAGATGTGGATTTCGGCCGGCGAGCACGAGCTGACCGAGAACATCGTCCATCTGGTGCTGGCCAAGATCCCCGGCCCCGACGGCCGGCTGCCGCCGGGGGTGAAGGGGATTTCGCTGTTCATCGTGCCCAAGAAGCTGGTGGATGCGGAGGGCCGGTTGACTGGCGAGCGCAACGACGTGGCCCTGGCCGGTCTGAACCACAAATGCGGCTGGCGTGGCACGACCAACACCCTGCTCAATTTTGGCGAAGGCCGCTACCCGGTGCGTGCCCCGGGCTTGGACGGTCGGGGCGCCGGTGCCATCGGCTACCGCGTCGGCGAGCCGGGGCAGGGCCTGCGCTACATGTTCCACATGATGAACGAGGCGCGCATCGGGGTCGGGATGGCCGCCACCATGCTCGGCATGGCCGGTTATCTGGCGAGTCTGGACTACGCACGCAACCGCCCGCAGGGGCGCCCGATCGGCCCGGCGGGCAAAGACCCGGCGCAGCCGCCCGTGCGCATCATCGAGCACGCCGACGTCAAGCGCATGCTGCTGGCCCAGAAGGCCTACTGCGAAGGCGCGTTGGCGCTGGAGCTGTATTGCGCGCGCCTGGTGGACGAGCAGCACACCGGCGACGCCGCAGCGGCCGACGAGGCACGCCTGCTGCTGGAGGTGCTGACCCCGATTGCCAAGAGCTGGCCCAGCGAATGGTGCCTGGAGGCCAACAGTCTGGCCATCCAGGTGCACGGCGGCTACGGCTATACACGCGACTTTCCCGTCGAGCAGTACTGGCGCGACAACCGCCTCAACATGATTCACGAAGGCACGCACGGCATCCAGGCGCTGGACCTGCTGGGCCGCAAGGTGCTGATGGACGAGGGGCGGGGCATGCAGTTGCTGGGTGCGCGCATGGCCGCCACCGTCGGGCGCGCTCGTGGGGTGCCGGCCCTGGCCGCGCATGCGGATGCCCTGCACGGCGCCTGGGACGCGGTCCGTGCCGCCACGCAGGCGGCCTGGGCGGATGGCGACCCGGTGCCGGCCCTGGCCAATGCGGTGCCGTATCTGCAGGCCTTTGGCCACACCGTGCTTGCCTGGATCTGGCTGGATGTGGCGCTGGTCGCCGCCGGCCGGGAAGATGCCGCCAACCGCGGTCGCCTGCAGGCCTGCCGGTATTTCTTTCATTACGAACTGCCCAAGACCGCGGCGTGGCTGCAGGTCGTGCGCGAGCGCGATCTGACCTGCGCCGAGATGCCCGAAGACGCCTTTTGATCGTTGGACCGTTTGAGCGTTTGCCCTTCCGAATCCAAACACCCCGAGGAGACCCCGACATGACCCGCACGATTGCGCAATTGTTCGACCTGAGTGGCCGCACGGCCCTCGTCACCGGCGGCTCGCGCGGCCTGGGCCTGCAACTGGCGCAGGCGCTGGGTGAGGCCGGCGCCAAGGTGATGCTGACCGCCCGCAAGGCCGACGAGCTGGAGGAGGCCACGGCCCAACTCCAGTCGCAAGGCATCGATGCGCGCTGGATCGCCGCCGACTGTGCCCGCGAGGACGACATCCATCGGCTGGCCGCCGAGACGCTGCAGCGCCTGGGTGACATCGACATCTTGGTCAACAACGCGGGCGCCGCCTGGGGCGCGCCGGCCGAGGAGCATCCCCTGGAGGCCTGGGACAAGGTGATGAACCTGAACATCCGCGGCTACTTCATCCTCAGCCAGTACGTGGGCAAGCACAGCATGATCCCGCGCCGCCGCGGCAGCATCGTCAACGTCGCCTCGATCGCCGGCTTGGGCGGCAACCCGCCGGACATGAAGACCATTGCTTACAACACCTCCAAAGGCGCGGTGGTCAACTTCACCCGCGCGCTGGCGGCGGAGTGGGGGCGCTACGGCATCCGCGTCAACGCCATCTGCCCGGGCTTCTTCCCCAGCAAAATGACCCGCGGGACACTGCAGGCCATGGGCGAGGAGCGCCTGGCCTCGCACGCGCCGCTGCAGCGCCTGGGCGACGACGAGGACCTCAAGGGCACGGTGGTGCTGTTCGCGTCCGACGCGGGCAAACACATCACCGGGCAGTGGCTGGCCGTGGATGGGGGCGTCAGTGTCGTCACCGGCGGCTGACCTGCCGTTCAGCGTCCGCATCCCCTTCGTCGAGCTGCTGGGTTTTCGGCTGCGGCGCTGGGCGGAGGGCGAGGCGGAAATCGCCTTCGACCCCAGTGCCGAGCACCTGAACTCGTTCGACGTGGTGCACGGCGGGGCGAGCATGACGCTGCTCGACGTGGTGATGGCGCACGCCGCGCGCAGCGTGCAGCGCGACATGGGGGTCGTGACCATCGAGATGAAAACCAGCTCCATGCAGGCGGCGCAGGGGCCGCTGGTGGCTCGCGCGCGGCTGTTGCACCGCACGGCGACGATGGCCTTCACCGATGGCGAGATCCGCGACGCGGCGCGACGCCTGTGCGCCCACGCCACCGGCACCTTTCGCTACGTGCGCCGTTTGCCCGCCCCGGGGCGGGACGTGCGCGATCTGAACGGCCCCGCGACTGAGGCGGGCGTCGTCCCTACCGACTGACCGCGGCCAGCCCGCAGCTTTTTTTGGAGTCGTGTTCCATGCCGCTGAACAAGCAGATCCTTTTGGTCAGCCGCCCCCAGGGCGAGGCCACCGTCGACAACTTCCGCCTGGTGGAGACGCAAACCCCCGCGCTGGCCGAGGGCCAGGTGCTGGTGCGTCACCACTATCTGAGCTTGGATCCGTACATGCGTGGTCGCATGAACGAGGGCAAAAGCTACGCCGCGCCCCAGCCGCTGAACGAAGTGATGATCGGCGGCACCGTCGGCCAGGTGGTGGACAGCCGCCACCCGCGCTATGCGCCCGGTGACTGGGTCGTCGGCATGGGCGGCTGGCAGCAGTACAGCGTGGTCGATGCCGAACAGCCGGGGCTGCTGCGCAAGGTGGACGTCTCGCGCGTGCCGCCCAGCCATTACCTGGGCGCGGTGGGGATGCCGGGGGTGACGGCCTGGTATGGGCTGGTCAAGATCATCGACCCCAAGCCGGGCCAGACGGTGACCGTCAGTGCGGCCAGCGGGGCCGTCGGCAGCGCGGTTGGCGTGCTGGCCAAGCAGCGCGGCTGCCGCGTGGTCGGCATCGCCGGCGGGCCCGACAAATGCGCCTATGTGCGCGACGAGCTGGGCTTTGACGACTGCATCGACTACAGGGAGCACCGCGATCTGGGCGCGCTGGCGCGTGCGCTGAAGGCCGCCTGTCCGAACGGCATCGATGGTCACTTCGAAAACGTCGGCGGCACCGTGCTGGATGCGGTGATGCTGCGCGCGAATGCGTTCTCGCGCGTGGCGCTGTGCGGCATGATCGCCGGCTACGACGGCCAGCCGCTGCCGATGCTCAACCCGTCGCTGATCCTCATCAACCGCATGCGCATCGAGGGCTTCATCGTCAGCGAACACATGGAGGTGTGGCCGCAGGCGCTGGCGGAGCTGGGCGAGCTGGTCGGCAGCGGGCGTTTCCGCCCGCGCGAGACCGTGGCGCACGGCATCGAGTCGGCACCCGAGGCGTTTTTGGGGCTGCTCAAGGGCCGCAATTTCGGCAAGCAGCTCGTCAAGCTGGTGGATTGAACCGCGAGGGCCCGCCCATGATCACCGACTTCGCCGGCCGCACGGCCGTCATCACCGGGGCCGGCTCCGGCTTCGGGTTGGAGGTGGCGCGCATCGCGATGCAGCGCCGCATGAACCTGGCGCTGGTGGACGTACAGCCCGATGCGCTGGAGCGCGCCCGCGCCGAGGCGGAGGCGGCCGGCGTGCCGGTGCTGTCCCGGCGCGTCGACGTGGCCGACGCCGCCCAGATGGACGATCTGGGCCAAGCCGTGCAGGCCCGCTTCGGCGCGCCGCACTTCGTCTTCAACAACGCTGGCGTGGCCGCCGGCGGGCTGGTGTGGGAAAACACCGTCGCCGACTGGCAGTGGGTGCTGGGCGTCAACCTGTGGGGCGTGATCCACGGTGTGCGTGTCTTTACGCCGATGATGCTGGCCGCGGCGCAGGCCGATCCCGCCTGGCGCGGCCACATCGTCAACACCGCCAGCATGGCCGGGCTGCTGACGCCGCCCAACATGGGGGTCTACAACGTCAGCAAGCACGCGGTGGTGGCGCTGACCGAGACCTTGTATCAGGACCTGCGGCTGGTCACGGACCAGGTCGGCGCCAGCGTCCTCTGTCCGTATTTCGTGCCGACCGGCATCGCCCACAGCCAGCGCAACCGCCCGGCGGATCTGCCGTCGGCTGCCCCGACGCGCAGCCAGCTCATCGGGCAGGCCATGAGCGAGAAGGCGGTCAGCAGCGGCAAGGTGACCGCAGCCGAAGTGGCGTGGCAGGTGTTCCAGGCGATGGAGCAGGACCGCTTCTACATCTACAGCCACCCGCATGCCCTGGCACCGGTGGCGCAGCGCCTGCAGGCGATCGTCGAGGGCCGCAACCCTCCCGACCCGTTCGCCGACCGGCCGGAGGTCGGCGCGCAGTTGCGCGCGGCGCTGCGTTCAGGCGGCTGACGTCAGGCGGCTGAAGCCAGCCGCTCCTCGCCCTGCCGCAGGGCGGCGAACAGCCGCACGGTGTCCACCACCGGGATCAGCACCTCGCCGCCGCGGGCGCGGATCAGGCGGTCGATCAGCCGCCGCGCGGCACCGCCGAACGGCGCCTCGATGATCTCGTTCGGCGCGAACTCCGGCACGGCGTGCAGCTCGTCGACCAGCAGGCCGGCGGTCTGGCCGCCGTGCTCCACCAGGATGATCTGGCGGCCCTGCACGGCGGTGTCCGCCGGGGCGGCGACGCCGAGCAGGCGGCCGAGGTCGTACACCCACAGGAAGTGGCGCACGGCGGTGTTGTCGGTCGGCGGCAGCAGACCGACGCGCGCCGGGTGGCCGCCGGCCGGGGCGCTGGTCATGCGCTCGGCCGGCACCGCCTCGCGCACGCACGCCGCATCCAGCGCCAGCAGGTCGTTGCCGAGGTAGAAGGTGGCGTACTCCTGCCCGCCGCGCGCCGCGCCGTGCGTCCAGCCGTCGTCGTGGGCGCCGCCGACCCGGGCGCTGGCGCGCCGTACCGGGCCCAGCGTCTCGATCACGAAGGCCAGCACGTCGTCGCGGTAGCCGTCGCTGGTCTTGAACTCGCGGTAGCCGGCCGAGGCCGAGGCGCCCAGCAGCACGTAGTGCCCCTCGTGCTCGATGACGCGGCTGGCGGTGGCGCCGTTGGGCAGCTCCAGCCACGGCCCGGCGGCCGCCAGCACCGTCCCCACCGGCGTGGCCGGGTCGGTGCTGGCGATGACGCGGCCCTGCCGGTCGGTCAGGTAGGCGCGCGCGTCCGGCCGCTGGCCGACGGCGCCGCGCAGCATCGCCAGCAGCTCGCGCTCGGCGTGGAAGACGATGCCGATGCCGCCGACGATGCGGCCGTCCTCCGGGTGGCGGATCGCGGCGTGGTAGGTGTAGGTCGGGCGTCCGTCGGTCCACGGCTCCACCTGGAACGGCGAGACGTGGTAGCGCTGCTCGTCTTGCAGCGCCAGCACCGCCTGCAGCGTGGCCTCGTCGACGCGGCGGCCGACCAGCCCGTCGTCGCCGCCGTCGTGCGACTGGGCGACGATGCGCCCGCCGCGGTCGTAGACGAACAGCCGCGTGTAGACGGTGTAGAGCGAGTGGATGTAGCGCAGCAGCGGCGTGATCGTCTCGCGCGCACCGTCCTGGGGCTCCGGCTGCGCCAGGATGGTGCGCAGCTCCGGCGTCATCGCCCACCAGCGGCAGTCGTCGGCGCGCTCGTACAGGTTGCGGTCCAGCAGGTCCACCGCCAGGTGGGCGACGAAGCCGACGCGCTGCAGGCCGGAGGCCAGCACGGTGTCGTAGAGGTCGCGCACCGACTGCGCGAACAGCGTGTTGCTGCGCGCGCCGGTCTCGCTGATCTGGTCGAGGATGGTCTTGAGGCGCTGGCGGTCGATGTCGCGCCCGGCGGTGACGACCTGGCCGTTCCACACCACCCGGCGGATCGACTCGGTGGCGCGGATCACCTCGTACAGCGGCGGGCTGAAGCTGCGCGCGTGCGACAGCAGGCCGGCGGCGGTGCCGGGGTCCAGCGCCTCCAGCGCGCTGCCCTCGTCGCGCGTGAAGGCCAGGTCCACCGGCACCATCACCTGCCCCTGCCAGCCCTCCGGGCCCAGGTAGCCCTGGTAGCCCTCGGCACGGCGCGTGCAGACCAGGTACTCGCGCCCGGCGTGCAGCAGCAGGCGCGGCGCGCCGTCGGGATTGACCGGCACGCGCGCGCCGCGCCCGATCCAGTGCTCGTCGGAGCTGGCGATGACGCGCGCCTGAGCGTCCAGCAGCAGCAGGATGGAGCGGCCGGCCGGGTCGCCGTGCGAGCGGAAGATGCCGGCCATCTCGGCCTCGAAGCCGAACACCAGGCACAGCACGCCGGCCGGCTGGCGCGTCGTCGGGTGCAGCATGCGCTGGGCGTAGATGAGGCTGGCGCCCAGCCCGGGGCGCAGGTCGGTCGGGCGAAAGATCTGCACGTAGCCGTCCGAGGCCAGTGCCTGCTCGAGCAACGGGTCCTGCGTGCCCTCCACCGCGTGCGCGGGGTCGGTCTGCACCAGCACGTTGCCTTGCGGGTCCAGCAGCAGGATCTCGTCGTACACCGTGTACTTGCGCCGGTACGACAGCAGCCGCGCGCGCACGGCGTCGACGTCGCGCGTCAGCCCGGCGACGAACTCGCACAGCACGCGGTCGGTGGCCAGGAAGCCGACGTCGGCGGTGCGCTCGTACAGGTTGCGCACGACGATGTCGATCACGTAGCCGGCGCGCGTGCCCAGCGCCGCCATGGCGTGGTCGATCTTCTCGGCCACCAGGCTGCGCACCAGCTCGCGCTCCAGCCGGTCGAAGCCGGCGCGCGTGGCGGCAATCGTCGGCAGGATGGCCTGCGCCTCCTGCGGGCAGACCATGCGCGCGGTCGACTCGATCAGGCGCCACATCAGGTTCAGCTCGCGCAGCGACGTCTCGCAGCGCGTGACGTCGGGCATGTAGGGCAGGTAGTTGTCGATGGGGACGGCGGGCAGACTCATGGGCGGGCGGAATGCGGGTGGAGATGAATGATCACGATCGACCGCTGAGCAAACGGCGTGCCGGGGGCGCCGTGGCACACTTGCCGGTTTTCGTATCGAACCACCCCATGCCATCGACCGTGAGCACGACGATCGTTGCCCGCCTCGCCGACGAGCTCGGCGTGCGCGCCGCCCAGGTGCAGGCCGCCGTGGACCTGCTGGACGGCGGCGCCACCGTCCCCTTCATCGCCCGCTACCGCAAAGAGGCCACCGGGGGCCTCGACGACACCCAGCTGCGCCAGTTGGAGCAGCGTCTGACCTACCTGCGCGAGCTGGAAGAGCGCCGCGCCGCCATCCTGCGCAGCATCGAGGAGCAGGGCAAGCTCACGCCCGCGCTGCGGGCGGCGCTGGAGGCCGCGGCGACCAAGCAGGATCTGGAAGACCTCTACCTGCCGTACAAGCCCAAGCGCCGCACCAAGGGCCAGATCGCGCGCGAGGCGGGGCTGGAGCCGCTCGCGGATGCGCTCTGGGCCGACCCGACGCTGGATCCGCACGCCGCCGCCCAGCCTTACGTGAAGGAAGCCAAGAGCGAGGACGGCAGCGACTTCACCACCGTGGCCGCGGTGCTGGACGGCGTGCGTGACATCCTGAGCGAGCGCTGGGCCGAGGACGCCACCCTCGTGCAGCCGCTGCGCGAGTGGCTGTGGACCGAGGGGCTGCTGCGCAGCCGCCGCATCGAGGCGCGCAACCCCGACGACCCGGAGGTCGCCAAGTTCCGCGACTACTTCGAGCACGACGAGCCGATCGCGCGCGTGCCGTCGCACCGGGCGCTGGCGATGCTGCGCGGCCGCGCGCAGGAGGTGCTGGATCTGCGCCTGGCTCAGCCGCAGGAGGCGCCGGCTGGCCAGCCCTCGGTGGCCGAGGGACGCCTGGCCCGGTTGCTGGGCTGGAGCCACCAGGGCCGCGCCGCCGACGACCTGCTGCGCCGCTGCGTGGCCTGGACGTGGCGTGTGAAGCTGAGCCTGTCGATCGAGCGCGACCTGTTCGCCCGCCTGCGCGAGCAGGCCGAGGCGGTGGCGATCCAGGTGTTCGGCGCCAACCTGCGCGACCTGCTGCTGGCTGCACCGGCCGGCGCGCGACCGACGATGGGGCTGGACCCCGGCATCCGCACCGGCGTCAAGGTGGCGGTGGTGGATGCCACCGGCAAGGTGGTGGACACTGCCACGGTCTATCCGTTCGAGCCCCGGCGCGATGTCGAAGGGGCGCTGACGGCGTTGGCCGCGCTGGTGCGGCGCCACGGCGTGGAGCTGATCGCCATCGGCAACGGCACCGCGAGCCGCGAGACCGACCGACTGGTGGCCGAGCTGCTGCAGCGCCTGCGCCAGGGCGGGGCGGGCCCGCTGCCGCAAAAGGTCGTCGTCAGCGAGGCCGGCGCCTCGGTCTACAGTGCCAGCGAGGCCGCGGCGCAGGAGTTGCCGGAGCTCGACGTGAGCCTGCGCGGGGCGGTGAGCATCGCGCGCCGGCTGCAGGATCCGCTGGCCGAGCTGGTCAAGATCGACCCCAAGAGCATTGGCGTTGGCCAGTACCAGCACGACGTCAACCAGGCGGCCCTGGCGCGCACGCTGGATGCCGTGGTGGAGGACTGCGTCAACGGCGTGGGGGTGGACTTGAACACGGCCAGCGTGCCGTTGCTCGCGCGCGTCTCGGGCCTGTCCGCGGCGACGGCGCGCGCCGTGGTGCGCTGGCGTGACGCCCACGGGGCCTTCCGCCACCGGCAGCAACTGTTGCAGGTGACGGGGCTGGGGCCCAAGACCTTCGAGCAGTGCGCGGGCTTCCTGCGCATCCGCGGCGGGGACAATCCGCTGGACATGACGGGTGTGCACCCGGAGACCTATCCCGTCGTCGAGCGCATCCTGGCTGCGGCGGGCCGCCCCATCGAGGCCGTGATGGGCAAGGCCGAGGTGTTGCGCGCGCTCAAGCCCGAGGCCTTTGCCGACGACCGCTTCGGGGTGGTGACGGTGCGCGACATCCTGAGCGAGCTGGAAAAACCCGGGCGCGACCCGCGGCCGGATTTCCGGGTCGCGCGCTTCGACGACACGGTGCAGGATCTGAAGGACCTCAAGCCCAGCATGGTGCTGGAGGGTACGGTGACCAACGTGGCGCAGTTCGGCGCGTTCGTGGACGTCGGCGTGCACCAGGACGGGCTGGTGCACGTCAGCCAACTGGCCAACCGGTATGTGGCCGATGCACGCGAGGTGGTCAAGGCCGGCGACATCGTGCGCGTCAAGGTGCTGGAGGTGGACCTGCCGCGCCGGCGCATCGCGCTGACCATGCGGCTGGATGCGCAGCCGGGGCAGGCGCCGTCGGGGCGGAGCGCCGACGGGGCCGGGAACGGAGCTGGCAACGGGGCCGGGGGCGCCCGCGTGCGCGCCCGCCCGGCCGAGCCGGCCGCCACGGCCATGGCATCGGCATTCGCCAAGCTGCAGGGGCTGCGGCAGCGCGGATAATCGCACGCTGACATGACGCTCGACGAACTGCTCAACCAGGCCAAGGCGATCCCGAGCATCCCGCGTGTGGTCTCGGAGGTCACGGCCGAACTCGACCGCGACGATCCCGATCCGCGCCGCATCGCCGACCTGGTCGCGACCGACCCGGGGCTGACGGCGCGCCTGCTCAAGCTGGCCAATTCGGCCTTCTTCGGGTTGACGCGGCAGATCGACAGCGTCGGCGAGGCGATCACGGTGCTGGGCTTCAACCACTTGCGCACGCTGGTGCAGGCGGTGGCGCTGGGCAGCAGCTTCAAGACCGTGCCGGGCGTCAATCTGGAGCAGTTTTGGCGCTACAGTCTCAACACGGCCAAGATCTGCCGGCCGCTGGCGCGCAGCCTGCGCCTGCCGGAGGGGGCCGCCTTCACGGCGGGGCTGGTGCATGCCGTCGGGGATCTGGTCATGCACATCGGCATGCCCGACGTCGTGGCCAAGATCGACTGGCGCGTCTCGCCATTCGACATGAAGCGCGCCGAGGTCGAACGATCGGTGTTGGGCTACACCTACGCCGACGTGGGCGCGGCCTTCGCGCAGCGCTGGGATTTCCCCGAAGTCATCGTCAAGGCGCTGCGCCACCAGCTGGTCCCGTTCGAGGGCGATATCTACGAGCCGCTGGCCGGGGTCATCCACATGGCATCGTGGCGCGCGCGCGCGCAGGAGATGAACCTGGACCGCGATGCGATGGCCGCGACCTTCCCGGACGTGGTGGCGATACTGCTCGGTCTGAGCCTGGAAACCGTGCTCGACAAGGATCCGCAGGAATGGACCTCGGCCGGTGAACTGGCCGCCTTTTTGCATTGAGGGCAGGCGATGCGATTACAGGCCCTGCTTCAGCGACCGGATGCGCTGCCCGTGGTGCCCGAGGTGGCCGCGCGCTTGATCGCCACTTTTGGGCGTGACGAGGTCGACCTCAACGCCGTGACCGCCGACATCGAGCGCGATCCCGCCCTCGTGGCCCGGCTGTTGCAGCAGGCCAATTCGGCCTTTCTGCGGCTGCTGCGGCCCGTGCACAGCGTGCGCGATGCGGTCACGGTGCTCGGGCTGCATCGGGTGCGGGCGCTGGTGCTGGCCGCCGCGGTGCAAAGCCGCTTTCCGGCCCCGCCGGGCATCGATCTGGAGCGGTTTTGGGCGTACAGCTTCGTCGCGGCGTCGGTGGCCCGCCGGGTGTGCGCCCCGCGCCGGCTGGACGACAACGTGGCCTTCACCGCCGCGCTGCTGCACGCCGTGGGCGAACTCGTCATGCACCAGGCCCTGCCCGAGGTCATGCGCGATCTGGACCGCGAGCGGCCCTGGTTTGCCCTGGAGCGCGCCGGCGCGGAGTACCAGGCGCTGGGCTACTCCTACGCCGAGGTGGGCGCGGCGCTCGGGCAGCACTGGCGCTTGCCGCGGGTGCTGGTGCAGGCCATCGAGCACCACGTCGACCCGCTGCACCGCGAATCGGCCGATCCGCTGGCCGCCGTCGTCCACATGGCGGCCTGGCGCGCCCGCCTGTGGACGCTGGGCAACCAGCGCGATGCCCTGATCCACACCTACCCCGACGCGGTGGGCGAGCTGCTGCAGCTGGATCCCGACACCCTGGTCGATCCCGGCGGGGTGGTCATCGAGGGCGGGGCATGACCCGGGCGCTGCGCATCCATGCCGGCCCGGCGGCGCTTGCTCACCTGCGCCGCGACGGGTTGCAACCGGCGGCGGTCGGCGTGATTCCGGGTGCCGCCGGCGGGCCCAAGGGTTTGATTCTGGGGCCGTTGGACCGCTTTTTGTTTGGCGAGTGGCTGCCTCAAGGGGGGCATGCGGTGGATCTGGTGGGGGCCTCGATCGGGGCCTGGCGCATGGCCACCGCCTGTCTGGACGACCCCGTGGCGGCCTTCGAGCGGCTGGAGCGGGACTACATCGCCCAGGACTACGAAGTCGAGCCGGGGCGCAGCCGCCCCACGCCGGAGCACGTCAGCGCGTCATTTGCTCGCAATTTGCGCGATTTTTTCGGGGGCCGCCTGGGCGAAGTGCTGCACCATCCGCGCTACCGGCTCCACATCGTCACATCGCGGGGGCGCCATTTGCTGGGCCACGAGGGGCGTTGGCGCACGCCGTTGGGGTACGCGGGCGCTTTTCTGACCAATGCGCTGCGCCGTCGCGCCATGGGGGCCTGGCTGGAGCGGGTGGTGTTCTCTGCCCCGGTGGCCGGCCCCGAACGCGGCGGCCGCCTGCCGGAGCTGCCGTTCGACCCCACGGACTACCGCACGCGCAATGTGCCGCTGCAGGCCGACAACTTCATGCCCGCGCTGCAGGCGAGCTGCTCTATCCCGTTCGTGCTCCAGGCGGTGCACCATATTCCGGGGGCCCCGCCTGGCGCGTACTGGGACGGCGGCATCACCGACTACCACCTGCACCTGCGCTGGCGCCCGACGCGCGGGCTGGTGCTGTACCCGCATTTCCAGCGGCAGGTCATCCCGGGCTGGCTGGACAAGGGCCTGCGCTGGCGCCACCGCCCCACGGCTGCGCTGGACCACACCATCGTGCTGTCGCCCGATCCGGACTGGGTGCGGCGGCTGCCCAATGGCAAATTGCCCGATCGGACCGACTTTCCGCGCTATGGCCACCGGCTGGCCGAGCGCATGCAGGCGTGGCAGACCGCCGTGCGCGAGGCGCAGCGCCTGGCGGACGAATTTGCCGCCTGGCTGCAGCGGCCCGATCCGGCCCGCGTCGAGCCGCTCTGATCGGGCTGCGGCCGTTGACCGTAGCCCTGGGAGCCGGTCACAGCGACGCTTCGAGCATCGCGCGGTAGTCGTCGCGGGTGGCCAGCCGCGGGTTGGTCTTGTGGCAGTGGTCGGCCATCGCCCCGTCGATGATGCGCTCGAACATTGCCGGCGTCACCCCCATGTCGGCCAGCCCGGCGGGCAGGCCCAGCCGGGCGTTGAGCGCCCGGATCGCGGGACCGATGTCGTCCGGACCCGCCAGCCCCATCACACGCGCCATGCGCTGCAGCCGGCGCTCGCGCTGCACGCTCTCGGCCCCGGCGTTGAAGGCGATCACCGCCGGCAGAAAGACGGCATTGAGCGTGCCGTGGTGCAGGGCGGGGTTCAGGCCGCCTAAGCTGTGGCTGAGCGAGTGCACGCAGCCCAGCCCCTTCTGGAATGCCATGGCCCCCTGCATGCTGGCGCTCATCATGTGCAGCCGCGCCTCGCGGTCCTGGCCGTCGCGCGTGGCGCGCTCGATGTGGGCCCAGCCGCGCTCCAGTCCGTCGAGGGCGATGCCGTCGGCCGGCGGATTGAAGGCCGGGGCCAGGAAGGTCTCGATGCAGTGCGCGATGGCATCCATGCCCGTGGCCGCGGTCAGCCGCGGCGGCAGGCCCAGCGTCAGGTCGGGGTCCAGGATGGCGGCGCGGGGCAGCAGGTGCCAACTGTGAAAGCCGAGTTTGCGCCCATCGTCGACGATCAGGATCGCGCCGCGCGCCACCTCGCTGCCGGTGCCCGCCGTCGTCGGCACCGCGATCAGGGGCGGCACCCGGTCCGTGATGCGCGGCGAGCCGCCCTCGATGGTCGCGTAAGTCTTGAGCGGCCCCTCGTGCGCCACGGCGATGGCCACGCCCTTGGCGCAGTCGATCGCGCTGCCGCCGCCCAGGGCGATCAGCCCGTCGCAGCCGGCCTCGCGGTAGACCGCCGCGGCCGCGCGCACGGCCGCCTCGGTCGGATTGGACGGCGTGCCGTCGTAGACGGCGTGGGGCAGGGTGGGGCCGCCGTCCCCCAGGGCCGCCACCGCGCGCTCCAGCAGACCGGCCGCGCGCACGCCGGCATCGGTCACGATCAGCGGGCGGGCGATTCCCACGCGCGCGCACTCGCTGCGCAGCAGGCGCAGCGCACCGGATTCGATCTGGATGGTGGTGAGGTAGCGGATTTCGGCCACGGGTGGAGTCTCCTCATACTGAGTGGGTGGGGGGCTGGCCCGGACTGTAGCGCGCGGCGGCGGTGACGGCCTGGCTCGCGCGCGACAATCCGCCCCATGACGCACACCCATCCCCGCCAATTGCTGACCCCCGCCATGCGCGGGGTGCTGGATCGCATGGCCCGCGCGGGGCGGCCGCCCCTGCATGCCCTGACGCCCGAGCAGGCGCGGGCCTTTTACGAGGCGGGCGCCAATGTGCTGGACCTGCCGCCGCACCGCATGGCGCGGGTGGAGTCTCTGGCGATCCCCGCCCGCGACGGTGCGCGGCTGGCGGCCGAACTCGTCGTGCCGCATCGGCCGCCGCACGCCACACCGCCGCCGGTGCTGCTCTATCTGCATGGCGGGGGCTTTACGGTGGGCAGTGTGCGCACGCACGCCCCCCTGTGCCGACACTTGGCCCATCTGGCCGGCTGCGCCGTGCTGTCGCTGGATTACCGTCTGGCGCCCGAGCACCGCTTCCCCACGGCGGTGCATGACGCCTTCGATGCCTTGGCCTGGCTGCGCGGCGCCGCTGCGGGGCTGGGGCTGGATCCGGGGCGCATCGCCATCGGGGGCGACAGCGCCGGTGGCACCCTGGCGGTCGTGACGGCTCTGCAGGCGCGCGATGCCGGCTGGCCGCTGGCGCTGCAACTGCTGTTCTACCCGGGGTGCTCGGCGTGGCAGGACACGGCGTCGCACCGTCGCTTCGGACACGGCTTTCTGCTGGAGGCCGAGACCATCCAGTGGTTCTTCCGCCACTACATCGACGACAGCCAGCGCGAGGACTGGCGCTTTGCCCCGCTGCTGGCCCCGGACTTCGATGGCGTGGCCCCCGCCTGGATCGGCCTGGCGGAGTGCGACCCCCTGGTCGATGAGGGCATCCTGCTCGCCGATGCCCTGCGCATGGCCGGCGTCGCCGTGGACCTGGAGATCTACCGCGGCGTGACGCACGAGTTCATCAAGATGGGGCGCATCCTCCCGGAGGCGCTGCGCGCGCACCAGGATGCCGCGCGCGCCCTGCGGCACGCGTTCGGGGACGCCGGCGCATGACCACCGCGCGGCACTGGTGGGCGCTGACGCCCGCGGCGAGCGGCGGTGGCGCGGCCCTGGCGCTGGCCCAGGTGACCGCCTTGTTGCAGGCCAACGCCCTGGGGGATGTCGCACACTTTGAGCAACAGGTGCAGATCGCTTTGTCCGATCTGTGACGCCCAGGGCCGGCCGGCGACGCTATGGTGTCGGCAGGAGGAAATGCCATGACCGCCATCGACCCCGCATCCAGCCCCCACATCCGCATCTGGTGGGAAGACCTCGCCGTCGGCGACTCGCGCGACTTGGGCAGCCTGACCGTGACCGAGGAAGAGATCGTTGCGTTTGCCCGCCAGTACGATCCGCAGCCGTTTCACCTGGACCCCGAGGCCGCGCGCCACTCGGTGTTCGGCGCCCTGTGTGCCAGCGGCTGGCACACCTGTGCACTGGCCATGCGGCTGATGGTGACGAACTTTCTGCACGAGTCGTCGAGCCTGGGCTCGCCGGGGCTGGAGAGCCTGAAATGGCTCAAGCCCGTCTTTCCCGGTGACGAGCTGCGGCTGCGCCACACCATCGTCGACAAGCGCCCGATGGGCAAGCGGCCCGACGTCGGCTTGGTGCGCACCGTGTGGGCGCTGTTCAACCAGCACGGCGAGCAGGTGCTGCACATGGAAGGGTGGGGCATGTTCCGCCGCCGCGAGCCGGGCGCACCGCCCCAGTCCCCCTGATCGCAGCGGGGCCGCTCGTCGCACCGGGGCACGGCGCACGGCCCGCCGGCGTACACTGCACGGTTTTTCTGCGGACGCCTGCCCCCATGAATGCCCCGGTCGACGTCTCTTTCTTCCCACGCCACGCCAAGCCGCTGACCAGCTACAAGCCGTACTGGGCCAAACGCTTCGGGGTGGCCCCCTTCCTGCCCATGAGCCGCGCCGAGATGGAGGCGCTGGGCTGGGATTCGTGCGACGTCATCCTGGTCACTGGCGACGCCTATGTGGATCACCCGAGCTTTGGCATGGCTGTGATCGGCCGCGTGCTGGAGGCGCAGGGCTTTCGCGTCGGCATCATCGCTCAGCCGGACTGGCACAGCGCCGAGGCCTTCAAGGCCCTGGGCCGCCCCAACCTGTTCTGGGGCGTGACGGCGGGCAACATGGACTCGATGATTAACCGCTACACGGCCGACCGCAAGATCCGCTCCGACGACGCCTACACCCCGGGCGGGCAGGGCGGCCGACGGCCGGACCGCGCCGCCATCGTTTACAGCCAGCGCTGCCGCGAGGCGTACAAAGACGTGCCCATCATCCTGGGTGGCATCGAGGGCAGCCTGCGCCGCATCGCCCACTACGACTACTGGAGCGAGACGGTGCGCCGCTCCATCGTGCTCGACAGCAAATGCGACCTGCTGCTCTACGGCAATGCCGAGCGCGCCTTGGTCGAAGTGGCCCACCGCCTGGCCCGGCGCGAGCCGATCGAGTCCATCACCGACGTGCGCGGCACCGCCTTCGTGCGGCGCAGCACGCCCGAGGGCTGGTTCGAGATCGACTCCACCGAAGTGGACCAGCCCGGCCGGGTGGATGCGCATGTCAACCCGTACCTGATGGTTTCGGAGCAGGCCAAGGCCCAGGGCCAGACCTGCGCGCGGGAAGACGAAGTCCCCGCCGCGCCTGTGCAACCGCTGCGCTTCATGGCCAATCCGTCCTTGCCGCACCGGGGCCGCCCGCCGCGCGAGCGCACCGTCATCCGCCTGCCGAGTTACGAGCAGGTCAAGGCCGACCCGGTCCTCTATGCCCATGCCAACCGCGTGCTGCATCTGGAGACCAACCCCGGCAACGCCCGCGCGCTGGTGCAGGCCCACGGCAGCGGGCCGGCCGCCCGCGACGTGTGGATCAACCCACCGTCCGTCCCCCTGACCACGGCCGAGATGGACTGGGTGTTCGGCCTGCCCTACGCGCGCAGCCCGCACCCCGCTTACGCCGACGAGCGCGGCCGCCACGACGGCCCGACCAAGATCCCGGCCTGGGAGATGATTCGCTTCTCGGTCAACATCATGCGCGGCTGTTTTGGCGGCTGCACCTTCTGCTCCATCACCGAGCACGAGGGCCGCATCATCCAGAGCCGCTCCGAGGACTCCATCATCAAAGAGGTGGAGGAGATTCGCGACAAGGTCGCGGGCTTCACCGGCGTCATCTCCGACCTGGGCGGGCCCACGGCCAACATGTATCGCCTGGGCTGCAAAAGCCCCGAGATCGAGGCCGCCTGCCGCAAGCCCAGCTGCGTCTATCCGGGCATCTGCGCCAACCTCACCACCGACCACGGCCCCCTGATCCGCATCTATCGCCGTGCCCGCTCGCTGCCCGGCATCAAGAAAATCCTCATCGGCTCCGGCCTGCGCTACGACCTGGCGGTGAAAAGCCCCGAGTACGTCCGGGAACTGGTGCAGCACCACGTCGGCGGCTACCTCAAGATCGCGCCCGAGCACACCGAGCCCGGCCCGCTGTCCAAGATGATGAAGCCGGGCATCGGCAGCTACGACCGCTTCAAGCAGTTGTTCGATCAATTCAGCGCCGAAGCGGGCAAAGAGCAGTACCTGATTCCGTACTTCATCGCCGCACACCCCGGCACCAGCGACGAGGACATGATGCACCTGGCGCTGTGGCTGAAGAAAAACGGCTTTCGCGCCGATCAGGTGCAAACCTTCTATCCCAGCCCCATGGCCACGGCCACGGCCATGTACCACACGGGGCTCAACCCGCTCAAAGGCATTCACCGCGACGAGCGGGCCGAGGCGGTGGACGTCGTCAAAGGCGAGAAACGCCGCCGCCTGCACAAGGCATTTTTGCGCTACCACGACCCCAACAACTGGCCGCTGCTGCGCGAGGCGCTCAAGCGCATGGGCCGCGCCGACCTGATTGGCAACGGCAAGCATCACCTCGTCCCCACCTACCAGCCGTTGACGGACGGGGGCTACCAGAGCCCGCGGCGGGCCAACTCCACCCCGCCCGGGGGGCGGCCGCGGGCGGCGGCGCCGAGCCGCACCTCCCAGCCGGTCAAAGGCCGGCTGCTGACCCAGCACACCGGCTTGCCCCCGCGGATCACGGGGGGCGAGTCCGGAGGGGCATCCGCGCCCGGGGGCGCGGCGGCGGTGGGGCGTCAGGCGCGCCGCAAGCCAAAGTCCAACGGCAGGCCGACGTAGTTTTCGGCGATGGTGCGCGCGCCGGCCTCGCTGTGGATCAGGTAGTCCAGCTCGGCTTCCTGGAATTTCTGCGCGATCTCGCCCTCACCCGGAAAGCGGTGCATCAGGCTGGTGAACCACCACGAGAACCGCTCCGCGCGCCAAATGCGCTTGAGGCAGCGCTCCGAATAGCCGTCGATTCCGGCGTCCGAGCGCTCCAGGAAATGTTCGATCAGCGCATCGGCCAGGTACTTGACGTCGGTGGCGGCGAGGTTGAGCCCCTTGGCCCCCGTCGGCGGCACGATGTGGGCCGCATCGCCCGCCAGCAGCAGCCGGCCAAAGCGCATCGGCTCGCTGACGAAGCTGCGCAGCGGCGCGATGCTTTTTTCGAACGAGGGGCCGGTGACCAGCGCCTCGGCCGCGGCCGGGTCCAGGCGGCGGCGCAGCTCGTCCCAAAACGCCTGGTCACTCCAACTGTCCACGGTGTCGGACAGCGGCACCTGCAGGTAGTAGCGGCTGCGGGTGCGGCTGCGCATGGAGCACAGCGCAAAGCCGCGCGGGCTGTTGACGTAAATCAGCTCTTCGTGCACCGGTGGCGTGTCGGACAGCAACCCGAGCCAGCCAAACGGGTAGACTTTTTCGTACTCGGTGATGGCGCTGCGCGGCACGCTGGCGCGGCACACGCCGTGAAAGCCGTCGCAGCCGGCGATGAAGTCGGCGTCGATGCGGTGGGTGACGCCATCCTTTTCGTAGGTCACATGGGGGTGTGCGCCGTCGAAGCCGTGGATGGCGACGTGGGCGGCCTCGTACACCGTGGCCTGCCCGCTGGCGGCGCGCGCGGCCATCAGGTCGCGCGTCACCTCGGTCTGGCCATAGACCAGCACCTTTTTGCCACCGGTCAGGCCCGCCAGGTCGATGCGGTGGCGCGCCCCCTTGAACAGCAGGTCGAAGCCTGCGTGCGGCAGGCCCTCGGCGTGCATGCGCTGGCCGACCCCGGCCTCGTCGAGCACATCCACCGCCACCTGCTCCAGCACGCCGGCGCGGATGCGGCCGAGCACATACTCGGCGCTTTGGCGCTCGACGATGACGTTGTCGATGCCGGCCTTGTGCAGCAATTGGCCGAGCAGCAGCCCGGAAGGGCCGGCGCCAACGATGACGACTTGGGTACGCATGGGGGTCTCCTCAGGGAATCGATGACGCGGTCATGCTAGGGGCCGCGCACGCCCCGCGTGGTCTTGCCCTACATCGATTGCGCGGTGATCGTGCGGGTTGCGCGATCACCGCGCAAAATTCCGCATCCAGCGGGCGAATCGGGTATCGTTGCGCCATGGACATTGCCGCTGCGGACTACATCGCCGGCCTGGCCAAGGGGCTGGCGGTGCTGGAGAGCTTCGATACCGAGCGCCAGCGCCTCAACGCCACCCTGGCCGCGCAGCGCACCGGCCTGACGCGCGCGGCCGCCCGCCGCCATCTGCTCACGCTGGCCCATCTGGGTTATCTGGAGACCGATGGGCACTACTTCTGGCTCTCGCCCAAGGTGCTGCGCTTGTCCGGCAGCTATCTGGCGTCGGCGCGCCTGCCGCGCGCGGTGCAGCCGGTGCTCAACCGGCTGGCGGCGCAGGCGCGCGAGTCCTTTTCGGTGGCCGTGCTCGACGGCGACGCGGTGGTCGTCGTGGCCCGCAGCGTCGCGCCCCCGGCCGAGGGCGGCGGCGACTGGCAAGGGGCGTCGCTGGGGGATCCGTCTGCGGTCCGGGCCCGGGCACGCTGGACGGCGCATGGGCTGCACCTGGGCGCGCGCCTGCCTGCCCACGCCACGTCCACCGGCCGTGTGCTGCTTGCGGCCCTGGCGCGGCCCGCCTTGGCGCAATGGCTGGCCGAACGCACCGCAGCCACCGGCAGCCTGCCGCGCCTGACCCCCTACACCGTGACCGAGCCGGAGGCGTTGCGGCGCATCCTGCAGCAGGTGCGGCAGGCAGACCATTGCGTCTGCAGCGAGGAGCACGAGCTGGGCGTGCACGCCGTCGCGGTGCCCCTGCGCGACATGCAGGGCCGCACCGTCGCCGCCCTCAACGCCGTGCTGTCCCAGAACCGCCTGCGTGACGGCGCCGTGGAGCGGGAACTGCTGCCACTGCTGCACGAGGCGGCGCTCGAACTGCGGCCCCAGCTATGACGAAGCGCCTGTGGCTGGCGGTGGCCTTCGCGCTGGGGCTGGCCGCGTGCGGCGGGCCCGGGCCGTCCGGTCCGCCGTCCGAAGCCGCCGCGCGCGCCGTGACGGTGGTGTCGGTGCACGACGGCGACACGGTGCGCGTGCGCGATGCCAGTGGCCGGGTGTACGCGGTGCGGCTGGCCACCATCGATGCGCCGGAACTGGAGCAGCCGTACGGCCCGCAGGCGCGCGAGGCCGTCCGCGAACGCGCGCTGGGCCGCGCGGTAACCCTGGAGCCCCGCGGCCGCGACCGGTATGGCCGCACCCTGGCCGTGCTGTGGCTGCCCGGCGATGCCCAGCCGCAGGACCTTGCCCTGTGGGTCGTGGAGCAGGGCCTGGCCTGGCACTACACGGCCCACGCGCGGGAACAACCCCTGACCGAGCGTTGGCGCTATGCGTTGGCCGAAACCCTGGCCCGCACCGGCCGGCTGGGGTTATGGGCGCAACCCGATCCGCAGCCCCCTTGGGCGTGGCGGCGCGAGCGGCGCGGCAGCCCCGCCCCGCAGTCCGTGGGGGAGGGGAGTGCAAACCGCCTCTCCGGGGTGCCGGATCCCTGAGCGGGGCCGGGTTCAGACGTCGATCGCCTGTACCGACCCGGCGCGCTTGCGCAGCTCGAACTTCTGGATCTTGCCGGTGCTGGTCTTGGGCAGTTCGCCAAACACCACTGCCCGCGGGACCTTGAAGCCGGCCAGATGCGCCCGGCAGTGCGCGATGATGGCCTCGGCCGTGACCTCGGCGCCGTCCTTGAGCTCGACGAAAGCGCAGGGCGTCTCGCCCCAGCGGGGATCGGGCTTGGCCACGACGGCCGCCGCCTGCACCGCGGGGTGGCGGTAGAGCACGTCCTCCACCTCGATGGAGGAGATGTTCTCGCCGCCCGAGATGATGATGTCCTTGCTGCGGTCCTTGATCTTGATGTAGCCGTCCGGGTACTGCACCGCCAGATCGCCCGTGTGGAACCAGCCGCCCGCGAAGGCTTGTGCCGTCGCCTGCGGGTTCTTGAGATAGCCCTTCATGACGATGTTGCCGCGGAACATGATTTCGCCCATGGTTTCACCGTCCCAGGGCACGGGCTGCAGGGTGTCCGGATCGAGCACGCGCGCCTCGTGCTGCAGGTGGTAGCGCACGCCTTGGCGCGCGTTCAGGCGGGCCCGCTCCTCGACGGGCAGCTCGGCCCAGCCCGCCTGCGGTGCGCAGACGGTGGCGGGGCCATACACCTCGGTCAGGCCGTACACGTGGGTCAGCTCGATGCCCATGCGCTCCATCGCTTCCAGCAAGGCCGCCGGGGGCGCCGATGCGGCGACCATGCCCCGGATGCCGCGCTGCAGCCCGGCTTTGAGCGCCTCGGGGGCGTTGGCCAGCATGGCGTGCACGATCGGTGCGCCGCAGTAATGGGTCACGCCGTGCGCCCGCATCAGGTCGAATACCGTCGCCGCCTCCACGCGGCGCAGGCAGACGTTGACGCCTGCGCGCGCCGCCAGCGTCCAGGGGAAGCACCAGCCATTGCAGTGAAACAGCGGCAGCGTCCACAAATAGACGGGGTGCTTGGGCATGTCCCACTCCAGGATGTTGGACAGCGCATTGAGCGCCGCCCCCCGGTGGTGGTAGAGCACGCCCTTGGGGTTGCCCGTGGTGCCGCTGGTGTAGTTGAGGGCGATCGCATCCCACTCGTCGAGCGGCATCACCCCCGCAAAGTCCGGGTCGCCCCCGGCCAGGAAGGCCTCGTAGTCCACGGCCTCCAGTACAGCCGTCGGCGCGCCAAACCCCGCGTCCTGCGTCTGGATCACCAACAGCGGATCGCTCCGTTGGCGCAAGGGCAGGGCGCGCGCCAGCAGCGCGGCAAACTCCGGGTCGACCAGCACCGCGCGCGCCTCGCCGTGGTCGAGCATGAAGGCGATGGCTTCCGGGTCCAGGCGGGTGTTGAGGGTGTTGAGCACCGCGCCCGCCATCGGTACGCCAAAGTGGGCTTCCACCATGGGTGGCGTGTTGGGCAGCAGGGCCGCCACCGTGTCCTGGCGGTCGATGCCGGCTTGGCGCAGGGCGCTGGCCAGCCGGCGGCAGCGGATGCGCGTCTCGCTCCAGGTTTGGCGCAGCGCCGTCTCGCCCAGCCCGTGCACGATGGCCAGCCGATCGGGATACAGCTCCGCCGTGCGATCCAGGAATGACAGCGGCGTCAGCGGCACATGGTTGGCCTCGCAGCGGGGCAGGTTACGGTCGTCGATGGGCATGGTGTGGCGTCTCCGGGTGTCGTTCAGTCGAGCAGATCGGTGGCGGTTGGGGGCCATGCGCCCGTCCAGCGCTGGGTCAGCCGGCCGTGGGCGGCCACCGCCTCGGCGATGGCGGCGGGCAGGTCGTCCGCGTCACCGTGAGCCAGCCGGGCCCCGATCAGGCCCGCCAGCACATCCCCGGTGCCCGCGCTGGCCAGCAGGCCGTCGCCACTGGCATTGACGATGGGGGCCCCGTCCGGCGCGGCGATGACCGTCCCGCTGCCCTTGAGCACGATCGTGGCGCCGAGCTGGTGCGCCAGTGCCCGGGCCGCGCCCAATCGGTCGGCCTGCACGCCTGCCACATCGGTGCCGAGCAGACGGGCGGCCTCCAGCGGGTGGGGGGTCAGGACGGTGCGCCAGCCCGCGGCACGCCGAAGCGCCCAGGGGTCGCCGGGTGCCGCCGGGCTGCGGGCGCCCTCGCGTGCCGCGGGGCCAAGGGCGTTGAGCGCGTCGGCGTCGAGCACCAGACGCGGCGCGCGGGCCAGCAGCGCGGGCAGCACCTCGGCCATCGATGCGCCGCCGCCGCAGCCGGCCACCACCACCGCCTGCTCCGGCAGCGCGGATGCCAGCACGGCCTGGGCGGTGCGCAGCATCAGCGCGGGTTGACCGCCATCCCACGGCGGCAGGGTGGCTTCGCCATTCAGCAGCCCCACGTACACCCGTCCAGCACCCGCGCGCAAGGCGGCGCGCGCCGCCAGCACTGCGGCACCGGCCATGCCGACGCCGTCGCTGGCGCTCGGCAACTGGCCGCCCACCACGACGACATCCCCCCGGCTGCCTTTGTGGCTGGCGTGCGCCCGGCGCAATGCCGGCACATCGGGCCAGCGGGAGGGCGTCGCCAGCCAGGCATCGGGGGCGTGCTGCGGGGCCGGGGCCACGCCCAGGTCGTCAAACCAGATCGCCTCGCCCGCACAAGCGCGGCCCAGCCCCGTGAACAACCCGGATTTGAGCGTCAGCAGCGACAGGGTGATGCGGGGCCCGCCGGGCTGCGGCGGCGCATCGATCCACCAGTGCCCGGTGTCCGCATCCAGCCCGCTGGGCAGGTCCACACACAGGGTGGGCACTGGGCAGCCGTGCAACCAGCGCAGGGCATCCCGCGCCGGGCCGTCCACGGGGCGCGACAGCCCCAGGCCAAAGACCGCGTCGATGATCAAATCGGCCGGCGTGGCCGGCGGGGTGGGGGCTTCGATCACGTCGACCCCGGCGGCGCGGGCCTCGGCCCACGCCCAGCGGGCATCGTCCGGCATTCGGGCGGTGGGGCCCAGCGGCCAGACCTGCACGCTGGCGCCTGGGATGCCGCGCAGATGGCGCTGCAGCAGGGCGGCGGCCAGCCACCCGTCCCCGCCGTTGTTCCCGCGCCCCGTGACCACCAGCACGCGCCGTGCGTGGGGGCGCCAGGCGCGCGCCAGCCGCGCCACCGCCTGGCCGGCACGTTGCATCAGCGCGTGCGGGGGCAGCCCTTCGGCGGCCTGCCGCTCGATCGCCCGCGACGCGGCGCTGCCGTACAGCGGCCAGCGGCGGGCCGCGCCCTCGGTGCCGTTGCCGATCGGTACGATGCGCTCCATGCGTCCGCAGTATAGGGGGAGGCGGGTCTGGAGAGAGCAACCGGGCGGCGGACCCGGCGTCGGGCTATAATCTTCAGGTTTTGCAAATCGCGCCTCTCGCCGGGGACGTGTGCAAAACCAATCGCGAGACGGTCCTTCCAGGTGTCGGTCGTGGCGGGGTATCCCGCCAGCCGATCCGGGCCGGCTTTAGACCCAACCTCAGGAACGAAAGACGATCATGTCCATTTCCATGCGCGAAATGCTGGAAGCCGGTGTCCACTTCGGGCACCAGACGCGCTTCTGGAACCCCAAGATGGCCCCTTTCATTTTCGGCCATCGCAACAAGATTCACATCATCAACCTCGAAAAGACGGTTCCGCTGTTCGAGGAAGCCCGCAAGTTCGTGCGTCAGCTCACCGCCAACGGTGGCACGGTGCTGATGGTGGGCACCAAGCGCCAGTCGCGTGACATCGTGGCGGCCGAGGCGCGCCGCGCCGGCATGCCCTACGTCGAGCAGCGCTGGCTGGGCGGCATGCTGACCAACTTCAAGACGGTCAAGGCCTCCATCAAGCGCCTGAAGGACATGCAGGCCCAAAAAGAAGCCGGTCTGGACAGCATGTCCAAGAAAGAGCAACTGCTGTTCAACCGCGAGATCGAAAAGCTCGAGAAGGACATCGGCGGCATCCAGGACATGGCGGCGCTGCCGGATGCGATCTTCGTGATCGACGTCGGCTACCACAAGATCGCCGTGGCCGAAGCCAAGAAGCTGGGCATCCCCGTGATTGGCGTGGTGGACACCAACCACTCGCCGGAGGGCATCGATTACGTGATCCCGGGCAACGACGACTCCGCCAAGGCGGTCGCCATCTATGCCCGCGGCATCGCCGATGCCGTGCTGGAGGGCCGCAACGCCGCCGTGAACAACGTCGTACAGGCCGCGCGCGCCGGTGACGACGAGTTCGTCGAGGTCAAGGAAGCCTGAGCCGCAGCCGCGCGGTGAACGAAGGGGCTGCGTGCCCCTTTTTTGTCACCGTGCGGACACATCCCCGGGATTACATTCGGGCGGCGCGCGCCGCCCACAGGAGCAATACGATGGCAGCTATCACCGCTAGCATGGTCGCGGAACTCCGCGCCAAGACCGACGCCCCCATGATGGAGTGCAAGAAGGCCCTGACCGAGGCCGACGGCAACATGGAGAAGGCCGAGGAAATCCTGCGCGTCAAGCTGGGCAACAAGGCCGGCAAGGCCGCTAGCCGGGTCACCGCCGAAGGCATGGTCGCCTCGCACATCGCCGGCAACACCGGCGCGCTGATCGAGGTCAACTGCGAGACGGACTTCGTTTCCAAGAACGAGCTGTTCGCGGGCTTTTGCGCCGCGCTGGCCAAGCTGGTGGCCGAGAACGATCCGGCCGACGTGGCGGCGCTGTCCGCCCTGCCGCTGTCGATGGAAGGATTCGGTCCGACCGTCGAGGACGTGCGCAAGGGTCTGATCGGCAAGATCGGCGAGAACATGACGATCCGCCGCTTCAAGCGCTACTCGGGCGGTGGCCAACTGGCCACCTACCTGCACGGCGTGCGCATTGGCGTGATGGTCGAGTTCGACGGCGATGCCGTGGCGGCCAAGGACGTGGCCATGCACATCGCCGCGATGAAGCCGGTGGCGACCTCGTCGGCCGACGTGCCGGCCGAGCTGGTGGCCAAGGAGCGCTCGATCGCCGAGCAAAAGGCCGCCGAGTCGGGCAAGCCTGCCGACATCATCGCCAAGATGGTGGAGGGCGCCGTCCAGAAGTACCTCAAGGAGGTCTCGCTGCTGGATCAGGTGTTCGTCAAGGCCGCCGACGGTAAGCAGACCGTGGCCCAGTACCTGAAGGGCGCCAACACCACCGTCAAGGGCTTTACGCTCTACGTGGTGGGCGAGGGCATCGAGAAGAAGCAGGACGACTTCGCGGCCGAAGTGGCGGCCCAGGTCGCCGCGGCGCAAAAGGCCTGACCGACGTTCCCCCCTTCCGGACGGCCGGCCCCTGCCCAGGGGTCGGCCGTTTTTGCAGCCCGCCTCGTCGCAACCCGTCCCCCGTACAATTCTTAAAAGGTAGCGAGACCCGCCATGCCCGCTTTGCAGCGCATCCTCCTCAAGCTCTCCGGTGAAGCCCTGATGGGCGACGAGGCCTTCGGCATCCACCGCGGCACGATCGAGCGCATCGTGGCCGAGGTCACCGAGGTCAGCCGCCTGGGCGTGCAGGTGGCCATCGTGATCGGCGGTGGCAACCTGTTCCGCGGCGTGGCCGGCGGGGCGGTGGGCATGGATCGCGCCACGGCCGATTACATGGGCATGCTGGCCACGGTCATGAATGCGCTGGCCATTGGCGACGCGCTGGAGCGCAGCGGCACCAAGGCTCGCGTCATGTCGGCCATCGCGATCGACCAGGTGGTCGAGCCCTATGTGCGCCCCAAGGCGCTGCAGTATCTGGAAGAGGGCAAGGTGGTGGTCTTCGCCGCCGGCACCGGCAACCCCTTCTTCACCACCGACACCGCCGCGGCCCTGCGCGGCGCCGAAATCGGCGCCGAGATCGTGCTCAAGGCCACCAAGGTGGACGGTGTCTACACCGCCGACCCCAAAAAAGACCCGAACGCCACCCGCTACCAGCGCATCAGCTTCGACGAAGCCATGGTGCGCCAACTGCAGGTGATGGACGCGACGGCCTTTGCGCTGTGCCGCGACCAGAACCTGCCGGTGCGCGTGTTCTCGATCTTCAAGCCCGGCGCGCTCAAGCGCGTGGTGCAGGGCGAGGACGAGGGCACGCTGGTGCACGTCTGAGACAACGAGAGGCCATTCGATGAGCAGCATCCCCGACATCAAAAAAACCGCCGAGCAAAAGATGCAGCAGTCGCTGGAGGCGCTGCGCAGCAGCCTGGCCAAGGTGCGCACCGGCCGCGCCAACCCGGCGCTGCTGGACACCGTGCAGGTCGAGTACTACGGCAGCATGCTGCCGATCAGCCAGGTGGCCAACCTGTCGCTGCTCGATGCGCGCACGATCGGCGTGGCGCCGTGGGAAAAAGGCATGGGCGCCAAGATCGAAAAGGCGATCCGCGAGTCCGACCTGGGGCTCAACCCCGCCTCGCACGGCGACCTGATCCGCGTGCCGATCCCGCCGATGACCGAGGAGCGCCGCCGCGAGCTGACCAAGGTCGTCAAGGCCGAGGGCGAGCACGCCAAGGTGGCGATCCGCAACCTGCGCCGCGACGCCAACGAGCACGTCAAGCGCCTGGTCAAGGACAAGCTCGTCTCCGAGGACGACGAGCGCCGCGCGCAGGACGACATCCAGAAGCTGACCGACCGCATGATCGCCGAGGTCGACAAGATGGTGGCGGCCAAGGAAGCCGACATCATGGCCATCTGAGGCGGGCTGCATGTCCGTCACCCCCGCCGCGGCCCCCGGCGCCGCCCCCGACGTCGCGGGCCGGGTGCCGCACCACGTGGCCATCGTCATGGACGGCAATGGCCGCTGGGCGCGCCAGCGGCTGCTGCCCCGCGTGGCCGGACACCGCGCGGGCATGGAGACGCTGCGCCGCGTCATCGGCTGGAGCGTGCAGCGCGGTGTCCGGGTGCTGACGGTGTTCGCGTTCTCTTCGGAAAACTGGAACCGTCCCCAGGACGAGGTCGGCGCGATCCTGCGCCTGATGGTCCAGGCCCTGATGGATGAGGTCCCCCGGCTGGACGAAGCCGGGGTGCGGCTGCATGTGCCCGGCTCGCGCGAAGGGCTGCCCTCCGCGTTGGTGGACGGCATCGCCGAGGCCGAGCGCCGCACCGCCGGCAACGATCGGCTGATGCTCAACGTGTGCTTCAACTACGGCGGGCGGTGGGACATCGTGCAGGCCGCGCAGGCGCTGGCAGCGCGCGGCGAGCCGATCACGGAATCCTCCCTGTCGGCAACCCTGGCCTTGGCCCATGTGCCGGATCCGGATCTGGTGATCCGCACGGGGGGAGAGCAGCGCATCAGCAATTTTTTGCTCTGGCAGATCGCCTATAGCGAGTTGTTTTTTACCGACCGCCTCTGGCCCGCCTTTGACGAGGCGGAGTACGACCGTGCCTTGGCGGCGTATGCGCAGCGCCAGCGGCGCTTTGGGCGCACGCCCGAACAGGTGCAGGCCTCGCGGGTGGCCTGAGGTCTGGCCACCCGCACGACAGGACGCCCATGTTGCTGCAACGCGTGATCACGGCGGTGGCGCTGCTGCTGGTGCTGTTGCCCGCCATGGTGTACGCCGGGCCGCTGCCGTTTGCGGCCGTCACCGGCGTGTTGATGGGGGCGGCCGGTTGGGAGTGGTCCCGGCTGAACGGCTGTGGCCCCAAGGGGGCCCTGGTCAGCGGTTTGGGGCTGATGGGCGTGCTCGGGCTGGCATGGGGGGCGTGGGGCGATGCGCCCTGGCCGGCGATGGTCTGGTGGGGCATCACCGCGCTGTGGGCCGCCGTGCTGGTGCTGGCGCTGCGGCAAGGGGTGGAGGCCTGGGGGCGGTGGCCCGTTGTGCTGCGGCTGCCCTTTGGCTGGTTGGCACTGGCGGGCGCGTGGTGGGCGCTCGTCAACCTGCACGCCCGCGGCCTGGGTGTGCTGCTGAGTGCGCTGCTGCTGGTGTGGGTGGCGGACATCGCGGCCTACTTTGGCGGCAAGGCGTTTGGCCGGCGCAAGCTCGCGCCGCGCATCAGCCCGGGCAAGAGCTGGGAAGGGGTCGTCAGCGGAACGCTGGCCGTCCTGGTGCTGGCCTTCGCTTGGACGGCGGTCGCCGCCATCTGGGTGCCGGCGACACAGGCGCTGTACCCCATCCTGGTTGCGCGCGGGTGGGTGGTGGCGATTCCGGCGCTGTTGCTGTTGACGGCCGCCAGCGTCGCCGGGGATTTGTTCGAATCGCTCGTCAAGCGCAGCGCCGGGGTCAAGGATTCCAGCGCGCTGCTGCCCGGCCATGGGGGGGTGCTCGATCGCGTCGATGCGCTGCTGCCGGTGCTGCCGGCCGTGATGGCGCTGCTGGCGGACGCGGCATGACCCGACCCTGTTTCGACCCCAATCCGCCCCCAACGTCCTTCGTGCCCTGCCCTTTCGATCGTTCCGCATGACCCCCGTCACCCCCACCGAGGCCTCGTCCCCCCGCCAGCGCATCGCGGTGCTCGGCGCGACGGGCTCGATCGGCACCAACACGCTCGACGTGGTGGCCCGCCACCCGGATCGCTTCGAGGTCGTGGCCCTGAGCGCCGAGCGGCAGGTCGAAGCGCTGCTGGCGCTGTGCGAACGCTTCCGGCCTCGCTGGGCGGTGATTGGCGCGGCGCGGCTCGACGAGCTGGCGGCCGGCCTGCGCCAGCGCGGCTTGCCCACACAGGCGCTGGGCGGGCCCGCCGGGCTGACCGAGATGGCCGCGCACCCCGAGGTGGATACTGTCATGGCGGCCATCGTCGGAGCGGCGGGGCTTGCCCCCTGTCTGGCGGCGGCCCATGCGGGCAAGCGCCTGCTGCTGGCCAACAAAGAGGCGCTGGTCGTCGGCGGCGAGGTGTTTCTGGCTGCCGTGCGCGCCGGCGGGGCACGGCTGCTGCCCATCGACAGCGAGCATTCGGCCATCTTCCAAGCCCTGCCCGAGGATCCCGAAACCTGGACCGAGCGGGTCGAGAAAATCGTGCTGACGGCCTCGGGCGGGCCGTTTCGGCAGCGCGATCCCGCGACGCTGGCCACCGTCACGCCGCAGGAGGCCTGCGCCCACCCCAACTGGGTCATGGGCCGCAAGATCTCGGTCGATTCGGCGACGATGATGAACAAGGCGTTGGAAGTCATCGAGGCGCGCTACCTGTTTGGCTTTGCGCCGGAGCAGATCGACGTGGTGATCCATCCGCAGAGCGTGGTGCACTCGATGGTTCAGTATCGGGACCGCTCCGTCGTGGCGCAACTGGGGACGCCGGACATGCGCGTGCCGATCGCCTACGGGCTGAGCTGGCCGGAGCGCATCGCCTCGGGGGCCGAGCCGCTCGATTTCGCGACCCTGGGGGCGTTGACGTTCGAGCCGCCCGACCCGCGGCGCTTTCCCGGCCTGTTCCTGGCCTGGGAGGCGCTGCGCGCCCCAGTCGGCACGACCGCCGTGCTCAATGCGGCCAACGAGGTGGCGGTCGATGCCTTTCTGTCCGGGCGGCTGCGCTTCGACCACATCCACGCGGTCAACCGCGGAACGCTGGAGGCCTTCGTGCCCTCCAAGCCGGGGTCGCTGGACGACCTGCTGGCCATCGACCGCGAGGCGCGGGCGCGGGCCGGCGAGCGCGTTCGGGGGCTGGCGCGGGGCTGAGCGCCTGGCCGTCCGCGCGACCCCATGGAAGGCACCCGATGATCACCGTTCTGTCGTTTCTGGTCGCGATCGCCGTCCTGATCGCCGTTCACGAGTGGGGGCACTACCGCATGGCGGTGGCCTGCGGGGTGCCGGTGCTGCGGTTTTCGATCGGCTTGGGCCGTCCGCTGTTGACGTGGCGCAACCGCCGGGGTACCGAGTTCGTCGTGGCGGCCCTGCCGCTGGGCGGCTATGTGCGTATGCTCGACGAGCGGGAAGCACCGGTGGCGGCCGAGCAGCGGCACCTGGCCTTCAACGCGCAGCCCCTGCGCCGCCGGGCGGCCATCGTGGCCGCGGGGCCGGCGGCCAATCTGCTGTTGGCGGTCGCGCTCTATGCCTTCGTGGCGTGGTGGGGGGTGCCGCAGGCGCAGCCCGTGCTCGCCAGCCCGACCGCGGCTTCGCTGGCCGAGCGGGCCGGCATCCGCGGCGGGGAATGGGTGAGCGCTGCCGCCACGGGCGACCAGGCCCCGCAGGCGGTGCGGTCCTTCGACGAATTGCGCTGGCGGCTGACGCAGGCGGCGTTGGAGGGGCTGGATCTGCGGCTGTGGCTCGGCGACGGACCGCAGTCCCCGGGGCGGGAGGTCACGCTGCCACTGTCCACGCTGGAGGTCCGCGATGTCGACGCCCGCCTGTTCGAGCGCATCGGCATCGTGGCCCCGTGGTCGGCACCGCAACTCGGTGAGGTGACGCCCGATGGCGCGGCCGCCGCGGCGGGCCTGCGCCCGGGTGACCGCGTGCTGGCGGTCGATGGTGAGGCCATGGTCGATGCCCAGCAACTGCGCGCGCGCATCCGCACCGCCGTGGACGAGCGCGGCCAAGCACGGCCCCAGCGCTGGCGCATCGAGCGGGACGGGGCGGTACAGGAGGTGGTGGTCACGCCGCGTCCGCAGCAGCAGGGCGATGCCTGGGTCGGCCGGGTGGGTGCCATGGTCGGCGCGGCCCCTGCGATGACGGTGGTCGAGCACGGCGTGATCGACGCCCTGGGCGAGGGGCTGCGCCGCACCTGGGACGTGTCCATCCTGTCGTTGCAGATGCTGGGCAAGATGCTGATCGGCGAGGCCTCGCTGCGCAACCTGAGCGGCCCCCTGACGATTGCCGACTACGCCGGGCAGTCCGCCAGCCTGGGCTGGATCCCGTTTCTGACGTTTTTGGCCTTGGTGAGCGTCAGCCTGGGCGTGCTCAACCTGCTGCCGCTGCCCGTCCTGGATGGGGGGCACCTGATGTATTATCTTTGGGAGGCGGTGGCCGGCCGGCCGCTGTCCGAGGTGTGGATGGACCGGCTGCAGCGAGGGGGCGTGGCCCTGCTCGTCGCCCTGATGTCGCTGGCCATCTTCAACGATCTTGCCCGATTGCTCGGCTGACCCCGGGCAGACCCGCACCGCATGAAACCATCTCACGAGCGCTCCTGGCGCGTGCGCGCCGGCGTCCTGCTGGCGACGCTGGCCACCGCCCTGCCGGCCTGGGCCGTCAATCCCTTTACCGTCCGTGACATCCGCGTCGAAGGCCTGCAGCGGGTCGAGCCCGGCACGGTGTTCGCGTCGCTGCCGTTCCGCGTGGGCGACACCTATTCGGACGAGCAGGGCGCCGCGGCGATCCGCGCGCTGTTCGGTTTGGGGCTGTTTTCGGATGTGCGCCTGCAGGTGGATGGCGACGTGCTGGTCGTCATCGTCGAGGAGCGCCCGACGGTGGCCGACGTCAGCTTCTCCGGGGTCAAGGAGTTCGACAACGAGGTGCTGCGCAAGGCGCTGCGCGACATCGGGCTGACGGAGGGGCGGCCGTTCGACCGGGCGCTCGCCGACCGCGCGGAGCAGGAGCTCAAGCGCCAGTACCTCAACCGCAGCATGTACGCGGTGCAGGTCACCACCACCGTCACGCCGATCGAGCGCAACCGCGTCAACCTCAACTTCAACGTCGTCGAGGGCGACGTCACCAAGATCCGCGAGATCCGCATCGTCGGCGCGCAGGCCTTCCCGGAAAAGACGCTGCTGGATCTGTTCGACCTGGACACCGGCGGGTGGCTGAGCTGGTACACCAAGAGCGACCGCTACTCGCGCGCCAAGCTCAACGCCGATCTGGAGTCGCTGCGGTCGTACTACCTGACGCGCGGCTACCTGGAATTCAACATCGATTCCACCCAGGTGGCGCTGTCGCCGGACAAGTCCACGCTGACGCTGACCATCAACATCACCGAAGGCCAGCGCTATGCCGTGTCCGCCGTGCGGCTGGAGGGGGACTACCTGGGCAAGGAGGCCGAGTTCCAGTCGCTCATCCGCATTCAGCCCGGGCAGGCCTACAACGCCGAGCAGGTGGCCGAGACCGTCAAGGCCTTCACCGACTACTATGGGGCGTTCGGCTATGCGTTCGCGCGCGTGGAGGCCGTGCCCGAGATCGACCGCGAGCGCAACCGCGTCGCCGTCGTGCTGCGCGGCCAGCCGTCGCGGCGCGCGTATGTGCGCCGCATCCAGATCGAAGGCAACAACCGCACCCGCGACGAAGTCATCCGGCGCGAGTTCCGTCAGCTCGAATCGGCCTGGTACGACAGCGACAAGATTCGCCTGTCGCGCGACCGGGTGGACCGCCTGGGCTTTTTCACCGAGGTGCGCATCGACACCCAAGAGGTGCCGGGCGCGCCGGATCAGGTGGACCTCGTCATGACCGTGGTCGAAAAGCCGACCGGCAACCTGACCGTGGGTGCTGGCTACTCGCAGGCCGAAAAGCTCTCGCTGCTGGCCGGCATCCAGCAGGAAAACGTCTTTGGCACGGGCAACTACCTCGGGCTCAACGTCAACACCAGCAAGTTCAACCGGCAGTTCGTGCTCAGCACGACCAACCCGTACTTCACCGAGGACGGCATCTCGCGCACGCTGGACGTGTACTACCGCACGACCCGTCCGTTCGACGCTCAAGAGGGTGACTACCGCCTGGTGACGCCGGGGGCGAGCATCCGCTTCGGCGTGCCGTTCACCGAGACCGACACGGTCTTCTTCGGCATCGGCATCGAGAAGACGAAGATCGAGCCGGGCGACCGCATGCCGGTGGCGTACAACGATTTCATCCGCGACTTCGGCGATTCGCCGACGTCGGTGCCGCTGACGATCGGCTGGGCGCGCGACGAACGCGACAGTGCGCTCGTGCCCACGCAGGGCACTCTCAAGCGCGTCAACGGCGAATTGGGCATTGCCGGCGACACCCGCTACGTCAAAGCCAGCGCTCAATATCAGCAGTACATCCCGCTGAACCGCAAGTTCACCCTGGCCTTCAATGCAGAAGCCGGCTGGGCCAAGGGCTTGAGCGGCAAGCCCGTTCCGCTGTTCAAGTACTTCTACGGCGGCGGTCTGGGGTCGGTGCGCGGCTTCGAGCAGGGCACGCTGGGCCTGCAGAGCGCGCTGACCAACAGCACCGACAAGGCCTATCTGGGCGGCAACAAGATGGTGCTGCTCAATACCGAGCTGATCATGCCCTTCCCCGGCGCGGGCAACGACCGCACCTTGCGCATGTTCGGCTTTTTCGACGTCGGCAACATCTATGCGCCGGATCAGAAGTTCTCGCTGTCCGATCTGCGCGCCTCCGCCGGCATCGGCGTGAGCTGGATCTCGCCGGTCGGACCGCTTAGAATCGCGTTCGCCAAGCCGCTGCGCAAGCAGACCGGCGACAAGACGCAAACCGTCCAATTCTCGATCGGTACCGCTTTCTGATGAAACACATGACCCGGACCTGGGGCGCCCGCTGGGTGCTGGCGGCGGCCTTTGCCGCTGCCTCCACCGTGGCGCTGGCCCAGGATCTCAAGATCGGCTTCGTGAGCACCGAACGCATCCTGCGCGACTCCAACGCGGCCAAGGCCGCCCAGACCCGCCTGGAGCAGGAGTTCTCGCGCCGGGAGCGCGAGATCGACGCCCTGGGCAACCAATTGCGCCAAGCGACCGAAAAACTCGAAAAAGACGCGCCGACGTTGTCCGAGTCCCAGCGCGCGACGCGCCAGCGCCAGCTCGCCGAGCTGGACCGCGACTTTCAACGCCGCCGGCGCGAGTTCCAGGAGGATCTCGCCCAGCGCCGCAACGAAGAGCTGCAACAGGTCATCGAGCGCGCCAACCGCGTCATCAAGCAGATCGCCGAGGCCGAAAAGTACGACCTGATTCTGCAGGAAGCGGTCTATATCGCTCCGCGCCACGACATCACCGACAAGGTGATTTCGGGGCTGAACAACGCCAAGTGAGCGCTCGCCTGTCCGACCTGCACGCCGCCCTGGGCGGCGTTTTGCATGGCACGGGCGATCGGGTCGTGGTGCGCATCGCGCCGCTGGCCGAGGCCGGGGCGGACGCGGTGGCGTTCGTCGCCCATCCGCGTTACCGTGCTGCGCTGGCCGGTTCCCGGGCCGGGGTGGTGATTGCGCCGCCCGATCTGGTGGCCGATGTGCTGGCCCGTTCCGAACCGCCCGCGGGCGGCTGGGCGTGCTGGGAGAGCCCGGACCCCTATGGGACGTTCGCCCGGTTGACCCAATGGTGGCGCCAGCATGTGCAGCCGCGCCCGGCGCCTGTCGGGGTGCATCCTACCGCCTGGGTGGCACCGGGCGCGCGCGTGCACCCGACGGCGCGGCTCGGGCCGTTTGCGGTGGTGGAGGACGGCGCGGTGGTGGAGGAGGGCGCGGAGCTCGGCGCGCACGCGGTGGTGCAGGCGCGCGCCTGCGTCGGCGCCGGCACGCGGCTCGGGGCCCACGTCGTGCTCGGCTACGACTGCCGCATCGGCGCGCGGGGCCTGGTGCACGGCGGCACCGTGATCGGCGCCGACGGCTTTGGCTTCGCGCCGGTGCCGCTGCCCGGCGGTGAGGGCAAACGCTGGGAGAAGATCGAGCAGCTCGGCGCCGTGCGCATCGGCGACGACGTGGAGATCGGCGCCAACTGCTGCATCGACCGCGGCGCGCTCGGCGACACGGTGCTCGAAGACGGCGTCAAGCTCGACAACCTGATCCAGATCGGCCACAACGTGCACGTCGGGCGCCACACCGCGATGGCCGGCTGCGTCGGCATCGCCGGCTCGGCGCGCATCGGGGCGTTCTGCACGCTGGGCGGCGGGGCCATCGTGCTCGGCCACCTGGAACTCGCCGACCACGTGCACATCTCGGCCGCGTCGGTGGTGATGCGCTCGATCCTTCAGCCGGGGCAGTACAGCGGCATCTTTCCGATCGACGACAATCGCGCCTGGGAGAAGAACGCCGCGACGCTGCGCCAGCTGCATGCGCTGCGCGAGCGCCTCAAGGCCCTGGAACGACGCACGACCCCATGATGGACATCCACCAGATCCTCAAGCAACTGCCGCACCGCTACCCGATCCTGCTGGTGGACCGGGTGCTGGAGCTGCACAAGGGCGCCTCGATCCGGGCGCTGAAGAACGTGACGATCAACGAGCCTGTGTTCACCGGGCACTTTCCGCACAGGCCGGTGTTCCCGGGCGTGCTGATGCTGGAGGCGCTGGCGCAGACGGCGGCGCTGCTGGCGTTTGCCACGCTGGAGGTGACGCCGGACGACCAGACGGTGTACTACTTCGCCGGCATCGACGGCGCGCGCTTCAAGCGCCCGGTGGAGCCGGGTGACCAGCTCGTGATGGACGTGACGCTGGAGCGCATGAAGGCCGGCATCTTCAAGTTCAAGGGCGTGGCGCGCGTCGGCGACGAGGTGGCCTGCGAGGCCGAGCTGATGTGCACGATGCGCCGCATCGCCGGCTGAAGTCGACCGAGCCCGCAATGGCCCGCATCCATCCGACCGCGCTGGTCGATCCGAAGGCCGAGCTCGACGCCGACGTCGAGATCGGCCCCTACACCGTCGTCGGCCCGCACGTGCGCATCGGCGCCGGCACGACGGTCGGCGCGCACTGCGTGCTCGGCGGCCACACGACGATCGGGCGCGACAACCGCATCTACCCGTTCGTCAGCCTCGGCCTGCCGAACCAGGACAAGAAATACCGTGGCGAGCCGTGCCAGCTCGTCATCGGCGAGCGCAACACCATCCGCGAATACAGCACCTACCACGTTGGCACGGTGCAGGGCGGGGGCGTGACGCGCCTGGGCGACGACAACTGGATGATGGCCTACACCCACCTGGCGCACGACTGCATGGTCGGTAGCCACACGATCTTTGCCAACAACGCGCAGCTGGCGGGCCACGTGCAGGTGGGCGACTGGGCGATCCTGGGGGGCTTCACGGTCGTGCACCAGTTCGTGCGCATCGGCGCGCACGCGATGACGGCGATGTGCGCGCTGCTGTTTGCGGACGTGCCGCCGTTCGTGATGGCGCAGGGCCAGCCGGCGCAGGCGCGCTCGATGAACTTCGAGGGGCTGCGCCGGCGTGGGTTTTCCGCGCAGCGCATCGCCGCGGTCAAGGCCATGCACAAAGCGCTCTACCGCGAAGGGCTGACGCTCGTGCAGGCGGTCGAGCGCATCGAGGCGCTGGCGCAGACCCACCCGGAGGCCGCGGCGGACGTGGCGCTGATGCGCGACTTTCTGGCCGGCGTCGATACGCAGCGCGGCATCGTGCGCGCGCGCCGCGGCGAGGCTTGACGGCAGCGGGGTGAAATGAGCCACCCGTCTCGGGATGCTGCCACGGGTGCCGCCGCGCCGCGGCTGGCGCTGGTGGCGGGCGAGGCCTCGGGCGACGTGCTGGCGGCGCAGCTGCTGCAGGGGCTGCGCGCGCGCTGGCCCAAGCTGCGGGCCGCCGGCATCGGCGGCCCGGCGCTGCAGGCGCAGGGGTTCGACGCCTGGTGGCCGAGCGAGAAGCTCGCGGTGCGCGGCTATGTCGAGGTGCTGCGCCATTACCGCGAGATCGTCGGCATCCGCCGCCACCTGCGCGCGCGGCTGCTGACCGAGCCGCCGGCGCTGTTCGTCGGCGTCGATGCGCCGGACTTCAACCTGGCGCTGGAGGCCGACCTGCGTGCGGCGGGCATCCCGACGGTGCACTTCGTGGCGCCGGCCGTCTGGGCGTGGCGCCCGGAGCGCGTCGAGCTGATCCGCCGCGCCTGCGACCATGTGCTGTGCATCTTTCCGTTCGAGCCGGCGCTGCTGGCCCCGCACGGCATCGACGCCACCTACGTCGGCCATCCGCTGGCCGGCGTCATCCCGCTGCGGCCGGACCGCGCCGGCGCGCGCGCGACGCTGGGCATCGACGACGCGCAGCCGCTGGTGGCGCTGCTGCCCGGCAGCCGCCGCGCCGAGATCGACCATCTGCTGCCGCGCTTCCTGGCCGCGGTGGCGATCCTGCGTGCCGAGCGGCCGCGGCTGCGCTTCGTGCTGCCGGCGGTGCCGGCGCTGGAGGGGCTCATCCGCACCCGGGTGGCCGCGAGCCCCCACGCCGCGGCGATCACCGTGCTGCGCGGGCAGTCGCACGCGGCGCTGGCCGCCTGTGACGTCGTGCTCGTGGCCAGCGGCACCGCGACGCTGGAGGCGGCGCTGTTCAAGCGCCCGATGGTGATCGCTTACCACATGCATCCGCTGTCGTGGTGGCTGACGCGGCGCAAGATGCGCCAGCCGTGGGTCGGGCTGCCCAACATCCTGTGCGGGGAGTTCGTCGTGCCGGAGCTGCTGCAGGACGCGGCCACCCCGCAGGCGCTGGCGGAGGCGACGCTGGCGTGGCTGGCCGACGACGCCGCCGCGCACGCGCGGCGCGAGCGCCTGGTGGCGCGCTTTGACGCGCTGCACGCCGAGCTGCGACGCGACACCGCGGCGCTGGCGGTGCAGGCGATCGCGCCGCTGCTCGAGCGCGGGGGGGCGCCATGAAGACGGGCTCGACGTCCCGTCCGACATCTGCTCGTCCCGACCGCCGCGCCCGGGCGCCGCTGGCCTATGGCCGGGCTGCAGCCCAACAATACACTTTCGACTGGGGCGATGGGGGCCTGGTGGCCGGCGTGGACGAGGCCGGCCGGGGGCCGCTGGCCGGGCCCGTCGTGGCGGCTGCCGTCATCCTGGACGACCAGGACCCGATCGACGGTGTGGCCGATTCCAAGACCCTGAGTGCCGCCCGGCGCGAGGCGCTTTACGACGCCATACGGGCGCGCGCCCTGTGCCTGGGGGTCGGTGCCGCCAGTGTGGAAGAGATCGACCGGTTGAACATTCTGCAGGCGACGCTGCTGGCCATGCAGCGCGCGGTGGCCGGGCTGCGGCTGCGGCCCTCGTTGGTGCTGGTGGATGGCAACCGGCTACCGGTGCTGGAGATGCGGACCGAAGCCGTGGTGCGCGGCGATGCGACCGTGGCGGCCATCGCCGCCGCCTCGATCGTGGCCAAGGTGACGCGCGATCGCCTGATGGACGAGGCACATGCCGCCCACCCCGCGTACGGCTTCGACCGGCACCGCGGCTATGGCACGGCGCAGCACCTGCGTGCCCTGCGGCAGCATGGCCCCACGCCGTGGCATCGGCGCAGTTTTGCGCCCGTGGCCGAGGCGCTGCGCGCATCGACTGCGGGGGCTGCCGCATGACCCCGCAGCGTCCACCCGAGCCGATTGCCTCGCGCGACAATCCGCGCGTCAAACGCCTGCGGCGCCTGGTGCAGGACGGCAGCGCCTACCGGCGCGAGGGCGTCGTCTGGGTCGAAGGCGACCATTTGTGCCGTGCCCTGCTGGCCCGCGGCTGGCAGCCCGAGGCGGTGGTGAGCAGCCCCGCAGGCCTGGCGTGGGTGCAGACGTGGCAGCAGACCGGGACCCTGGCGCCCGAGGTGCCGGTCTGGCTGCTGACCGAGGCGCTGATGGCGCAGCTCAGCCCGCTGGAGTCTGCCGCCCATGTCGGCTGTCTGGTGCCCGTGCCGCCCACTCAGACCGTGCAGGCCGGCGTGCCCACCGTGGTGCTGGACCGGCTGCAAGACCCAGGCAACGTCGGCTCCATCCTGCGCAGCGCGGCGGCCTTCGGCTTTCGCCAAGTGGTGGCGCTGCGCGGTACGGCGGCACTGTGGTCGCCCAAGGTGCTGCGTGCCGGCATGGGGGCGCATTTCGGCCTCGCGCTGGTAGAGGCGGTGGATGCCTCCTGCCTTGCCGATTTGCAGGTGCCGCTGCTCGCGACCAGTTCCCACCACGGGGGCTGGTTGCACGAGGCCCGCCTGCCCTGGCCGTGTGCCTGGTTGCTGGGCCACGAAGGGCAGGGCGTGCGCCCGGAGCTGATGGCACAGGCCGCCCAGACGGTGCGGATCATCCAGCCCGGCGGCGAAGAGTCGCTCAACGTGGCCGCCGCCGCCGCGATCTGCCTGCACGCCAGCGCAGCGACGGTGTTCGGCGGGCTATAATTTCAAGGTTTACCCAGACCGTCCGTGTCCACTCGGTGACTGTCCTGCGAGCTCCCCGACCGCCCCGCGGTCGCCGGGCGCTGCGGCGGACGGGGCCGGGTGGGTGCGGGTGCGTCCAAACCTTCCTGGAGAGTGTCCGTGTTTCCCGTCCTTGCACCCGCCATCCTCGCGCTCGCAGACGGCACGGTCTTTGAAGGTGTGGCCATCGGTTCGACCGGCCAGACCGTGGGTGAGGTGGTGTTCAACACCGCCCTCACCGGCTATCAGGAAATCCTCACCGACCCCAGCTACCGCCAGCAGATCGTGACCCTCACGTATCCGCACATCGGCAACGTTGGGGTCAACGGCGAGGACATCGAATCCGGCGCTATCCAGGCCGCCGGCCTGATCATCAAGGACCTGCCCCAGCTCCATTCCAACTTTCGCGCCGAGCAGTCCCTGGGCGAATACCTGCGCCGCGAGGGCATCGTCGCCATCGCGGGGCTGGACACGCGCGCGCTGACGCGCCGCCTGCGCGAGCACGGCGCGCAAAACGGTGCCATCGTCGCGCTGCGCGAGGGCGAGGCGGTCACCGATGCCGTGCGCGCCGAGGCCGTGGCCGCGGCGCGTGGCGCGCCGAGCATGGCCGGGCTGGATCTGGCCCAGGCCGTCACCACCGCGCAGCCCTATGAGTGGAGCGAGACCGAGTGGCGGCTGCAGCGCGAGGACGGCACGCGCGGCTACGGGCGCCTGGCCCAGCCGCGCTTTCACGTCGTCGCCTACGACTTCGGCGTCAAGCGCAACATCCTGCGCATGCTGGCCGAGCGCGGCTGCCGCGTCACCGTGGTGCCGGCGCGCACCCCGGCCGCGGACGCGCTGGCGCTGCGGCCGGACGGCGTGTTCCTCTCCAACGGCCCCGGCGACCCCGAGCCGTGCGACTACGCGATCGCGGCGGCGGCCACCGTCATCGAGCGCGGCGTGCCGACGTTCGGCATCTGCCTGGGGCACCAGATCCTGGCGCTGGCCAGCGGCGCGCGCACGTTCAAGATGAAGTTCGGCCACCACGGCGCCAACCACCCGGTCAAGGACCTCGACACCGGGCGAGTGAGCATCACCAGCCAGAACCACGGCTTTGCGGTCGACGAGGCGAGCCTGCCCGCGACGCTGCGCGCCACGCACGTCAGCCTGTTCGACGGCACACTGCAGGGCATCGCGCGCACCGACCGCCCGGCGTTCGGCTTCCAGGGCCACCCGGAGGCGAGCCCCGGCCCGCATGACATCGCCTATCTGTTCGACCGCTTCACGGCCCTGATGGCCGCTGCCGGAAAGTGATTCCATGCCCAAGCGCACCGACCTTCACAGCATCCTCATCATCGGCGCCGGGCCCATCGTCATCGGCCAAGCGTGCGAATTCGACTACTCGGGCGTGCAGGCCTGCAAGGCGCTGCGCGAGGAAGGCTACCGCGTCATCCTGATCAACAGCAACCCGGCCACCATCATGACCGACCCCGCCACGGCGGATGCGGTCTACATCGAGCCGATCACCTGGCAGACGGTCGAGAAGATCATCGCCAAGGAGCGCCCGGACGCCATCCTGCCGACCATGGGCGGCCAGACCGCGCTGAACTGCGCGCTGGACCTGTGGCGCCACGGCGTGCTGGAGCGCTACGGCTGCGAGCTGATCGGCGCGCGCCCGGAGGCCATCGACAAGGCCGAGGACCGCCAGAAGTTCAAGGAGGCAATGACGCGCATCGGGCTGGAGTCGGCGCGCTCCGGCATCGCGCACAGCATGGACGAGGCCTGGGCGGTGCAGCGCACGGTGGGCTTTCCGGCGGTGATTCGGCCCAGCTTCACGCTCGGGGGCACCGGCGGCGGCATCGCCTACAACCCGGAGGAGTTCGAGACCATCTGCAAGCGGGGGCTGGAGGCCTCGCCGACCTCGGAGCTGCTGATCGAGGAGTCGCTGGTCGGCTGGAAAGAGTTCGAGATGGAGGTGGTGCGCGACAAGGCCGACAACTGCATCATCGTCTGCTCGATCGAGAACCTCGACCCGATGGGCGTGCACACCGGCGACTCGATCACCGTGGCGCCCGCGCAGACGCTGACCGACAAGGAATACCAGCGCATGCGCGATGCGTCCATCGCCGTGCTCCGCGAGATCGGCGTAGACACCGGCGGCTCCAACGTGCAGTTCGCGATCAACCCGGCCGACGGGCGCATGATCGTCATCGAGATGAACCCGCGCGTCAGCCGCTCATCAGCCTTGGCGTCCAAGGCCACCGGCTTTCCGATCGCCAAGGTGGCGGCCAAGCTCGCGGTCGGCTACACGCTGGACGAGCTGAGGAACGACATCACCGGCGGGGCGACGCCCGCGTCGTTCGAGCCGACGATCGACTACGTCGTCACCAAGATCCCGCGCTTCGCGTTCGAGAAGTTCCCGCAGGCCAACGACCGCCTGACGACGCAGATGAAGTCGGTCGGCGAGGTGATGGCGATTGGCCGCACCTTCCAGGAAAGCTTCCAGAAGGCGCTGCGCGGGCTGGAGGTCGGCGTCGACGGCATGAACGAAAAGACCCAGGACCGCGAGACGCTGGAGCGCGAGCTCGGCGAGCCGGGGCCGGAGCGCATCTGGTACGTCGGCGACGCCTTCGCCGCCGGCTGGTCGCTGGAGGAGGTGCACCACTTCACCAGGATCGACAAGTGGTTCCTGGTGCAGATCCAGGAGATCGTGCAGATCGAGCTGGCGCTCGACCGCCACACGGCGCAGCACGGCGCGCGGGCGCTGGAGGCGCTGGACGCCGCGACGCTGCGCACGCTCAAGCGCAAGGGCTTCTCGGACCGGCGGCTGGCCAAGCTGCTGGCCACCACCGAAGGCGAGGTGCGCGCGCGCCGCCACGCGCTGGGCGTGCGGCCGGTGTACAAGCGCGTCGACACCTGCGCGGCCGAGTTCGCCAGCCACACCGCCTACCTCTACTCCACCTACGAGCAGGAGTGCGAGGCCGCGCCGAGCGATCGGCGCAAGATCATCGTGCTCGGCGGCGGCCCCAACCGCATCGGCCAGGGCATCGAGTTCGATTACTGCTGCGTGCACGCGGCGCTGGCCTTGCGCGAGGACGGCTTCGAGACCATCATGGTCAACTGCAACCCGGAGACCGTCTCCACCGACTACGACACCAGCGACCGGCTCTACTTCGAGCCGCTGACGCTGGAGGACGTGCTGGAGATCGTCGCGGTGGAAAAGCCCGAGGGCGTCATCGTCCAGTACGGCGGGCAGACGCCGCTGAAGCTGGCGCTGGGGTTGGAGCGTGCCGGCGTGCCGATCATCGGCACCACGCCGGACATGATCGACGCCGCCGAGGACCGCGAGCGCTTCCAGCAGATGCTGCACCGGCTGGGCCTGAAGCAGCCGCCCAACGCCACCGCGCGCACCGAGGCCGAGGCGATGGACAAGGCCGCCGAGCTGGGCTACCCGCTGGTGGTGCGGCCGAGCTACGTGCTGGGCGGACGCGCGATGGAGATCGTGCATGAGCCGCGCGATCTCGAGCGCTACATGCGCGAGGCGGTCAAGGTCAGCAACGACTCGCCGGTGCTGCTGGACCGCTTCCTCAACGACGCCATCGAGTGCGACGTGGACTGCGTCCGCGACGCCAGCGGGCAGGTGCTGATCGGCGGCGTCATGGAGCACATCGAGCAGGCGGGCGTGCATTCGGGTGATTCGGCCTGCTCGCTGCCGCCGTACTACCTGTCGGCGGCCACCGTGGCCGAGATCAAGCGCCAGACCGCGGCGCTGGCCGAGGCGCTGCAGGTCGTCGGCCTGATGAACGTGCAGTTCGCGATCCAGGAGGTGGAAGAGGGCGGCGCGAAGCGCGACGTCATCTACGTGCTGGAAGTCAACCCGCGCGCCAGCCGCACCGTGCCGTTCGTCTCCAAGGCGACCGGCATTGCGCTGGCCAAGGTGGCGGCGCGCTGCATGGCGGGCAAGACGCTCGCACAACAGGGCGTCACGCGCGAGGTCACGCCGCCGTACTTCAGCGTCAAGGAGGCGGTTTTCCCGTTCGTCAAGTTCCCGGGTGTGGACACCATCCTGGGGCCGGAGATGAAGTCCACCGGCGAGGTGATGGGCGTGGGCCGCAGCTTCGGCGAGGCGTTCGTCAAGAGCCAGCTCGGCGCCGGCGTGCGCTTGCCGCGGCCCACCGACGCGGTGCGCAAGATCTTCCTGTCGGTCAAGCCCGGCGACAAGGCGCGCGTGGTGCCGATCGCGCGCGATCTGGCGGCGATGGGCTTCGAGCTCGTGGCCACGCGCGGCACCGCCGCGGCGATCCAGGCCGCCGGCGTGCCGTGCACGGTGGTCAACAAGGTCACCGAGGGCCGCCCGAACATCGTGGACATGATCAAGAACGGCGAGATCGCCATGGTCATCAACACGGTGGAGGAGCGTCGCAATGCGATTGCCGACTCGCGCTACATCCGCGTGGCGTCGCTGGCCCACCGCGTGACCACCTTCACGACGATCTTCGGCGCCGAGGCGGCGGTGGAGGGCATGAAGGTGATGGACGACCTGCCGGTGTACGCGCTGGCGGAGCTGCACGCGCAGCTGGCGTGAGGGGGTGACCACCGACCCCTCCGCCGGGCTGCGTGTCCGGCTGGGTGGTTGCGCGGTAAACCGGTTATCATTACAAGCGAAACGACACCGCCGAACGGCAACGCTCGGCGGTTTGCTTTTGTGCGACAAGGATTGCTTCCATGCCCACCATTCCGCTGACCAAGCGCGGTGCCGACAAGCTCAAGGAGGAACTGCACCGCCTGAAGACCGTCGAGCGCCCCGCCGTCATCCAGGCCATCGCCGAGGCGCGTGCGCAGGGCGACCTGAGCGAGAACGCCGAATACGACGCCGCCAAGGACCGCCAGGGCTTCATCGAAGGCCGCATCAAGGAGATCGAGGGCAAGCTCGCCGCGGCCCAGATCATCGACCCGGCGCAGCTCGACGCCGGCGGCAAAGTGGTGTTCGGCGCCACCGTCGAGCTGGAGGACGAGGCCACCGGCGAGACCGTCACCTACCAGATCGTCGGCGAGGACGAGGCCGACCTGAAGCTCGGGCTGATCAACGTGTCCAGCCCCATCGCACGCGCGCTGATCGGCAAGGAGGAGGGCGACGTTGCCGAGGTGCAGGCGCCCAACGGCGTGCGCCGCTACGAGATCGTGGCGGTGCGCTACGAGTGAGGGCGCAGCCGGTGCGGACCCTCGGGCAAATCTGGCCAGCCTGGGCGCAGCGCTGGCCGCTGCTGGTGGCGGCGCTGTGGTGGGGCGCGGTGACGGCGTGGAGCTTCGTCGCCGTGCCGCTGCTGTTTGCGCACTTCAACAACCCGGCCGTGGCCGGCGGCATGGCCGCGCGGCTGTTCCAGGTGCAGTCGTGGGTCAGCGTCGCGGCGGCCCTGGCGCTGCTGCTGTGGGGGCGCGCGCAGCGCAGCCGCGGCCAGGCCGGGGACGCCAGCTGGGCGCTGCTACCGTGGCTGCTGCTGGGGGCGCTTGCCGGCCTGGTGCAGGAGTTCGGCGTCGCGCAGCGCATCCTCACCGCCCGGCAGACCGGTGGCAACCTCGCACTTTGGCACGGCCTGGGCACGCTGCTGGTGGCGCTGCAGTGGCTATGCGCGCTGCGCAGCCTGTGGTGGCTGGCCGGGCGGGGCCGGTAGCGCCAGCATGTTCTCGATCAGGCGGACCATCACGTCCTTGTTTTGGGCGTTCGATTCCGCCACCAACAGGGCGAGTGCCGCCAGCCCGACGTCGTTGATCACCGGTTCACCGTCGCGCAACAGCCGGCCGTTGCGCGCCAGAAAGTCCACGAACAGGAATGCCCCGGTACGCTTGTTGCCGTCGGCGAAGGGGTGGTTCTTGATGACGAAATACAACAGGTGCGCGGCCTTGGTCTCCACCGTCGGGTAGGCCGCCTCGCCAAACACCGTCTGCTCCAGGTTGCCCAGGATCGCCGCGAAGGCCTCACCGCGCTCGCGGCCGAACAGGTCCGACGCCTCGCCGCGCGCCATCAGCTCGGCCTTCAGGCGCGCGATGGCGGCCCGAGCCTCTTCCAGCGTCGGCAGTACCCCGCCCGGGCTGCCGGCCGGAGCGGTCAGCAGCCCCTCGTCGTAGCGCTGCAGCCACAGAAAGGTCTGGGTGTAGCGGGCGATCACGTCCACCAGCCCGCGGCCCATGTCGGCGGTGAGCGCCTCGCCCGCGGCGGCCTTCTTCACCAGCGCCAGCGCCGCCTCCAGCTCGGCGGCATTCTTTTCAAAGCGCTGGCGGTCCAGCGTGTAACCCCGCGTCAGGTGCTCGCGCAGCACCCGCGTGGCCCATTGGCGAAAGCGCGTGGCGCGCGTGGAGTTCACCCGGTAGCCGACGGAGATGATGGCATCGAGGTTGTAATACTCAACCAAATACGTTTTGCCGTCGGAGGCAGTTGTTGCATTTTTTGCAACAACTGCCTCGCGTATGAGTTCGCCGCACTCGAAGATATTCCTCAAGTGCCGCGAGACCACGGACTTGCTACGCCCGAATAGCTCTGAAAGTTGCTGTAAATTGAGCCATGCCGTATCGCGTGCGAGGCGAACCTCCACTCGCGCTTCACCCGCATCGTAAATGATAATATCGAAAGATGTGTCCATTATATTTGGATTTAGAATTTTTGTTATTGTGGTTTCGCAAGTGCGGTGCTTGTCAAAACGATCTCTCCACTCTGATGATAACGATCAAGTCTGGTTTGTCTTTGCTTTCTTGAATAAGTTTTGGCATTCTGTCAATTGTCTTTCCCCAGTGGCCAATGTAATGTACTTCTCTGAAGGTGGCGTTAAAGAATGGCCTCAGGGCTGCGGAAAAAGAATCGCCTATGATCCAGACAACTTTTTCCGATAATGGATGTTTGTTTTTTACGATCGAAGGGTATCCGAAGCCAAAAATATTTTCTCTGGATGTGAGTTCTTCGTTCCAGTCTAGTCTGGATTCCCACGAAATATCCCAGCTGTCTTCGTTGTCAATGGGGAAATTTTTGAGATTGGATATTTCGATCAAATCTCCTGGCTGAGGTTGACCCTTAAAGAAGCTAACTTTAGGTGGACTAATACCTAAAGTTTTTAGAAACCCGGAAAACGCTACATAGGCTCCTCTATTATTCCAATGGGTGTCGGTCTTTCGGTACAAAAGACCTTCCGTTTTTGACTCTTTCAGAATTTTTGTGGGGTCGTAGATAATTAAATTGTTAATCTTGCTTAGTTCGCGAAGAAAGAAATCAAGGTATCGCGCAGGAGGTACTGTAACTTGTTTTGGCAAATATTCGGGGTATATGGTCTCTTTGTTTGGGCCAATGAATAGATAAGTTTTGATATTAAACTGATCTGCTGTGCTCGCTAAGTCTTGAAAAAACTTGGTCGTCTTATCTATTTCAGTGCTTTTGGGTCTGATGGCAAGTTTTAGTTTGGCCAAGTTTTTTTCGTAAGCATTTCCGAGGAATAGCCAATTTTCTTTTCCTTCGAACCATTTTAACGAGCTTCCGATGGCGTGTTCGTCGCGACGCTTGACTGCAAGAGTTTCGAACGATCGGCTCGAGGAAAAATTCGTCAAGTTTACGGCGATTCCGAATAATCCAATAAGAATTAAAATTAATGTTAATTTCAGTGTTTTGGGTTGAAATTTAAATCTTTCTTCGCCGCTGGGTGATTGGGATGCGTGGCGGAATGATGGCTCGATAAATCTTGTTGTAAGCCATGCCAGCACGAAGGAAATTATTATCGTAAGGATCTTGTATCGATTTGGTGGTGTCTCGAAGTAGATAATTCGGCCAAAAGATAAAATTGGCCAGTGAAATAAGTATAAGGGAAGGTCTGCAAAACCTTCCTGCCAGACTGCCGGGATGGGACAATAGCGACATGAAGCAGATGAGTCTGGAGGCGCCGATGTATACGGGCTTTGAGCTGCGCGCCAAGCGCACCCGCGGTGCGTGTCAAGATAGTTGTCGCGCAAGTCATGCGGCCAATTGTTGTGTATCGTGATGCAGCGTGAGGCCTTCGATCACCGCGTCGCGCTCGGGGTTGAGCGTGACGGCGCCGATGGGCTGCCAGTTGCGCGTGTGCCGACTCCAGCGCGACGGATGGCGCTGGCGGGCACGTTCGTAAACCTGATGCCTGGCCGCCAGGATCGCTTGGTCACGCCCTTCATGCCGCGCTGCCGGGCTCACGTAGCGGATGCCGCTGTGCAGATGCTCATGGTTGTACCAATGCACAAACTGCGCCGCCCAGTCGCGAGCGGCGTGCAGGTCGGCAAAGCCACGGGCAGGGAACTCGGGCCGGTACTTGGCGGTGCGAAACAGCGATTCGACAAAGGCGTTATCGTTGCTGACGCGTGGGCGCGAGTACGAGGGCTTGATGCCCAGCCAATGCAGCATGGCCAGCACCGTGGTGGCTTTGAGCGTGGAGCCGTTGTCGCCGTGCAGCACGGGCTTGCTCGCCTGTGTGGCAATGCCCTCGGCCAGCGCCGTGCGGCGCACCAGGTGCGCGGCATGGCAGGCGTCGTCGTGCTCGTGCACCTCCCAGCCCACGATCTTGCGACTGTAGAGGTCTAGGATCAGATACAGGTAGAACCAGCGCCCGGCGATCTGGGCGGGCAGATAGGTCATGTCCCAGCACCAGAGCTGGCGCGGGCCACTGGCCACATGCGTGCTCGGGCCGCGTCGCGCCTGCGGCGCCTTGGCGCGGCCGCGATGGGCGGCTTGCCCTTGTGCGCGCAGGATGCGGTAGAAGGTCGATTCGCTGGCCACATAGCGGCCTTCATCGGCCAGCGCAGGCACGATGCGCGCAGGCGGCTGGTCCGCAAAGCGCGGCTCGTTGGCAATGCGCAGCACCTCGGCGCGCTCGGCTTGGCTGAGCGCATGGCTTGGCCTGGGTCGCTGCGCCTGGGGGCGAGCGTCACAGCGGATGGAGCCGTCGGCTATTGTCCAGCGCTGCAGCGTGCGCAGCGTGATGCCGGCCGTCTCGCAGGCCTTGTACAGACTGGCGCCATCGCGGTGCGCTTGCCCGATCAGTTCCACCAGATGTCGGCGGTCTTGCAGCGGGATCATGCGTCCTCGTCCCCCGGCAAGACCGCCTCGAGCTTTTTTGAGAGCACCAGCAATGCCGCGGTCTCTGCCAACGCCTTGTCCTTGCGGCGCAGATCGCGCTCGAGTTGTTTGATGCGGCGCTGCTGGGCCTTGGCTTGGGCCGGGCTGCTGCGCTCGCTGGCTGTGCTGCCCAGTGCCTCGGTGGCCGCCTGGCGCCACTCGATGAGCTGCTGCGGGTACACGCCGTTGGCGCGGCACCAGGCATTGCGTTGCTGTTCATCCATGGCCGCCGTCGTCAGCAACGCCTCAAAACGGGCTGCAGGCGTCCAGGCCTGGGCAGCGGCCGGCGGCGACAACGCCGCATCGCGCCACTTCTGCAGCGTCTGCACGCTCACACCAAATTCCCGCGCCACGTCTGTCAGCGAAGCGCTCTCAGGCGGCAGCAACCGCGCCACAGCACGGTCCTTGAATGCTTGTCCGTATCTGGCCAACTTGTTCTTCCATCATCGCCCCCAGGTTCAGAGTTCTATGCGGGCGACATCTATTCTGACGCGGGGGGGAGTGCGAGCGTGATTGCTAAGGCCGGGAATAGCCTGTTAACTCTTCGTGAGTAGAAGTCAAAAAAGCTGAAGCTATTGCTTTTTAAATTGTTGTGTAGAATGCTGGTAATTAAATACCCGGAGATGACAAAAAATATATCAACTCCAATAAATCCTCCCTTTAAATGCTCTGGGAAGGCATGAAATATTACGACGGATAAAACTGGCGGAGTCAATAATCAAGTGCAACACCCCTGATCTGCCTTGTACCCGACCCTGCCGCCGACCCATGGGAACCCGCTACCAGCACTTGAGCGCCGAAGAGCGCGCCACCATCATGATCATGCTGCAGCAGGGCTGCTCGGCTCGCAGCATTGCCCGCACGCTGCAACGCTCGCCGTCGACGATCACGCGCGAGATCCGGCGAGCGCTGGACTGGCCGCAGCGCACGGCCTTCGTGCCGGCAGGCAGCGGCTGCACCTACGATGCGCGGGCAGCCGGCGCGCGTGCTTGCGCGATGCGCCTCAAGCGCCGCCGCCACCCCAAGCTGGCCGAAGACGGCGTGCTCTTCGGCGTGGTGCACCACTTCTTGCTGCAGGGCTGGTCGCCGTCTCAGATTGCCGGCACACTCAAGCGTATGTGGCCCGACGATCTGCATCGCCGCGTCTCGCACGAGACCATCTACAACTGCATCTACGCGATGCCGCGCGGTGAGCTGCGCAAGGAACTCATCGCCTGTCTGAGGCGTGCGCAAAGCAAGCGCATGCCCCGGTCTCGAGGGCAGGACCGAAGGGGTCAGCTGCCCGAGGCCATCAGCATCCACCTGCGTCCGCCCGAGGCCAACGAGCGGGCTTTCCCCGGGCACTGGGAAGGCGACCTCCTCAAGGGGGCGGCCAACCGCTCGGCGGTGGGCGTGTTGGTGGAGCGCAGCTCGCGTCTGGTGATGCTGGCCAAGCTCAAGGACGCCACCGCAGCCTCGGCCCTGGAGGGCTTCACCGCCAAGCTGCGCAGCATCGCCGAGCCGATGCGCAAGACCCTGACCTACGACCGCGGCAAGGAAATGGCGCGCCACCCGGAGCTGACCGAAGCCACTGGCATCCGGGTCTACTTCTGCGACCCGCGCAGCCCGTGGCAGCGGGGCAGTTGCGAGAATATCAACGGCCTGCTGCGCCAGTACCTGCCCAAGGGTACGGACCTGTCGGTCTACAGCCAGGATGAGCTCGATGCGATCGCCGACCGGCTAAACAACCGCCCGCGCGCCATCCACGGCTTCTACCCACCGATCGCTGTCTACCAGGCCATGCTGCAGAGGATCACCCAAGCCAGCCACCCCCTTCAGTGATTCCACTGTTGCACTTGGCGCTTGAAACCGCCACTGCTATTGCGCGCAATCCGTCTATGTCTGGTCTATAATTGATTTGATTTTTTGTTTCGCGCGGGGGTATCATGTTCCCTGTTCTTATGTCGTTTTTTCGTTTGAAGTCCGATGTCAATTCAAGTTATTTTAATTTTGCTTATCGACGGCCTCGATGGTGTTCAGCAGCAGCATCGCGATCGTCATCGGCCCTACGCCGCCCGGCACCGGGGTGATCCAGCCGGCCACCTCGCGCACGGCGTCGAAGTCGACGTCGCCGCACAGCTTGCCGTCGGGCAGGCGGTTGATGCCGACGTCGAGCACCACGGCGCCGGGCTTGACCATGTCGGCGCCGATCATGCGCGGCTTGCCGACCGCGGCGACCAGCACGTCGGCCTGGCGCGTGTGGTGGGCCAGGTCCGCGGTGCCGCTGTGGCAGATCGTCACCGTGGCGCCGGCCTGCAGCAGCAGCAGCGCCATCGGCTTGCCGACGATGTTGCTGCGGCCCACCACGACGGCGTGCTGGCCGCGCAGGTCGGTGCGGCCGATGTGCTCCAGCATCTTCATGCAGCCGTACGGCGTGCACGGCCTGAAGGCCGGCTGGCCGACCAGCAGCGCCCCGGCGTTGGCGACGTGAAAGCCGTCGACGTCCTTCTCCGGCGCGATCGCCTCGATGACGCGCTGGGCGTTCAGATGCGCCGGCAGCGGCAGCTGCACCAGGATGCCGTGGATGGCCGGGTCGGCGTTGAGGGCGGCGATGCGCGCCAGCAGCTCGTCCTCGGTGAGGCTGGCGGGGTAGGTTTCCAGCACCGAGTGGATGCCAGCCTCGCCGCAGGCCTTGACCTTGTTGCGCACGTAGACCTGGCTGGCGGGGTCGTCGCCGACCAGGATCACCGCAAGGCCCGGCCGGTGGCCGCGGGCCGCCAGCGCGGCGGCGCGTTCGGCCACGCGCTGGCGCCAGTGGCGCGCCAGCGCCACGCCGTCGATCAGTTGGGCAGTCATGGGGGAGGGGGTCAGACTTTGGAGGGGGGAATCGGCGCCAGGGCGATCTTGAGCAGATCGGCCACGGTGTTGGCGCCCAGCTTTTCCATGATGTTGGCGCGGTGCGCCTCCACCGTCTTGATGCTGATGCCGAGGTCGTCGGCGATCTGCTTGTTGAGCCGCCCGGCGACGATGCGCTCCAGCACCTGCGATTCGCGCGTGGTCAGCTTGGCCAGCAGCGCCTCGCGCGTGGCGGCCTGCTGGTGTACGGCAAACGTCTCGCGCGCGACGTCGAGCATCTTCTCGACCAGCGCGACGAGCTGGTTTTCGTCGAAGGGCTTCTGGATGAAGTCCAGAGCGCCTTTCTTCATGGACTCCACCGCCATCGGCACGTCGCCGTGGCCGGTGATGAAGCAGATCGGCAGCGGCGAGTGGCGCTCCAGCAGCCGGTCCTGCAGTTCCATGCCGCTCATGCCGCCCATGCGGATGTCGGCGATCAGGCAGGCGACTTCGCGCGGGTCGTAGCGCGCCAGAAACGCCTCGGCCGACTCGAAACATCGCACCCGGTAGTCCCTGCCCTCCAGCAGCCATTGCAGCGAGTCGCGCACGGCTTCGTCGTCGTCAACCACGTACACGGTTCCGCGTTTGGGGATCAGGCTCATCGTTGTCCTTCGGGCGTCTGCGCTTCGTTGACAGAGGATGGATGAACACGGGACTCCGCGGCGTCCTGGGGCGACACCGGGATCCAGAAGGTGAACTCGCAGCCCGCGACCTCGCTGCCATTGTAGAGGTTGCGCGCATGCAGCCGGCCGTGGTGGGATTCGATGATCGAGCGGCACAGCTTCAGGCCGATGCCCATGCCTTCGGCCTTGGTGCTGTAGAAGGCTTCGAAGATGCGGTCGAGGCGGTCTTGCGGAATGCCGCTGCCGCTGTCGCGGACGGTGAACTCCACCACGTCGCGGCCCTCGACGGTGCGCGGCACGACCTGCAACTCCACATGGCGTTGGCCGGGCGGCCGCTGGGCATGCTGGATGGACTCGCCCGCGTTTTTCAGCAGGTTGATCAGCACCTGTTCGATCAGAATGGGGTCCACCATCAAACGCGGCAGGCGCGCCGCGACGTAGATGTTGAGGCGCACCATGTGGCGGCGCAGCTCGATGTCGGCCAGCTCAGTGGCGTTGGCCACCATTTGCGCGACGTCGGACAGCGTCGGGTTGGGCTCGCTTTTTTTGACGAAGGCGCGGATGCGCTGAATGATGTTGCCCGCACGCTGTGCCTGCCGCACCGTCTTTTCCAGCGCGCCGAGCAGATCCTCGGGGCCCATTTGGCCTTTTTGCAGCCTGCTGATCATGCCGCTGGCGTAGTTGCTGATGGCGGTCAGCGGCTGGTTGAGTTCGTGCGCGACGCTGGAGGCCATCTCGCCCATCGTGATCAGGCGGCTGGCGGTTTCGGCGCGCTCGGCTTGCAGAGCGGCCTGTTCTTCCGCATGGCGGCGGGCGGTGATGTCGCTGGCGATCAGCATCTGCACCAGCCGCCCGTCCACCCAGGTCAGGTAGCGGGTGCGCACCTCCAGCCACTTGCCCAGCTCGGGCACCAGGATCTGCGTGTGCTCGGCGATCGCCTCCACCAGCGCATCGGCGGGCAGGCCGACCAGGCTGTCCACATGGTCGGTGTGGTCCTGCGGCGGCAGCACCGGGACGGAGGCGCACAGCTCGAGCATGCGTTCGTGGCCCGCTGCGCCCTGCCCAAACCAGCGCTGATAGATGTGGTTGGCAAACAGCAGTTCGTTGCTGTGCAGCGGCGCGACCGAGATGGCCTCGTCCAGGCTGTCCAGCACGGTCGCGAAGCGGTCGTACGAGGCCGTCAGCTCTTCGCGGATGCGCTTGGGCTCGGTGATGTCGGTCATCGACGTCATCCAGCCCGTCTGCCGCCCCTGCGCATCGACCAGCGGCGAGACGTACATGCGAGCGTAGAAGATGCTGCCGTTTTTGCGCTTGACGGGGACCTCGAAGCCGCCCGGGGCGTTGCGGCCGGCGATCTCGTCCTGCAGGCGGGCCATCAGCGTGTCGTGTTCCGCCTCGGGCCAGTAGGGGAAGGGGGCGGTGGTGCCGATCAGCTCGGCCTCGCTCCAGCCCGTCATGTTGCAGAAGGCGCGGTTGACGTAGGTGATGCGGCCCTCCATGTCCAGGGCGCGCATCCCGGTGAGCATGGAGTTTTCCATGGCGCGGCGGAAGTTGGTCTCCGCCACCAGCGCGCGCTGGGCCTGCAGGCGCCGGCGCGTGTGGCGCATATTGCCCAGCAGCATCCAGATCGTCGCCACGCTCATCGCGCCGACGATCCAGAAAAATGCTTCGCTGCCCGCGTCGCGGTCGGCGCGCAGGCCTTCGGCGCGCACCAGCAGGCTGTTACCGATGGGGGAAATGGGCAGCTCGTGCCGCTGAGCCCGCGCTGCCCAGGGCAGGCGCGACAGCGGGGTCGTGATGGGCTTGAGCGGCGTGCCCGCGTGCAGCGTGCCGTCTTCGCCGACGAAAGTCACCGCGTAGCGCGCCAGCACCTCGGCCGGCACGCCATAGCGCAGCAGCCCTTCGACGGAATACTCCGCCAACACCGCGCCGCCAAAGCGGCGCTGGTCTTCGAAGGGCACCAGCAGCACGATGGTGCTGCCGCTGTCGGGCCAGCGCAGGGGGCGCGAGTAGATCGGTTGGTGCAGGTCGCGCGCCAGTTCGAACGCGCCATCGGTGCTGTTGGGCGGCAGCAGATCGCCCGCGCGGCGCTGGGCATGCGCCGGCGCGCTGGGCGACGCGTAGCCCGTCACCACCTCCCGGAACGGGCCGATCCAGTGCACCGACAGCAGTTCGGGGTTCTGCATCACCACCGCCTCGGCCTGAAAGACGAACTCGGTCTCCTCGACCGAGCGGTTGGCGATGTCGCGCGCCAGACGCATGAGCTGCTCCTGCCGCTCCAGCAGGCGCAGGCGCAGGCGCTGTTGCGCGTATTCGGTGTCGCGCATCACCGCTTCCTGCTCGCGGTTGGCCTCCTGATGGGTGAAGTGGGCCAGGGCCGAAAAGATCGCCGTCAAAAACAGCAGGACGGACAGCAGTGGCCCCAGCACGGCGAGCCGGTCCTGCCGGCTGGGCGGCAGCCGGTCCCACCACTGGCGCCACCAGCGGCGCGGGGCTGCCCACCAGCGGGGGCCGCGCGGGGCGTGGGTGTCGGACGTCGGGCTGGCCATGCCGGCAGTTTAGGGCAAACCCTCAGCGTCGCTATACGGCCAACATCTTAAATGTCGTAATGTGAAATAGATGACCGCAGTTTGGAAATTGGTCCATTTCGTGCGAAACTTCGTGGACACGACGACGCCTTCGCCGTACCCTTTTCCGTGCCAACGAGGAGACGACACCATGTCCCAAACCACCCCACCGATTTCCCCGCTCGTGGCCCCCGACGCCGATCCGCAGGAGACGCGCGAGTGGCTCGACGCCCTGGATGCCGTCATCGAACGCACGGGCCCCGAGCGCGCGCACTTTCTGCTGGAGCAGCTGCTGGAGGAGGCGCGCGAGCACAGCATCGACCTGCCGTTCTCGGCCACCACCGGCTACGTCAACACCATCGAGCCGGACGAGGAGGAGCGCAGCCCCGGCAACCTGGAAATCGAAGGCCGTCTGCGCGCCTACATGCGCTGGAACGCGATGGCCATGGTGGTCAAGGCCAACCGGCTGGCGTCGCCCGACGGCAGCGAGCTGGGCGGGCACATCAGCTCGTTCCAGTCGCTGGCGCACTTGCTGGCCTGCGGCTTCAACCACTTCTGGCACGCCGACGACACCGACCAGGGCGGCACGCACGGCGGCGACCTGCTCTACATCCAGGGCCACAGCGCGCCGGGCATCTACGCGCGCGCGTTCCTGGAGGGGCGAATCACCGAGGAGCAGCTGCTCAACTTCCGCCAGGAGGTGGAGGGCAAGGGGCTGTCCAGCTACCCGCACCCCAAGCTGATGCCGGACTTCTGGCAGTTTCCGACCGTCAGCATGGGCCTGGGGCCGATCATGGGCATCTACCAGGCGCGCTTCCTCAAGTACCTGCACGCGCGGGGGATCGCCGACACCAGCCGGCGCAAGGTGTGGGTGTTCTGTGGCGATGGCGAGATGGACGAGCCCGAGAGCCTGGGCGCCATCGGCCTGGCGGCGCGCGAGGGACTGGACAACCTGATCTTCGTCGTCAACTGCAACCTGCAGCGGCTCGACGGCCCGGTGCGCGGCAACGGCAAGATCATTCAGGAACTGGAGGGCGAGTTTCGCGGCGCCGGCTGGAACGTGATCAAGCTGCTGTGGGGCAGCAACTGGGACCCGCTGCTGGCGCGGGACAAGGACGGCGTGCTGCGCAAGATCATGCTCGACACGCTGGATGGCGACTATCAGGCGTTCAAGGCCAATGATGGCGCCTTCGTGCGCAAGAACTTCTTTGGCCGCCACCCGAAGGCGTTGGAGCTGGTGGCCAAGATGAGCGACGAGGACATCTGGGCGCTGCGCCGCGGCGGCCACGATGCGCAGAAGGTGTATGCCGCCTTCCACCGCGCGCACCACAACACCACGGGCCAGCCGACCGTGTTGCTGGTCAAGACGGTCAAGGGCTACGGCATGGGCCGCGCGGGCGAAGGCAAGAACACCGCGCACCAAACCAAAAAGCTCTCCGACGAGGACATCCGCTACTTCCGCGATCGCTTCAACATCCCGATCCCCGACAGCGAGCTGCCCAAGATCCCGTTTTACAAGCCGGCCGACGACACGCCGGAGATGCGCTATTTGCACGAGCGCCGCCGCGCGCTGGGGGGCTACCTGCCCAAGCGCCGGGTCCGCAGTGACGAGCAGTTCACCGTACCGTCGCTGGAGACGTTCAAGGCCGTGCTCGAACCCACGCCCGAGGGGCGCGAGATCAGCACCACGCAGGCCTACGTGCGTTTTCTGACGCAGCTGCTGCGCGATCAGGCGCTCGGGCCGCGCGTCGTGCCCATCCTGGTGGACGAGGCGCGCACCTTTGGCATGGAAGGGCTGTTCCGCCAGATCGGCATCTACAACCCCAAAGGCCAGCTCTACACCCCGGTGGACAAAGACCAGGTGATGTACTACCGCGAGGACAAGGCCGGCCAAATCCTGCAAGAGGGCATCAACGAGGCGGGCGGCATGTGCTCGTGGATCGCCGCGGCGACGTCGTACTCGACGAACAACCGCATCATGATCCCGTTCTACGTGTACTACTCGATGTTCGGCTTCCAGCGCATCGGGGATTTGGCTTGGGCGGCGGGCGACATGCAGGCGCGCGGGTTCCTGCTGGGCGGCACCTCGGGGCGGACCACGCTGAACGGGGAGGGCCTGCAGCACCAGGACGGGCACAGTCACATCCTGGCGGGCACCATCCCCAACTGCATCAGCTACGACCCCACCTTCGCGCATGAGGTGGCGGTCATCATCCACCATGGTTTGAAGCGCATGGTGGAAAAGCAGGACAACGTGTTCTTCTACATCACCCTGCTCAACGAAAACTACGCCATGCCGGGCCTGACCCCCGGCACGGAGGAGCAGATCATCAAAGGGATGTATCTGTTCAAGGAAGGCGCGAAGCTCACGCCGCGGGTGCAGTTGCTGGGCTCTGGCTCCATCCTGCGCGAAAGTCTGTTTGCGCAGGAGCTGCTGGAAAAAGACTGGGGCGTGGCGGCGAATGTGTGGAGCTGCCCGAGCTTCAACGAACTGGCCCGCGAGGGGCAGGACTGCGAGCGCTGGAACCTGCTGCACCCGACGCAGGCGCCGCGCGTGCCCTTCGTCACCCAGCAGCTGGACAAGCACACCGGCCCCGTGGTGGCCTCGACCGACTACATGAAGGCCTATGCCGATCAGATCCGCGCCTTCATCCCCAAGGGGCGCAGCTACAAGGTGCTGGGCACCGATGGTTTTGGCCGCAGCGACTTCCGCAGCAAGCTGCGCCAGCATTTCGAGGTCAACCGCCACTACATCGTGGTGGCCGCGCTCAAGGCCTTGGCCGAAGAAGGCACCGTGCCGGCAGCCAAGGTGGCCGAGGCCATCGCCAAATACGGCATCGACACCGAGAAGCTCAACCCCCTGTACGCCTGATGGGCCGGAGACGATGAAATGGCAGTGATCGATGTGAAGGTCCCGGACATCGGGGATTTCAAGGACGTGGCGGTGATCGAACTGCTGGTCAAGCCCGGTGACCGGGTGGCGGTGGATCAGTCGCTGATCACGGTGGAGAGCGACAAGGCGTCGATGGAGATCCCCTCCAGTCACGCCGGCGTGGTGAAAGAACTGAAAGTGCAACTCGGCGACAAGGTCAGCGAGGGCTCGGTGGTGCTGACGCTGGAGGCCGAAGGCGCCGCCGCCGCTGCCGTCCCGGAGCCCGCTCCCGCGCCGGTGGCTGCCCCTGCCGTGGCCGCGCCGGTGGCCACTGCGGTGCCTGCCCCCGCGCCAGCGCCCACACCGGTCGTGGCGCCGGTGCCCACGGTGGCGCCTGCCGCTGCCCCGTCGCCGGTTGCGCCGCACCAACCCGCATCCGCCCCGGTGCTTGGTTTGCCGCACGCCTCCCCGTCGGTGCGCAAATTCGCCCGGGAACTGGGTGTGCCGCTGGCCGAGGTGAAGGGTTCGGGGCCCAAGGGCCGCATCACGCTGGAGGATGTGCAGGCCTTCACCAAAGCCGTCATGGCGGGCACCTTGCAAACGCAGGCCCAGGCCGCCCAAGCGCCGGCGCCTGCCGCCGGCACCGGCGTGGGGCTGGATCTGCTGCCCTGGCCCAAGGTGGACTTTGCCAAGTTCGGCCCCATCGAGCGCAAGGAGCTGGGCCGCATCAAGAAAATCAGCGGCGCCAACCTGATGCGCAACGCCGTGATGATCCCGGCCGTCACCAACCACGACGATGCCGACATCACCGAGCTCGAAGCCTTCCGGGTGCAGCTCAACAAAGAGCACGAGAAAAGCGGCATCAAAGTCACGATGCTGGCTTTTCTCATCAAAGCCTGTGTGGCCGCGCTCAAGAAGTTTCCCGAGTTCAACAGCTCGCTGGACGGCGACGCGCTGATTTACAAGCACTACTGGCACATCGGTTTCGCCGCCGACACACCGAATGGCTTGGTGGTGCCGGTGATCAAAAACGCGGATCAAAAAGGCATTCTGCAGATCAGTCAAGAGATGGCCGATCTGGCCAAGAAGGCGCGCGAGGGCAAGCTGGGCCCCGCCGACATGAGCGGCGCCACCTTCACCATTTCCAGCCTGGGCGGTATTGGCGGGCGCTATTTCACGCCCATCATCAACGCGCCAGAGGTGGCCATTCTGGGGGTGTGCAAGAGCCAGATGGAACCGAAGTGGGATGGCAAGCAGTTCGTGCCGCGCCTGATGCTGCCGTTGTCGCTGACGTGGGACCACCGCGTGATCGACGGTGCGGCCGCTGCGCGCTTCAACGCCTATCTGGGCCAGATCCTGGCGGACTTCCGCCGCGTGTTGCTGTAAAGGGAGTCCGACCATGGCATTGATGGATATCCAGGTTCCCGATATCGGCGACTTCAAGGACGTGGCGGTCATCGAGCTGCTGGTCAAGCCGGGCGACACGGTCCAGGTGAATCAGTCCCTCATCACGGTGGAGTCCGACAAGGCGTCGATGGAGATCCCGTCCAGCCACGCGGGTGTGGTGAAGGAACTCAAGGTCAAGCTGGGCGACAAGGTCAGCGAGGGGTCGGTGATTCTGTCGCTGGAGGTGGCCGGTGAGGCGGCCGCGGCCGTGCCCTCCTCGGCGCCCTCGGCACCGACCACTGGTGCCCCGGCGTCCGCGCCTGCTGCGGCTGCGGTGGCGGCCCCGGCCTCGTCCGCTGCGCCCGTGGTGGCGGCCGCGGTGTTGCCGGCGGCGGCCAGCTTTAGCGGCAGCGCCGACCTGGCGTGCGACGTGCTCGTGCTGGGCGGGGGGCCGGGCGGCTACTCCGCCGCGTTCCGCGCCGCCGACCTCGGCTTGAAAGTGGTGATCGTGGAACGCTACGCCACCTTGGGCGGCGTGTGCCTGAACGTCGGCTGCATCCCCTCCAAGGCGCTGCTGCACGTGGCCGCCGTGATGGACGAGGTCAGCCATATGGCCGACTTGGGCGTGGAGTTCGGACGCCCGGTGGTCAATATCGACAAGCTGCGCAGCCACAAGGAAAAGGTCATCGGCAAGCTCACGGGTGGGCTGGCCGCCATGGCCAAGATGCGCAAGGTCACGGTGGTGCGTGGTTACGGGGCCTTCGTCGGCCCCAACCACGTCGAAGTGGAAGAAACCACCGGCACCGGCCAGGACAAGACCGGCAGCAAGACAGTGGTGGCGTTCAAGCGGTGCATCATCGCGGCCGGTTCGCAGGCCGTGCGGCTGCCGTTCCTGCCCGACGACCCGCGCATCGTGGACAGCACGGGTGCCCTGGCGCTGCCGACAGTGCCGAAGAAAATGCTCATCATCGGTGGCGGCATCATCGGGCTGGAGATGGGCACCGTGTACTCCACCCTGGGCGCGCGGCTCGACGTGGTGGAAATGATGGACGGTCTGATGCAGGGCGCCGACCGCGATCTGGTCAAGGTCTGGGAGAAGATGAACAAGGGCCGCTTCGACAACATCCTGTTGAAGACCAAGACCGTGGGGGCACAGGCCACGCCCGAGGGTATCCGGGTGCAGTTCGAGGGGCTGGACGGTACCAAGAGTGAAGGCATCTACGACCTGGTGCTGCAGGCCGTGGGCCGCACACCCAACGGCAAGAAGATCGCGGCCGACAAGGCCGGCGTGGCCGTGACCGACCGGGGCTTCATCAGCGTCGATATCCAGATGCGCACCAACGTGCCGCACATCTTCGCCATCGGCGACATCGTGGGCCAGCCCATGCTGGCGCACAAGGCCGTGCACGAAGGCCATGTGGCGGCGGAGGTGATCGCTGGCGAACTGCTGGGGGATGCGGCCTTGGCCCGCAGTGCGTTCAATGCGCGGGTGATTCCGAGTGTGGCGTACACCGACCCCGAGGTCGCCTGGGTGGGCCTGACCGAAGACCAGGCCAAGGCGCAGGGCATCCCCGTCAAGAAAGGCCTGTTCCCCTGGACGGCGTCGGGCCGTGCCATCGCCAATGGCCGCGACGAAGGCTTTACCAAGCTGCTGTTCGACGACCGCCCCGAGGCCCACGGTCACGGCAAGATCCTGGGCGGCGGCATCGTGGGCACCCACGCTGGCGACATGATTGGCGAGATCGCGCTGGCCATCGAGATGGGCGCCGACGCGGTGGACATTGGCAAGACCATCCACCCGCACCCCACGCTGGGCGAGAGCATCGGCATGGCGGCGGAGGTGGCGCACGGCAGTTGCACCGATCTGCCGCCGCCGCGGCGCTGAAGCTTGGTTTCGGCCACGCGGCGGGGACGAGGCGCGCCCCGTTGCGGATCGGCCGCACGCGTCCGTGCATCGTTGCATGCCGATGCAGCGATGTTGACGCGCGTCAAGGTGCTGTTGCGGGGTTTCCCTAGGATGGTGGCAGGGGTCGTCGGCGACCCGGGACCCATTCCTGGAGCAACAGATGAGCAAGGCTTGGCAGACGGCGCTGCGCCGCACGATCGCGGCGGTGGCCATGGGCATGGCGGCTTGGGGGACGCAGGCCCAGTCCACCGATCCGCTGGTGATCGGCGAGCTCATTGCCCGGGACCGCTGTGCGGTTTGCCACGGTCCGTGCGGGCAGGGCGTGGCGCCCAACTTCCCCCGTCTGGCGGGCCAGAATGCCCAGTATTTGACGCGTCAGCTCCAGGCCTTTGCCAGTGGTGAGCGCAAGGACACCGCGATGACCGAGAAGGTCAAGGGCCTGAGCCCCAGCGACATCGAAGCGGTGGCCGAGTACTACGCGCGCCAGAAGCCGGGGCACACCCCCAGCGGCGACGAGCTGCTGCTGGCCGTGGGGCGCTATGTGTACGAGCGGGGCAACCGCCACAGCGGTCTGCCACCGTGTGCCACTTGCCACGGGCCCGGCGCGACCGGCACCACCGAACTGCCGCGCCTGGCAGGCCAGCACCCGCAGTACATCATCCGTCAGGTGCAGGCATTCAAAGAGCGCACGGGCAACCGCGACAACGCCATCATGCGCGTGATGTCGCACCGCCTGAGCGACCTGGAGCTGGAGGCGGTGGCGGCCTATCTGGGCAACCTGAAGTGATCGCCCGCGGGGCGGCTCACGCTTCGGCAGCGTCGCCGGCCGCCAGCCCGCCCATCACCTGGCTGAAGCCACCGTCGACGTAGATCACCTCGGCGCTGATGCCGGCCGCGAGGTCGCTCAGCAGAAACGCCGCCGTGTGGCCGACGTCGTCGATGGTGACGTTGCGCCGGATCGGGGCGTTGCTCTCGACCACGTTCAGGATCTTGCCGAAGCCCTTGATGCCGCTGGCGGCCAAGGTCTTGATCGGGCCCGCCGAGATGCCGTTGACCCGCCAGCCGCGCCGCTTGCTGCCCAGCGATTCGGCCAAGTAACGGACGCTGGCCTCCAGGCTCGCCTTGGCCAGCCCCATCGTGTTGTAGGCCGGCACCATGCGCACGCTGCCCAGGTAGGTCAGTGTCAGCAGTGCGGCGCGGTCGTTCAGGTAGGGCAGCGCCGCCTTGGCCATGGCCGGGAAGCTGTAGGCGCTGATCTCGTGTGCGGTGCGGTAGGCCTCGCGCGACAGACCGTCGAGAAAGTCGCCGGCGATGGCCTCGCGCGGCGCGTAGCCGATGCTGTGCACGAAGCCGTCGAACGTCGGCCAGTGCGCCGACAGATCCTGGAACAGGCGCTCGATGTTGGCGTCGTCCGAGACGTCGCACTCGAACACGAGGTTGGAGCCGAACTCGGCGGCGAACTCCGTGATGCGGTCCTTGAAGCGCTCACCGACGTAGCTGAAGGCCAGTTCCGCCCCCTGGGCGCGGCAGGCGCGCGCGATGCCGTAGGCGATCGAGCGGTTGGACAAAACCCCGGTGATCAGCAGCTTCTTGCCGGCCAGAAAACCCATTGTTCGTGCTCCTCGTGGTGCGGAAAAAATCCTGCAGAATTGTCGCATGCACGACTGGCCACATCCGCCGAGCCTTCCGCGCGCCCTCCGCGCCGCGGGGGGGATCCTGACAGCGCTGGTGTTGGGGGTGTGCGTCCCGGCCTGGGCCGCGCACGGCTACGCGCTGTGGGGGCACCTGAAGTACCCGCCGGGTTTCGCGCACTTCGACTACGTCAACCCGGACGCGCCCAAGGGCGGTGAGCTGCGGCTAGTCAGCAACCTGCGCACCTCCACCTTTGACAAATACAACCCGTTCACGCTGCGCGGCAGCGCGCCGGCTTACCTGTCGGACTTGCTGTTCGACAGCCTGCTGGTTGGCGCTGCCGACGAGGTCGGCGCCGCCTATGGGCTGCTGGCCGAGGACGTGCAGGTGGCGCCGGATCGCTTAAGCGTCACCTTCCGCCTGCGGCGCGAGGCGCGCTTCCATCACGGCAAGCCGGTGCTGGCGGAGGACGTGCGCCACACCTTCGAGACGCTGCTCGGGCCGCACACCTCGCCCGTTTATAAGACGATGCTGGCCGACCTGGACGGCGTGGACGTGCTGGATGCGCGCACGGTGCGCTTTCGCTTCAAGCGCCCCAACCGCGAACTGCCGCTGACGGTGGGCGGCATTCCCATCTTTAGCCGCGACTGGGGGGTGGATCCCGCCACCGGGCGGCGCAAGCCGTTCAACGAGGTGGTGATGGAGGTGCCGATCGGCAGCGGCCCTTATCGCATCGGGCCGGTCAAGTTCGGCAAGGACATCACCTACGTGCGCGATCCCGACTACTGGGCGCGTGACCTACCGGTGCGGCGCGGCACGTTCAACTTCGACCGCATCACCGTCAAGATCTACAAGGACAACACCGCGCGGCTGGAGGCGCTCAAGGCCGGCGAGTTCGACCTGATGCGCTTCTTCTCCGCCGGCGACTGGGCGCGGCGCGTCAACGGCCGGCGCTTCGACACGGGCGAGCTGGTCAAGGCCGAGTTCCGCCACCGGCTGCCCACGGGCTTTCAGAGCTATGTGCTCAATACCCGCCGACCGCCGCTGGACGACCGGCGGGTGCGCCAGGCGCTGGCGCTGGCGCTGGACTTCGAGTGGATGAATGAGCGGCTGTTCTACGGCAGCTACGAGCGCGTGCGCGGGCTGTTCGGCAACACCGCCTGCGCCGCGCAGGGCGAGCCGGATGCGGCGCAGCGCCGGCTGCTGGAGCCGTGGCGCGCGCAGCTGCCGCCGGAAGTCTTCGGGCCGATGTGGGAGCCGCCGGTGGCCGGCACGCCCGATCGGCTGCGCGCCAACCTGCGCCTGGCACAGGCGCTGCTGCGTCAGGCCGGCTGGACCTACCGCGACGGGGCGCTGCGCAACGCCAAGGGTGAGCCGCTGGTGCTGGAGTATCTGGACAGCAACGAGGCCGGCGCGCGCGTCGTCACGCCGTGGGGGAGGAACCTCGCGCGGCTGGGAGTGGAGCTGCGCTTTCGGCCGGTGGACTTCGCGCTGTACCAGCAGCGGCTGCGCACCTTCGACTTCGACGTGATTTCGCTGGCGTTCCAGGGTACGCACAGCCCGGGTGCGGAGTATGCGGACCTGTTTGGCAGCGCAGCCGCCCGCACCGAGGACTCCGGCAATTTCAGCGGACTGGCCAGCCCGGCGTTGGACGATGTGATCGCGCGCATGGTGCAGGCGGACACCGAGCCCGCCTTCTTGGCGGCGTGCCGGGCGCTGGAGCGCGTGGTGGCGCACAGCCAGGTGCTGATTCCCCAATGGTCGGCACCCACGCACCGCATGGCCTACAACGCCTGGCGATTGGCGCGCCCCGCCGACATGCCCCCGTACGCCAGCGGCGAGGGCTGGGCGATCGAGACCTGGTGGGCGACATCGGCCGCCCCGGCCGCGCGCTGACGGGAGATGCATCCATGTGGGCCTACGTCCTCAAGCGCTTGCTGCTGATGATCCCGACGCTGTTTGGGGTGTTGCTGCTGACGTTCGTGGTGATCCAGTTCGTGCCCGGCGGGCCGGTGGACCAGTATCTGGCCGAGGCCCGTGCCGGGCTGGGGGCGGGGGCGGAGGGCGGCGGCTCCGCCTACCGGGGTGCGCAGGGGGTGGACCCCAAGCGGCTGGAGCAGATCAAGGCGCTCTATGGCTTCGACAAGCCGCCCCACGAGCGCTTTTGGCAAATGCTGCGGCAGTTCGCGCGTTTCGATCTGGGGCAGAGTTTTTTCCAGAACAAGCCCGTGGCGCAACTGATCTGGGAGAAGCTGCCCGTTTCCATGAGCCTGGGCCTGTGGACCTTCGTCATCAGCTACGCGGTGGCGGTACCCCTGGGCGTGGCCAAGGCCGTGCGCGCCGGCTCGCGCTTCGACGTCGTCACCTCCCTGATCGTCCTGGTGGCGTATGCGATTCCGGGCTTCGTGCTCGGGGTGGCGCTGCTGGTGGTCTTTGGCGGGCAGTTGCAGTGGTTTCCGCTGCGCGGGCTGGTCAGCGACCACTGGGCCGAGCTGTCGTGGCCGGCGCGGATCGTCGATTACCTGTGGCACATCACGCTGCCGGTGCTGTCGATGGTGCTGGGCAGCTTTGCCGTGACCGCGATGCTGACCAAGAACGCGTTTTTGGAGGAAATCCGCAAGCAGTACGTCCTGGTGGCGCGCGCCAAGGGCCTGAGCGAGCGGCAGGTGCTCTGGAAGCATGTGTTGCGCAACGCGATGATCCCGATCGTGACCGGCTTTCCGGCCGCGTTCATCGGGGCGTTTTTCACCGGCAGTCTGCTGATCGAGACGCTGTTCTCGCTCGACGGCCTGGGGCTGCTGAGTTACGAGAGCGTGATCCGCCGCGACTACCCGGTGGTCATGGGTACGCTGTTTTTGTTCACGCTGATCGGGCTGCTCACCAAGCTGGTCAGCGATCTTTGTTACGTGTGGGTGGACCCCCGTGTCAAGTTCGATTGACGCTCCGCATGCCTCCCCAAGCCCGGCTCGGCGGGCGTGGCGGCGCTTCGCGCGCAACCGGCTCGGCTGGTGGAGCCTGGTGCTGTTCGTGGCGATGGTGGCCGCCAGCCTGTTGGCCGAAGTGCTGTCCAACGACCGCCCGCTGCTGGTGCGCTACGAGGGGCAGTGGTACCTGCCGCTGTTGCACGACTACCCGGAGACCACTTTTGGCGGCGACTTCGAGGCGCCCACCGACTATCTGGACCCGTATGTGCGCGAACGCCTGACGACGGGCGGCAACTGGGCGCTGTACCCGCCCAACCCGTATGGCCCCCAGGCGCTCAACTACTGGGCGCCGGGACCGCACCCCGCACCGCCCAGCCGCGCCAACCTGCTGGGTACCGACGACCGCGGGCGCGATCTGCTGGCGCAACTGATCTATGGTTTTCGCATCAGCGTGCTGTTCGCGCTGGCGCTCACCGCCATCGGTGTGGTGCTGGGGGTGCTGGCCGGTGCGGTGCAGGGCTATTTTGGCGGGCGGCTCGACCTGACGATGCAGCGGCTCATCGAAATCTGGTCGTCGATGCCGGAGCTCTATCTGCTCATCATCTTCAGCGCAGTGTTTGCCCCCAGCGTCACCCTGCTGCTGGTGCTGCTGAGCCTGTTTGGCTGGATGGGGCTGGCCGACTATGTGCGCGCGGAGTTTTTGCGCAACCGCCAGCTCGACTATGTGCGCGCGGCCCGGGCGCTGGGGCTGTCGCACGCGGCCATCATCTGGCGGCATGTGCTGCCCAACAGTCTGACCCCGGTGGTGACGTTCCTGCCCTTTCGCATGAGCGCGGCGATCCTGGCGCTGACGTCGCTGGACTTTCTGGGGCTGGGCGTGCCGCCGGGCACGCCATCGCTGGGCGAGCTGTTGGCCCAGGGCAAGAACAACATCGATGCGTGGTGGATTTCGCTGTCCACCTTTGGCGTGCTGGTGCTTACGCTGACGCTGCTCACCTTCATGGGTGACGCGCTGCGCGACGCGCTCGACCCCCGAAAGGCCGACTGATGGACGGGCAGGCGACCCCGTTGCTGACTGTGCGCGGCCTGCGCATCGCCTATGGCGGACGGCCCGTGGTGCACGGCATCGACTTCGATGTGGGCGCGGGCGAGAAGGTGGCCCTGGTGGGGGAATCCGGCTCGGGCAAGACGGTGTCCGCGCTGAGCCTGCTGCGGCTGTTGCCCGACGCCCGTGTCGAGGGGGAGGTGCGCTTTGACGGGCAGTCGCTGCTGACGTTGCCGGAGCGCGCGCTGCGCGCCTTGCGCGGCGATGCGGTGGCGTATGTGTTTCAGGAGCCGATGACGGCGCTCGATCCGCTGTACCCGGTGGGCGAGCAGATCGCCGAGGTGCTGCGCCTGAAGCGGGCGCTGTTGCCGCGCGTAGCCTGGGCGCGCGCCGTCGAGTGGCTGGCCCAGGTCGGCATCGACGACGCCCCGCGCCGGGCGCGTCAGTATCCGCATCAGCTCAGCGGCGGGCAGCGCCAGCGCGCCATGATTGCCATGGCGCTGGCCGGCGAGCCGCGCCTGTTGATCGCGGACGAGCCGACCACGGCGCTGGATGCCAGCCTGCGGTTGCAAATCCTGGCGCTCCTGGAGGATTTGCAGCGCCGCCTGGGGCTGGCGGTTTTGTTGATCACGCACGATCTGAACCTGGTGCGCCGCTTTGCCGACCGTGTGGTCGTGATGGAGCAGGGGCAGGTGGTCGAGGCGGGGCCGGTGGCCCAGGTGTTTGACGCGCCGGCGCATCCCTACACGGTGCGCCTGCTAGGCAGCCGCCCCGTGCGGCCCGAATGTCTGCAAGCGGATGCCCCCGCCGGGGACGCCCCCCCATGCCTGGAGCTGGACGGCGTGAGCGTGACGTACCGTGTGCCGCGCCCCGGGTGGCGGGGGTGGTTTCGCGCCGGGCAGTTCACCGCGGTGCGCGGGGTGTCGGCCCAGCTGGCGCCGGGCCGCACGCTGGGGGTGGTGGGGGAGTCCGGATCGGGCAAGTCGACGCTGGCGCTGGCCGCGCTGGGCTTGCTGCCGGCGCAGGGCCGCCTGGCGGTGATGGGGCGGACGTGGCAGGGCGGGGCGGCGGATCGCCCCCTGCGCCGCGAGGTGCAGGTGGTGTTTCAGGATCCGTTCTCGTCGCTGTCGCCGCGCCTGACGGTCGAGCAGATCGTCGAGGAGGGCTTGCGGGTGCACGAGCCGCGGCTGTCCGCGGCCGAGCGGCGCAAGCGCGTCGTGGCTGCTTTGCAGGAGGTCGGCTTGCTGCCCGCCACGGCGACGCCTGCCGAGGTCGCCGCGTGGCTGCAGCGCTATCCCCATGCCTTTTCGGGTGGGCAGCGGCAGCGCATCGCCATCGCCCGGGCGCTCATCGTGCAGCCGCGTCTGCTGGTGCTGGACGAGCCGACCAGCGCCCTGGATGTCACGGTGCAGCGGCAGGTGATCGAGTTGCTGCTGCGCTTGCAGCGCGAGCGCGGCCTGTCGTACCTGCTGATCACCCATGACGTGGATGTGGTATGGGCGATGGCGCACGATGTGCTGGTCATGCGCGCCGGCGCCGTGGTGGAGTCGGGGCCCGCGCTGCAGGTGCTGCGCGCGCCGCGCGAGCCTTACACGCGCCAGTTGCTCGAGAGCGCCGGCCCCCTGGCGGCTTGACCCCCCGACGACTCGCTGGCGACACCGGAGGTTCGGCGGCCCGCGGGCGCCCTACCGTGCAACGGTTGTGGTCCAATTCGGGGCGGGCCGCCATGCCGTCACGGGGGCGGCCCGTTCGATTTCTGCGTGATTCCCGGGAGAGGTTCTCATGATGACCCCATCGCCCCCGCCCGCCGTCGCCGGCGACCGGTCACCCGTGCCCGCCATCGGTTGGGCGGCACCGCTGCGCTGGCTTCGGCTGGGATGGCGCGACTATGTGACCCATCCCCTGCCGGGGGCGCTGCACGGCGGCATGATGGCGCTGTTCGGGCTGATTCTGTGGCTGGCGCTGCGCGATGAGTTCTGGCTGCTGGCCGGCGCGTTTTCCGGATTTTTGATCATCGCGCCGGTGCTGGCGTCGGGCCTGTATGCGGTGAGCCGCTATCTGGAGCGCGGCGAGAAGGTGTGCTGCGCTGAGGTGGTGCGGCTGTGGTCGTCGGGCGATCGGCGCCTGATGACCTTTGGGCTACTGCTGGGGCTGGCGGGGACGGGCTGGGTGCTGACGTCAGCGGCCCTCATCACGCTGTGGGCCCCTGCGCCGGTGCAGCGGCCCATGGATTTCGTGCTGCATGTGGTCCTGGCCGACGGGGTGGGGCTGTTCGAGGTCTGGCTGCTGCTTGGGGCCTGGCTGGCGGCACCGGTGTTTGCCTCCAGCGTCATGACCCTGCCCATGCTGGTGGACACGCCCACGCCGCTGTGGCATGCGGTGGGCGAGAGCTGGCGGGCCGTGGGCAGCCACCCGGTGGTCATGGGGGTGTGGGCGGTGTGCATCGTGGCGCTGGTGGCCCTGGGCATGGCGCTGGCCATGGTGGGCCTGATGCTGACGGTGCCGGTCGTGGCGTACGCGAGCTGGCACGCCTATCGGGATTTCGAGCGGGCCGGGCTGATTCGGCCGCTGCGAGGGTGAAGGGCGCGATGAACGGGACGTTGTTTGGTTATACCGAGGCGCAGGTCGCGCAGTTCGGACTCACCTTCGGGGTGGGTGCCTTCATTTTGTACATGCTCTTCATCGTCTTCAATCTGGCACGCGAGTCCAAGGCGGGCAAGTTCGGCACCTTCGTGCTGTTCCTGGTGTTGTCGCTGGGGATGCTGGGGTTTCTGGCCAAGAATGTGATTCAATGGATTCTGGGGATGTAGCATCCGCCGACATCCTCCGGCGACCCATATTCGGCTGACCCCATGGCCCCCAACGCCCAGTTTGCGATTCCCAACCGCGATACCGACGAAACCTACGTCGCGGGGCAGCCGAGCCTGCCCGTGGCCGTGGAGGGGTGGAACGGGCGCGTCGTGCGCGGCGCGTTGGCGGATTTTCAGCCGGAGGGTGGCACGCTCAAGATTCTGGTCGAGGACTCGCCTCGCCTGCTGTCGTTGCGCTTCAACCAGGTCAAGCGCTTGCGCGTGGATCCGCGGGACGCGCCCCCGTCGCTGGACGCTGCGTCGGGGTATGCGGACGAGGTGCTGCACTCCTTCGTGGTGCAGTTGCGGGATGGGTCGGTGTATTCGGGGCTGTGCCACGGCTGCCGGCGCACGCCGCACGGGCTGTGGGTGTTCCCCAAGATGGCGCGCGAAGGCGACCCGGAGCGCGTGTTCATGCCCAAGAGCGGCATCGTCCGCTACGAGGTGCAGAGCCGGGACGGCGGCCTGCTGGCCGACAGCGGCTTCAGCGAGACGCTGCTGAGCGCCACCGAGGAGGTGTCTCCGGAATCGCTGCGGCACATCGAGGTCTCGATGGTCGAAAACCTCGAGCAGCTCAAGGCCGCGCTGGAGCGGCAGGCGACGCTCAAGCCCGTGCCCATCGGCGAGGCCCTGATGGGCCTGGGCAAGATCACCCCCGAGCAGTTGCTGCGCGCGCTGGAGCGCCAGAAGGCACAACCCAAAACCCCGCTCGGACAGACGCTGGTCGAGATGGGGCTGATCCAGCCCGCCGATCTGCAGGTCGCGCTGGCGCGCAAGATGGGCTATCCCTTCGTGGATGTCCGCAAGTTTCCGCTGGACGCGGCGGCGCTGCGGCTGGTGCCGATGGTGCTGGCCATTCGGCTGCAGGTGCTGCCGATCGCCATTCTGGGTGCGTCGGTCGTGGTTGCCATGCCGGATCCGCTGCGGTTCAAGGCGATCGACGAGCTGGAGTTCACGGCACAGCGCAAGGTGATCCCGGTGGTGAGCTCGGCCGCCGACCTGCAGGCCAAGATTGCGGAGGCCTACCGCGCCATCGGCCTGGGGGATGAGGCCGTGCCAGCCGCGGTCGAGCCCGTCAAGCCGTCCGCGGCCCCCGCATCCAACGTGGAGGCGTGGCAACTGGCCGTCGAGCTGGCTGGCGAGGCCTCATTGCAAGGCGTCGACGAGCGGCCGATCGAGCAGTCGGACAACACGCTGGTCAAGCTGGTCAATTCGATGATCGTCGAGGCCTTCCATCAGCGCGCGTCCGATATCCACATCGAGCCGTATCCTGGGCGGGAGAAGGTGATCATCCGCTTCCGGGTCGACGGCGAGCTGCGCCCTTATCTGGAGCTGCCCGCCAACTACCGCAATGCGCTCATCGCCCGCATCAAGGTGATGTGCAGCCTCGACATTTCGGAGAGGCGCAAGCCGCAGGACGGCAAAATCCATTTCCGCCGCTTCGGGGGGTTGCCGATCGAGCTGCGCGTGGCCACCATTCCAACCGCCGATGGGCTGGAGGACGTGGTGATGCGCATCCTCAACTCCGCGGCGCCCATGCCGCTGGAGGGGCTGGCGCTGTCCCCGCGCAACCTGGCGGCCATCGAGCACATTCTGGAGCGGCCGTATGGGCTGTTCCTGTGCGCCGGCCCGACCGGATCGGGCAAGACCACGACGCTGCACGCCGCCCTGCAACGCCTCAACACGCCCAAGCGCAAGATCTGGACCGCCGAGGACCCGGTGGAAATCACCCAGCGCGGGCTGCGTCAGATTCAGGTCAATGCCAAGATCGGCTGGACGTTCGCCAACGCACTGCGCTCGCTGTTGCGCGCGGACCCGGATGTGATCATGGTGGGCGAGATCCGCGATGCCGAGACGGCCGAGATGGCGATCGAGGCCTCGCTGACGGGGCATCTGGTGATGTCCACGCTGCACACCAACTCGGCGGCCGAAACCATTTTGCGCCTGGGCGACCTGGGGGTGGATCCGTTTTCGTTCGCCGACTCTTTGCAGGGCATCCTGGCACAACGGCTGGTGCGCCGACTGTGCTCGTCCTGTGTGCAGCACGAGCCCGTGACCCCGGAGCGGCTGCGCGAGTTGACGAACGACTACCGTGCGCAACTGCCCGACGACCATCCCTTGCAGGATCCCGATGCGCTGGAGCGGGAATGGCGCCAGCGCTTCAGCCGCGATGGCCAATTGACGATGGCGCGGGCCCCGGGCTGCCCGGAATGCGGGCAGACGGGCTACCGCGGCCGCCTGCCGATGCACGAGCTGTTGATCGCCAGCCCGGAGTTGCGGCGCCTGGTGCAGGCCCGCGCGCGCCCCGCCGATATCCAGGCCCAAGCCATCCGCGAGGGCATGCGCACCCTGCGCCAAGACGGCATCGAAAAGGTGCTCATGGGGCTGACCACCCTGGCCGAGGTGCGCGCGTCCAGCAACCTATGACGCGAACCGGGTACTGCCCGAAGCGGTACTCGGAACCGCCCGGCCCGCGCCAGCGTGACTAGCAGCCGCGGGTAATGGGCATTTCCACCTCCGGCGCGCGCACCAGGTGCTTGGCCAGCTCCAGCTTGGCGATGGCGTTGCGGTGCACCTCGTCCGGCCCGTCGGCCAGCCGCAGCGTGCGCTGGTTGGCGTAGCTGCGCGCCAGCGGCGTGACCTGCGACACGCCTGCGCCGCCGTGCGCCTGAATGGCCCAGTCCAGCACTTGGCAGGCGACGTTGGGGGCGACGACCTTGATCATCGCGATCTCGGCACGCGCGGCCTTGTTGCCGACCGTGTCCATCATGTAGGCGGCCTTGAGCACCAGCAGCCGCGCCTGCTCGATCATGCAGCGTGCCTCCGCGATGCGCTCCTGCCAGACGGTCTGCGCGGCGATCGCCTTGCCGAAGGCGACGCGCTCGTTGAGCCGGCGGCACATCAGCTCCAGCGCGCGCTCGGCCGCGCCGATCGAGCGCATACAGTGGTGGATGCGCCCGGGGCCGAGCCGCCCCTGCGCGATCTCGAAACCGCGCCCCTCGCCGAGCAGGATGTGGTCGGCCGGCACGCGCACGTCCTTCAGCTCGATCTCCATGTGGCCGTGCGGCGCGTCGTCGTAGCCGAACACCGAGAGTGCCCGCACAACGCGGATGCCGGGCGTGTCGGCCGGCACCACGATCATCGACTGCTGCGCATGGCGCGGCGCGTCGGGGTTGGTCTTGCCCATGACGATGTAGACCGCGCAGCGCGGATCGCCGGCGCCGGACGACCACCACTTGCGCCCGTTGATGACGTAGTGGTCGCCGTCGCGCTCGATGCGGCACTGGATGTTGGTGGCGTCGGAGGAGGCCACCTCCGGCTCGGTCATCAGGAAGGCGGAGCGGATCTCGCCGCGCAGCAGCGGCTCGAGCCAGCGGTCCTTGAGCGCCTCGCTGGCGTAGCGCTCCAGCGTCTCCATGTTGCCGGTGTCGGGGGCGGAGCAGTTGAACACCTCCGCCGCCCACGGCACGCGGCCCATGATCTCGCACAGCGGCGCGTATTCGAGGTTGCTCAGGCCCTCCGGCGCGCGCGGGGAGTTTGGCAGGAACAGGTTCCACAGGCCGGCGGCGCGTGCCTTGGGCTTGAGGTCTTCGATCAGGCGCGTGGGGACCCAGGCGTTGCCGGCGGCGCGGTTGGCCTCGACCTCCGCCTCGAACCGGTCCTCGTTGGGGTAGATGTGTTCGTCCATGAAGGCCATCAGGCGTTCGCGCAGGGCCTGGACGCGGGGGCTGTAGGCAAAGTCCATCGGGGTCTCCGGGGTCAGGTCAGGGGAGGGGAGGTCAGCGCGCCTGTTGCGCAAAGCGCCAGGCCAACTGGGCGAGGGGGCGGGCGCCGGCCGCGCTCTGGCGGGCCTGGGCGCTGGAGGCGATGCCCAGCTCCACCCGTTTGGCGATGCCTTGCAGGATGGCCGCCAGGCGGAAGGCGTTGTAGGCCAGGTAGAACGGCCAGTCGCGGCGCAGGGCCTCGGGGGTGGCAAAGCCGGTTTGCTCGCAGTAGCGCTCGATGTACTCGTCCTCGGACGGGATGCCCAGGGCCGCCCAGTCCAGCCCGGCGATGCCGCGGAAGGCGCCGGGTTCGATGTGCCAGGACATGCAGTGGTAGCTGAAGTCCGCCAGCGGATGGCCCAGCGTGGACAGCTCCCAGTCCAGCACCGCCACGATGCGCGGCGCCGTAGGGTGGAACATCAGGTTGTCCAGGCGGTAGTCGCCATGGACCACGCTGACCAGCCGTTCGTCGCGCGCCATGTCGGGCAGGTGGGCGGGCAGCCAGGCCATGAGCGCGTCCATCTCGGGGATGGGGTCGGTGATGGAGGCGACATACTGCTTGCTCCAACGCGCGATCTGGCGCTCGAAATAGTTGCCGGGCTTGCCGTAGTCGGCCAGCCCCACGGCCTGCACGTCCACCCGGTGCAGGGCGGCGAGCACGCGGTTCATTTCCAGATAGTGCGCGCGGCGCTGCTCGGGGTCCATCCCGGGCAGCGACTGGTCCCACAGCACGCGGCCATCGACGTGCTCCATGACGTAGAAGGCGCGCCCGATGACGGACTCGTCCTCGCACAGCACATGCATGCGCGCCACGGGCACGTCGGTGGCGGCCAGGGCTTGCATGACGCGAAACTCGCGCTCGATGGCGTGTGCCGACGGCAGCAGCTTGGCCACCGGGCCGGGCTTGGCGCGCATGACGTACGCCCGCCCCGGGGTGACGAGGCGATAGGTCGGATTGGACTGCCCGCCGGGAAACTTTTCGATGGACAGCGGCCCGGCAAAGCCCGGCAGGTGCGCCGTCAGCCAGCGCTCCAGCGCGGCGACGTCCAGGGCGTGGCTGGCGGAGGTATCAGCGGGAGAGGGGGATTCGGGCATGGCAGGCAGGGGGGAAAGCCGACCCACCGGCCATGCGGCTGGGGGTCAGGGTTCGGATTCGACGATGCGCATGAGCTGGCCACGGTCGCGGATCACCAGGCCGCCCGGCTCGATGCGGATGGCGCCGTCGCGCTCCATGGCCTTGAGCTCCTGGTTGACGCGCTGGCGCGAGGCACCCAGCAACTGGGCCAGCTCTTCCTGCGCGAGTTGCAGGCCGATGCGCGTCTCCTGCCCGTTGGACAGGCACGGCACGCCGTAGGAGCGGCACAGATGCAGCAGCTGCTTGGCCAGCCGCGAGCGCAGGGGCAGGGTGTTCAGGTCCTCCACCAAGCCGAACAGCGTGCGGATGCGCCGCGCCTGCAGGCGCAGCAGCGCCTCGTACAGCTCCACATGCTGGTCCAGGATTTTTTGCAGATCGCTGCGCGCCACGCACAGCAAGGTCGTCGGACCGTGGGCGTAGGCATCGTGGGTGCGCGCGTCGCCGTCGAACATTGCGATGTCGCCAAACCACACGCCCGGCTCCACATAGGTCAGCGTGATCTGCTTGCCCGTGATGGAGGTGGAGCTGACGCGCACGGCCCCCTTGGCCACGGCGGTCCACAGCGCCGGCGGATCGCCGCGCGCGGCGATCAGATCGCCGTCCTGGTAGCGTTTGACGAAAGCGCATCGGAGGATGTCGTGCCGCAGCGATGGTGAAAGACTGGAAAACCAGCGACCTTGGTTGATCGCTTCCCGTTCTTCCATTGTCAGAATGGGCTCGTCGAAGGGCTGTCGTATGAGCGACTTGGACATCATGGGTTTGTCTCCTTGGTGACCCGCACCGGCCGGCGTGGCCCCAGGGCCCTGCCGGCGGCGCAGCCGGTCCACTCAGCGGTATTGGGCGGCGCGCTTGTCCAGGAAGGCACGAATGCCTTCGCCCGCGTTGGGGTGATGCAGATTGCGCACGAAATGGTCGCGCTCGTCGCGCAGTTGCGCCGGCAGCGATTGCGTGAGCGCATCGTTGGCCAGCGCCTTGATGCTGGCCAGCGCGTTGGGGGCCTTGGCGTTGAGCCGCTCGGCCAGCGCCAGCGCGTCCGTCAGCGCCGCGCCCGGGGCGCTGACCGCGGTGACGAGGCCGAGCTGGTGCAGCCGCTCGGCGCCGGCGCGCTCGCCCAGCATCAGCAGCTGCAGCGCGGTGGCGCGCGGCAGCTGGCGCAGCAGGCTCCAGGTGGCGCCGCCGTCGGGCGAAAGCCCGACGTTGACGTAGGCCATCACGAACACCGCGTCGCGCGCCGCCACCAGCAGGTCGCACGCCAGCGCGAGCGAAAACCCCGCGCCGGCGCAGGCGCCCTCGACCGCGGCGATGACGGGCTTGGGAAAGCTGCGGATCGCCTCGATCCAGCCGTGCAGCGCCTCGATGCTGTCGGCCTGCACCTCGGGCGGCTGCTGCCGGTTGGCCAGCAGCCGCTGCAGGTTGCCGCCGGCGCAGAAGGTGCCGCCGTCACCGGTGAGGACGACGCTGCGCACCTCGGCGTTGCGCTCGGCGGCGATCAGCGCCTCGATGCCGGCGACGTAGATCTCCGGCGCCAGCGCGTTGCGCTGCTCGGGGTTGTGGATCGTCAGCACCAGCGTGCCGCCGTGGCTGTGGCTCTTGAGCGTGGCGGTCATTGCGTCACTCCTCCGGGTGCAGCAGGCTGAGACCCAGCGCGCCGCGGCGGCGCAGCCACGGCGAGGGGCGGTAGCGCGGGTCGCCGTAGACGGTCTGCAGGTTGAACAGGATCTCCAGCACGCTGGCGGCACCGACGCGGTCGCCCATCGCCAGCGGCCCGGCCGGGTAGCCCAGGCCCAGCGTGACGGCGGTCTCCAGGTCGCCGGGGGTGCAGATGCCCTGCTGGCAGATGTCGGCGGCGATGTTGACGATGGTGGCCACCGTGCGCTGGGTGACGAAGCCGCCGCTGTCGCGGATGACGCTGACCGGCTTGCCGTCGCGCGCGAGCAGGGCGTGCGCCGCGACACGCATGTCGTGGCGGGTGGCGGGGTTGGTGGCCAGCACGCGGCGCTTGACCGCGCCATCCGGCAGCAGCATGTCGATGCCGACGGTGCGGCCGGGGTCGAGCCGCTCCACCGCCGCCACCGTCGTGACGTCGTGGCCGAGCGGCGCCACCACGATCAGCGTCTGCCCGGACGGCTGGGCGGCGGTCTCGATCGTCGCGCCCAGGTCCTTCAGCAGCTGCAGCAGCTCCGCCCGCCGCGCGGCGCGCCCCGGCACCCACACCGGCGGCAGCGCCTCCACCACCGGCGCGGGCGGCTCCGGCGGCACCTGCGCCTGCCCGTCGACGTAGCGGTAGAAGCCCTCGCCGACCTTGCGCCCGACCACGCCCCCGGCCAGCCGCTGCGCCGCGATCACGCTCGGGCGAAAGCGCGGCTCCTCGTAATACTGGTGGTAGATCGACTCCATCACCGGCTGGGAGACGTCCAGCGCCGTCAGGTCCAGCAACTCGAACGGCCCGAGGCGAAAACCCATCTGGTCCTTCAGGATGCGGTCGATGGTGGCGAAGTCGGCCACGCGCTCGCCCGCGATGCGCAGCGCCTCGGTGATGTAGCCGCGCCCGGCGTGGTTGACGATGAAGCCCGGCGTGTCCTGCGCCATCACCGGGGTGTGGCCCATCTCGCGCGCGAAGGCGGCCAGCCGTTCGCCCACCGCCGCGTCGGTCTTGAGGCCGCGGATCACCTCCACCACCTTCATCAGCGGCACCGGGTTGAAGAAGTGAAAGCCCGCCAGCCGCTGCGGGGCGCGCAGCCGGCTGCCGATGGCGGTGACCGACAGCGACGAGGTGTTGGTGGCCAGCACCGCGTCCGGGCCGACGATGTCCTCGAGCTGGCGGAACAGGTCTTGCTTGACATCCAACCGCTCGACGACGGCTTCGATGACGAGGTCGCAGCCCGCCAGCGCTTCCACGCCAGCGTCCGGCACCAACCGCTGCAGGCACGCGGCGGCGTCATCCGCGGTCATGCGGCCCTTGGCCACCAGTTTGTCCCAGGTGTCGCGCAGGGCGGTGCGGGCGGCCTCGACGGCAGCCGGTTGCGCGTCCACCAGGTGTACGGTGCTGCCGGCCTGCGCGGCGATCTGGGCGATGCCCCGACCCATGGCGCCGGTACCGACGAGGCCAATGTTGCGAAAAGTCAAACGGTTGGAGGCTTGGGGCATGCTCAATACAGTATCGTTTGGAACGGATGTGACAGAATCGGCCAACCAGAATGCTTCTCGAAGCGCGTATCGGCCAGTCCGCAGGAATCCCCGCATGCACCCCAAATCCGCGTTGACCAGCTTGCTGCTCGTGGCGGCCGTGCAGGGTCATGGCCAGTCGCTGGGGGCGGTGCAGGGCGCAGTCATTATCGGTCGGCCGCTCGATATTGTGGTGCAAAGCCCGGGGGCCACGGGGGACGACACCGGCGCCCAATGTGTGCAGGCGGACGTCCGCTATGGCGAGATGCGTCTGAGCCCGTCGGATGTCAGCGTCACCGTCGAGCGCGATGCGGCGCGGGGGGCGGGCGTGTTGCGCGTGCGCTCACGCCTGCCCGTCAACGAGCCGTTCGTCACCGTCGAGCTGCGCGTCGGCTGCCCCATGCGGTTCGCCCGTGCGTACACGCTGTTGGCGGATGTGGAGCCGGTGGACATCGCGCAGGCCCCTGGCACCAAGGCGGGCGGCGATCCGGCCGGGGCGCCGGCGGCCGTCCCCGCCGACGCCCCGGCGCCCAGGGCGGAACCGAACCCGGCGGTGCAGCAAGAGCTGGCCACGTTGCGCGCGGAGCAACAGCGCCTGCTGCTGGCCGTCGAGAGCCTGAACCGCGAGCTGACGGCCGCCCGCAGCGCCCGCGGTGACGGCATTCTGTACGCTCTGGCCGGGGTGATCGTGGGGCTGCTGGGCACCTTGCTGTGGCTGCTGCGGCGACGGCCCGCACCGGTGGCCCCGGTGCCCACCGCCCCGTGGTGGGCAGCGCCTGCGGAGCGCGGCGGTGGCGCGGATGCTCCCCCGGCGCCGGTACCGTCACCCGCCGCCGAGGTGATGGCAGCGATCCACTCGGCCACGGCGGCCGAACCCACGGCGGCCACGACCGGATCGAGCGCGCCGGTGATGGGCGATCACATGGCCGGGCTGGAAGTCAGCGAGGCCGGGGCGTCGGTGTTCCAGGAAGTGCCGATTGCGCTGCTCGACATCGCTGCGCTGCACGAGCTGTGGGAGCGGGTCGATTTCTTCGAATCGCTCGGCCAGGCGACGGATGCGGTGGCCGCCTTGCGGGCCTTCGTGTTGGCGCACCCCCGCGCCAGCGAAGCGCCGTATCTGCGCTGGTGGGCCCTGGCCCGCAAGCACGGTCTGGACACACGCTCGCCGCAAGCCACCTACGAGCAGCACTATCAGCGCCTGTTGGCCGTGGCCGATACCGCCGATGGTGTGGAGGCCGACCCGGGGCTACTGCACGCCTTGACGCGCGGCTGGCCGGGGGATGCCGCGCGGGCGACCCTCGAGGCGGCGCTCGCCTCCCAGCCGGGGGATCCGGCCGCGCCGCTGCAGGTGCGCACCCTAGCGGCGTTCGATGACCTGATCGTGCTGCACGGGGTGCTGGATCTGCTGCCGGTGTTGGCGCAGGCCCCGCTGGCTCCGTCGGCCGCACCGGCGGGCTCGTCGGCGGCGACAGCCGTAGCCGCGGCCTCCGTGCTCGACTTCGAGCTGCCGGACATCACCGATCTGCCGCCCACGCCCACGGCGACACCCACACCGGCACCGCCTGCCGCCGGTACCGCGCCATCCGACGGGGCGCTGGACTTCGATTGGAGCGGTTGGCAGCCGCCCGCCAGCAACGCGCCCCCGCCCCGTTGACGTGCTGAAGCTCGCGGGGCCCGGGCGGCCCCGGGGCGCACCGTCAGCGGCGCATGTGCAGCGCCCCAGGGTTGACGATGTTGGTGGGCGTGCCTTTGATGTAGTTGACCACGTTGTCGAACGCGGCCGAAAAATATTTTTCGTAGCTGTCGAGTTCGACAAAGCCGATGTGCGGCGTGCAGATGCAGTTTTCCAGGCGCAGCAGGGCGTGGCCTTGCAGGATGGGTTCGATCTCGAACACATCGACGGCGGCCATGCCCGGGCGGCCGCGGTTGAGTGCCGCGACCAGCGCGTCGGGCTCGATCAACTCGGCGCGCGAGGTGTTGACCAGCAGCGCGGTGGGTTTCATGCGCGACAGGTCTTCCAGCGTGACGCAGCCCGTCGTCGCATCCGCCAGACGCAGATGCAGGCTCAGCACGTCGCTGTGGGCGAACAGGTCGGCTTGGCTGTCGAAGGTGTCGTAGCCGTCGGCTGCGGCGCGCGCGCGACTGGCTTCGCTGCCCCAGATGGCGACGCGCATGCCAAAGGCCCGCCCGTAGCCAGCGACGATCTGCCCGATCCGGCCATAGCCCCAGATGCCCAGTGTGCGCCCGCGCACCACTTGGCCTAGCCCAAAGTTGGGTGGCATGGACGCTGCCTTCAGCCCCGACTGCTGCCAGGCCCCGTGCTTGAGGTGGCTCACATACTGCGGAATGCGCCGCATGGCGGCCATGATCAGCGCCCAAGTCAGCTCGGCGGGGGCCACCGGATCGCCCACCCCTTCGGCCACGGCCACGCCGTGCTCGGTACAGGCCTGCACGTCGATGTGGCGGCCGACCGAGCCCGTCTGCGCGATCAGCTTGAGCCGCGGCAGTTTGTCGAGCAGCTGGCGTGTGATCTGGGTGCGCTCGCGGATCAGCACGACGATGTCCGCGTCGCGCAAGCGCACGGAGAGCTGGCCCACCCCCTTGACGTTGTTGGTGTACACCTTGGCCGGGTAGGGGTCGAGCTTGTGCGCGCAGGCGAGCTTGCGCACGGCGTCCTGGTAATCGTCGAGGATCACGATGTTCATACCGGGCTATTGTGCCGCCCTTGCCGGCACCCGGGCCCGCGCGCCGCTTTCCGTGGGGCTGTCACCCGCGCGGCCGCGGCCAGGGAGCGACTCGCGTACCATCGCGGCCATGTCCACCGTCCCAACCGAAGCGGGCAGCGCTCACGCGCCCGTCCCCGTGCCCTGGCAGCGTGATGCGACCGTGATCGGTTTGGTCGGGCTGGCGCATGCCACCTCCCATTTTTCGCACCTGTTGCTGGCGCCGCTGTTTCCGCTGTTCATGCGGGAGTTCGGGCTGAGCTTCTCCCAGGTGGGGCTGTTGACCAGCGTGTTCTTCGTCATCTCGGGCGTGGGGCAGGCGCTGTCGGGTTTTCTGGTCGACCGCGTCGGCGCCCGGCCCGTGCTGTTCGGCTCCATCCTGCTGTTCATGGGGTCGGCCCTGGCGGCGGCCCTGTCCCACGGGTACACCGGGCTGTTGCTCGCCGCCGTGCTCGCCGGGCTGGGCAATGCGCCGTTTCACCCGGTGGATTTTTCCATCCTCAACCAGCGTGTGTCGCCCCCGCGCCTGGGGCACGCCTTCAGCGCGCACGGGCTGACCGGCAACCTGGGCTGGGCGCTGGCGCGGGTGTTTTTGGTGGGGATCACCGCGCTGGGCAACTGGCGCTGGGCTTATTGGGCGGCCATTGCCGTGTATGCGGGTGTGCTGGCGGTGCTGTGGTGGCAGCGCGAACACCTCCACACCGAGGTGGTGCCGCGCCGGCAGGGCGCCAGCCGGGCGGACGATCTGGCCTTTTTGCGGCTGCCCGTGGTGTGGTGGTGTTTTGTCTTCTTCCTGCTGTCCACCATGACGCTGGCGGTGGTCCAGACCTATTCGGTGTCGATCCTGAAAGCGGTGCACGCCGTGCCGTTCGAGACGGCGACGCTGACCGTGACCGCCTACATGCTGGCGGGGGCCGCGGGGATGTTCGTCGGCGGCTTCGTCGCGGCGCGGGCGCGCGCGGTCGATCGGGTGGTCGCCTGGGCCATGGCCGCAGGCGCGGCGCTGATGCTGCTGGCCGCGACCGGCTGGCTGGGGGGCGGCGGCTCGATGGCTCTGCTGGCGATCACGGGGCTGGCGGTCGGCATCGGGGGGCCGAGCCGCGACATGTTGATCAAGCGCGCCACCCCGAAAGGCGCGACCGGGCGTGTCTATGGCACGGTCTATTCCGGCCTGGACACCGGTTTTGCGATTGCGCCGCTGGTGTTTGGCGTGCTCATGGACCACGGCTGGTACGCCGCGACGCTGGCGGGCGGCGCGGTGACGTTGGCGCTGGCCGTCGGGGCGGCGCTGGCCGTGGGTGGCCGCACACGCGCAGCTTGAGCCGGGGTCAGCCGCGTTTGCGCAGCCGGCACAGGAAAAAAGCGTCCGTCCATTCGGTGGGCAGCACGCGGCGGGCCAGCGTCAGATCCGGGTGCAGAGGCTGCTGGCGCCAGGCCGTCAAGCCGGGCAGCGCGGGCAGGTCCACGGGCCAAGGCAGGGGCTCCGGCCAGAGGTCATCCCGCTCGCGCAGCAGCGCATCCAGCACGCACTCGTCCTCCTCCGGCGACAGGGAGCAGGTGCCGTAGATGAGCACGCCCCCCGGTTTGAGCGCATCGGCCGCGGAGCGCAGCAGCCGGCTTTGCAGCGCGGCGCTGGCCCGTACTTTTTTGGGGCTCCAGTGCGCCCACGACGTGGGGTCCAGCCGCGTGAACTGCGCTTCGGACGAGCAGGGGGCGTCCAGCAGCACGCGGTCGAACCGACCGGGGACCAGACGCCCGACCTGGGCACCGTCTTTCAGGTAGAGCTGGGCGTTGCGCACCCCCAGACGCTGCAAATTGGCCTTGAGGCGAAAGAAACGCGCCCGCACCGGCTCTACCGCGGCCAGGCGCCCCTGGTTGGCCATGCTGGCGGCGATGAGCGCCGTTTTGCCGCCAGGGGCGGCGGCCAGATCCAGCACCTCCTCGCCCGGCTGGGGCTGCAGCGCCCAGACCGCGGCCATGCTGGCCACGCCCTGGATGTAGAGGCTGCCATCGGTGGCCATTGGATGGTGGGTCAGCGCGTCCCGATCGTCCGCGGGCAATCGGAACACGCCCTCGACGCCCGCCACCGGCTCGGGGCGCAGCGGCGCCAGGGCGGTCAGTACCGCCGCCGCATCCGGTGCACGCAGCGGGTTGATGCGAAACACCACCGCCTTCGGCGCGGTGTAGCTCGCGTCCACGCGCGGCCGCAGGTCGGGCGGTATCAACGCGTCCAGCACGTCCAAGAAGGCGGGCGGCAAGGGGGGGAGGGCCGGCTGGGCGGGCGAGGGCGAGCAAGACGGCGACGCGGTCACGGCGGTCAGGCTTGTGTGGCGTCCGCGTCGGCCTGGGCGGCCTTGCGTTCCAGCGCTTCGATGGTTTCCGCCACGGCCAGCCAGCGCTCCTCGACTTCGGCAAGTTCGGCCTCCACGGCCTTGAGGCGCCGGCCGGCTTCGGCGATGTCGGTGCGGTCGGTGGCGTGGGCCAGCCGCTCGTGCAGGGCGCTTTGCTCGGTCTGCAGGGTATGCATCCGCGCTTCCAACGCGTCGCACTCGCGCCGGTGGGGCCTGAGGCGTTCGGCCAGTTGCTGGCGCCGCTGCGCTTGCTGGCGGCGCCGCTCCTGCGGGGTGACGGAGGGGGAGCGTGGCGCGGCCGTTTCACGACCGTCGGTGCGGTGGGACAGGGCCTCGCGGCGCTGGCGGGCCACGTCCAGCAAGTGACGCTGGTAGTCGTCCAGATCCCCCTCGAACGGCGCGAGCTGTCCGTCGCTCACCAGCCAAAACTCGTCGCAGACCGCGCGCAGCAAGGCGCGGTCGTGGCTGACCAGCATCACCGTGCCTTCGAAGGCGTTGAGGGCCATGCCGAGCGCCTCGCGGGTGGTCAGATCCAGGTGGTTGGTCGGCTCGTCCAACAGCAGCAGGTTGGGCCGCTGCCACACCAGCAGGGCCAGCACCAGCCGTGCTTTCTCGCCCCCGCTCATCGTGCCCACGGGCTGGGTCACCGCGTCGCCACTGAACTGGAAGCTGCCCAGAAAGGTGCGCAAATCCTGCTCGCGGGTGGATTGGCCGATCAGGGTGCCAGCCGCCTCGGCCTCGCGGGCGATGCGCACCAGGTGCTGCAGCGGGTTGTCGTCGGCGCGCAGGATGTCCAGCTCCTGCTGCGCAAAGTAGCCGATGCGCAGGCCCTTGCCGGGCACGATGCGGCCGGCCAGCGGCGGCAACACGCCGGCAATGGTCTTGACCACCGTGGACTTGCCCTGGCCGTTGGCGCCCAGAATGCCGATGCGCTGCCCCGGCAAGACGCTGCGCCGGATGCCGTGCACGACGGCGCGCGGGGCCTGCCCGTCGGCGCCGGGGTAGCCGGCGGACACGTCGTGCAGCGTGAGCATGGGGTTGGGCAGCGCGTCGGGGTTGGCGAACTCGAACTGAAAATCCGCGCTCGTCAGCACGGGGGCGAGGCGCTCCATCCGCGCCAGCGCCTTGAGGCGGCTTTGCGCCTGCCGGGCCTTGGTGGCCTTGGCCCGAAAGCGATCGATGAAGCGCTGCAAGTGGGCGATGCGGTCCTGCTGGCGGGTGTAGGCCGCCTGCTGCTGCTCGATCTGCTCGGCGCGCATCTCTTCGAAGCGGCTGTAGTTGCCGCCGTAGCGCGCGAGCCGGCCCTGATCCAGATGCAGGGTGACGCGGGTGACCGCGTCCAAAAACTCCCGGTCGTGGCTGATGACGACCAGCGTCCCTTCGTAGCGCTGCAGCCAGCTCTCCAGCCAGACCAGGGCGTCCAGGTCCAGGTGGTTGGTGGGTTCGTCGAGCAGCAGCAGGTCGCTCGGGCACATCAGCGCGCGGGCCAGTTGCAGCCGCATGCGCCATCCGCCGGAAAACCCGTTGACCGGCCGCTCCCAATCCGTGGGACCAAAGCCCAGGCCCAGCATCAGGGCCTGGGCGCGTGCCCGGGCGTCGTGGGCGCCGGCATCGGTCAGGGCGGTGTGCGCCAGCGCGATGGCCTCGCCGTCGCCGCTGGCGTCGGCCGCGGCCAGCTGCGCGCGCGCCTCGAGCAAGCGGGTGTCGCCCGCCACCACGAAGTCGGTGGCCGGCTCGGCGGTCTCGGGCATGTCCTGCGCCACATGGCTGATGCGCCAGTGGCGGGGCAGGGTGGCTTCACCGCCGTCCTCGTGCAAATCCCCCAGCCACAGCGCGAACAGGCTGGACTTGCCGGCACCGTTGCGGCCCACCAGGCCGACCTTCTCGCCAGGGTGGAGGGTGACGCTGGCGCCGTCCAGCACGACCTTGGCGCCCCGCCGCAGGGTGACGTCGCGCAAGGTGATCATGGCGTGGGGCGGTGCGGGTCGGGGGGCAGATCGGCCTGGGCTGCGGCGAGTGCGTCGCGGGTGATCAGCAGCGCGGCGTCGTCGCCGCCGCTGGTGTGCAGCCAGACCACGGGCAGGGTGGGAAAGGCGCGCTCGAAATGCGCCCGCTCGTGCCCGATTTCCAGCACCAGCACGGCGTCCGGGTTCATATGGTCCAGCGCATGCGCGAGCAGATGCCGCACGAAGTCCATGCCGTCATCGCCGCCGTCGGGTCCGCCATCCAGGGCCAGTGCCGGCTCGGCGCGGTATTCCGCCGGCAGGGCGTCCATGCGCGCCCGGCAGACGTAGGGGGGATTGCACAGGATCAGGTCGTAGCGGTCGTGCAGCGCAGTCCAGCCGTCCGACTGCAGCAGGCGGATGCGATCCTGCAGACCATGGCGCGCGACGTTGCGGGCCGCGACCGCCAGCGCATCGGCGCTGAGGTCGCTGGCATCGACCGTGACCTCGGGCCAGGCGAGTGCCGCCAGCACAGCCAGCGACCCGTTGCCCGTGCACAGGTCCAGCACCCGGCGCGTGTGCGCGCCCAGCCAGGGGTCGATGGGGTCCGCCTGCGGAGCGGCCGCGATCAGCTCCGCGATGAAGCTGCGCGGCACGATCACGCGCTCGTCCACGTGGAACGGCACGCCTTGCAGCCAAGCCTCGCCGGTCAGGTAGGCGGCTGGCTTGCGGGTGCGGATGCGGGCGTCGATCAGCGCGCGCACCGCCTCGGCGTCGCCGGGTGCCACGGGGTCGGCGGCGTGGGCGTGCAGATCCAGGTCGAGCGGCCGGCCCAGCCGCCACAGCACCAGCCAGGCGGCTTCGTCGCGGGCGTTGGTGGTGCCGTGCCCAAAGGCGACGCCGGCGGCGTCGAGCCGCCGCTCGGCCTCGTCGATGAGGGCCGCGAGGGTGATCGTCCCCGTCATGCCACGCCCGCCAACCGCTCCAGCGTGCGGCGGTAGATGTCCGTGAGCGGCTCCAGATCGGCCAGCTCGATGCACTCGTCGATCTGGTGAATGGTGGCGTTGGGCGGGCCCAGTTCCACCACCTGCGGGCAGATCTGCGCGATGAAGCGTCCGTCGCTGGTGCCGCCCGTGGTGGAGAGTTCGGTGTCGAGTCCCGTGACGTCGCGGATGGCGGCGCTCACCGCATCGACCAACGGACCGCGCGGGGTCAGGAAGGGCAGGCCACCAACGGTCCAGCTCAACTCGTAGTCCGTGCCGGGGTGCAGGCCGTGCCGCGCCAGAATCTCGTGCACGCGCGCTTGCAGCCCCTGCGGGGTGGATTCGGTGCTGAAGCGGAAGTTGAAGTCCACCACCACGGTGCCGGGGATGACATTGCTCGCACCGGTGCCGCCGTGGATGTTGCTGACCTGCCAACTGGTGGGCGGAAAGTGGGCATTGCCCTCGTCCCAGTGGGTGGCGACCAGCTCGGCCAAGGCGGGGGCCAGCAGGTGGATGGGATTGCGCGCCAGATGCGGGTAGGCGATGTGGCCCTGGATGCCCTTGACGGTCAGCCGCCCGCTCATGGTGCCGCGGCGGCCGTTTTTGATCATGTCGCCGGTGCGCTTCACGCTGGTGGGCTCGCCGACGATGCACCAGTCCAGGCGCTGGCCGCGCTGGCGCAGCGCCTCGCACACCACCACGGTGCCGTCGCGCGCGGGGCCCTCCTCGTCGCTGGTGAGCAAAAAGCCGATCGACAGGGCCGGCGCCGGGTGCGCGCGCAAAAACGCCTCGCACGCGACGACCATGGCGGCCAGCGAGGCCTTCATGTCGCTGGCACCGCGGCCGTAGAGTTTGCCATCGCGGATGGTGGGGGCAAACGGGTCGCTCTGCCAGCGCTCCAGGGGCCCGGTCGGCACCACGTCGGTGTGGCCGGCAAACACCAACACCGGCGCGTCGGGGCTGGCCCCGGGGCGCAGCGCCCACAGATTGGTCACGCGAAAATCATCCGGGCCGCTGACGATCGTCTCGCAGGCAAAGCCCAGCGCCGTCAGCCGCTCGGCCAGCAGCGCCTGGCAGCCGGCGTCGTCGGGCGTAACGGAGGGACGGCGGATCAAAGCCTCGGTGAGGCGCAGGGTCTCGGTCATCGGGACAAGGCGGGGCGCCCGCGGCGCTCAGGATTTGGGGGGGAGAAAACCGTCGAACGACGGGCCGCCACCCTTGCCGGGCTCGCCCGTCGTGGGGGGGGCTGCCGCCTGCGCGGTCGCCGCGGCGCGCGCACGGTCGTCGTTTTGCAGCCGCCACAGCAGGTTGGTCGGCGAGTCGGCGTAGGCCAGCCCCTCCTCGCGCGTGATGCGCCCGGACAGGATCAGCCGCGCCAGGTCGGCCTCGAAGGTTTGCGATTCCTCGGCCATGGACTTCTCCAGCGCCTCGCGCACGCCAAAGAAGTCGGCCTTCTCGATCAGCTCGCTGATCAGCCGCGTGTTGACCATGACCTCCACCGCCGGGGTGCGGCCGCCGTCCACCGTGCGCAGCAGCCGCTGCGACACGATGGCCTTGAGCGACGAGGCCAGGTCGTTGAGCATCGTCGGCCGCACCTCCACCGGGTAGAAGTTGAGGATGCGGTTGAGCGCCTGGTAGCTGTTGTTGGCGTGCAGCGTGGCCAGCACCAGGTGGCCCGACTGCGCGTAGGCGATGGCCTGCGACATCGTCTCGCGGTCGCGGATCTCGCCGATCAGGATCACGTCCGGCGCCTGGCGCAGCGCATTCTTCAGCGCGACGTTGAGCGAGGCGGTGTCGGTGCCGACCTCGCGCTGGTTGACCACGCTCTTTTTGTTCTTGAACAGGTACTCGATCGGGTCCTCGATGGTGAGGATGTGGCCCGTGGTGTTTTCGTTGCGGTGGTCCAGCAGGGCGGCTAGCGTCGTGCTCTTGCCCGAGCCGGTCGAGCCCACCACCAGCATCAGGCCGCGCTTGGCCATGATCATCTGCGTCAGCACCGGCGGGATGCCCAGCTCGCTGACCTTGGGGATCTGCCCGCTGATGAAGCGCACCACCACCGCGCAGGTGCCGCGCTGGCGCATCGCGCTGATGCGAAAGCGCCCCACCTCCGGCATGGGGATGGCGATGTTGAGCTCGCCCGTGCGGTCGTACTCCTGCAACTGCTCGGGCTTGACGACCTCGGCCAGCAGCCGGTAGGGGCCGTCGGCCGGCAAGGTCTGGGCGTTGACCGGCATGGACACGCCGTTGATCTTGATGAGCACGGGCGACGCGGCCGACAGATAGATGTCGGACGCCTTCTTCTCGGCCATCAGCCGCAGCAGTTGCTCCATCGGGCCCATCGCCAGTGTCTTTCCCGGGGTGACGCGCAGGGCGGGCTTCAGTCGCGCAGCAGCTCGTTGAGGCTCGTCTTGGCGCGCGTCTGCGCGTCCACGCGCTTGACGATGATGGCGGCGTACAGGCTGTACTTGCCGCCGTCCTTGGGCAGGCTGCCGCTGATGACCACCGAGCCGGCCGGCACGCGGCCGTAGAGGATCTCGCCCGTCGTGCGGTCGTAGATCGGCGTGCTCTGGCCGATGTAGACGCCCATCGAGATGACGGAGTTTTCCTCGACGATGACACCCTCGACGATTTCGGAGCGCGCGCCGATGAAGCAGTTGTCCTCGATGATGGTCGGGTTGGCCTGCAGCGGCTCCAGCACGCCGCCCAGGCCCACGCCGCCCGACAGGTGCACGTTCTTGCCGACCTGGGCACACGAGCCGACCGTGGCCCAGGTGTCGACCATCGTGCCTTCATCGACGTAGGCGCCGATGTTGACGTAGCTCGGCATCAGGATCGCGCCCTTGGCGATGAAGCTGCCGCGGCGCGCCACCGCCGGCGGCACCACGCGCACGCCGGTGGCGGCCATCTCCTGCGGGCTGAGGCGGGAAAACTTGGTCTTGACCTTGTCGTAGAAGGCCAAGTCGCCCGCCTGCATGATTTCGTTGTCGTTCAGGCGAAAGCTCAGCAGCACCGCCTTCTTGATCCACTGATGGACCGTCCACTGTCCCACGCCCTGGCGGGTGGCGACGCGCAGCCGGCCGTTGTTGAGCTCGCTGATCACATGCTCGACGGCATCGACGACTTCCTGCGGGGCGTTGCCGGGCGAGAGCTGGGCGCGGTTGTCCCAGGCGTTTTCGATGATCTGCTGCAGTTGTTGGGTCATGGTCGTAGGCGTGGATCGTGGGGCGGGGCGGCAAGGGCGGCCTTCAGCCCCGGATGAAGCGGACGATGCGCTCGGCAGCTTCGAGGCATTCGTCCACCTCGGCCACCAGCGCCATGCGAATGCGGCCGGCGCCAGGGTTGACTCCCTGCGCCTCGCGGGCCAGATAACTGCCCGGCAGCACCGTCACATTGTATTGGGCGAGCAAGTCGCGGGCAAAGTCGGTGTCGCTGCCGCCCTCGCGCCCGCCGAAGCGCGGCGGCACCCGCGCCCACAGGTAAAAGCCGGCGTCGGGCAATCGCACATCCATCACTTCGGCCAGCCGCGGCGTCACTTGGGCAAACTTGGCGCGGTACTGCTCGCGGTTGGCGGTGACATGGGCCTCGTCCGCCCAGGCGGCGGCGCTGGCTTGCTGCACGGCCACGCTCATGGCGCTGCCGTGATAAGTGCGGTAGAGGGTAAAGGCGCGGATCAGCGCCGCGTCCCCCGCGACGAAGCCACTGCGCAGCCCCGGGGCGTTGCTGCGCTTGGACAGGCTGGTCAGCATGATCAGGCGGCGGAAGTCGCTGCGGCCCAGCGCGGCGGCGGCCTGCAGCGCGCCCAGCGGCGGCTCGTCGCGGAAGTAGATCTCGCTGTAGCACTCGTCGCTGGCGATGACGAAGCCGTGGCGGTCGCTCAGCTCGAACAGGCGCTGCCACTCGGCCAGCGGCATCACCGCCCCGGTCGGGTTGCCCGGTGAGCACGCATACACCAGCCGGGTGCGCGCCCACACTGCGTCGGGCACGCTGTCCCAGTCCACGGCAAAGTTGCGTGCCGGGTCGCTGGGCGCGTACCAGGGGGTGGCGCCGGCCAGCAGCGCCGCGCCTTCGTAGATCTGATAGAACGGATTGGGGCAAACGACCACGGGCTCCGGGCCGCGGGCAAAGGCACGCGGGTCGATGACCACCTGCGCCAGCGCGAACAGCGCCTCGCGCGAGCCCAGCGTCGGCAGCACCTGCGTGGCCGCGTCGACCGCGATGCCGTAGCGGCGCCGCAGCCAGTCGGCGCAGGCCGTGCGCAGCGCGGGCGTGCCGGCCGTGGCGGGGTAGGCGGACAGCCCGCCCGCGGGGTCATCGATGGCGGCGTGCAGCGCGTCCTTCAGCACTGCCGGCGTGGGGTGCCGCGGCTCGCCAATGCCCAGGTTGATGGGGCGCAGGGCCGGGTTGGGTGTGACGCCGGCCAACAGCGTGCGCAGGCGTTCGAAGGGGTAGGGCTGCAGCCGCTGCAGCAGCGGGTTGACGTCGGGGACCATGGGCCGCAATGGTAGCCGTTGTGGGCACGTACACTAGCGCCCCGTGCGCCTGCAGACCATCAAGTTGTCCGGCTTCAAGTCGTTTGCCGAGCCGACCACCTTCCAGCTCCCGGGGCAGCTGGTCGGGGTGGTGGGCCCGAACGGCTGCGGCAAATCCAACATCATGGACGCCGTGCGCTGGGTGCTGGGCGAGTCCAAGGCCAGCGAGCTGCGCGGCGAGTCCATGCAGGACGTCATCTTCAACGGCACCACCACGCGCAAGCCCGCCCAGCGGGCCAGCGTCGAGCTGGTGTTCGACAACAGCGCGCGCCGCGCCGGCGGCCCCTGGAACCAGTATGCCGAGATTTCCGTCAAGCGCGTGCTGACGCGCGACGGCACCAGCAGCTACTACATCAACCAGCAGCCCGTGCGCCGGCGCGACGTGCAGGACGTCTTCCTGGGCACGGGCCTTGGGCCGCGCGCCTACGCCATCATTGGGCAGGGCACCATCAGCCGCATCATCGAAAGCCGCCCGGAAGAGCTGCGCCTGTTTTTGGAAGAGGCCGCAGGCGTGTCCAAATACAAGGAGCGCCGGCGCGAAACCGCCAACCGGCTGGCCGACACGCGCGAGAACCTCACCCGGGTCGAGGACATCCTGCGCGAACTCAACGCCAATCTGGAGCGGCTGGAGCAGCAGGCCGCCGTCGCCCGGCGCTACCACGAACTGCAGTCCGCCGCCACGCGCCGCCAGCACCAGCTCTGGTGGCTCAAGCGCCGCGAGGCCGACGCCCAGCTCACCCAGGTGCGCGCGGAGGGGCTGCAGGCCCTCAATGCGCTGGAAGCGCGCATGGCCGAGCTGCGCCGCACCGAGGCGGACTTGGAGGCCATCCGCCAGGCCCACTACGAGGCGGGCGAAGCCGTCAATCGTGCCCAGGGCCGTCTGTACGAGGCGGGGGCCGAGGTGGCCCGGCTGGAGGCGGAAATCCGCTTCGTCGTCGAGGGGCGCCAGCGCGCCGAGCAGCGCCAGACGGCCTTGACCCAACAGATCGCCGACTGGCGCGCGCGCGCCGAGGCCGCCGCCGACGCGCTGATGGCGCTGGACGAGCAAGAGGCCGGCGCCGCCGAGCAGGCCGAGGTGTTGGCCGCGCGGCTGGAGGAACAGACGCAGCGCCTGCCCGCGCTGGAGGACGCGCAACGCCAAGCACAAGCGCGTCTGGCGCAGCAGCGCCAGCGCGTGCACGAGGTGCAGCAGGCCATCGGCGTGCTGGCGGCCGAGCAGCGCGCCCTGGACGAGCAGGCCCGGCAATGGCGGCAGCGCCTGGACCGGCTGCACGGCGAGCGTACCGCTGTCGCCCCGCCCGATGCCGAGCGCCTGCTCCATTGGCGTGCCGAGCTGGAAGCGGCCGAGGCCGCCCTGGCCATCGCCGAGGAACGCCTGGCGACAGGCGAAGCCGCCTTGCCGCACACCGAGGCCGAGCGCCGCGACGCCCAGCAGGCCGAGCAGGCCGAGGCGCGCCGCGCGGCCGAGCTGCAGGCCCGCCTGCAGGCTTTGCGCGCCCTGCAGGACAAGCTGCAGACCGACGAGCGACTGCAACCCTGGCTGCAGCGCCACGGCCTGGACGGGCTGGCCGGCCTGTGGACCCGGCTGGACACCGAGCCCGGATGGGAGACCGCCCTGGAGGCCGCGCTGCGCGAACGCCTGCGTGCCCTGCAGGTGGAGCAGCTCGACGCCGTGCGCGCCCTGGAGCGCGAAGCCCCACCGGCCAAGATGGCTTTCTTCACCCCCGCGGTGAGCGGGGCATCGGCCGCGCAGGCCGAGGCGCTGCCCGGTTGCACACCCCTGATCGAGCGCCTGCGGCTGCACGACGCAACCCTGCACCCCGTGCTGGCGGCATGGTTACACGGCGACTGGACCGCGCCCGATCTGGACACCGCCCTGCGCCTGCGCGCCAGCCTGCAGCCGGGCCAGCGCATCTACACCCCGCAGGGCCACAGCGTCGGGGCACACGATGTGGCCTTCTACGCCGCCGACGACCCGCAGTCCGGCCTGTTGGCGCGGGCCCACGAGATCGATAACCTTGAGCGCGCCCTGCGCGCCCAGACCCTGATCCACGAGGAGGCGCGCGCCCGCGTGCAGCGCGCCGAGGCCCAACTGGCCGAGACCACGCAGCAGGTCCAGCAAGCCCGCCGCGACCTGGCCGATGCGCAGCAGCGCCGCCACGCCATCCAGGTCGAGCTGCTCAAAGGCGAGCAGGCGGCCGAGCAGGCGCGTCTGCGGCAGGAGCGGCTGGCCCAGGACATGGCCGAGGTGGAGGCCGACCTCGAGGCGCTGGAGGCGCGGCGCCTGGAGGCCGAGGCGCGCTTCGAGGCGCTGGACCTGCAACTGGCCGACACCCAGGAGCAGCTGGCCCACCTGGAAGACGCCGCCCTGGAGGCCGAGCGCCACGTGGCCGCGGCGCGCGAGCAGGTGCGCGCGGCCGAACGCCAGGCGCAGGAAGCCGCGTTTGCCCAGCGCTCCATGGCCGCGCGCCGCGCCGAACTGCAGCGCCAGGCCCACACGGCGCAGGAGCAGCAGGCCCGTCTGGCGGCCGAATACGACCACCTGCAGACCGAGTTGCAGCGCTTGACCGATGACGCCGCGCGCAACGGCCTACAGGACGCGCTGGCCGAGCGCCAGCGGCGCGAGGAGGCCCTGGCCGCCGAACGCAGCCGCTACGACGAGCTGACCGCGCGGCTGCGCGCGGCCGACGAGCACCGGCTGCGCGGCGAGCGCGAACTCGATCCGCTGCGCGCGCGCATTACCGAGTTCCAACTCAAGGAGCAGGCGGCGCAGCTGGCCCTGGACCAATACAGCCAATGGCTGGCGGAGGAGGGGGTCGATCTGGAGGCGGTCGGCCAGTCGGTCGAGGCCGACGGCGTGCGCCTGCAAGGCCTGCAGGGCGAGATCGACCGCCTGCAGCGCGAGATCGCGGCCCTGGGGGCGGTCAACCTCGCGGCGCTGGAGGAACTCAGCGCCGCGCGCGAGCGGCAGCAGTTTCTGGCCAGCCAGTCGCAGGATCTGCAGCAGGCCATCCAGACGCTGGAGGACGCCATCCGCAAGATCGACGCCGAGACGCGCGAGCTGCTCGCCCACACCTTCGAGACCGTCAACGGCCACTTCGGCCGCATGTTCCCCGAGCTGTTCGGCGGCGGGCAGGCGCGCCTGATCATGACCGGCGAAGAGATTCTGGACGCCGGGGTGCAGGTCATGGCCCAACCCCCGGGCAAGAAAAACCAGACCATCCACCTGCTGTCCGGCGGCGAAAAGGCGCTCACCGCCATCGCTCTGGTGTTTGCGATCTTCCAGCTCAACCCGGCGCCGTTCTGCCTGCTCGACGAGGTGGATGCGCCACTGGACGACGCCAACACGGAACGCTACGCGCGCCTGGTGACCCAAATGAGCCGCGAGACCCAGTTCCTGTTCATCAGCCACAACCGCATCGCCATGGAAATGGCCCAGCAACTCGTGGGCGTGACCATGCAGGAGCAGGGCGTCTCGCGCATCGTCGCCGTCGACATCGCCGGCGCCGTGTCCATGATGGAGAACCCGACACCATGACGCTGAGTCCCTTGCAAATCGGCCTGATCGCCGTTGGCGTGGTCGTGCTCCTGGGCGTCTGGGCCTACCACCGGTGGCAGACGCGGCGGCTGGCGCCGCGCCGCGCCCCGGCTGCCGCGGCCGATGCGGACGGGGCGCCGCCCAGTGCCGAGCGGCTCGAACCCACCCTGGGCGCCGATGCCACTACCGTCAGCCCCGACCGCGCGGCCGCCCCGCCCGCCACGGGGCTGGGGGGGCTGTCGCCGCGGCTGGACGTGATCGTGCCGCTGCAATTGGAAAAACCCGTTTCGGGTGACGCCGTGCTGCAGTCCCTGCCGGGCACGCGGCGCATCGGCAGCAAGCCCTTTTTCATCGAAGGCCTGCCGGAGGATGCTGCCGCCGACGACGCCTGGGAGCCGCCGCGCCCAGGTCAGCGCTACCGCGCCCTGCGCGCCGGGCTGCAGCTGACCAACCGGGCCGGTCCGCTCAACGAAATCGAATATTCCGAATTCGTCCAAAAGCTCGAAGCCTGGGCCGAACATCTGTTGGGCGTGGCGGATTTTCCGGACATGATGGCCGTCGTGCACCAAGCGCGCGAGCTGGACCAGTTTGCCGCCGCCCACGACGCCCAGCTCACCTTCACCCTGCGGGCACAGCGCGCCGCCTGGAGCCCCGGTTACGTGGCCCAGCATGCCGGGCGCCTGGGCTTCGTGCCCGGGGCGCTGCCGGGGCGCATGGTGTTGCCGGCCACGCAGCCCGGAGGGGCGCCGCTGCTGGTGCTGCGGTTCGAAACCCAGGCCGCGCTGGCCGACGACCCCGAGCTTGCCGTGCTGCGCGAGGTCCGCTTGACCCTCGAAGCCACCCATGTGCCGCGCGAGGAGCGCCCGTACCAGCGCTTGCGCGAACTGTCCACGGCGCTGGCCGCCGCGATGGACGGCTGGGTGACGGATGAGGCGGGGCAATTGCTGGACGCCGAGGCGCTGGACCGCATCGGCGGTGAGCTGGAGCTGCTCTACGAGGCCCTGGAGGAGCGGGCGTTTCCGGCCGGGTCGCCCGACGCCCGCCGCCTGTTCAGCTGAAAGTCGGGTGCGGGCCCGTCACACGTAGCGGCCGGCCTGCAGCGCCTGCACGGTCTGCGGTGCCAGGTGCTCGATGGCGGCCATCTCGCGCTCGATGCCCTCCAGGTCGCCCTCGCGCGCGGCCCGCTCCAGGCGCGCGGCCGACTCGGACAGCGCCGTGGCGCCCATGTTGCCGCTGCTGCCCTTGAGCGCATGCGCGCGGCGGTACAGCCCCGGCCAATCCTGCGCGGCCCGCGCCGCGCGCAGGCCCGCCAGCTCGCCCTCGAGCTGATCGACGAACAGCCGGGCGATGTCGCGAAACTCCTCCCCCAGCAGGGACAGCAGCTCGTCGAGGTTGGCGGAGTTGATCAGCGGGGAGGTCATGGAAAAAACCGGCGTCACCCGACAGGGAGCCCGCGGTCGATGCTATTGTACGGGGTGGGCCTGCCTGCCCGTGCGGGCGCCCTTGCTGACGATGAACACCTTGGATGAACACCTTGGACCTCCCTCCGGTCACATCCAGCCGACCGACGGCCCCCATGCCCGACGCACCTGCCGCGACCGTGCTGGTCGTCGATGACGATCGCGCCACCCGGGCCATGGTGCGTGCCGTGCTGGCGCGCGAGCGCTATCGCATCCTGGAGGCGGGCGACGGACACGAGGCGATCGCCGCCGTGCAGACCGAGCAGCCCGATCTGATTCTGATGGACGTCATGATGCCGGGGCTGGACGGCCATGCGGCGTGCGCGCAAATCCGGCTGCTGCTGGCCGACGACGCGCTGCCCATCGTCATGCTGACGGCCGCCGACGACATCGCGTCGATCGAGACCGCCTTCGAGGCCGGGGCGACGGACTTCATCACCAAACCCATCAGCTGGCCGCTGCTGCGCGAGCGCGTGCGCTACGCCCTGCGCGCCGGCAACCTGACGCGCGAAGTGCGGCGTGCGCGGCTGCGCGAGCTGTCGGTGCGCCGCATCGCGGGACTGGGGTATTGGGAGTGGCTGCTGTCCAGCGACCGCTTGAGCTGGAGCGAGGAGTTCGAGCCGCTGGCGGGCATTCGCGCCCAAGACAGCGTGCCGCGCGAGGAGTTTTTGGCCCGTGTCCACCCGGACGACCGGCAGCGGCTGCACCATGCCATGGAGCGCGCGCGCGACGTCGGGGCGCGCCTGGATCTGGAGTTTCGCATCCACCTGCAATCGTCGGACCGCATTTTGCGCGTGGTGGGCGAGCGGGGCCTGCACGGCGAGGACGCCGACCGCGTGTTCGGCGTCTTCCAGGATTTGACGAGCATCCGCCGCACCGAGGCGCTGGTGGACTATCTGTCGCTGCACGACGAGACCACGGATTTGCCGAACCGCCGGCTGTTCCTGCGCCGCGCGGCCGAGCGCATCCAGAAGGTGCGTGCCGAAAACGACCGTGTCCTGCTCATTGGTACCATCGATATCCACCGCTTCGCCCGCTTCAACGAAAGCCTGGGGGAGGGCGGGGCCAACCGCCTGCTGGCGCTGTGGGGCCAGCGCCTAAAGCACCATCAGGACGGGGGAACCGTCGTCGAAGTGGCCCGCGTCGGCGGTGACGAGTTCGCGGTCGCGATCCAGGCCACGGACGGCGCGGCCGCCTCGGCGGTTTTTCGACGTGTGCAGCAGGCCCTGCGCCAGCCGGTGCATCTGGAGCAGCAGGAACTGGTGGTGCCGTTCAGCGCCGGCTGGGCCATTTGCCCCACCCACGGCCACGAGGCGGAACCGCTGCTGACCCTGGCGCAAGAGGCCCAGCGCCGCGCCCGCGCCCAGGGGCGCGACGAGCTGGGGGCCGAGGCCGACGACGCGCTGTCACAGCGCCGCCAGCGGCTACTCGCGTTCGAGCGGGCGCTGCACCGCGCCCTGGAGCGGCAGGAGTTCTACCTGGCCTATCAGCCGCAGATGGATGTCGCCACCGGGCGCATCGTCGGCTGCGAGGCCCTGATCCGCTGGCGCAGCACGGAATGGGGCGAGGTGTCGCCAGCGGAGTTCGTCCCGCTGTTGGAAGAATCCGGCGCGATCATCGATGTCGGGGCGTGGGTGCTGGCCAGTGCCGCGCAACAGGCCGCCGCCTGGGAGCGCGCCGGACTGCCCCTGCGGGTGGGCATCAACCTGTCGCCGCGGCAGTTTTTGGCCCCGTCGCTGATGGAACACATCCAGTCCGCGCTGCAATCGTCCGGTGTGTCGCCCGGGTGCATCGAGCTGGAAATCACCGAAAGCCTCACCATGCAGGACGTCGATCATTCGATCCGCCTGTTGCAGCGCTGCCGCGATGCGGGCGTCATGGTGGCCATCGACGACTTCGGGGTCGGCCATTCGTCGCTGGCCTATGCCCTGCAGTTCCCCATCGATGCGATCAAGATCGACCGCGCTTTCGTCACCCACATCACACGCGGACGCGCCGACCGCGCCATCGTGCGGGCAGTGGTCGCCCTCGGGCAGTCCTTGGGCGTGGAGATCATCGCGGAAGGCGTGGAGACTCAGCGCCAGTGCGACTTTCTGGAGGCCATTGGCGTCACCCAGGTGCAGGGCTACCTGATCGGCCGCCCGATGCCGCCGGACCAGCTCGAAGCGCTGGCGCGCAGCTACCGCCGCGAGGTCTGACCGCGCGGGTGATGCCCGCGCCGATGCCCGTCCTTCAGGCGATGTCGCCGGTGTGCACCCCGAAGCGCCCCTGGCGGCGGTCGTCGAAGTAGCGGCGCAGCGTCTCGTGGACCGTGCGAAAGGCGAGCTCCTCCCACGGAACCTCGTGCTCGTGGAACAGGCGTGCTTCCAGCGTCTCGTGCCCTGGATCGAAGCGATCGCTCAACAGGCGCGCCCGGTAGTAGATGTGCACCTGGCCCACGCGCGCGACGTTGAGCAGCGTGAACAAGCCCTCCAGCGCGATCTGCGCACCGGCTTCTTCCACCGTCTCGCGCAGGGCGCCCTGCTCGGTCGTCTCCCCCAGCTCCATGAAGCCGGCGGGCAGCGTCCATTTGCCCCGGCGCGGCTCGATGGCGCGCCGGCACAGCAGCACCTGGGCGCCGTCCTGCCCCCAGTAAGGGACCGTCCCGACGACGTTGAGCGGGTTTTCGTAGTGGATGGTGCCGCACGCGGGGCACACCGCCCGCACCCGGGTGTCCCCGTCGTCGGGAATGCGGTGCTCCACCGCAGCGGCACAGGCGCAACAAAACCGGATGGGACTGCGAAACATGCGCCCAAGTGTAGTGCCGCCCCACCCACGGTGCCGGGGCGGGGCAGGGCGGGCTTACGCCTTGGTGTGCTTCTCGATCAGCTTGCGGGCGGTGTCCAGCAAGTCGCGGCCGTTGAGACCGCGCTTGTCCATGTCCTGCACCCATTCGGCCTCCACCTGGCGCGCTTTGCGGCGGAACTCCTGCGCCTCGGCCAGCGCGATGGTGTGGATTTTGTTGCCGCGGTCCACGGCCTGCTTGCGTGCCGGCGCATCGCCCGCCTGCTGGGTGCGCCCCAGGAAGGCGGACGTCTCGATGCCCGAGTTGGCGTCGATCACCTTCTTGAGGTCGGGCGGCAGCGAGGCATAGCGCGCCTTGTTCATGCCCATGACGAAGGTGGTCGTGTACAGCGCGCCGCCCTTGGGGTCGAATTCGCTGTGGTTGCTCACCAGCTCGTGCACCTTGACCGAGGGCACCACCTCCCAGGGGATGACGCAGCCGTCGATGACGCCCTTGGACAGCGCATCGGGGATTTGCGGCAGCGGCATGCCGACCGGGGTCGCGCCCAGGTAGCCCAGCATCTTCGTGATCTGGCGCGTCGGGCCGCGCATCTTGAGGCCGCGCAAGTCGTCCGGTTGCGTGATCAGACGCGTCTTGACATGGAACATGCCCGGGCCGTGGACCTGCAGCGCGATCGGGTGGATGTCGCGGTACTCGTCGGCGCCTTTGGTCTGGATGAACTCCCAGAAGGCTTTGGAGGTGGCCTCGGCATTCGTCATCATGAACGGCAGCTCGAACACCTCGGTGCGCGGGAAGCGCCCCGGGGTGTTGCCCGGCAGCGTCCAGACGATATCGACCACACCGTCCTTGGCTTGGTCATACAGCTGGACCGGCGAGCCGCCCAACTGCATCGCGGGGTAGCCCTCGAACTTGATGCGCCCGCCCGATTCCTTCTCCACCTTGTCCATCCACGCCTTGTGCATGTTCAGCCACACGTTGGAGGTGGGCGACATGAAGGTGTGGAACTTGAGCGTCACGCTCTGCTGCGCAAAACCGATCAGGCCGGGGGCGCCCAGCGCGACGGCGGCGCCCGACTTCAGCACGGTGCGGCGGTGGATCATGGCATCGAACTCCAGGCAACGACGAAAGTGATCGAAGCGTCGCGCCTGCCGCACGGACGGGCGTTTCGGCGGCGCTTGCACGCTTCGCAGTGTAAGCGCTTGGGGGCGATTGCCCGGGGGCGGTTCATCGGGGTTTGCCCGGGTGGCGACGCAGCGGCTAGACTGCGGGGCTGTCGTCGTCCTCCGCCGTTGGATTCATGAAGCTGTACAACTACTTCCGCTCCGGCACCTCGTTTCGGGTGCGCATCGCCCTCCACCTCAAAGGCCTCGACTACGAGTACATCCCCGTGCATCTGGCCAAGGGGGAGCAGCACGGTGCCGCCTACCGCGCCCTCAGCCCCGATTCGCTCGTTCCGGTGCTCGACGTCGAGGGCGACCCCGACCACGCGCGCTTGAGCCAATCGATGGCCATCATCGAATACCTGGACGAAACCCACCCGGAGCCGCCGCTGCTGCCGCGCGATCCGCTCGGCCGCGCGCGGGTGCGGGCGCTGGCCCAGACCGTGGCCTGCGAAATCCACCCGATCAACAACCTGCGCATCCTCAAATACCTGGCTGGGCCGCTGGGCCTGTCGGAGCAGCAGCGCACCGACTGGTACAACCACTGGGTGATGGAGGGCCTGCGCGCCTACGAACGCCGTCTGCAGGATCTGGCGCAGGAGCGGGCCCGCCTGGGCCTGCCGCCCTCGGTGTACTCCTATGGCGACACGCCCACGCTGGCCGACTGTTGCCTGGTGCCGCAGATCGTCAACGGGCGGCGTTTCGGCTTAGAGTACGAGGGCATTCCGCTGACGCTAGCGGTGTTCGAGCGGTGCATGCAACTCGAGGCCTTCCAACGCGCGCACCCGTCGCGCTGCCCCGATGCCGAATGATGCCGGCTCCATCCGGCCCACCGAGGCGGTTCGTGGGGGATTGATCGGCCTGAGGGCCGACGTGGGCCCCGGCGCGCTCGGTTGGATGAGCACCCGTGCCGGCGGCGTGTCGGTGGGGCCATGGGCGTCGCTGAATCTGGGCGACCACGTGGGGGATGCGCCCGATGCCGTGGCCCGCAACCGCGCGCGGTGGGCACAGGCCCTGGGCGCGCGACCGGTCTTTTTGCGGCAGGTCCACGGCACGGGGGTGGTGCGGCTCGACGCGACGACGCCGGACGGCACCGAGGCCGACGCCTGCTGGACCGACGCGCGCGGGGTGGCCTGCACCGTGTTGGTGGCCGACTGCCTGCCCATCTTGCTGGCCGCCCCGGATGGGCAGTCGGTCGCCGCGGTCCACGCGGGCTGGCGCGGGCTGGCGGGGTACGACGGGAACGGCGTGCTCGAAGCCCTGTGCGCCCATTGGCCCGCTGCCCAAGCCCCGGAGCGCCGGTGCGCGATCCGGGTGTGGATCGGTGCGGCGATCGGCCCGCAGGCCTTCGAGGTGGGGGGCGAGGTGCGGGAAGCCTTCGTGGCAGCGTGCCCCAGCGATGCCGAGGCGTTTCGGCCCTCGCCGCACAACGCCGACCGGTGGCTGGCCGATCTGCCTGGGCTGGCGCGGCGCCGGCTGGCGCGGCTGGGCTTTGGCCCCGTCACGGGCAACGACGGGTCCGCCCCCTGGTGCACGGTCGGCAACCCCTCACGGTTCTTCTCGCACCGGCGAGATGCGCGGCTCCTGGGCCACAGCGGGCGGCTCGGTGCGGCCATCTGGCGCGTCTGAACCCGGCGCCGTGGCGGCCTCCTGCCGCCGCCGCGCTTTGCGCCGCAGGGGCGTGCCCATCAGATAGACGGCCAGTGCCATTGGGCCCACGCCGTACAGCAGCAGGGTGAAAAACGCGCCCAACACGGTGCCCTGCGGACTCAAGGCCTCGGCGATCGACATCATCACGACCACATAACCCCAGGCAAGGAGGACGAGATACATCGGCGCTGGACTCGAATAGGTGCCGGATGCCCGATCGGGAGAGGAGTGAACCGCGCGGTGTCAGCGTCATGGAAGGCGTTCCTGCGACACTGGTCCCATCCCCGCGGCACGCGGCGCAGCGTTCCCCGGGTAAACCCGGACGCGACCACGCCCCGATTGTCATCGAAACGACGGCCGAGCGCGTTACGATGACGGCGTAATACCGACAGGAGACACGCGAATGACGCAATCCCGCACCGACGGTCAACCGTCCTGGACCGAATGGTCGCAGCAGGCCTTCCAGCAATGGACGCAGGCGGTGCAGACGGCTCTGCAAGGGGCCGGGCAACCGGCCTTTGCGGCCGCTGCGGGGGCTGCCGGGCCGGGCTGGGGCCAGGTCGGCGGTCTGTCGGACCTGTTGCGCCGCCTGGGCGGCTCGGCGGTGCAACTGGACCCTGGCGCGTGGGCCGAGATCCAGCGGGACTACCTGCGCGAGGCCGGCGAACTCTGGCAGCAGGGGCTGCAGATCCAGCCGCCGCGGGAGGATCGGCGCTTTGCGGCCGACGCCTGGGCGCGCAATCCTGTCGCGGCCTACAGCGCGGCGTTGTACCTGCTCAACGCCCGCACGCTCATGCGCATGGCCGAGGCCGTGCAGGCCGACGCCAAAACCAAGGCCCGCATCCGCTTTGCGGTGCAGCAGTGGATCGATGCCACCGCGCCAAGCAACTTCCTCGCCTTCAACGCCGAGGCGCAGCAAAAAGCCCTGGAGACGCAGGGCGAGAGCATCGCCAAGGGCGTGCAAAACCTGCTCAACGACATGAAGCAGGGGTTCGTTTCCATGACGGACCACAACGCCTTCGAGGTCGGCCGCAACGTCGCCACCACCGAGGGGCAGGTGGTGTTCGAGAACGAGTACTTTCAGCTGATCGAGTACAAGCCGCTGACCGCGCGCGTGTACGAGCGGCCGTTCCTGGTCGTGCCGCCGTGCATCAACAAGTACTACATCCTCGACCTGCAGCCGGACAACTCCTTCCTGCGCTACGCGGTCGAGCAGGGGCACCGCACCTTCGTCATCAGCTGGCGCAACCCCGACGCGTCGCTGGCGCAGGCCACCTGGGACGACTATATCGAGGACGCCGTCATCCGCGCCATCGACGTCGTGCGCGAGATCGGCAAGGCCGACACCATCAACGCGTTGGGCTTCTGCGTCGGCGGCACGATGCTGGGCACGGCGCTGGCGGTGCTGGCCGCGCGCGGCGAGCGCAAGGTCGAAAGCGCCACCTTCCTGACCACGCTGCTGGACTTCACCGACACCGGGGTGCTGGACGTCTTCATCGACGAGGCCTTCGTCGCGCTGCGCGAGCTGCAGTACGCGCACGGCGGCCTGCTGCCCGGGCGCGATCTGGCCACCACCTTCAGCTTCCTGCGCCCGAACGACCTGGTCTGGAACTACGTCGTCGGCAACTACCTCAAGGGCGAGACGCCGCCGCCGTTCGACCTGCTGTACTGGAACAGCGACAGCACCAACCTGCCCGGCAAGTGGTACGCGTGGTACCTGCGCCACACCTACCTGCAGAACGAACTCTGCCAGCCCGGCAAGCTGACCGTCTGCGGCGCACCGGTGGACCTGGGGGCGATCGACATCCCGGCCTATGTCTACGGTTCGCGCGAGGACCACATCGTGCCGATCGGCGGCGCCTACGCCACCACGCGCCACCTCGGCGGGCCGATGCGCTTCGTGATGGGCGCCTCGGGCCACATCGCCGGCGTCATCAACCCCGCCGCCAAGGGCAAGCGCAGCTTCTGGACCGGGCCCGAGGGGCATTTCCCCGAATCGGTGGACGACTGGATCGCCGCCGCCACCGAGCACAAGGGCAGCTGGTGGACCGACTGGGCGCCGTGGATCGCGGCGCACGGCGGCCGCCAGATCCCGGCCCCACGCAGCTACGGCAATCGCCGCCACCGCCCGATCGAGCCGGCCCCCGGCCGCTACGTGCGCGTCAAGGCCGACGAGGCCCTGGCCACGCTCGTCACCGCGCCGCTCACCCCCACCACCTCCGCAGCGAAAGGATGAATCCCATGGACGACATCGTCATCGTCGGTGCCGTGCGCACCGCCATCGGCAAGTTCGGCGGCACGCTCGCCAAGACCCCCGCGATGGACCTTGGCGCTACCGTGATCCGCGCCCTGCTGGAGCGCACCGGCGTGCCGGCCGAGCAGGTCGGCGAGGTCATCATGGGCCAGGTGCTGGCGGCCGGCTGCGGCCAGAACCCGGCGCGCCAGGCGGCCATGAAGGCCGGCGTGCCGAAGGAGACGCCGGCGCTGACCATCAACGCCGTGTGCGGCTCGGGCCTCAAGGCCGTGATGCTGGCCGCGCAGGCCATCGCCTGGGGCGACAGCGACATCGTCATCGCCGGCGGGCAAGAGAACATGTCGCTGGCCCCGCACGTGCTGATGGGCAGCCGCGAGGGCCAGCGCATGGGCGACTGGAAGATGATCGACTCGATGATCGTCGACGGCCTGTGGGACGTCTACCACCAGTACCACATGGGCATCACGGCCGAGAACGTCGCCAAGGCCCACGGCATCACGCGCGAGATGCAGGATGCCCTCGCGCTGGAGAGCCAGCGCCGCGCCGCCGCCGCGCAGGACGCCGGCAAGTTCAAGGACGAGATCGTGCCGGTCATGATCCCGCAGCGCAAGGGCGACCCGATCGTCTTCGACACCGACGAGTACCTCAACCGCAAGACCAGCGCCGAGGCGCTGGCGGGCCTCAAGCCCGCGTTCGACAAGACCGGCAGCGTCACCGCCGGCAACGCCAGCGGCATCAACGACGGCGCGGCCGCCGTGATGGTCATGAAAGCGAGCAAGGCCGCGCAGCTGGGCCTCAAACCCCTGGCGCGCATCGCCAGCTTCGGCACCAGCGGGCTGGATCCGGCCACGATGGGCATGGGTCCGGTGCCGGCGTCGCAGAAGGCGCTGGCGCGCGCCGGCTGGTCGGTGGCCGACGTCGACCTGTTCGAGCTGAACGAGGCGTTCGCCGCCCAGGCCTGCGCGGTCAACCAGGCGCTGGGCGCCGACCCGGCCAAGGTCAACGTCAACGGAGGCGCCATCGCGCTGGGCCACCCGATCGGCGCCTCCGGCTGCCGCGTGCTGGTCACGCTGCTGCACGAGATGCAGCGCCGCGACGCCCGCAAGGGCCTGGCCGCGCTGTGCATCGGCGGCGGCATGGGCGTCTCGCTCTGCGTCGAGCGCTGAGCCTGCCACCCCCTGGTTTTTGCCCCACCACCCACGTCCAACACACAGAGGAGCAGTTTCATGAGTCAACAACGCGTCGCATACGTCACCGGCGGCATGGGCGGCATCGGCACCGCCATCTGCCAGGCACTGGCCAATGCGGGTTTCAAAGTCATCGCCGGCTGCGGCCCCACGCGCGACTATCAAAAGTGGCTGGACGAGCAAAAGGCGCTCGGCTACACCTTTTATGCCAGCGTGGGCAACGTGGGTGACTGGGATTCCACGGTCCAGGCCTTCACCAAGGCCAAGGCCGAGCACGGCCCGATCGACGTGCTGGTCAACAACGCCGGCATCACGCGCGACCGCCTGTTCCTCAAGATGACCAAGGAGGACTGGGACGCCGTCATCAACACCAACCTGACCTCCATGTTCAACGTCACCAAGCAGGTCGTGCCGGACATGGTCGAGCGGGGTTGGGGCCGCATCATCCAGATCTCGTCGGTCAACGGCGAGAAAGGGCAGGCCGGCCAGACCAACTATTCCGCTGCCAAGGCCGGCATGCACGGCTTCACCATGGCCCTGGCGCAGGAGCTGGCCTCCAAGGGGGTCACCGTCAACACGGTCAGCCCGGGTTACATCGCCACGGACATGGTCAAGGCCATCCGCCCGGACGTGCTGGAAAAAATCATCGCCACCATCCCCGTCAAGCGCCTGGGCGAGCCGCGCGAAATCGCCTCCATCGTCGCGTGGCTGGCCGGTGACGATGCGGGCTTCACCACCGGGGCCGACTTCTCGTGCAACGGCGGCCTGCACATGGGTTGACGGATTCGACCTCCGTCGCACAACGTCCCAGCGCCCGCCTTTTGGCGGGCGTTTTTCGTGGCGTCGGGGATAATCGCGGCCCCATGAGTGAATCGCAGCCCAACCCCGGCCACAACCCCTGGCGCCTGAGCGTGGCGCCGATGATGGAGTGGACCGATCGCCATTGCCGCTGGTTTCACCGCCAGCTCACCCGCCACGCGCGCCTGTATACCGAGATGGTCACCACCGGCGCGTTGTTGCACGGCGATGTCGCGCGCCATCTGCGCTTTGGCGCGGAAGAGCACCCGGTGGCGCTGCAACTGGGCGGCAATGTCCCGCGCGAGCTGGCCGTGGCGGCCCGCATGGGCGAGGCCTGGGGCTACGACGAGATCAACCTCAACTGCGGCTGCCCCAGCCCGCGCGTGCAGCGCGGCGCCTTCGGCGCCTGTTTGATGGAGCATCCGCGGCTGGTGGCCGACTGCGTGCGCGCGATGCGCGACGCCGTGCGCGTGCCGGTGACGGTCAAGCACCGCATCGGCATCGACCGGGTGGAGGACTATGCGTTCGTGCGCGACTTCGTCGGCACCGTGGCCGAGGCCGGCTGCGCGGTCTTCATCGTGCACGCGCGCAATGCCTGGCTGGATGGCCTGAGCCCCGCCGAAAACCGCACCGTCCCGCCGCTGCGCTACGCCGTGGTGCATCGGCTCAAGCGCGATTTTCCGCAGTTGACGATCGCCATCAACGGCGGCATCACCACCGACGCCCAGGTGGCGGAGCACCTGGCCCAGGTCGATGGAGTGATGGTGGGCCGGGAGGCCTACCACAACCCGTGGTGGCTGGCCTCGTGGGACGCGGCGTACTTTGGCGCGCCACACGCCGTGCCCGACCGCGACGCGGTGGAAGCGCGCATGGTGGACTACATGGCGCGCGAAGGGCCGTCGTTGCCCGGCGGCTGGTATGCCATCGCGCGCCACATGCTGGGGTTGCGCCACGGTCAGCCCGGTGCGCGCCGATGGCGACAGGTCTGGAGCGATCACCGGCTCAAACGCCGGCCGCCGCACGAGGTGGCCGAACTCGCCCGGGCGGCGCTGCGCGCCCCCGCGTCCAGCGCCGCGTGAGGCGCGCTCGGCGCGCGCCCACGGTCACACCGCTGCCTGCAAGCCGTTGGCAAAGTGCACCCGCACCGCTTGCGCGGCCCCGGCGGCATCCCGCCGGCGCAAGGCGTCCAGGATGGCGCGGTGCTCGGCCAGCGACTCGGCGATGCGCCCCTGTTTGAACAGCGAGCCGTGGCGGTTGAGCTTCATGACCTTGCGCAGGTCGTTGACGAGTTGCTTGCGCCAGCGGTTCTGCCCCAGATCGAGCAGGCGCAGGTGAAACGCCTCGTTGAGCTCGAAAAACCGCTCCCGTGACCCCGTCTCGGGGTCGGCCGCGGCTTCCAGATCGGCGTGCATCCGCTCCAGCGCGGCCAGATCGTCGTCGGTGGCGCGCCAGCAGGCCGATTCGGCGGCATCCGCCTCCAGCAGCGCCAGCAGTTCGTACACCTCGCGCAGGTCCTGTTGCGACACCTCGGTGACGTAGGCGCCGCGGCGCACCTTCATCGTCACCAGCCCCTCGGCCGCCAACACCTTGATCGCCTCGCGCAAGGGCGTGCGGCTGATGCCCAGCTCCTCGGCGATTTTGAGTTCGTCGATCCAGGCGCCGGGGGGCAGTTCGCGGCTGAAGATGCGTTGGCGCAGCAGCTCGGCCACTTCCTCGTACAGCGCGCGCGACAGCAGGGGAACGGCAGTCATGGGCACGATGATAGCGCCAGAAAGATTCTGCATCAATAATTATGAATGCGTTACACTAGGCGTTGTCCGGCGTTTGCGCCATCATCGCATCCGTTCGCGCGGGATCGCGCATCGCGTGGCCCGCACCGCACCGACCGTCATCCACCTGCCGACCTCGGGGGTTCCATGTCCAACACCGAATTCCGCACCGCCACACTGGCCGACTGGGAGGCCGCCGCCCGCAAATCCCTCAAGGGCGGCTCGCTCGAGCAGCTCCATTGGGTCACGCCGGAGGGCATCACCGTCAAGCCGCTCTACACCGCGGCCGACATCCGGGACCTGCCGTACACCGACACGCTGCCGGGCTTCGAGCCGTTCATCCGCGGGCCGCAGGCAACCATGTATGCGGTGCGCCCCTGGACCATTCGGCAATACGCAGGCTTCTCTACCGCCGAGGAGTCCAACGCCTTCTACCGCAAGGCGCTGGCCGCCGGCGGGCAGGGGGTCAGCGTCGCCTTCGACCTGGCTACCCACCGCGGCTACGACAGCGACAACCCGCGCGTGGTCGGTGACGTCGGCAAGGCGGGCGTGGCCATCGACAGCGTGGAGGACATGAAGATCCTGTTCGATGGCATCCCGCTCGACAAGGTGAGCGTCTCGATGACGATGAACGGCGCGGTGCTGCCGGTGCTGGCGGGCTACATCGTCGCGGCCGAGGAACAAGGGGTGGCGCAGGACCAGCTCTCGGGGACCATCCAGAACGACATCCTCAAGGAGTTCATGGTCCGCAACACCTACATCTACCCGCCGGAGCCGTCGATGCGCATCATCGGCGACATCATCGAGTACACGGCGCGGCACATGCCGAAGTTCAACTCGATCAGCATCTCCGGCTACCACATGCAGGAGGCCGGTGCCAACCAGGCGCTGGAGCTGGCCTTCACGCTGGCCGACGGCAAGGAGTACGTCAAGACCGCGCTGGCCAAGGGGCTGGACGTCGACGAGTTCGCCGGGCGGCTCTCCTTCTTCTGGGCGATCGGGATGAACTTCTACCTCGAGATCGCCAAGATGCGCGCCGCGCGGCTGCTGTGGTGCCGCATCATGAAGGGATTCGGCGCGAAAAACCCCAAGAGCCTGATGCTGCGCACCCACTGCCAGACCAGCGGCTGGTCGCTGACCGAGCAGGACCCCTACAACAACATCGTGCGCACCACCATCGAGGCCATGGCGGCGGTGTTCGGCGGTACGCAGTCTCTTCACACCAACAGCTTCGACGAAGCGATCGCGCTGCCGACCGAGTTCTCGGCCCGCATCGCGCGCAACACGCAGCTGATCCTGCAGGAGGAGACGCACATCACCAGCGTGATCGACCCCTGGGCCGGCTCGTACATGATGGAAAAACTCACCCAGGACATGGCGGACAAGGCCTGGGCCATCATCGAAGAAGTCGATGCCATGGGCGGCATGACGCAGGCCGTCTCCAGCGGCTGGGCCAAGCTCAAGATCGAGGCCAGCGCGGCCGAGAAGCAGGCGCGCATCGACAGCGGCAAGGACGTCATCGTCGGCGTCAACAAGTACAGGCTGGCCAAAGAGGATCCGGTCGAAATCCTGGAGGTGGACAACCTGAAAGTGCGCGAGGCGCAGATTGCGCGGCTGCAGCGCATCCGCGCCACGCGCGACGGCGCCGCCGTGCAGCGCGCGCTGGACGCGCTGACCGAGTGCGCGCGCACGGGCCAAGGCAACCTGCTCGCGCTCAGCGTCGAGGCCATCCGCCTGCGGGCCACAGTCGGCGAGGTGTCCGACGCGCTGGAAAAAGTCTTCGGGCGCCACCGCGCCGACACACAAAAGGTGACCGGGGTGTATGCCGCTGCCTACGACTCCGCCGAAGGGTGGGAAAAGCTCCAGCAGGAAATCGCCGCCTTTGCCGAACAGCACGGCCGCCGCCCGCGCGTGATGATCGCCAAGCTGGGCCAGGACGGCCACGACCGCGGCGCCAAGGTGGTGGCCACCGCCTACGCCGACCTGGGCTTCGACGTGGACATCGGCCCGCTGTTCCAGACCCCGGAGGAGTGCGCGCGCCAGGCGATCGAAAATGACGTGCATGCGGTCGGCATCTCGACGCTGGCGGCGGGCCACAAGACGCTGGTGCCCGCCATCATCCAGGCGCTGAAAGACCAGGGCGCCGACGACATCATCGTCTTCGTCGGCGGCGTCATCCCACGGCAGGACTACGAATTCCTCTACGCCGCCGGCGTCAAGGGCATCTACGGCCCCGGCACTCCCATCCCGGCCAGCGCCAAGGATGTGCTGGAGCACATCAAGAGGGCGGTGGCTTGACGGCGAAGCAAGGGATATATATTGTCGATATATCTTGTGTGCCGCAAGGGGATCCCATGACCGTTTCATCGCCGCCCGAAGTGGCCAAGGTGTTCATGTCAGGGCGCAGCCAGGCCGTTCGACTGCCCAAAGCGTTTCGTTTTCAGACCAAGGAGGTCACCATCGAGCGCGTGGGCGATGCCGTGGTGCTGCGGCCCAAGGCGGAGGACGATGCCGCGTGGGTGGCACGCCTGCACGCCATCCTCAGTGGGTTCGAAGGCTTCCCCGAGGAGATCGAACGCGATCGCTCGCCCGCGGTGGATGATGTGGAAAGCCTGGACTGATGGCCGTGCTCTACCTGCTGGACACCAACATGGTGATCTACCTGCAGCGGGGCGTGCCCAGCGTCTTGCAGCGTTTGATCGCCGCGGGCCGACAGCGCGTAGCCCTGCCGTCGCTGGTAGTGGCTGAATTGGCCTACGGCGTGGAGAAAAGTACGCACCAGGCCCGCAACCGCCAGCGATTGGAGCAGTTTTTGCGCGAGATTGCCGTTCTTCCCTGGACCCACCAAGCCATGTGGCACTACGCCAAGCACTGCCATGCGCTGCGCCAGAAGGGGCAGCCGATCGGGCAGATGGATTTGCTGATCGCCTCCCAGGCTCTGGCCTTGGATGCGGTGCTGGTGACCAACAACACCCGGGAGTTTGAGCGCATCGACGGCCTGAAGCTGGAGAACTGGGCGGCATGAGTGCGCTGCAAGCATCCCGCCTTCTGGCCGACGTGCTGCACGGCACGCCCCCCCAACAGCGGCGGGCGATGGCCAAGGCGATCACGCTGCTGGAATCCACACGGCCTGACCACCGGCGCGAGGCCGACGCCCTGCTCAACGCCTTGCTGCCGCACACGGGGCAGGCGTTTCGTCTGGGCATCAGCGGTGTGCCCGGCGTGGGCAAAAGCACCTTCATCGAGGCGCTGGGGCTGTACCTGATTGGGCAGGGGCACCGCGTCGCCGTGCTGGCGGTGGATCCGAGCAGCAGCGTCTCGGGCGGCTCCATCCTCGGGGACAAGACGCGCATGGAGCATCTCTCCGTGCACGAGCATGCCTACATCCGGCCCAGCCCCAGCGGGGGCAACCTGGGCGGTGTGGCGGCCAAGACGCGCGAGGCGATGCTGGTCTGCGAGGCGGCGGGCTACGACATCGTGATCGTCGAGACGGTCGGCGTCGGCCAGAGCGAGACGGCGGTGGCCGACATGACCGACATGTTCTGCGTGCTGCAACTGCCCAATGCGGGCGACGACCTGCAGGCGATCAAGAAGGGCATCATGGAGCTGGCGGATCTGGTCGTCATCAACAAGGCCGACCTCGACCCCGACGCTGCCACGCGCGCCCAGGCCCAGATCACGTCGGCGCTGCGCCTGCTGGGCCTGCATGGACGGCCGGAGACGGCCCACCACGACGAGACGCTGTGGCACCCGCGCGTCATTCAGCTCAGCGCCCTGCAGGGCCGCGGGGTGGATGCCTTCTGGCAGGCGGTCAGCGATTTCCGGCGTCTGCAGCAGGCCAACGGGCGGCTGGCCGCCCGCCGCCAACGGCAGGCCCGCGCCTGGATGTGGGAGCGCATCGACAGCGGCCTGCGCGAGGCGTTTGCCCACCATGCCGCCGTGCGCGAGCGCCTGCCCCAGCTCACCGAAGCCGTGCTGGCCGGGCGCATGGTGGCCTCCGCCGCCGCGCGCTCCTTGCTGTCTGCCTTTTTCCACGCCCCGCCGATGGGCGGCGACGCGACCCCTTCACCTTCCCTGAACGACAGGAGCCTGTGACCATGCAAGAAATTCTCGAACAGCTCGAGCGCAAGCGCGCCGCCGCCCGCCTGGGCGGTGGGGTCAAGCGCATCGACGCCCAGCACGCCAAGGGCAAGCTGACCGCGCGCGAGCGCATCGAAGTCCTGCTCGACGAAGGCACCTTCGAAGAGTGGGACATGTTCGTCGAGCACCGCTGCACGGACTTCGGCATGGCGGAGCAGAAGGTGCCTGGCGACGGCGTCGTCACGGGCTACGGCATGATCAATGGCCGGCTGGTGTTTGTCTTCAGCCAGGATTTCACCGTCTTCGGCGGCGCGCTGTCCGAGGCGCATGCCGAGAAGATCTGCAAGATCATGGACCAGGCGATGAAGGTCGGCGCCCCGGTCATCGGCCTCAACGACTCGGGCGGTGCGCGCATCCAGGAAGGCGTGGCGTCGCTCGGCGGCTATGCCGAGGTGTTCCAGCGCAACGTGCTGGCCTCCGGCGTCATTCCGCAGATCAGCGTCATCATGGGGCCGTGCGCGGGCGGGGCGGTCTATTCGCCGGCGATGACGGACTTCATCTTCATGGTGCAGGACACCTCCTACATGTTCGTCACCGGCCCCGAGGTGGTCAAGACCGTGACGCACGAGGAGGTGACCGCCGAGGAGCTGGGCGGGGCGCTGACCCACACCACCAAAAGCGGCGTGGCCGACCGCGCTTTCGACAACGACGTCGAGGCGCTGCTGATGGTGCGGCGGCTGTTCAACTACCTGCCGCTGTCCAACCGCGAGAAGGCCCCCGTGCGCCAAAGCGGCGACCCGATCGACCGCGCGGAGCTGAGTCTGGACACCCTGGTGCCGGACAACCCCAACAAGCCCTACGACATGAAGGAGCTGATCCTCAAGACCGTCGATGACGGCGACTTCTTCGAGATCCAGCCCGACTACGCCAAGAACATCATCGTCGGCTTCGCGCGCATGGACGGGCAGACGGTGGGCATCGTCGCCAACCAGCCGCTGGTGCTGGCCGGCTGTCTGGACATCAAGAGCAGCATCAAGGCCGCGCGCTTCGTGCGCTTTTGCGACGCCTTCCACATCCCGGTCATCACCTTTGTCGATGTGCCCGGCTTCATGCCCGGCACGGCGCAGGAGTACGGCGGCATCATCAAGCACGGCGCCAAGCTGCTCTACGCCTACGCCGAGGCCACGGTGCCCAAAATCACCGTCATCACGCGCAAGGCCTACGGCGGTGCGTATGACGTGATGGCCTCCAAGCACCTGCGCGGCGACGTGAACCTGGCGTGGCCCAACGCCGAGATCGCCGTCATGGGCGCCAAGGGCGCGGTGGAAATCATCTTCCGCGAGGACAAGAAGGACCCGGCCAAGCTGGCCGAGCGCGAGGCGGAGTACAAGCGGCGCTTTGCCAACCCGTTCGTCGCCGCCGAGCGCGGCTACATCGACGACGTCATCCTGCCGCACGAGACGCGCAAGCGCATCTGCCGCAGCCTCGTCATGCTCAAGGACAAGAAGCTGGACAACCCGTGGCGCAAGCACGGCAACATCCCGCTGTGAGGGCAGGGAAGCACACACCATGTTCAAGAAAATCCTGATTGCCAACCGCGGCGAAATCGCCTGCCGCGTCATCGCCACCGCCCGCAAGATGGGCATCGCCACCGTGGCCGTCTATTCCGAGGCCGACCGCGAGGCGCGCCACGTCCGCCTGGCCGACGAGGCCGTCTGCATCGGCCCGGCGCCCAGCCGCGAGAGCTATCTGGTGGCCGACAAGATCATCGCCGCGGCCAAGTCCACCGGCGCCGAGGCCATCCACCCCGGCTACGGCTTCCTGTCCGAAAACGAGGACTTCGCCCGCCGCGTCGAGGAGGAGGGCCTCGTCTTCATCGGGCCGAAGCACTACAGCATCGCGGCCATGGGCGACAAGATCGCCTCCAAGAAGCTCGCCAAGGAGGCTGGCGTCAACACCATCCCGGGCTGGAACGACCCGATCGAGTCGGCCGAGCAGGCGGTGGAGATCGCGCGCGGCATCGGCTACCCCGTGATGATCAAGGCGAGCGCCGGCGGCGGCGGCAAGGGCCTGCGCGTGGCTTTCAACGACAAGGAGGCGCTGGAGGGCTTCACCTCCTGCCGCAACGAGGCGCGCAACAGCTTCGGCGACGACCGCGTCTTCATCGAGAAGTTCGTCGAGGAGCCGCGCCACATCGAGATCCAGGTGCTGGGCGACGCGCACGGCAACGTGATCTACCTGAACGAGCGCGAGTGCTCCATCCAGCGCCGCCACCAAAAGGTGATCGAGGAGGCGCCCAGCCCCTTCATCAGCGACGCCACCCGCAAAGCCATGGGCGAGCAGGCGGTGGCGCTGGCCAAGGCGGTGAAGTACCAGAGTGCCGGCACGGTGGAGTTCGTGGTCGGCAAGGACCAGAGCTTTTACTTCCTGGAGATGAACACCCGCCTGCAGGTGGAGCACCCGGTGACCGAGTGCATCACCGGGCTGGATCTGGTGGAGCTGATGATCCGCGTCGCCGCCGGCGAGCCGTTGCCGCTGACGCAGGCCGACGTCAAGCGCGAAGGCTGGGCCATCGAGTGCCGCATCAACGCCGAGGACCCGTTCCGCAACTTCTTGCCCTCCACGGGCCGGTTGGTGCACTTCAAGCCGCCGACCGAGACCATGTGGCAGGCGGATACCGCGCACCGCTACGGCGTGCGGGTGGACACCGGGGTGTTCGAAGGCGGCGAGATCCCGATGTACTACGACTCGATGATCGCCAAGCTCATCGTGCACGGCAAGGACCGCCTGGACGCGATTGCCAAGATGCGCGAGGCGCTCAACGGCTTCGTCATTCGCGGCATCAACAGCAACATCCCCTTCCAGGCCGCGCTGCTGGCGCACCCGGAGTTCGTCGCCGGGCGCTTCAACACCGGCTTCATCGCCCAGCACTACGGCGGCGGTTTCCGCTCCGAGGACGTGCCGCACGACGACGAGGATTTCCTGGTCGCGCTGGCCGCCTTCGTGCGCCGCAAGAGCCGTGAGCGGGCGGCCGCGATCAGCGGCCAGCTCCCCGGCTATGGCGTCAAGGTCGGCAAGGACTACACCGTCATCCGCCTGTCCAACGACGGCCAGCACCGCCACATCCCGGTCCATGTGGACGAGTTCGTGGGCGAGACCGGCTACGCCTCGGTGCTGGTGGGGGACAAGCGCTACAAGATCAGCTCGCCCTCGCGCCTGAACGACATCGTCATCACCGGCGAGGTCAACGGCCAGCCCTTCACCGCGCAGATCGAACGCGGCAGCGCCCGCAATCCGCTGGCCCTGGTCGTGCAGCACAACGGCACCAAGCTGGAGTGCCTGGTGGTGTCGCCCCGCATGGCGGAGCTGCACCGGCTGATGCCCTTCAAGGCGCCGCCGGACATGAGCCGCTATGTGCTCTCGCCCATGCCAGGGCTGCTGGTCGATGTGGCCGTCCAGCCCGGCCAGAGGGTACAAGCCGGCGAACGCGTCGCCGTCATCGAGGCCATGAAGATGGAGAACGTGCTGTTTGCCGCGGCCGACGGCGTCGTGGCCAAGGTGCTGGCCAGCAAGGGCGAGTCGCTCGTGGTGGATCAGCCCATCGTGGAGTTCGAAAAGTGAGCGTGCGCCCCTTTCAGGTGCTGGGCATCCAGCAAATCGCCATCGGCGGGCCGGACAAGGCCCGGTTGCGCCGCCTGTGGGTGGACCTGTTCGGGCTGGAAGTGACCGGCACCTTCGTCAGCGAGCGCGAGAACGTGGACGAGGACATCTGCGCCACCGGAAGCGGTCCGTTCAAGGTCGAGGTGGACCTGATGCAGCCGCTGGATCCAGAGAAAAAACCCGCGGTCCACGCCACCCCGCTGAATCACGTCGGCCTGTGGGTGGACGATCTGCCGCGCGCCGTCGAATGGTTGAGCGGCCAAGGCGTGCGCTTTGCGCCCGGCGGCATCCGCCGGGGCGCCGCCGGCTTTGACATCTGCTTCATCCACCCCAAGGGCAACGATGAGTTTCCCGTGGGCGGGGAGGGCGTGTTGATCGAGCTGGTGCAAGCCCCGCCCGAGGTCATCCAGGCCTTTCGCGCGCTGGCGGCCGGCCCGTCGGTGGCAGGGGCGCTCGACTAAGACGCGGCGCGGGCCGCGCGCGCCTTGGCGATGGCCGCCTCGATCAGGGCGCGCTTGCGGTCGAGAACGGCTGGGTCGGTGTGCTTGGAGTGGGCCGGCAGGTCGGCCAGCTTGGCCTCGGCCTTGTGCAGGCGACGCTCGGCCTGCTCGTCGGCCTCACGGGCCAGGCGGGCGAGCCGGGCTTGATAACGGGTGCGGGCCTGCTCGGCCTGTTGGGGCGACCACGCGGCCCAGCCGCACCGGTCGCCGCTGATGGGGACCATCGCAATGCAGTCCACCGGGCACGCCGGGATGCACAGCTCGCAGCCCGTGCAGTAGGGCTCGATCACCGTGTGCATGCGCTTGTGCGCACCGACGATGGCGTCGGTCGGGCAGGCCTTGATGCACAGGGTGCAGCCGATGCACCAGGTCTCGTCGATGACGGCGACGCCCATCGGGCCTTCGGTCCCGTGGGCGGGGTTCAGGGGTTTGGGCGCACGGCCGGTCAGCGCCGCCAGCCGCCGCACGCCTTCTTCGCCCCCCGGCGGGCATTGGTCGATGTCCGCTTCGCCGCGGGCAATCGCCTCGGCATAGTGGCGGCAATCCGGATAGCCGCAGCGCGTGCACTGCGTCTGCGGCAGGGCGGCATCGATGCGGTCGGCCAGCGTCGGGGCGCTGGCGTTTGCGTCGCCCGCGCTCATGCCCCCGGTTCGGTCTTGCGGCGGCGGCCGCGCGTCGGCGCCGGCTCGTCCCGGCGGATGGCAGACGCCATCAAATCGGCCTCGGCCTGGGCAGCGGCCACATCGGCGCCACCCGCCGGCGGTTGGTGCGCCAGGATGAAGTCCCGCACCACGGGGTAGACCTTCTCGCGCCAGCGCCGCCCGCTGAAGATGCCGTAATGGCCGGCCCCCGCGACTTCGAAATGACGCTGATCGCGGGACTCGATGCCCGTGCACAGGTCATGCGCCGCGCGCGTCTGCCCGCTGCCGGAGATGTCGTCCAGCTCGCCTTCGACCGTCAGCAGCCCCGTGTTCCGGATGTCCTGCGGGCGCACCCGCTCCAGCGTGCCATCGGGTGCGCGCACGTCCCAGGTGCCGTGCACCAGCTTGAACTCCTGGAACACCGTGCGGATGGTCTCCAGGTAGTAGTTCGCGTCCATGTCCAGCACCGCGTTGTACTCGTCGTAGAACTGGCGGTGCGCCTCGGCGCTCTCGTTGTCGCCCTTGATCAGTTGCAGGAAGTAGTCGTAGTGGCTGTTGACATGGCGGTCCGGGTTCATCGCGATGAAGCCGGCATGCTGCAAAAAGCCCGGATAAACGCGCCGCCCTTCGCCGGGGAAGCCCGCCGGCACGCGGTAGATCACGTTGTTTTCGAACCACTCGTAGCTGCGCTGCACGGCCAGGTTGTTGACCGCCGTCGGCGAGCGGCGCGCGTCGATCGGGCCGCCCATCATGGTCATGGACAGCGGCGTTTTCTCGCCACGGCTGGCCATCAACGACACGGCCGCCAGCACCGGCACCGTGGGCTGGCACACGCTCATCACGTGGCAGTTGCCATACTGCCGCTGCAGATAGCGGATGAACTCCTGCACATAATTGACGTAGTCGTCGAGGTGGAAATCCCCCTCGGCGAGCGGGACGGTGCGGGCGTTTTTCCAGTCGGTGATGTAGACCTTGTGGTCACGCAGCATGGTGCGCACGGTGTCGCGCAGCAGCGTCGCGTAGTGCCCCGACAGCGGCGCCACGATCAGCACCACCGGCTGCTCCTTCAGGCGCAGCAGCGTCTGGGGATCGTCCGAGTAGCGCTTGAAGCGGCGCAACTCACAGAAGGGTTTGTCGATCTCCACCCGCTCGTGGATGGCGACATGCACCCCGCCGATGTCCACGCTGCGGATGCCAAACTCGGGCTTCTCGTAGTCCTTGCCCAAGCGGTGCAGCAGGTCGTAGGCGGCCGCCACGCGCTGCGAAAACGGCGTTTGTGCCAAGGGCGACGAGGGGTTGGCAAACAGCTTGGCCGTCACCAGCGCGAAGTCGGAGAACGGCTCCATCAACGCCCGTTGGGCCTCGTACAGGTGATACAGCATGGCGTCGGTCGGTTATGTTGCAGTGCAGCAAATATAACAGGAAGTCGCCCGGGACGCCATGCGGCCCAACCCCGAGGCGCCGTCGCCTCGGGGACAGCCATGGGGATCAGAGGACAGCCGCGATCGACTGGCAGACGTAGTCGATGTTGCGGCTGTTGAGGGCGGCCACGCACATGCGGCCCGTGTCGGTGCCGTAGACGCCGAACTCGGTGCGCAGGCGCACCATCTGGTCTTTGGTCAGCCCCGAGTAGCTGAACATGCCGATCTGCTGGGTGATGAAGGACATGTCCTGCCGCACGCCGGCGGCCGCCAATCCGTCCACCAGCCGCTGGCGCATGGCCTTGATGCGGGTGCGCATGTCGCCCAGTTCCTGCTCCCACAGCGCGCGCAGCTCGGGCGTGTTCAGCACCATGGCCACCACGGCCGCGCCATGCGTCGGCGGGTTGGAGTAGTTGGTGCGAACCACAATCTTGAGCTGCGACAGCACGCGGTCGGCCTCGTCCTTGCTGGCGCACACCACGGACAGCGCGCCGACGCGCTCACCATACAGGCTGAAGCTCTTGGAGAAGGATGTGGAGACGAACACGTCCAGCCCCGCGGCCACGAACTTGCCCACCGCCGCCCCGTCCTCGGCGATGCCGTGGCCGAAGCCCTGGTAGGCCATGTCGAGGAAAGGCACCAGGCTGCGCTCGCGCACCACGGCCACGACGGCGTCCCACTGCTCGGGCGTCAGGTCGTAGCCGGTGGGGTTGTGGCAGCAGGCGTGCAGCACGACGATGGTGCCCGCATCGGCCGCGCGCAGGCTGGCCAGCATGCCGTCCAGGTTCACGCCGCGCTTGGCCGCGTCGTAATAGGTGTAGGTGTCCACCGCGAAGCCGGCGTTGGCAAACAGGGCCCGGTGGTTCTCCCAGCTCGGGTCGCTGATCAGCACCTTGGCGGCCGGAGTGAGCTTCTTCAGGAAGTCGGCGCCAATTTTGAGGCCGCCCGTGCCGCCCAGCGCCTGCACCGTGGCCACGCGGCCGCTGCGTACCACGTCGCTGTCGGCGCCAAACACCAGTGCCTTGACCGCGTTGTCGTAGGCCGCGATGCCGTCGATCGGCAGGTAGCCGCGCGGGGCGGGCTTTTCCATCAGGCGCTGCTCGGCCGCCTGCACGCATTGCAGCAGTGGCAGCTTGCCGTTGTCGTCGTAGTAAACGCCGACGCCCAGGTTGACCTTGTTGGGGCGGGTGTCCGCGGCAAACTGTTCGTTCAGGCCCAGGATGGGATCGCGGGGGGCCATTTCGACAGCGGAGAAAAGCGACATGTGCAGTCCTTCGGGGGCGGTTGGATAATCCGAAATTTTACCCGGGGCCTGCCCGCGGCCCGCCGCCATGACCACCGAGACGATCGTCCCCACCGCCCCCCAGGACGGCCATGCCACCCCTGGGGCGTTCGTGACCTTTCCCGGCTCGCCGTTCGAGCTGTATCAGCCCTATCCGCCGGCCGGCGACCAGCCGGAGGCGATCGCACGGCTGGTCGAGGGCGTGCAGGACGGCGAGGCCTTTCAGACGCTGCTGGGCGTGACCGGATCGGGCAAAACGTTCACGATGGCCAATGTGATCGCTCGGCTGGGGCGGCCGGCCATCGTGTTCGCCCCCAACAAGACGCTCGCGGCGCAGCTCTACAGCGAGTTCCGCGAGTTCTTTCCCAAGAACGCGGTCGAATACTTTGTCAGCTATTACGACTACTACCAGCCCGAGGCCTACGTGCCGCAGCGGGATCTGTACATCGAGAAAGACAGCGCGATCAACGAGCACATCGAGCAGATGCGCCTGTCCTGCACCAAAAGCCTGCTGGAGCGGCGCGACGTCGTCATCGTCGCCACCGTCAGTGCCATTTACGGCATCGGCAAGCCCGAGAACTACCACCGCATGATCCTGACGCTGCGCACCGGCGATCGGCTGGGGCAGCGCGACATCATCGCGCAACTGGTGCGCATGCAGTACCAGCGCAACGAGCAGGAGTTCGTGCGCGGCAAGTTCCGCGTGCGCGGCGACACCATCGACGTCTTCCCCGCCGAGCATTCCGAGCTGGCGGTGCGCATCGAGCTCTTCGACGACGAGGTGGAGTCGCTGGCCCTGTTCGACCCGCTGACCGGGCGCATCCGGCACAAGCTGCCGCGCTTCACCATCTACCCCAGCAGCCACTATGTGACCCCGCGCGAGCAGGTGCTGCAGGCGGTGGAGGGCATCAAGCAGGAGCTGGACGCGCGGCTGAAGGAACTGGTCGGCATGGGCAAGCTGCTCGAGGCCCAGCGGCTGGAGCAGCGCACCCGCTTCGACCTGGAGATGCTGGTCGAGGTGGGGCACTGCAAGGGCATCGAAAACTACACGCGCCACCTGTCCGGGGCCGCGCCCGGCGAGCCCCCCAGCACGCTCACCGACTACCTGCCGCGCGACGCGCTGATGTTCCTGGACGAAAGCCACGTGATGATCGGCCAGCTGGGCGGCATGTACAACGGCGACCGGGCGCGCAAGACCACGCTGGTGGAGTACGGCTTTCGCCTGCCGAGCGCGCTGGACAACCGGCCGCTGAAGTTCGAGGAATTCGAGCAGCGCATGCGGCAGGTGATCTTCGTCTCGGCCACGCCGGGGGAGTACGAGCTGCGCCGCTCCTCCCAAGTGGTGGAGCAGGTGGTGCGCCCCACCGGCCTCGTCGATCCGGTGGTGGAGGTGCGGCCCGCCACCCACCAGGTGGACGATGTGCTGCAGGAGATCCGCCTGCGCGTGGAGCGCGACGAGCGCGTGCTGGTGACCACGCTGACCAAGCGCATGGCCGAACAACTCACCGACTACCTGACCGAAAACGGCGTGCGCGTGCGCTATCTGCACTCCGACGTGGACACGGTCGAGCGGGTCGAGATCATCCGCGACCTGCGCCTGGGGGCCTTCGATGTGCTGGTGGGCATCAATCTGCTGCGCGAGGGGCTGGACATTCCCGAGGTGTCGCTGGTGGCCATCCTGGACGCGGACAAGGAGGGCTTTTTGCGTGCCGAGCGCAGCCTGATCCAGACCATCGGCCGCGCCGCTCGCAACCTCCACGGCATGGCCATTCTGTACGCGGACACCATCACCGACTCCATGCGCCGCGCCATCGACGAGACGGAGCGCCGCCGGGCCAAACAGCTCGCACACAACGCCGCCCACGGCGTGACACCGCGCGGGGTGACCAAGCGCATCAAGGACCTGATCGACGGCGTCGTCAGCGACAAGGCGGCCGAGGAGGCGCAGCGCCAAGCCGAGGCGCGCGAAGCCGCCGCCTGGGTCGAGGAGATGGACGAGAAAGACCTGGCGCGCGAGATCAAGCGGCTGGAAAAGCAGATGCTCGAGCATGCGCGCAACCTGGAGTTCGAGGCCGCGGCGCGTGTGCGCGACCAGCTTGCCCGCCTCAAGGACCGGGTGCTGGGGGCGCATGGCGGAGAGGGCGCGCTGTGACGCGCGGCCTCCCCCGTTTGGGGGAGGGTCAGCGGCGGATGGTTTCGCCACAATAACGCCCATGTCATCCGACATCGTGCGGCTCTACCTCATCGAGGACGACCGGTCCATCCTGCGCTTCGTCGAAGGGGCACTGAGGCACCGGCCCGAATGGCGCCTCGTCGGGCATTCCGACACCGTTGCCCATGCCGAAGTCATGGCGCCCAACAGCCTGGCCGACGTTTTCCTGGTCGACTTGGGCTTGCCCGACGGCTGCGGCGAAGACATGCTGCGGCTGCTGGCCAACGCCAAGCCCGACGCCGAGCTGCTGGTCTTTACCGTGTTCGGCGACGAATCCCGACTGATCCGCGCCCTGCAGCGCGGCGCCACGGGCTATGTGCTCAAGGGTTGTACCGAGCGCGAGCTGATCGAGGCGATCGAGCAGATCCGCGAAGGGGGCGCGCCGATTTCTCCGCTGCTGGCGCGCATGCTGCTCAAGCAGTTTCGCGCGGCCGAGTCGGATGCAGACGCCTGGGGCGGACCGGACGGTCGCGCGCCGGTGCTCTCGGAGCGGGAAACCGACGTCCTGCGCCTCGTGGCGCAAGGCTATGTCAACAAAGAAATCGCCCAGCGATTGAACATCGGTGTGGCGACGGTCAGCACCCACATCAAAAATCTGTACCGCAAGCTGGCGGTGCGCACCCGCGTGCAGGTGGTCCGTGCCGCGCAAGCGCGGGGCCTGCTGTGAGTCCCCCCATCGACCTGCCACCGCGCCCGCGCAGCCAACGCAGCGAGCGCGTCTGGCTGTGGGTGGGCGGGGTGCTGCTGGTGTTGCTGGCGATCCTGTACCGCGTATCGCTGCCCGCGCCCATGCCGGGCGTGTTCGATCTGCAACGCGCCACGGCGTCCCTGCCGCTCGATCCCCGGACGCCCGCGCGCGCCGTGTCGCTGCCCCATGTGCTGGACGACGAAGGGCCGGCGTGGTGGGATCGCGTCGACTATGTCCTGCCGTGGCCGCAGGCGCTCGGTGAACTGGCGCCGTCGCCGCGGCGGCTGGCGCTGCTGATCCCCCGGGTGGGGATGGGCATGCGGGTGCTCCTCAATGGGGAGGAGATCTACCGCTTTGGATGGGAGGCGCCCCCGGACCGCACGGTCAACGCGACCTGGTTTCCGCACCTGGTGTTGCTGCCGGAGCGCCTGCTGGCCGAGCGGGCGCCCGACAACGAGCTGACGATCCAGGTACAGGCCCAGGTGCTGGAGCGCAGCGGTCTGTGGCCCGTGCACATCGGCGACGCGGACCAGTTGATTCCGCGCTATCAGACCCTGCACTTTTGGCAGGTGACTGGCACCTGGATGATGGCCATGGTGTCGCTGCTGGTGGGCGTTCTGGCCCTCGTCATGTGGCGCTCGTTGCGCGAGCGCCTGTTTTTGCTGGGTGGCATTGCGTCCTTGGCCCACGCGGTCCGGATGGTGTTGTCGGTCGTGCCGGACCTGCCGCTGCCGTACGACACCTATTTTTTCATCCACCGCGTGTCCTTCAGCGTCTACGCGGGGTTTTTCATCCTGACGGTGGAAGAGCTGTTCGGCCGCCGGCTGCGCTGGGTGCGGATGGCGGCCTCGGCGCTCATCGCCATCGCGCCGTTCTGGATGCTCTGGATTTTGTTATTACAGGACTATTCGCTGTACCGCGTTTGGGCGGGCGCCATGGCCACCCTGGCCGGCATCAGCTTGGCATGGGCCGTCTTCGACAACCTGCGCCGCCGTCAATTTTCCGACGAGCACCGACTGGTCGTCGTGGTGGCGACGTTCACCCTGATCACCGCGGTGCGGGATTTTTTGGTGGTTCAGCTCAACTTTCCCGGCGATGCCGACCTTCGGTGGACATCGATCGGCGGCTCAGCGCTCATGTTGACCATGGGTTGGGTGCTGGTCGATCGGGCCACCGAATGGGCGCGCGCGGTACACCGGCTCAACGACACGCTGGCGCAGACGGTCGCGCAACGCGAAGCCGAACTGCGTACAGCTTTCCAGCGTCTGCAGTTGGCCGAACGACAGCGCGTGGCCGAGGAGGAACGCCGCCGTCTGATGCGCGACATGCACGACGGCCTGGGCAGCCAGTTGGTGCAAACCCTCAACATGGTCCGCAGCGCCGGCGCCGTGTTGGATCGCGGCCCGATCGAGGCCATGCTCGCCCAAGCCCTGGACGAGCTGCGGCTGACGCTCGACTCTTTCGAGCCGATGGAAGGGGATTTGCCCGCCATTCTCGGCACGCTTCGCCGTCGACTTGGGCCGGCTCTCGAAGCCGCTGGCATCGAACTGCGCTGGGAGGTGCAGGATGTCCCCCCCATCGAGGCGCTGGACTCGCGCGGCGTCATGCATCTGTTTCGCTGCCTGCAGGAGATCCTTGCCAACGTCGTCAAACACGCGCGTGCGCGCCGTATCATCGTCAGCACTTGGCTGGGCGATGACCACATCGTTCTGTCGATCGAGGACGACGGGGTTGGCATGCCGCCGCCACAGGCCCGCCAAACCGAAGGCCGCGGGCTGCGCAACGTGCTGACGCGGGCGGCCAAGATCGGCGCCGAGGTGCGCTTCTACGACGCCCATCCCGGGACGGGGGTCGAACTGGTGTTCCCCGTCCACGGCCCGACGCCAGAATCCGACAGCGATTGGCTGCGACGCGGCGCTTGAGGCCGCATACCCGACAAAAACGTTCGACTTTTGGTATACTCGACCGAAACAGTCGGGAATCAAAGCCTCCCCGCGCCTCGTCGGGGTCCACCAGGAGTCTGCCATGCGCCTGACCACCAAAGGCCGCTTCGCCGTCACGGCGATGATCGATCTGGCGTTGCGCCAAGCCAGCGGTCCCGTCACCCTGGCGGCCATCAGCCAGCGCCAGCACATTTCGCTGTCCTACCTGGAGCAGTTGTTCGGCCGCCTGCGCCGGCATCAGTTGGTCGAGTCCACGCGCGGCCCGGGCGGTGGGTACACCCTCGGCCGGCGCGCCTCCGACATCACCGTGGCGGACATCATCCTATCCGTGGACGAGCCCATCGACGCCACCCAATGCGGCGGCAAGGAAAACTGCCACGGCGATGGGCAGCGCTGCATGACCCACGACCTGTGGACCGAGCTCAACGAGCGGATGGTGGAGTTTCTGCGCTCCGTGACCCTGCAAAAACTGGTGGACGATCAGTTGGCCAAGGGCGTGGCGGTCGAGCCGCCGCCGTCCATCAAACGCGCCATTTCGCCAACGCCGGTGGTGCAGCCCATCCGCGTCAACGCCCCCAATTCGGTGTTTGCGCTCGCGGCCGCCGCCAAGTGACGCCACCCCACCCGATCCCCAGGAGCCCTCGATGAGCAGTACCTCCCACTTCCCCGTCTACATGGACTACAGCGCCACCACGCCCGTCGATCCGCGCGTGGTCGACAAGATGGTGCCCTGGCTGTACGAGCATTTCGGCAACCCGGCCTCGCGCAGCCACGCCTGGGGCTGGGAGGCGGAAAAAGCCGTCGAAACCGCCCGCGAGCAAGTCGCCGATCTGATCGGCGCGGATCCGCGCGAGATCGTCTGGACCAGCGGCGCGACCGAGTCCAACAACCTCGCGCTCAAGGGGGCCGCCCACTTCTACCAGGGCAAAGGCCGGCACATCATCACGGTCAAGACCGAGCACAAGGCCGTGCTGGACACCTGCCGCCACCTGGAGCGCGAAGGCTTCGAGGTCACCTACCTGGACGTGGACCAGGACGGTCTGCTGAATCTGGACGCCTTTCGTGACGCCATCCGGCCGGACACGATTCTGGCCAGCGTCATGTTCGTCAACAACGAAATCGGCGTCATCCAGGACATCGATGCGATCGGCCGCATCTGCCGCGAAAAGGGTGTCATCTTCCACGTCGATGCGGCGCAGGCCACTGGCAAACTGCCCATCGACCTGGCCACGCTGCCCGTGGATCTGATGAGCCTGGCCTCGCACAAGACCTACGGCCCCAAGGGCATCGGTGCGCTGTACGTGCGGCGCAAGCCCCGCGTGCGGCTGGAGGCCCAGATGCACGGCGGCGGCCACGAGCGCGGCCTGCGCTCCGGAACGCTCGCCACGCACCAGTGCGTCGGCATGGGCGAGGCGTTCGCCATCGCCAAGGCCGAAATGGCCACCGAGTTGCCGCGCATCCAACGCCTGCACGACCGGCTGCTCGCCGGGCTGAGCCAGATCGAGCAGTCTTTCGTCAACGGCCACCCCACCCGGCGCGTGCCGCACAACCTGAACATGAGCTTCAACTTCGTCGAGGGCGAGTCGCTCATCATGGGCATCAAGGGCGTGGCGGTTTCCAGCGGCTCGGCCTGCACCTCCGCCAGCCTGGAGCCCAGCTATGTGCTGCGCGCGCTGGGCCGCAGCGACGAGCTGGCCCACAGCAGCCTGCGCATGACGATCGGCCGCTGGACCACCGAGGAGCAGGTGGACTACGCGATTGCCGCCATCAAGGCCAACGTCGAAAAACTGCGCGAACTCTCCCCGCTGTGGGAAATGTACAAAGACGGCATCGACCTCAACAGCATCCAGTGGGCGGCGCACTGACGCCACGCCCCACACACCAGGAGTACGCACCATGGCATACAGCGACAAGGTCATCGACCACTACGAAAACCCGCGCAACGTCGGCAGCTTCGACAAGGGCGACGAGAACGTCGGCACGGGCATGGTTGGCGCGCCGGCCTGCGGCGACGTCATGAAGCTGCAGATCAAGGTCAACCCCGCCACCGGCGTCATCGAGGACGCTCGCTTCAAGACCTACGGCTGCGGCTCGGCCATCGCGTCCAGCTCGCTGGTGACGGAGTGGGTCAAGGGCAAGACGCTGGACGAGGCGGCGCAGATCAAGAACAGCCAGATCGCGGAGGAACTGGCGCTGCCGCCGGTCAAGATACACTGTTCGATCCTCGCCGAGGACGCCATCAAGGCGGCCGTCGAGGACTACAAGAAGAAGCACACGGCGACGGCCTGAGCCGACCGCCCCCGAGACCCCGCAGTTCGTTCGATCTCCCCATGGCCGTCACCATCACCGAAGCCGCCGCCCGGCACGTCACCAAATACCTGGCCCGCCGGGGCAAAGGGGTAGGCGTGCGTCTGGGCGTCAAAACCACCGGTTGCTCGGGACTGGCGTACAAGCTGGAGTACGCCGACGACGTGGCGCCGGAGGACGTGGTGTTCGAGGCCCACGGCGTCAAGGTGCTGGTCGATCCCAAGAGCCTGCCCTACGTCGACGGCACCGAACTGGACTTCGTGCGCGACGGGCTCAACGAAGGCTTCAAATTCAACAACCCGAACGAGCGGGACCGCTGTGGCTGTGGCGAGTCGTTCCGTGTCTGAGGACGTTGCGTCGTTGCAAGACGACGATTTCGCGCTGTTCGGCGTCCCGCGTCGGTTCCGCCTCGACCGCGCCGCGCTGGATGCGCGCTGGAAGCAGCTGCAGCGGCTGGCGCACCCCGACCGATTTGCCCACCAGGGGGCGGCGGCGCAGCGCATCGCCATGCAGTGGTCGGTGCGGATCAATGAGGCCTACCAGCGTCTGCGCGACCCGCTGCGCCGCGCCGCTTACTGGTGCGAGCTGCAGGGCGTGCCGATCGAGGCGGAGTCCAACACCGCCATGCCCGCGGACTTCCTGCTGCAGCAGATGCAGTGGCGCGAGGCCCTGGACGAGGCCCGCACGCCCGAGGACGTCGAGGCGCTGCTGCAGGCCGTCGAGGCCGAGCGGCGCGAACGGCTGGACGCCCTGGCCGATGCAATCGACGTCCGTGCCGACCCCCAGGCGGCGGTGGCCCAGGTGCGCGCGCTGATGTTCATCGAGCGGTTTGCCGACACCTTGCATGCGCGCCTCGACGGCTGAACAACCTTTTCCGAATCCATGGCATTACTCCAGATTTCCGAGCCGGGCGCCTCGCCCGACCCGCACCAGCGGCGCATCGCCGTCGGCATCGACCTGGGCACGACCCATTCGCTGGTCGCTGCCGTGCGCCACGGCGTGGCCGAATGCCTGCCCGACGCGCAGGGCCGGGTGATTCTGCCCAGCGTGGTGCGCTATTTGCCCGAGGGCAGCCGGCCGTCGCGGCAGATCGGCTACGAGGCGCTGGCCGCCCAGGTGAACGACCCCGCCAACACCATCAGCTCGGTGAAGCGGCTCATGGGGCGCTCGCTGGAGGACATTCAGGCGCAAGGAGTGGCCGCGCGGCTGCCCTATCAGGTGGCCGAGGGGCCGGGCGGGGTCGTGGTGCGCACCGTGGCGGGGGACAAGACCCCGGTCGAAGTCAGCGCCGAAATCCTTGCCACCCTGCGCCAGCGGGCCGAGGACACGTTCGATGCCGACCTGTATGGCGCGGTCATCACCGTGCCGGCCTATTTCGACGATGCCCAGCGGCAAGCCACCAAGGACGCGGCGCGTCTGGCCGGCATCAACGTGTTGCGGCTGCTCAACGAGCCGACGGCGGCGGCCATCGCCTACGGGCTGGACAACGGCGCCGAAGGGCTCTACCTCGTGTATGACCTCGGCGGCGGCACCTTCGACGTCTCCCTGCTGCGCCTGACGCGCGGCGTGTTCGAGGTCGTGGCCACGAGCGGCGACTCCGCCCTGGGGGGCGACGACTATGACCGTGCCCTGGCCGATTGGGCGCTGGACCGTGTGGCGGCCGGGGCCCAGGTGGCGGCGCTGTCCGCATCGGAGCGGGCTGCTTTGCTGGCCGAGGCCCGGCGGGCCAAAGAGGCGCTGAGCGACTGCGCCAACGACCAAGCGGTGACGCTGCAAGTGCCCACCGCCGCCGGGCCCGTACCGGTCTCGGTGTCGCCGGCGGCGTTCGAGGCCGTGACCCGCCCGCTGACCGACCGCACCCTGGCAGTCGTGCGCCGGGTGCTGCGCGATGCGCGCGTCGCCGCCGACGAGGTGCAAGGCATCGTCCTGGTCGGCGGCTCGACGCGCATGCCGGTGATCCGGCGGGCCATCGCCCAGGCGTTCGGCCGCGAGCCATTGATCAACCTCAACCCCGACGAAGTGGTCGCCATCGGCGCGGCCATCCAGGCCAACCAGCTGGCGGGCAACGACGCCAATGGCGAGTTGCTGCTGCTCGACGTCATTCCGTTGTCGCTGGGGATCGAAACCATGGGCGGGCTGGTCGAGCGCATCGTGCCGCGCAACACGGCCATCCCCACCGCCCGCGCGCAGGACTTCACCACCTACCGGGACGGCCAGACGGCGCTGGCGCTGCACGTCGTGCAGGGCGAACGCGACCTGGCGCAGGATTGCCGCAGCCTGGCGCGCTTCGAGCTGCGGGGCATCCCGCCCATGGCGGCCGGGGCCGCACGCATCCGCGTCACCTTCACCGTGGATGCCGACGGCCTGTTGACCGTCAGTGCCCGCGAGCAAAGCACCGGTGTCGAAGCCCACATCGATGTCAAACCATCCTACGGCCTGACGGACGAGCAGATCGCCCGCATGCTGCAGGACGGCTTTGCCACGGCCGAGCAGGACATGCAGGCCCGCGCCCTGATCGAGGCGCGTGTCGAGGCCGACCGGATGCTGGAGGCCACCCGCAGTGCCCTGGCCGCCGACGGCGACCTGCTCACCGACGACGAACACGCAGCGGTGCATGCCCTGATGGCGGCCGTCGAATCCGCGCGTGCCGGATCGGATGCCGCGGCCATCGATGCCGCGACCGACGCCCTGGCCAAAGGCACCGAGGACTTTGCCGCCCGCCGCATGAACCGCAGCATCGCGCAGGCCCTGGCGGGCCGGCACGTGGAGAATCTCTGAATGCCCACGATCACCGTTTTGCCCCACCCCGAGTACTGCCCGCAGGGCGCGACCCTGCACGCCCCCACCGGCACCAGCCTGTGTGAAGCGCTGCTCGACAACGACATCGAAATCGAGCACGCCTGCGAAATGAGCTGCGCCTGCACCACCTGCCACGTCATCGTGCGCCAGGGTTTCGAATCGCTCAACGAAGCGACGGAGGAGGAGGAGGACATGCTCGACAAAGCCTGGGGATTGGAGCCCCAGTCGCGGCTCAGTTGTCAGGCGCGGCTGGGCACGCGCGACGTCACGGTCGAGATTCCGCGCTACTCCATCAACCACGCCCGCGAACGGCATTGACGCTGCGGCCCATGCGCCAGATCGTCCTCGACACCGAAACCACGGGCCTGTCCCCTCAGGACGGCGACCGCATCATCGAAATCGGCTGTGTGGAACTGGTCAACCGCCAGCTCACCGGCAACAACCGGCATTTCTACCTCAACCCGGAACGCGACATCCACGAAGACGCCCTGCGCGTGCACGGCATCACGCTGGACTTTCTGGCGGACAAGCCGCGGTTTGCCGAGATCGCCGCAGAGCTGCTCGACTACCTGCAAGGGGCCGAGCTGATCATCCACAACGCGCCCTTCGATCTGGGGTTTTTGGATGCGGAGTTTGGGCGGCTGGGGCTGGGCCCGACCCGGCGCCTGGTCAGCGGGGTGATCGACACCCTGGTCATGGCCAAGGAGCTGTGGCCGGGCAAGCGCAACGGGCTGGATGCCCTGTGCGATCGGCTGGGGGTGGACAACTCCGGCCGCCAGCTCCACGGCGCGCTGCTCGACGCGGAGCTGCTTGCCGACGTGTACATCTACATGACCCGGGGACAGGAGTCCCTGGTCATCGAGGTGCAGAGCGACGCCGGGGCCGCCGGGGTGCTCGAGCGGCGCGATCTGGCCGCCTTCGATTTGCCGGTGCTGCGGGCCAGCGAGGCCGAACTGGCCGAGCACGCCGCACTGCTCGCCGCGCTCGACAAGGAGTCCAAAGGCCGCACCGTCTGGCGCCGCTACGAGGAGTCGCTGCAAACGGCACCGCAAGACTGAGCCGGAAAGTGTTGAAAAGTACGCTATAATTTCGGTCATCGACAGGGTGATTAGCTCAGCGGTAGAGCACTGCCTTCACACGGCAGGGGTCGTAGGTTCGAACCCTGCATCACCCACCAGATGTCAACAAAGCGCCCCTTTATGGGGCGCTTTCTTTTTGGCCGCCGCCCAGCGCGGCGACGCCAACATCACGCCATCACATTGACCTGTGTCCCCAAACTGCCGCTGGTGGCCAGCGGCAGACTCCCCACCGGGGCGGGCTGGGGCAGGGCGTTGAGCAGCGCCAGCGCCCCTTGCTGCTCCAGTTGCAAGGCTTTGCGCAGCACCAAGATTTGGGCGGCTCCGGGCGTCCCGCTCGCCGCGGCGGCGGCTTGCGTGACGGGGGAGGGCGTCGACGTCATGCTAACCATGGCACTAGATTACGCCGATTGCAGCCCGACCGCAAGGGCCAGTGGCGATGGGCGCGCGCCTGTCAGGCCGGCGAAAGCCGACGTCCCATAATCGGCGAACATTTCGCTTTTGACGCCCCTTCGAGGAGACGCCCCCATGAGCAGCGCCGATTACGCCTCGTTTTACCGCCGTTCGATCGACGAGCGCGACGCCTTCTGGACCGAACAGGCCCGCCTGATCGACTGGCAGCGGCCGTTCGATCGGGTGTGCAACACCGACCATCCGCCGTTTGCGCGCTGGTTCGAGGGCGGTCTGACCAACCTGTGCCACAACGCGGTGGACCGCCATCTGGCCACGCGCGCCGACCAGAACGCGCTGATCTACGTCTCCACCGAGACCGACACCGAGCGCGCCTACACCTTCCGCGAGCTGCACGTCGAGGTACAGCGCATGGCCGCGATGCTGCGCTCGCTCGGGGTTGGCAAGGGCGACCGCGTGCTGATTTACATGCCGATGATCCCCGAGGCGGCGTTTGCGATGCTGGCCTGCGTGCGCATCGGCGCCATCCACTCGGTGGTGTTTGGCGGCTTTGCCAGCCACAGCCTGGCCACCCGCATCGACGACGCAGCGCCCAAAGTTATCATCAGCGCCGACGCCGGCATGCGCGGCGGCAAGGTGGTGCCGTACAAGCATTTGTTGGACGAGGCCATTCGCTTGGCGGGGCACAAGCCCGAGCGGGTGTTGATGGTCAACCGCGGTTTGGCGCCCCTGGACCCCGTGCCAGGGCGCGACGTCGATTACGCGGCGCTGCGCCAGCAGCACCTGGACGCGCTGGTGCCGTGCGAGTGGGTGGACAGCGCGCATCCGAGCTACATCCTTTACACCAGCGGCACCACCGGCAAGCCCAAAGGGGTGCAGCGTGACACCGGTGGTTATGCGGTGGCGTTGGCCGCCTCGATGCGCCACATCTACATGGCCAAGCCGGGCGAGACGTACTTTTGCACCAGCGACATCGGTTGGGTCGTCGGCCACAGTTACATCATCTACGGCCCGCTGATCAACGGCATGGCCACGATCATGTACGAGGGCACGCCGATCCGCCCCGACGCGGGCATCTGGTGGCGCCTGGTGCAGGACTACCGCGTTAGCATCATGTTCACGGCCCCCACCGCCGCGCGTGTGCTGAAAAAGCAAGACCCGGCGTACCTGAGCAAGTACGACCTGAGCAGCCTGCGCGCGCTGTTTCTGGCCGGCGAGCCGCTGGACGAGCCCACCGCCACCTGGATCAGCCAGGCGTTGGGCAAGCCGGTCATCGACAACTACTGGCAAACCGAAACCGGTTGGCCTATTTTGGCCATCTGCAACGGCGTCGAGCCGGCCCCGACGAAGTTTGGCTCGCCGGGCAAGGCTGTGTACGGCTACGATGTGCGTCTGATCGATGAGGTGACGGGCGAGGAAATTCACGAACCTGGCCGCAAAGGCGTCATCGCCTTCAACTACCCGCTGCCGCCGGGTTGCTTGCAGACGGTGTGGGGGGATGATCAGCGCTACGTCAAGACCTACTGGTCCAGCATCCCCGGGGGGCAGATGTACAGCACCTTCGACTGGGGCGTGCGCGACGCCGACGGCTACTACTACATCCTCGGCCGCACCGACGACGTCATCAACGTCGCCGGCCACCGCCTCGGCACGCGCGAGATCGAGGAGAGCATCTCCAGCCACCCGGCCGTGGCCGAAGTGGCGGTGGTCGGCGTGGCCGACGCGCTCAAGGGCCAGGTGGCCGTGGCGTTTGCCGTCCTCAAGGATCCGTCGCTGGCCGCGACCGAGGCGGACGAGCTCAAGCTCGAGGGCGCGATCATGAAAGTGGTGGACGAACAGCTGGGCGCAGTGGCGCGGCCGGCACGTGTACGCTTCGTCAACCTGCTGCCCAAGACGCGCAGCGGCAAGCTGTTGCGCCGCGCCATCCAGGCTGTCTGCGAGGGGCGAGACCCCGGCGACCTGACCACGCTGGACGACCCCAGCGCCCTGCAGCAGATTCGGGACCTGATGCGCGCCGGCTGAACGGCCGCGCGCCGGCTTGGGTGTCCGGTCGGATTGTGGGTATGATGCAGGCTCACCGTCTGCATCATTGCTTATGCAACAACTGACCGAAGCCGACGTCGACAAGAATCGCGTCTTCGAGCTGGCGGCGGAGCTGTTTGGCATTCTCTCCACGCCGACCCGGTTGCGCATCCTCAACGCCCTGTGCGACAAGGAGAAGTCGGTGTCGGAGCTGCTGGCCGAAATCGAGACCACCCAGCCCAATCTGTCGCAGCACCTCAATTTGCTGTACCGCGCCGGCGTGCTGGCCAAGCGCAAGGAAGGCACGCAGGTCTACTACCGCGTCCAAAGCGAACAGGCGGTGGCGCTGTGCCGCACGGTGTGCGCCCAGATTGCCATCGAGCTGGACGAGCCCGGGGGCGTTCCCAACAGTCATCGCCTCTCGCCCCGGCGTCCCTGACCGCCGACCGCGCGCAATTTCCCCCACACCCACCGCCTTTGGTGGCACAATTCACGCCGCACAGGCCCTTCCAGTGTCACTGTCGCGTCCGCCAACCGGTTCAGCCGTGTCGCGGAAGGTTGTTCCAACCAGCAAGTCTCCTGCAGGGAGACGGAGGTCAGCGATTCCATGAGCGAGACGACGAGCGTCTACCAAGCCTTCAACGGCAACTCGTACCTCTTCGGCGGCAACGCGCCGTATGTGGAGGAGATGTACGAGAAATACCTCACCGACCCCACCAGCGTGCCCGAGTCCTGGCGCGACTACTTCGACGCGCTGCAGCACGTTCCCGCGGTCGACGGCAGTGACGCTCGCGACATCCCGCACATGCCGGTGATCTCGGCCTTCGCCGAGATGGCCAAGCAGGGCACCACCCAGGTGGTGGCCGCGTATGGGGCCGACTCCGATCTGGGGCGCAAGCGCGTCGCCACGCAGCAACTCATCGCCGCCTACCGCAACCTGGGGGTGCGCTGGGCCAACCTGGATCCGCTCAAGCGCGCCGAGCGCGAGGCCATCCCCGAGCTGGATCCGGCGTTCTACGGATTCACCGACGCCGATCTGGAGACGGTGTTCAACACCAGCAACACCTACTTCGGCAAAGAGACCATGTCGCTGCGCGAGCTGCTCAACGCGCTGCGCGAGACGTACTGCGGCACGATCGGCGCCGAGTACATGTACATCAGCGACCAGAAGCAAAAGCGCTGGTGGCAGGAAAAGCTGGAGAGCATCCGCAGCAAGCCCAATTTCACCGCCGAGCAGAAGAAGCACATTCTGGAAAACCTGACGGCGGCAGAAGGGCTGGAGCGCTATCTGCACACCAAGTACGTGGGGCAAAAGCGCTTTTCGCTCGAAGGGGGCGAGAGCTTCATCGCAGCCATGGACGAGCTGATCCAGCGCGCGGGCGCCCAGGGCGTGCAGGAAATCGTCATCGGCATGGCCCACCGCGGGCGCCTGAACGTGCTGGTCAACGTGATGGGCAAGATGCCCAAGGACCTGTTCGCCGAGTTCGAGCACACCGCGCCGGAGGACCTGCCGGCCGGTGACGTGAAGTACCACCAGGGCTTCAGCTCCGACGTGTCCACGCCCGGCGGCCCGGTGCACCTGAGCCTGGCGTTCAACCCCTCGCACCTGGAAATCGTCAACCCCGTGGTGGAAGGCTCGGTGCGCGCGCGCATGGACCGCCGCGGCGACCGCGCCGGCGATCAGGTGCTGCCCGTGCTGGTGCACGGTGATGCGGCTTTTGCCGGCCAGGGCGTGGTCATGGAGACGCTGGCGCTGGCGCAAACGCGCGGTTACTACACCGGCGGCACGGTGCACATCGTCATCAACAACCAGATCGGCTTCACCACGTCGGACCCGCGCGACAGCCGCTCGACCCTGTACTGCACCGACGTCGTCAAGATGATCGAGGCGCCGGTGCTGCACGTCAACGGCGACGACCCGGAGGCGGTCGTGCTGGCCACCCAACTGGCGGTGGAGTACCGCCAGACCTTCCGCAAGGATGTCGTGATCGACATCGTCTGCTTCCGCAAGCTGGGCCACAACGAGCAGGACACGCCGTCGCTGACCCAGCCGCTGATGTACAAAAAGATCGCGCAGCACCCCGGCACGCGCAAGCTCTACGGCGACAAGCTGGTGGCGCAGGGCATCCTGCCGCCGGATGGGCCGGACGAGGTGGTCAAAACCTACCGCGCCATTCTGGACGAGGGGCGCCGCACCGTCGATCCGGTGCTCACCAACTACAAGAGCAAATACGCGGTCGACTGGGCGCCGTTCCTGGGCAAGAAGTGGACCGACGTGGCCGACACGGCCATTCCGCTGGCCGAGTGGAAGCGGCTGGCCGAGCGCATCACCACGGTGCCGGACAACATCACCCCGCACCAGCTGGTCAAGAAGGTGCTGGCCGACCGCGCGGCGATGGGCCGCGGCGAGATCAACGTGGACTGGGGCATGGGCGAGCACATGGCGTTCGCCTCGCTGGTGGCCAGCGGCTACGGCGTGCGCCTGTCCGGCGAGGACTGCGGCCGTGGCACCTTCACCCACCGCCATGCCGTCATCCACGACCAGAACCGCGAGAAGTGGGACGTCGGCACCTACATCCCGCTGCAAAACGTCGCGGAGAACCAGGCCCCGTTCACCGTCATCGACTCCATCCTGTCGGAGGAGGCGGTGCTGGGCTTCGAATACGGCTATGCGTCGAGCGATCCCAACACCCTGGTGATCTGGGAGGCGCAGTTCGGTGACTTTGCCAACGGCGCGCAGGTGGTGATCGACCAGTTCATCGCCTCCGGCGAGGTCAAGTGGGGCCGCGTCAACGGCATCACGCTGTTCCTGCCGCATGGCTACGAGGGGCAGGGGCCGGAGCACAGCTCGGCGCGCATCGAGCGCTTCATGCAGCTCGCAGCCGACACCAACATGCAGGTGGTCCAGCCCACGACGGCCAGCCAGATCTTCCATGTGCTGCGCCGCCAGATGGTGCGCAACCTGCGCAAGCCGCTCATCGTCTTCACACCGAAGTCGCTGCTGCGCAACAAGGACGCCACCTCGCCGCTGTCCGAGTTCACCAAGGGCGGCTTCCAGACCATCATCCCGGAGCAAAACGCCGACGTCGTCAAGAACGCGCAGCGTGTCAAGCGGGTCATCGTCTGCTCGGGCAAGGTGTATTACGACCTCGCGAAGAAGCGCGAGGAAAAGGGGGCCGACGATGTCGCCATCGTGCGCATCGAGCAGCTCTATCCGTTCCCGCACAAGGCCTTTGCGGCCGAGATGAAGCGCTACCCCAACGCCACCGACATCGTGTGGTGCCAGGACGAGCCGCAGAACCAGGGTCCCTGGTTCTTCGTGCAGCACAACATCCACGAGAACATGCTGGACGGGCAACGCCTGGGCTACGCCGGTCGCGCGGCATCCGCCTCGCCGGCGGTGGGCTATGCGCACCTGCACCAAGAGCAGCAGAAGGCGCTGGTCGAGGCCGCCTTCGGCCGGCTCAAGGGCTTCATCCTGACCAAGTAAGACGAGAGCGGTCCGCGCGGGCGTGGGCGCCGCGCGCGGGCTTTGTCGCCCCTTTTTTACGCATTCGTTGAGGAAGAACACACCATGGCCATCGTTGAAGTGAAAGTGCCGCAGCTGTCCGAGTCGGTCGCGGAAGCCACGCTGCTGCAATGGAAGAAGAAAGTCGGCGATCTGGTCGCCGCGGACGAAATCCTGATCGAGATCGAGACCGACAAGGTCGTGCTCGAGGTGCCGGCCCCGGCGGCGGGCGTGCTGGCCGAAATCGTCGTTGGCGACGGCGGCACGGTGGTGTCCGACCAGGTCATTGCCAAGGTGGACACGGAAGGCAAGGCGGGGGCGGTCGCCGCCGCGGCCCCGGTCCCCGTTGCGGCTGCTCCTGCGACCGCTGCGGCGGCACCGGCGGCACCTGTGGCGAATGCCGCGCCGGCCGCCGCAGGCGCCATGGCCGGTGTCGCAATGCCGGCTGCCGCCAAGCTGATGGCGGATCACGGTCTGGCCCCCGGCTCCGTCGCCGGCACGGGCAAGGACGGCCGCGTCACCAAGGGTGACGTGCTGGCGGCCGTGGCGGCGCCCAAGCCCGCGCCGGCCGCAGCGGCGCCGGCCGCGATCCCGACCGGGGCGCCCGCCAAGGTGCTGCCGCAGGTCAGCGCGCCGGTCGGTCTGCCGGCCGATCTGGCCAACCGGCCGGAGCAGCGCGTGCCGATGACGCGCCTGCGCGCACGCATCGCCGAGCGGCTGCTGCAGTCGCAGGCCACCAACGCCATCCTGACCACGTTCAACGAGGTCAACATGGCCCCGGTGATGGAACTGCGCAAGAAGTACCAGGAGCGTTTCGAGAAGGAGCACGGCGTCAAGCTCGGCTTCATGAGCTTCTTCGTCAAAGCCGCAGTGCATGCGCTCAAGAAGTACCCTATCCTCAACGCCAGCGTCGATGGCAACGACATCGTCTACCACGGCTACTTCGACATCGGCATCGCGGTGGGCTCGCCGCGCGGGCTGGTGGTGCCCATCCTGCGCAACGCCGACCAGATGAGCTTTGCCGACATCGAGAAGAAGATCGCCGACTTCGGCAAGCGCGCGGCCGAGGGCAAGCTCGGCATCGACGAGATGACCGGCGGGACGTTCTCGATCTCCAACGGCGGCGTGTTCGGCTCCATGCTGTCCACCCCCATCATCAACCCGCCGCAGTCGGCCATCCTGGGCGTGCACGCGACCAAGGAGCGCCCCGTCGTGGAAAACGGCCAGATCGTGATCCGCCCGATCAACTACCTGGCCATGTCGTACGACCACCGCATCATCGACGGACGCGAGGCCGTGCTGGGCCTGGTCGCGATGAAGGAGGCGCTGGAAGACCCCGCGCGCCTGCTGTTCAACATCTGACGCGACGGAGTGACCCCCATGGCACAAGCATTTGACGTCGTCGTCATCGGCGCCGGCCCCGGCGGCTACATTGCGGCCATCCGGGCCGCGCAGCTCGGCTTCAAGGTCGCCTGCATCGACGAATGGAAGAACGCCGCGGGCGGCCCCGCCCCGGGCGGCACCTGCACCAACGTCGGCTGCATCCCGTCCAAGGCGCTGCTGCAGTCGTCCGAGCACTTCGAGCACGCCCAGCACCACTTTGCGGACCACGGCATCAGCACGGGTACCGTGAAGATGGACGTCGCCAAGATGATCGCGCGCAAGGACGCCATCGTGAAGCAAAACAACGATGGCATCCTGTACCTGTTCAAGAAGAACAAGGTGACGTTCTTCCACGGCCGCGGCTCGTTCGTCAAGGCCGTGGACGGCGGCTACGAGATCGCCGTGGCGGGCGACACGCCCGCCACGCTGGTGGGCAAGCAGGTGGTGGTGGCTACCGGGTCGAACGCCCGGGCGCTGCCCGGCGTGCCGTTCGACGAGGACAAGGTGCTGTCCAACGACGGCGCGCTGCGCATGGGCGCAGTCCCCAAAAAGCTGGCCATCATCGGCTCCGGCGTGATCGGGCTGGAGATGGGCTCCGTCTGGCGCCGGTTGGGGGCCGAGGTCACCATCCTCGAAGGTATGCCCACCTTCCTGGCCGCCGTGGACGAGCAAATCGCCAAGGAGGCCAAAAAGGCCTTCGACAAACAGGGCCTGAAAATCGAGCTGGGCGTCAAGGTTGGCGAGATCAAGACGGGCAAGAAGGGCGTGAGCATCGCCTACACCACCGCCAAGGGCGAGGCCGCGACGCTGGACGCCGACCGGCTGATCGTCTCCATCGGCCGGGTGCCCAACACCAATGGGCTGAACGCCCAGGCGGTGGGCCTGCAGCTCGACGAGCGCGGCGCCATCGTGGTGGACGACGAATGCCGCACCAACCTGCCCGGTGTGTGGGCGGTGGGTGACGTGGTGCGCGGCCCGATGCTGGCCCACAAGGCCGAGGAAGAGGGCGTCGCCGTGGCCGAGCGCATCGCCGGCCAGCACGGGCATGTTAACTTCAACACCATCCCGTGGGTCATCTACACCAGCCCCGAGATCGCCTGGGTGGGCCAGACCGAGCAGCAGCTCAAGGCCGCCGGGCGCGCCTACAAGGCCGGGACCTTCCCGTTCCTGGCCAACGGTCGCGCGCGGGCGTTGGGGGACACCACCGGGATGGTCAAGTTCCTGGCCGACGCCGCCTCGGACGAGATTCTGGGCGTGCACATCGTGGGGCCGATGGCCTCCGAACTGATCGCCGAGGCGGTGGTGGCGATGGAGTTTCGCGCCAGCGCCGAGGACATCGCCCGCATCTGCCACGCACACCCGTCGCTGTCCGAGGCGACCAAGGAGGCGGCGCTGGCGGTGGACAAGCGCACCCTCAACTTCTGACGGGCGATGCTGGCGCGCGCGAGCGCGCCCGCGCCGGACCCCGCGTGGGGGCCGGTGCGGCGCGCCTACGAAGCAGAACTGGCGGCGCGGGGGTTTTGCAGCGACCCTGCGCAACTGCGCGCGGTCGAGGCGCTGGAGCGGTGCGCGGCGGAGTGGGCGCACTTCAAACAGCGGCGCTCCAACGCGCTCAAAAAGCTCATCAACCGGCTGCCCATCCCGCGCGGCGTGTACATGTACGGCGGGGTCGGGCGCGGCAAGAGCTTTTTGATGGACTGCTTCTACAACGCCGTGCCGCTGCGGCGCAAAACCCGGCTGCACTTCCACGAGTTCATGCGCGAGGTGCACCGCGAACTGGCCGATCTGCAGGGCACGGTCAACCCGCTGGACGCACTGGCCAAGCGCATGGCCGTGCGGTTTCGGCTGATCTGCTTCGACGAATTTCACGTCGCCGACGTCACCGACGCGATGATCCTGCACCGCCTGCTGGAGGCGATGCAAAAGTACGGCATCGGCATGGTGGCGACCAGCAACTTCCACCCCGACGGGCTGTACCCCGACGGGCTGCACCGTGACCGCATCCTGCCGGCCATCGAGCTGCTCAAGCGCACCATGGAAGTGGTCAACGTGGACCACGGCGTCGATTACCGCCGCCGCACGCTGGAGCATGTGCGCCTGTACCTGACGCCCCTGGGCGAGGCGACCGAGCAGGAGATGGAGGCCACCTTCGAACAACTGGCCGAAGCGCAGGACGAAAACCCCGTGCTGCGCATCGAAGGGCGCGAGATCCGCGCCATCCGGCGGGCGGGCGGGGTGGTGTGGTTCGATTTCCGCACCCTGTGTGGCGGGCCGCGCTCGCAAAACGACTATCTGGAGCTGGCCAGCCAGTTCCACACCGTGCTGCTGAGTAATGTCCCGCCGATGCCGCCCAACATGGCATCGGCCGCGCGGCGCTTCACCTGGCTGGTGGATGTGCTGTACGACCGGCGGGTCAAGCTCATCGTCTCGGCCGCCGTGCCGCCGGAGCAGCTCTACACCGAGGGGCCGCTCGCGCACGAGTTTCCGCGCACCGTCTCCCGGCTGCACGAAATGCAGTCGCGCGAGTACCTGTCGTTGCAACGGCGCGACGTCGATACGGCGCTGACGTGACGATGGGGGTACCCGCCCGGGGGCAACGGGGCGCCGCAGCCCTGGAGCCGGGCTAGGATTGCGGCATGCCCTGGCGCCAGTTCCCTCCCCACGAGAAGCAGGATACGGCCTGCCGCCCTGCCGAGCCCGGCTGCCCCGTCGCGGCGTGGGTGGACGCCATGACCGGCTTCGAGCAGCCGGCGTACGTGCTGGCGCTGGATGGCCGCTTCGTCTGGGTCAACGAGGCCTGTGCGGGGCTGTTCGGGCGCCCGGCGGCCGAGCTGCTGCGGCTGCGCTTTCAGGACCTGACGCACCCGGACGACCACGCCGGCGACCGCCAGCGCATCGGCCGCCTGATCGCCGGCGAGGTCCGGTGGTTGCGCGCGGACAAGCGCTTTTTGCGGCCGGACGGCAGCACCGTGTGGGTGCGGCTCAACGTCCATCGCCCGTGGCGCGACCCGGCCGCCGCCACCCCGGAACTGGCCGAGCGGCTGCTGGTGCTGGCGCGCGAAATCGGCCTGGACGACGCCGGCCGCGAGGCGCTGCAGCGCAGCGAGCGCCAGTTGACCCTGGCGCTGGAGGGCAGCCGCGCCGGCTCGTGGGACTGGAACCTGCAGACCGACATCGTCGAATACTCGGCCGGCTTCGCGCAGCTGCTGGGCTACGCCGGGGACGACTTCCACCGCGACTTCCGCTTCCAGGAGCGGCTGCACCCGGCCGACCGCCTCCGCGTGCTGGATGCCGTGCACGATGCGCTGGACGGCCCCCACGCCTTCGACGAGGCTTACCGGCTGCGCCGTTTCGACGGCCGCTGGCGCTGGTTCCGCGGGCGCGGCATGGCCATCCGCGACGCGCAGGGGGTGGCGCGCCACTTCAGCGGCATTCTGTTCGACTGGCACGACCAGCGCCGCCAGCAATTGCAACTGCGCCGCAACGAGCGACGCATGGCGCACCTGGCGCGCCACGACCCGCTGACCGGCCTGCCCAACCGCCTGCTGTGGAACGAGCGGCTGGCCGCCGCGCTGGCGCAGGCGCAGCGCCACGGCGAGCGGCTGGCGCTGCTGATGCTGGACCTGGACCGCTTCAAGGACGTCAACGACACGCTGGGTCACGCCACCGGCGATGCGCTGCTGGCTGCCGTCGGCGCGCGGCTGCGCCAGCGGCTGCGCGAGGGTGACACGCTGGCGCGGCTGGGCGGCGACGAGTTCGTCGTGCTGATGCGCCGGCTGCGCGACCCGGCCGACGCCGCGGCGCTGGCGCGCGACATCCTGGAGGCGCTGGCCAGCCCCTGGGCCAGCCCGCGCGGGCACGAGATCCAGACCGGCGTCAGCGTCGGCATCGCGGTGGCGCCGGAGCACGGCACCGAGGCCGAGACGCTGATGGGTGCGGCCGACGCCGCGCTGTACCGCGCCAAGGAGCTGGGGCGCGGTACCTTCGCCTACTTCACGCAGGAGCTGACGCAGGCCGCCGCGCGGCGCATGGAGCTGGAGGCGCGCCTGCGCCGCGCCGTGCGCGAGCAGAAGCTCGCGCTGCAGGTGCAACCGCAGTTCGCCTTCGGCACGCGCGTGCCGTGCGGCGGCGAGGCGCTGGTGCGCTGGCACGACGACGAGCTGGGCCCCGTCTCGCCCGCCGAGTTCATCCCCGTCGCCGAGGCCTGTGGCCTGATCGACGCCATCGGCCGCTGGGTGCTGGAGCGGTCGCTCGGCATCGTCGCCGCGTGGCGACGCGCCGGCTGGCGGCAGGCGCGCATCGCCGTCAATGTCTCGGCGCGCCAGTTCAGCCAGGGCGATCTGGTGGCGGCCGTGCTGGGTGGGTTGGACGCTCACGGCCTGCCCGGCGACGCGCTGGAGCTGGAGGTGACCGAATCCGTGCTGATCGACCCCGGCGCGGGCGCCGCCGCCGCCCTGGCGCGGCTGCGCGCGGCGGGGGTGTCGATCGCCATCGACGACTTCGGCATCGGCTACTCGTCGCTGGGCTACCTGCACAACCTGCCGGTGGACACGGTCAAGATCGACCGCAGCTTCGTGCAGGGCCTGGGCCAGCCGGGCAGCGCCGGCCGGCTGTGCGCCGCCATCGTCGCGATGGCCCACCACCTGCACCTGGGCGTGGTGGCCGAGGGTGTGGAGACCGCCGCGCAGCACGACGCGCTGCAGGTCATGGGCTGCGACCGTTACCAGGGCTACTGGCAGGGCGGGCGGCCGACCGAGGCGATGGAGGTGCTGGCGTGCTGGCGGGCGTCACGCCCAACTTAGTGCAACGCAGCCAATCCCGCTTCTGGGGCTTTGTCCAACACTTTGAGCAAGGCTTTGGCAGCCCCCGTAGGGGCGCGTTTGCCTTGCTCCCAGAGGCGGATGGTTTCCAGCGGCACGTCAATTCGCTCCGAGAACTCCAATTGGCTCAACCCCAGGCGCTTGCGAACACGGCGCGCAAATTTGGCGGCGTCCTGCATCGCATCGACGTCGTCCGCGGCCGCTTGCCTGGCGATATCTGCCTCTGACGTCGCATCGACACGAACGGGATCGATACGTCCGTAGGCCAGTGTCGCAGGGGCGGTCGGGTCAATCGTCACGCGTACGGTTTTCATAATGCTTGACCTCGCGCTGGTTGGCTTTGCGTGCCGAGATGATGCGAATGACACCGCGTCGGGGTGTGTAGACCACCACGAACAGACGCTGCTCGATCTTGCCCATCAACCGGTAGCGTTCTTCGCCATAGCTGTGCCGGGTGTCGGCCTGGATCAGGCGATGCGGATCGAAAAAAGCTCTGGCCGCGTAGGCGAAATCGAACCCTCGATCAGCGAAGCACGCGTCGCTTTTCGCTGCATCCCATTCGAACTCCATAGCCCGAGTGTAGTTCAGTGAACACTTTTAGGGGCGACCGAAAGGAGGGGCAGCGAACCATCGGTTCCGCAGACCGCCTCGAACGCCCTGCGAGGAGGGCCGTGGCGGCAATCACTGGCGTGGCGGAGAGAGGGGGATTCGAACCCCCGAGGGGCTGTTAACCCCTACACGCTTTCCAGGCGTGCGACTTAAACCACTCATCCATCTCTCCGCGGGAGCCCCACATTGTAGCACCGACACTCAGGCGCTCTTGACCGTGCCGACCATCTTCATGGCCGAGCCGATCAGCGCCGAGACCTCGCTCATCGTGCTCGGGACGATGAGCGTCGTGTCGGCATCGTGCGCGACGCGGGCGTAGGCCTCCACCGCTTTTTCGGCCACCTTCAGTTGCACCGCCTGCTCGCCGCCCGGCTGGCGGATGGCGGCAGCAACGCGCTCGATGGCCTGCGCGGTGGCCTCGGCCACCTCGCGGATGGCGGCGGCCTCGCCCTGCGCCTGGTTGATCGCGGCCTGCTTTTCGCCCTCGCTCTTGGCGATGAAGGCGGCGCGCTCGCCCTCCGCGAGGTTGATCTGCTCCTGCCGCTTGCCCTCGGAGGCGGCGATCAGCGCGCGCTTTTCACGCTCGGCGGTGATCTGCGCCTGCATCGCGCGCAGGATCTCCGCTGGCGGCGTCAGGTCCTTGATCTCGTAGCGCAGCACCTTCACGCCCCAGTTCAGCGCCGCCTCGTCGATGGCGTTGACGACCTGGGCGTTGATCATCTCGCGTTCCTCGAAGGTCTTGTCCAGCTCCAGCCGGCCGATGACGCTCCTCAGCGTCGTCTGCGCCAGCTGCGTGATCGCCAGCACGTAGTTGGAGGAGCCGTAGCTGGCGCGCATCGGGTCGGTGACCTGGAAGTAGAGGATGCCGTCGACCTTGAGCTGGGTGTTGTCCTTGGTGATGCAGATCTGCTCCGGCACATCCAGCGGGATTTCCTTCAGGCTGTGCTGGTAGGCCACCTTCTCGATGAACGGCACGACGAAGTTGAGGCCCGGCGCCAGCGTCCTGTCGTAGCGGCCGAGCCGCTCGACCACCCAGGCGGTCTGCTGCGGCACGACCTTGATCGATTTGACGACGAAGACGAGCGCGACGATGACGACGACGATGGCGATTTCCATGGGGGTGGCTTTCAGTCAAAGGGGAGGGCAGGGCAAGACAAGGTCGGTTCAGGGATGATCCACCGGCTCGATGACGAGCCGGTTGCCCTGCACCGCGCGGATGCGGTGGGGGCCGGGGTGGCGCTCGCCGTGCGGGCCTGAGGCCACCGCCAGCCAGTCGGCGCCACGGTAGCGCACCAGCGCGGTGCCGTCGGGCTGCCACGCGCTCACCTGTACGGTCTGGCCGACGTCGAGCACGACGTCCGGGTTGGCCTCGGGGCTTGCGGCGCGGCGGCGCAGCCGCACCCACGCCCAGCCGCCCACCGTCAGCAGCGCGCACAGCCCCGCGGCCAGCAGTTGGCCGCTGAAGGCCAGCCCCGCGTACACGGCCAGGGCCCCGGCGGCGGCGGCCAGCGCCAGCATCAGCAAAAAGAAGGTGCCGCTGGCGAGTTCGGCGGCCACCAGCAGTCCGGCCAGCACCCACCACAGCGTTGCGTCATCCATCGTTCACCCCTTTGGCCTACACTCGCGGACCATGAAATTCCGCTTCCCGATCGTCATCATCGACGAAGATTACCGCTCCGACAACACGTCGGGTCTGGGCATCCGCGCGCTGGCGCAGGCGATCGAGGCCGAGGGCTTCGAGGTCGTCGGCGTCACCAGCTACGGCGACCTGAGCCAGTTCGCACAGCAGCAAAGCCGCGCCAGCGCCTTCATCCTGTCGATCGACGACGAGGAGGTGACCGGCAACCCCGAGCAGGATCCGGCGGTGCTCAACCTGCGCGCCTTCATTCAGGAGGTGCGGCGCAAGAACGCCGAGGTGCCCATCTACGTCTATGGCGAGACGCGCACCAGCCGCCACCTGCCCAACGACATCCTGCGCGAGCTGCACGGCTTCATCCACATGTTCGAGGACACGCCGGAGTTCGTCGCGCGCCACATCATCCGCGAGGCCAAGGCCTACCTGGAGTACATCCAGCCGCCGTTCTTCAAGGCGCTGCTGGACTACGCCGAGGACGGCTCCTACTCCTGGCACTGCCCGGGACACTCGGGCGGGGTGGCGTTCCTCAAGACCCCGGTCGGGCAAATGTTCCACCAGTTCTTCGGCGAGAACATGCTGCGCGCCGACGTCTGCAACGCGGTGGAGGAGCTGGGCCAGCTACTCGACCATAACGGCGCCATCGGCGAGAGCGAGCGCAACGCCGCGCGCATCTTCAACGCCGACCATTGCTTTTTTGTCACCAACGGCACCAGCACCAGCAACAAGATGGTGTGGCACCACACGGTGGCTCCGGGCGATGTGGTGGTGGTGGACCGCAACTGCCACAAATCCATCCTGCACTCCATCATCATGACGGGGGCGATCCCCGTCTTCCTCAAGCCCACGCGCAACCACTACGGCATCATCGGGCCGATTCAGCAAAGCGAATTCACCCGCGAGGCCATCGAGGCCAAGATCGCTGCCAACCCCCTGCTCAGCGGCGTGGACCCCAAGACGGTGAAGCCGCGCATCCTCACGCTCACGCAGTCCACCTACGACGGCGTGCTCTACAACACCGAAACCATCAAGCAGATGCTGGATGGCTACGTGGACAACCTGCATTTCGACGAGGCGTGGCTGCCGCACGCGGCTTTCCACCCCTTCTACGGCACCTTCCACGCGATGGGCCGCAAGCGCGGTCGGCCCCAGCATTCGGTGGTCTACTCCACCCAGTCCATCCACAAACTGCTGGCGGGCATCAGCCAGGCCAGCCATGTGCTGGTACAGGACTCGCAGACGCAAAAGTTGGACCGCCACCTGTTCAACGAAGCGTATCTGATGCACACCTCCACCAGCCCGCAGTACAGCATCATCGCCAGCTGCGACGTCGCCGCGGCCATGATGGAGCCGCCCGGCGGCACCGCGCTGGTGGAGGAAAGCATCGCCGAGTCGCTGGACTTCCGCCGCGCGATGCGCAAGGTGGACGCCGAGTTTGGCGACAACGATTGGTGGTTCCAGGTCTGGGGCCCGGAGGAGCTGGCCGAGGAGGGCATTGGCCGCGCCAGCGACTGGGTGCTCAAGCGCACCGATGCCGACGGCGTGCAGACGGCCGACGGCGAGGACGCCTGGCACGGCTTCGGCGACATGGCGCCGGGCTTCAACATGCTGGACCCGATCAAGGCCACCATCATCACGCCGGGCCTCAACCTCAAGGGCGACTTCGCCCCCACCGGCATTCCGGCCAGCATCGTCACCAAGTTCCTGGCCGAGCACGGCGTGGTGGTGGAAAAGACCGGGCTGTACTCGTTCTTCATCATGTTCACCATCGGCATCACCAAGGGCCGCTGGAACACGCTGCTGACCGCGCTGCAGCAGTTCAAGGACGACTACGACCGCAACCAGCCGATGTGGCGCGTGATGCCGGAGTTCTGCCGCAAGCAACCGCGCTACGAGCGCATGGGCCTGCGCGATCTGTGCCAGTTCGTGCACGAGATGTATGCCAAGTACGACGTCGCCCGGCTGACCACCGAGATCTACCTGAGCGACCTCACCCCGGCCATGAAGCCGAGCGACGCCTTTGCGCAGATCGCCCACCGCAACACCGAGCGCGTGCCGATCGACGAGCTGGAGGGGCGCATCACCACCGCGCTGATCACGCCCTATCCGCCCGGCATTCCGCTGCTCATCCCCGGCGAGGTGTTCAACCGCAAGATCGTGGACTACCTGAAGTTCTCGCGCGAGTTCAACGAGCGCTGCCCGGGTTTCGAGACGGACATCCACGGCCTGGCCATCGAGGAGACCTTCGACGGCGGCAAACGCTACTACGCCGACTGCGTGCGCGTCACGTCCGCTTGAGGCACGTCAAGGCCCAAGCGCACCCGCTCGGCCAAGGCGCCGCCTTGCGGTACGATGCAGGCGTCGATCTTTCAACCCCCAAGCGCGAATCACCATGTTCCCCGAATACCGCGACCTGATCACCAAGCTCAAGACCAGCGATCACCACTTCACCCGCCTGTTCGACAAGCACAACGAGCTGGATGAGCGCATCCAGCGCATGGAGCAGGGCATCGAGCCCGGCACGCACGAGCAGATCGAGACGCTGAAGAAGGAAAAGCTGCTGCTCAAGGATCAGTTGTACGACATCCTGCGCAAGGCGGCCGCCTGAGCTGCCCAAACGGCCGCCCATGCACGGGCGGCCTCAACCGCTGCTGTCGCCAATCACGCGGCGCGCACCGTTGAAGCGGTCGCGCCAGTAGCGGTCTTCCAGGCGCTCCATGCGCACATGGGCGCCCGAGCGGGGCGAATGGATGAATCGCCCCTGCCCGATGTAAATGCCCACGTGGCTGAAGGGCTCGCCCAGGGTGTTGAAAAACACCAAGTCCCCGGGGGCCAGGGCCTCCGTATCGATGGGCAGCGTGGCCTGTGCCTGTTCCGCCGCGCGCCGCGGCAACAGGATGCCGGCGCTCTCGCGGTAGGTGATCTGCACGAAGCCGCTGCAATCCACCCCCTGGTCGAACCCGGTACCACCGCGCTGGTACGGCACCCCAACATAGGCCATGGCGTACACCAAGGCAGCCGATCGCCGGCCTTGCGCGTCGTCGGTCAGCGCAGGCCATGCGGGCGCGGCCCCATCCCCCAACACCCCCCGCGCGGCGAGGAGATCCATGATAGGATCGCCCGCCTTTGCGGACAGCGGCAGCGCGAGCGCCAGCGCAATCCCCCACGCCCGGCGGCGCATGGTTGGGGGAGTGAGCGGCTGGGCCGTGGCATGTTGCGGCATCACGGCGCACACATTAGGGCAGGACGGCAGCCGACGTCAACGGGGCTGCCTTGTCCCACGGGTGTTTTGGGGATCAAAGAACGCATGTTGTTGGATGCAAACGACTGCCAGCTCGTGCTGGTGGACTATCAGGCCCGGTTGATGCCGGCCATCGCGCGGGGTGACGAGGTGTTGCAGCGCGCCGAGCTGCTGGCCGGTTTGGCGCACCTGCTGGACGTGCCCGTCTGGGGGACGGAGCAGGCCCCTGAGCGGCTGGGCCCCCTGGCGCCGTCGCTGCGCTGCCGGTGCCGGCAGGTGTTTGCCAAAACCGCGTTCGATGCCTGCGACAGCGGCTTACTGGCCGCCCTGCGGGCGCCGGCTCGCCCGGCGGGCAATGCCCGCAGCCTGCCCAAGCACCTGCAAAAGCCCCCCGCGCCGCCTCGGCAGACGATCGTGCTGGCCGGCTGCGAGACCCACGTTTGCCTGCTGCAGACGGCACTGGGTCTGGTGGAACAGGAGCTGGATGTCTGGGTGGTGACGGACGCTTGCGGCTCGCGCCGCGACCGGGATCGCGATGCCGCGCTGGACCGCCTGGCTGCCAACGGGGTGGAACTGGTCACCGCCGAAATGGTGGGCTTCGAGTGGCTGCGCGATGCGCAGCACCCGCGGTTCCGCGAGGCGCTGGCCTTGCTGAAGTGACGGGCCCGAGCGTTTGGACGCCCTTGCCCCGATATGCCAAAACTATCAGTTGCAAAGAATATTTGAATTTTAGGGTAATTGCCGATGCATCGCTGGCGCACCGCCGCCAGAATGCGCCGACAGTGTGTGGTGACCGCCGTGGCGCGGCCCAGTGACGACGAAACCTCGTGCAGGAGTACACAACATGAAGGCTATCCAATCCAACCGACGCGCCGTGCTGAAGGCCGGCGGGGCGCTGGCGACGCTGGTGTCGCTGGGCGTGGTGACGGCCGAGCAGGCGCAGGCGTCGGGCCGCGACGGCTTTGCGGCCAAGACGCTGGCGGACGCGCTCAAGGCGGTGGGGGGCCAGCCCGCGACGAGCGACCAGGTGCAAATCGTCTCGCCGGACATCGCGGAAAACGGCGCGGTGGTGCCGGTGGGTGCGGTGAGCAAGCTGCCCAACACGACCGAGATTTACCTGCTGGTGGAGAAGAACCCGACGCCGCTGTCGGCGATGTTCATGATTCCGGCGGGCACCGAGGCGGACGTGCAGACGCGCCTGAAGATGGGGCAGAGCACCAACGTGCTGGCGGTGGTCAAGGCCGACGGCAAGCTGTACTCGGCCGTCAAGGAAACGAAGGTGACGCTGGGCGGCTGCGGCGGCTGAAGCGGCTGAAGCGGCTGAAGCGGCTGAAGCGGCTGAAGCGGCTGAAGCGGCTGAAGCGGCACAGGGTAACGAACGCGAAGGAGAGACGAAGATGGCAGATCCGATGCGCATCCGGGCCAACGAGGCCGGTGGGGTGACGACGGTGCGGGTGCTCATGAGCCACCCGATGGAGCCGGGCACGCGGCGCGATGCGAGCGGCGCGCTGGTGCCGGCGCACCACATCACGGACGTGGTGGCCACGCACAACGGCAAGGAAGTGCTCAAGGCGCTGTGGAGCGGGGCGGTGTCGCAAAACCCGTTCCTGAGCTTCAAGTTCAAGGGCGCCAACAAGGGCGACAAGATCGTGGTCAAGTGGACCGACAACAAGGGCGTGTCGCGCACCGACGAGGCCGTGATCGCCTGACAGGGGCGGTGGGGGAGCGCATCGGCCTGCGCTCCCCCGTTGACAACGAGGAACCAACATGAAAAAGACGTTCGTCACGTTGGCGGTGCTGTCGTCGTTGGGCAGCGCCGCGGTGGCCCAGGATGCCACCATGAAGGGCATCGAGGAATACCGGGCGATGCTGCAGGACGGCAACCCGGCCGAGCTGTTCGAGGTCAAGGGCGAAGACCTGTGGAAGCAAAAGCGCGGCCCCAAGAACGCCTCGCTGGAGCAGTGCGACCTGGGCAAAGGGCCCGGCGTGGTCAAAGGTGCGTTCGTGGAGCTGCCGCGCTTTTTCAAGGACACCGGCCGCGTCCAGGATCTGGAAAGCCGCCTGCTCACCTGCATGGAGACGCTGCAGGGCATCGACGTGAAGAAAGAGGTGTCCCAGCGCAACTTCGGGCGCGGTGAGACGGCCAATGTCGTCGCCCTGGCCACCTGGATTTCCAGCCAGTCGCGCGATATGCCGTTCAATCTGCCGTTCAACACCCAGGCCGAGCGCGACATGTACGAAGTCGGCAAGCGCCTGTTCTTCCTGCGCGGCGGGCCGCACGACTTTTCGTGCGCGAGCTGCCACGGCGAGGACGGCAAGCGCATCCGCCTGCAGGAGTTGCCCAACCTGACCAAGAACCCCGGCGACGGTGTCGGTTTTGCCGCCTGGCCGGCGTACCGGGTGTCCAACGGTCAGATGTGGAGCATGCAACACCGTTTGAACGACTGCTACCGGCAGCAGCGCTTCCCGGAACCCACGTTTGCCAGCGACGTGACGATCGCGCTGGGGGTGTACATGGGCGTCAACGCCAAGGGCGCCAAGTCCATCGCGCCGGCCATCAAGCGCTGAACCGGAGGATCCGCACATGAAAAAATCCCTGATTGCTCTGGCCGCGCCGGCGGTCATCGTGTTGGCGGGCTGCAGCGCGTCGCCGTCGCCCGCCGAGTACGACAAGATGACGATGGAGATCGTCAAGAAATCGTTCGTCGAGCGCGGCATTGCCACGCTCGATCGCCTGGAGCAGGACGAAGCACGCCGGGCGTGCTGGGAGTCCGAAGTGTCGGGCAAGCCCCTGGACGACAAAACGGCAAAGGCCATCGAAGAAGCCGCTTACAAGAGCGTCAAGTGGCCGAGCGACGGCAAGTTCCTGGGGGATTGGAAGCAGGGTGAGGCCATCGCCCAGAGCGGTCGCGGTCTGACCTGGACGGACGACGCCAAGACCGTCAACGGTGGCAACTGCTACAACTGCCACCAGATCACCAAGGAAGAAATCTCCTTCGGCACGCTGGGCCCGAGCCTGTATAACTACGGCAAGCTGCGCGGGGTGACCAACCCGAACAGCCCGGAGGCCAAGGCCATCGTGGAGTACACCTGGGCCAAGATCTGGAACTCGCGTGCCTTCAACGCCTGCACCAAGATGCCGAGCGCGGGGCACAAGGGCATTCTGGACGAGCAGCAGATCAAGCATGTGATGGCGCTGCTGCTGGATCCGCAATCGCCCGTCAACAAGTGAGTCGCGGCGGGGCCATTCGCCCCGCTCCATTCACCCCAAACGGCAGGGGAGGCCACCAACGCCTCCCCTGTTTGCATCAGACGCCCAGGTAACGCTCCAGCACGTCGGGGCGGGCGGTCAACTCGTCGGACGTACCCTCGAACGCCACCCGGCCCTTGACCAGGATCACGTTGCGGTCGGTGATCTGGGTGACGTGCTTCCAGTTTTTGTCGACGATGATGCTGCTGATGCCGCTGTCGCGGATGACGCGGCAGATGCGCCAGATCTCGCGCGCGATCAGCGGGGCCAGCCCCTCGGTCGCTTCGTCCAGGATCAGCACGTCCGGGTTGGTCATGAGCGCGCGGCCGATGGTCAGCATCTGCTGCTCGCCACCGCTGAGCTGCTGCCCCCCGTGATCGAGGCGCTCGGCCAGGCGGGGAAAGGTCTCCAGCACCCGCTCGTAGGTCCAGTCGCGCCGGCCATCCACTCCGGGCCGGGCCGCCATGATCAGGTTTTCGCGCACGCTCAGGTTGCCAAAGATGCCGCGCCCTTCCGGCACATAGGCCACGCCCAGCCGCGCCACCTCGTACGTCGGCAAGCGCTGTGCCGGCCGCCCCTTGACGCGCACCTCGCCCGCGCTGGGGCGCACCAGCCCGACGAGGGTCTTGAGCAAGGTGGATTTGCCCATGCCGTTGCGCCCCATCAGCCCGATGGTTTCGCCCCGGCGCACGGAAAAATCGATGCCGTGCAGGATGTGACTGGCCCCGTAGTGGGTGTGCAGGCCGTTTGCCTCGATCAGCGTGTCGGTGCTCACGCGTCCTCCCCCAGGTAAGCGGCCTGCACGCCCGCGTCGGCGCGGATGGCGGCGGGCGGCCCGGATGCGATCACTTGCCCGTTGACCATGACCGTGAGTTCGTCGGCCAGGGCGAAGACGGCATCCATGTCGTGCTCGACCAGCATCAGGGCGTGGTCGCGCTTGATGGCCAGCAGCAGCTCGACCATGCGCTCGGCTTCGGCCGTGCCCATACCGGCCAAGGGCTCGTCCAGCAGCAGCACCTGCGGCTCGGTGGCCAGGGTCATGGCGATTTCGAGCTGGCGCTGCTCGCCGTGGCTGATGGTGCCGGCGACGCGGTGGGCGCGGGCGGTCAGCCCAGCCATCTCCAGCGCACGCTCGGCGCGCTGGTTGATGGCGGCGATGCCGTCGGCGCGGGTGAACCACCGTGCCGCATGCGGCGTGCGCGACTGGGCGGCCAGGCGGACGTTCTCCCACACGGTGAAGGGCAGGAAGATGTTGGTTTTTTGGTAGCTGCGACCCAGGCCCATGCGCGCGATGGTCTCGGCCGAGGCGCCGGTGACGTCCCGCCCCGCGAGCACCAGGCGCCCGGCGGTGGGGGGCAGATCGCCCGACAGCAGGTTGGTCAGCGTGGATTTGCCCGCTCCGTTGGGGCCAATAACCGCGTGCAGGTGATCGCGCTTGAGCGTCAGCGACACCCTGTCCACGGCGGCCAGGCCGCCGAAGCGCTTGGTCAGGTCGTGGGCTTCGAGCAGGACGTCAGCCATGCTGCCCTCCCGGCACCGACTCGGCAACGGGGGGCTGCGCGCCGCGCCGTCGCCGCTCCAGCAGGCGCTGGCCCAGCCCGATCAGCCCCCGCGGGGCGACGAACACCACGAGCACGATGAACGCGCCCATCAGCAACTGCCAGTGTTTGGTCAGGTCCTTGAAGACGTGCAACAAATACTCGAAGGCAAAGGCACCGACGATGGCCCCGGCGAAATTGCCCATGCCGCCCAGGATCACCATCATGATGGCGTGTGCGCTCTGGTGGAACCCCATGAGCTCCGGGTTGACGAAGCCGGTCTGGGCCGCCCAAAGATACCCCGCCAGCCCGGCCAGCGCACCGGCCAGCGTGAAGGCGGCCAGCTTGTAGCCAAACGTGCCATAGCCGACGGCGCGCAGGCGATGTTCGTTGACCCGGATGCCCGCCAGCACCCGCCCGAAGGGCGAGAACAGCAAGCGGCGCAAGAAGGCATACACCCCCACCAGGCACGCCAGCGTCAGGTAATAAAACGTGACGGGGTTGTCCAGATCGAGCGGCTGCCCATCCCCGCCCAGCCCTGTGGACGGCTTGAACAGCACGTAGATGCCGTCGGAGCCACCCAGCGCCTTGTTGTCGAAAAACAGGTAGTACAGCATCTGCGCAAAGGCCATCGTCACCATGATGAAGTAGATGCCCTTGGTGCGCACGACGAAAAACCCGATGACCAACGCCGCGAGCGCCGAGACCGCCACGGCCAGCGGCAGGGTCCACCACAGGCTGGGGGCGGCCGACGACGGGGTCACGAAGGCCAGCACATACCCCGCCAGCCCGAAGAACGCCGCGTGCCCCAGGGACACCAGCCCCGTCACCCCCTGCAGCAAATCCAGGCTCATGGCAAAGATGGCCAGGATCATCATCTGGGTGAGCATCTGCACGTAATAGCGCTCGTTTTCCAGCCCCAGCCAGGGGAAGGCGGCCAGCGCCACGGCGCCGAGGCCGAGCACGAGCTGCAGGCTGCGCGGCAGCCGTTCGATGTGGGCAGCGATCGACATGGGTGGGGTTATTGCTTGAACAGGCCCTCGGGCCGATAGAGCAGCACGGCGGCCATCAGCATGTAGATCAGCATGCTGGCGATCTGGGGCACGAGGACTTTGCCGAAGGTATCGACCAGCCCCACCATGAGCGCCGCGACGAAGGCGCCGCGCACCGAGCCGATGCCGCCGATCACCACCACGACGAAACACATGATCAGCACGGGCGCGCCCATGTTGGGATAGACGCTGGAGATGGGCGCGGCGATCATGCCGGCCACCACGGCCAGGGCGACGCCGACCGCGAACACCACGCCGTGCACGAGCCGGATGTTGACGCCCAGCGCCTCGGCCATGTCGCGGTTGAAGGCCCCGGCGCGGATCTTCATGCCCAGCCGCGTGCGCGCGATCAGCGCGTACAGGCCCAGCGCCAGCAACACGCACAGCCCCATCATGAACAGGCGGTACACGGGGTAGGCCAGGGTGTCGGTGAGGGCAATCGAGCCGTCCAGCAGCGGTGGCACCGGCACGGCGTGCACATCGTCGCCCCAGAGCAGCGAGCGCGACTCCTCGAACAGATAGATCAGCCCAAAGGTCAACAACACCTGATCCAGGTGGTCGCGGTGGTAGAAGTGGCGAAACAGCGCCCACTCCAGCAGCCAGCCCAGCGCAAACGCCAGCACCGCCCCCAGCACGATGGCCAGCAGCAGGCTGTCGATGGCCCCCACCAGCCACCATGCCAGGTAAGCCCCCAGCATGTAAAAGCTGCCGTGGGCCAGATTGACCACGCCCATGATGCCGAAGATCAGGGTCAGCCCCGCCGCCAGCATGAACAGCAGCAGGCCGTACTGCACCCCGTTGAGCAACTGAATCAGAAAATTGGCCAGATCCATGGGCGCATCGATCCCCGTTGCTCAGCCCATGCGGCAGCCGGTGCCCGGGTCCTCGACCGCCTTGGCGGCGACGCCGATGACGCGGTTTTCCTTGCCCTTGACTTGGCGCAGGTAGATGTCCTGGATGGGGTTGTGCGCCTTGCTCATGCGCCACTGGCCGCGCGGACTGTCGATGACGGCGCCCTCCATCGCTGCGTACAGGGCCTTTTTGTTGGACAGGTCGCCCCCCACCGCCTTGGCGCCCTGCAGCAGCAGCAAGCCCGTGTCGTAGCCCTGCACGGCGTAGACGTCGGGCTGCAGCTTGAAGGTCTTGGCGTAGTTCAGGCGGAACTGCTTGTTGCGCGGCGTGTCCAGCAAGTCGCTGTAGTGCATGGTGGTGATGACGCCCTCGGCGGCGCCCCCGGCCGCCTCCAGTACGCCCTCGGTCAAAAAGCCCGAGCCGTAGAGCTGGATGCTGCGGTTGAGGCCGGCCGCCGCGTAGTCGCGCAGAAACTTGGCCGCGCCCCCGCCGGCGAAGAAGCAGGCCACCGCGTCGGGCTTGAGCGCGGCAATCTCGGTCAGCAGGGCCTGGAACTCGACGTTGGGGAAGGGCAGGCCGAGCTTCTTGACGATGGTGCCGCCGGCGGCGGTGTAGCTCTGCTCGAAGCCCTCGAAGGCTTCGTCGCCGGCCGCGTAGTTCCAGGTGATCCAGACCGCGCGCTTGTGGCCGCGCTCGACCATGGGCTTGCCCAGGGCGAGTGTGGGCTGCGCGTTGGAGAAGCTGGTGCGGAACACATTGGGCGCGCACTGCTGGCGCGTGGCGACATGCACCCCCGCGTTGGGGATGAGGTTGAGCACGCCGGTCTCGCGCGCCACCTTGTGGATGCCCATCTGCACGCCGGAGTGCACGGTACCGATCAGCACATCGACCTTGTCGCGCTGCACCAGGCGGGTGGCGTTTTCCACCCCCTTGGCGGGGTTGGATTCGTCATCGACCTTGAAGAAGTCGATCTCGCGACCGCCCAGCTTGCCGCCGGCTTCGTCCAAGGCCATGCGCACACCGTTTTCGATGGCGACGCCCAGTTGCGCAAAGGTGCCGGTGTAGGGCAGCATGAAGCCCACGCGCACCCGGGCCGCCTGGGCCCGGACGATTTCGGGCAACAGCAGCCCGGTGGAAGCGGCGCCGATCACGGCGGCGCTGCGGGTCAGGACGACGCGGCGGGTGGTCATGGTGGGGTCTCCTCTGGCTTGAAGCAAAATGCCGACGGCGGACATGCACGATACTTCATGCCGCTGGCGCGGCAAGGCGGACAAACCCTAATTGACCCTCATTGACCCCACAGGCCCGCCGCAGGCCGCCGGGTAAAATCGGGGGCTTCCCCCACACCCCTGCGCCATCGCCGTGAACGCATCCGCCACCCCGCTCCATCTGTCGACATTTCCCGGGGGGGATGCCCTCGGCCACTTTCGGGCCCGGCAGTTGCTGCCCCGTCTGCAGGCCGTCGATGCACGCATCACCGGCATTGCCGCGCGCCATGTGCACCTGGTGGCCACCGATGCCCCGCTGGGCGACGCCACCCGCGCCCGCTGGGCGGCTTTGCTGACGTACGGAGAGCCTTACGGCGGGCCCACCCAGGGGGTGCGCATCGTCGTCACGCCGCGCCTGGGCACCGTGTCGCCGTGGGCGTCCAAGGCGACCGACATCGCGCACAACTGCGGGCTGGCAGCACGGCGGGTCGAGCGTGTCGTGGAGTATTGGCTGACGCTGGAGAGCGGCGCCCTCGCGGGCTGGCTCGGCCGCCCGGCGACGTTGGACGATGCGGCATGGCAGGCCTGCGCGGCGCTGTTGCACGACCGCATGACCGAGAGCGCCCTGCGCGATACGGCCGAGGCGGCGGGGCTGTTCACGGCGTTGGCCCCCCAGCCCATGGAGCGCGTGGATGTGCTGGGTCAGGGGCGTGCGGCGCTGGAGGCGGCCAACACCGCTTGGGGCTTGGCCCTGGCGGACGACGAGATCGACTACCTGGTGGAGGCCTTCCAGCGACTCGGGCGCAACCCGAGCGATGTCGAGCTGATGATGTTCGCCCAGGCCAACAGCGAGCACTGCCGGCACAAGATTTTCAACGCCCAGTTCGTCATCGACGGGGTGGAGCAGCCGCACAGCCTGTTCGGCATGATCCGCCACACCCACCAGACCGCACCCCAACACACCATCGTCGCCTACGCAGACAACGCCGCGGTGATGGAAGGGCATGCGGTCGAGCGCTTCGTGGCGGTGCCCGACGGCGAGGGCAGCCCCAGCTACCGCCGCAGCGAAGCGCGGCACCACATCCTGATGAAGGTGGAGACCCACAACCACCCGACCGCGATCTCGCCGTTCCCCGGCGCGGCCACGGGGGCCGGGGGCGAGATTCGCGACGAGGGCGCGACGGGCCGCGGGGCGCGCCCCAAGGCGGGGTTGACGGGGTTTTCGGTCTCGCGTCTGTGGGGCGGCTGGTCCGACCAGCCGGGGGGCAAGCCGGCGCACATCGCCAGCCCGTTGCAGATCATGATCGAGGGGCCGCTGGGCGGGGCCGCCTTCAACAACGAATTCGGCCGGCCCAACCTGCTCGGCTACTTTCGCGCCTATGAGCAGCGCGTGGCCTCCGACGTAGATGCGGTGGAGCGCGGCTACCACAAGCCGATCATGATCGCCGGCGGGGTGGGGCAGATCGACGCCAACCTGACCCACAAGATCACCTTCCCGGCCGGTACCCTGCTGGTGCAGTTGGGCGGGCCGGGCATGCGCATCGGCATGGGCGGCGGCGCTGCCAGCTCCATGGCCAGCGGCGCCAACGCGGCAGAGCTGGACTTCGATTCGGTGCAGCGCGGCAATCCGGAGATCCAGCGCCGCGCGCAAGAGGTGATCAACCACTGCTGGGCGCTGGGTGCGGACAACCCCATCCTCGCCATCCACGACGTGGGGGCTGGCGGGCTGTCGAATGCTTTTCCGGAGCTGGTGAACGACGCCGGGCGGGGCGCCCGCTTCGACCTGCGCGCCATCCCGCTGGAGGAAAGCGGCCTCGCGCCCAAGGAGATCTGGTGCAACGAGAGCCAGGAGCGCTACGTGCTGGCGCTGGCCCCCGATGCCCTTCCGCGCTTTGCCGCGCTGTGCGAGCGCGAGCGCTGCCCGTTTGCCGTGGTGGGGGTGGCGACCGAAGAGCGCCAGCTCGTGCTCGCCGACGCGCAGGCCAATGCCGAGGCGGACGCCCGCCCCGTGGACATGCCGATGGAGGTGCTGCTGGGCAAGCCCCCGCGGATGCGGCGCGAGGTCTCGCGCATCCCGCGCCGTTTTGCGGCTTTCGACGGCACGGGCGTGGAGCTGCAGCGGGCGGTCGTCGAGGTGTTGTCCCACCCCACCGTCGCATCCAAGCGTTTTCTGGTCACCATCGGCGACCGAACCGTGGGCGGCCTGACCCACCGTGACCAGATGGTGGGCCCCTGGCAGGTGCCGGTGGCCGATTGCGCGGTGACGCTGGCCGACTTTCGGGGTTTGGCGGGCGAGGCCATGGCCATGGGCGAGCGCACCCCGATCGCCGCGCTGGATGCCCCCGCCGCGGGCCGCATGGCGGTGGCCGAAGCCATCACCAACCTGCTGGCGGCGCCGATCGAGCTGCCGCGCGTGAAGCTGTCGGCCAACTGGATGGCCGCCTGCGGCGAGCCGGGCGAGGACGCCGCGCTGTACGACACCGTCAAGGCCGTGGGGTTGGAGCTGTGCCCGCAGCTCGGCATCAGCATCCCCGTGGGCAAGGACAGCCTGTCCATGCGCACCCAGTGGCGCACCGATGACGGCCAGGCGCGCAAGGTGACGGCCCCAGTCAGCCTGATCGTGAGCGCCTTCGCCACCCTGGCCGATGTGCGTGGCACCCTCACGCCGCAGCTCGACGCGCGGGAGGACACCACGCTGATCCTGATCGACCTGGGGCGCGGGCGCCACCGCATGGGCGGCTCCATCCTGGCGCAGGTGCTGGACCAGGCGGGGGGCGACGTGCCCGACCTGGACGACCCGCAAGACCTGGTGCGGCTGGTCGATGCCGTCAATGCGCTGCGGGCGGGCGGGCAACTGCTCGCCTACCACGACCGCAGCGACGGGGGGCTGCTGGCCTGTGTGGCCGAAATGGCGTTTGCCGGTCATGTGGGCGTGACGCTGAACGTCGACCTGCTGGTGACCGAAGGCGACGGCATCCGCGACAGCCGCGCCGACTTTGGCGACGCCAAGAACTGGGCCGCGCAGGTCGGCGCGCGCCGCGACGAACTCACCCTGAAGGCCCTGTTCAGCGAGGAGCTGGGCGTGGTGCTGCAGGTGCGCAGCGCCGAGCGCGACGCGGTGCTGCAGACCCTGCGCGCCCACGGCCTGTCGGCCTGCAGCCATGTGATCGGCAAAACCCGCCCCGCCACCAGCCCCATCGATGCGGGCAAGGGCGAGCTGCAGATCTGGCGGGATGCCCGATGCCTGTTCAGCGCCAGGCTGGAGGATTTGCAACAGGTGTGGGACAGCGTGAGCTGGAAGATTTGCCAGCTGCGCGACAACCCCGACTGCGCCGATGCCGAGCACGCCGCGGCCGGCCGGGCCGACGATCCGGGGTTGCACGTGGCGCTGACCTTCGACCCCACCGAAGACGTCGCCGCCCCGTACCTGAATCTGGCGCGGCCGCGCGTGGCCATCCTGCGCGAGCAGGGCGTCAACTCGCATGTGGAGATGGCCTACGCGTTCGATGCCGCCGGCTTCGAGGCGGTGGACGTGCACATGACGGACCTGCTGTCCGGCCGCACCGCGTTGCAGGGTTTTCGCGGGCTGGTGGCCTGCGGCGGCTTCAGCTACGGGGACACGCTGGGCGCCGGTATCGGCTGGGCGCGCTCCATCACCTTCCATCCGGAGCTGTCGGAGCAGTTTGCCGCCTTCTTCGCGCGGCCGGACACGTTCGGGCTGGGCGTGTGCAACGGCTGCCAGATGTTTGCCGAGCTGGCCGCCATCATCCCCGGCGCCGAGCACTGGCCGCGCTTCACGACCAACGTCAGCGAGCGCTTCGAGGCCCGGCTGTCGCTGGTGGAGGTGACCGAGTCGCCGAGCCTGTTCCTGCAAGGCATGGCCGGCAGCCGGCTGCCGATTGCGGTGGCGCACGGCGAGGGCTATGCCAACTTTGGCCAGCGCGGCGACCGCGCGGCCGTCCGCGTTGCCATGCGCTTCGTGGACCACCATGGCCGGCCGACCGAGGCCTATCCGTTCAACCCCAACGGCAGCCCGGGGGGCATCACGGCGGTCACCACGCCGGATGGGCGCTTCACCGCCATGATGCCGCACCCGGAGCGGGTGTTCCGCAATGCGCAGATGAGCTGGACGGACCTCGGCGCCACCGGCGGCCTCGACGCTTTCAGCCCCTGGATGCGCATGTTCCGCAACGCCCGCCGCTGGATCGGCTGAATGCGGTCCCGGCGTCCATCTGAGCGCTCGACCGAACCTTGATGCGTGTCAAGATTCGCGGCAGCGCAGCGGCTAGACTGGCCACATCGTGATGTTGCAAAACGGTGTTGCCATGTCCGGATCCGATGCGCCCACCCCCGTCGATCAGCCGATCGCGGATTTTTCGCAATGCCATGCCGGCATCCTGCGCAAGCTCGACGGGCTGGCCGAGCTGCCGGCGCTGTTGCAGCCGGCAGCCCGCGCGCGCGAGGTGGCCGAGCAGTCGGTCGAGTTCTTCCGCGAGGCCATCTTCGAGCACCACCTGGACGAGGAGCGCGAGCTGTTCCCCGCCGTGATCGCCAGCAGCGAAGCCGGGGCGGAGCGCGATCGCGCCCAGGCCCTGGTGCGGCGGCTGACCGACGAGCACCGCACGCTGGAGACGCTGTGGAAGCGACTGGAGGGCGGGCTCAAGAAAGTGGCCAAAGGCCAGTCGTTCGAACTGGACACCGCCGGCCTGGAGGCGCTGGTCGCCCAGTACCGCGCCCACGCGCGCTTCGAAGAGACCGAATTTTTGCCCATGGCCCAGGCGATCCTGAGCCGCAACGGCGACCACATGGCCGCCCTGGGGCTGGCGCTGCACATGCGCCACACGCCCATGCCGGTGGCGGGTTACGTCTGACCGCGGCGGCCCCCTCCCGTCAGGGTGCCGTCGGCACGGGCCGGGTCCGGTAAAAGCGCAGCGGCGCCTCGCGCGACTGGCGTTCGGCGTCACGCACCACATGGCGCTTCAGGCGCCCGACGACGTGCATCTCGCACGGCTTGCAGTCGAAGCGCAGCGTCAAGCGCTCCTGCCCGTGGACCAGCACCAGCGGCTCGGCACGAATCGTGCCCTGCACGCCCGTCACCCCCTTGGCCTGTTTGGGGCACAGACTCAGGCTGTAGCGCACGCAGTGCTTGGTGATCATCAGGCTGACTTCGCCCGGTTCCTCGTGGCTCTCGTAGGCGGCCTCGATCACGCGCACCCCGTGGCGGGCGTAAAAGTCGCGCGCCTTGTGGTTGTAGACGTTGCCCAGGTAGGTCAGCACATCGTCGGGATAGGGCACGGGCGGTTGCACGGCCGGCGCGCGGACCGGCCGCACACGGGCCGCCTCGCGCGCGGCCATCAGGGCCGCCACGGCGTCGCGTCGCAGCGCATTCAGCCGGGACGCCGGCACGAACCACGGGGCCGGCAGCGCCACATCCAGCGCCACGGCCTCGAACACCGTATCGCCCAAACGGCCCAGCCCGTCGGCCAGCCGCGCCTCGTGCGACGCGGCATCGCGGGCCAGATCGAAGGGGCCGGGCAGGGTGGCCGAGCCCGTGCAGTCATCGGCATCGGTCAGCGTCAGGCACAGGGCGTCCCCCTGGGCGCGCAGTTGCACCCACAGCGGGATGCGCCGATCGGCCGACGGCCGCTCCAGCGCCCGCACCCAGGCCATGCTGCGGTTGCGGTTGACCACCGTGCCCGGGCGCAGGCCCTTCAGGCTGGCCATCGCATCCTTGGGGTGGATGCGCCAGCGCGTGCCCCCTTCCGTCCCCTGGCCCAGCCGCTCGACCCGGTTGGTCTGCAGACCGATCAGGTTGTGCTGCAGGTCCAGGTAACACAGGCCGTCGCCGTTGGCCAGTTCGGTGGCGGGGTCGTTGGTTTCGATCTCGATATGGTCCGCAGTCGTGCGCACCACCCAGCCGATCGGACGGCCGGGGTTCTTGGGGCTGTCGAAGGCGCCGATGTCGATCTGCCGGCCGTTGACGAAGTAATCTGTGAACTCCCGGTTGAAGTTCTGGTCCGGATCCGGCGTGAAGGTGTAGGTGCAGCGGCCGCTGGAAGAGGGCGCCAGATCGGGCCGCTCCTCCAGAATCTGGTCGAGCAGCCGGCGGTAGTGGGCGGTGATGTTTTTCACATACCCCATGTCCTTGTAGCGGCCCTCGATCTTGAAGCTGCGCACGCCGGCGTCGATCAGCGCGCGCAGGTTGGCGCTCTGGTTGTTGTCCTTCATGGACAAGACGTGCTTGTCGTGCGCCAGGATGCGCCCTTGCGCGTCGCGCACCTCGTAGGGCAGGCGGCAGGCCTGCGAGCAGTCGCCCCGGTTGGCGCTGCGCCCGGTGTGGGCGTGGCTGATGTAGCACTGGCCGCTGTAGGCCACGCAGAGCGCCCCGTGGATGAAAAACTCCAGCACCGCACGCCCGGGCGCGTCGCGCGGCCCCAGCGCCGCATCGACCGCGGCGATCTGCTCCAGCGTCAGCTCCCGCGCCAGCACCACCTGGGAAAAGCCCACATCCTGCAAAAACCGCGCTTTCTGCGGCGTGCGGATGTCGCATTGGGTGCTGGCATGCAACTGGATGGGGGGCAGGTCGAGCTCCAGCAGTCCCATGTCCTGCACGATCAGCGCGTCCACGCCGATGTCGTACAGCGCGTGGATGAGGCGCCGCGCCGGCTCCAGCTCGTCGTCGCGCAAAATGGTGTTGAGCGTGACGAAAACCCGCGCATGGTAGCGGTGGGCGTGGCGCACCAGCCGTTCGATGGCGCCAAGCGGGTTGGCGGCGTTGGCGCGCGCCCCGAAGCCCGGCCCGCCGATGTAGACCGCATCCGCTCCGTGGTTGACCGCTTCGATGCCGATGTCGGCATCGCGCGCGGGTGACAGGAGTTCGAGCTGGTGGGGCAACATAATCGGGCCTGCGTCGTCCAAAGCCCGCGATTGTCCCAAATCCCGCCATGAAACGCCACGAATTCCGCTGTTTCCACCGCCTGCGCGTGCGCTGGGCCGAGGTGGATATGCAGGGCATCGTCTTCAACGCCCACTATCTGATGTACTTTGACGTCGGCATCACCGAGTACTGGCGCGCGCTGGGCCTGCCCTACGCCGATGCGATGCACCAACTGGGCGGCGAGCTCTACGTCAAGAAGGCGAGCCTCGAATTTGCCGCCAGCGCCCGCATGGACGACCAGGTGGACGTGGCGCTGCGCTGCGAGCGCATCGGCAACTCGTCGATGACGATGACCGGCGCGCTGTTCCTGGGCGAGCGCGCGCTGGTGGGCGCGGAAATCGTCTATGTGTTTGCCGATCCGGCCACGCAGACCTCGCGCCCGGTGCCGGCGGCGCTGCGCGAGCTGGTGCAGCGCTACGAAGCCGGCCAGGACGTGCTGCGGGTGGTGACCGGCCCCTGGCACACCCTGGAGCGCGATGCGGCTCCGCTGCGCCGCGCGGTGTTCGTGGACGAGCAGGGCATCCCGGAATCGGAGGAGTGGGACGCGGCCGACGCGACCGCGCTGCACGCGGTGGCCTACAACCACCTGGGGCAGGCGGTGGGTACCGGGCGGCTGCTGACCGCCGAGCCGGGGGTGGGCAAGGTGGGCCGCATGGCGGTGCACCGCGTGCTGCGCGGCACCGGCGTCGGCGCACGGGTGTTGCAGGCCCTGTCGGATGCCGCCCGCGCGCGCGGCGACCACACCCTGCGCCTGAGCGCGCAGCGCACCGCCATCGGCTTTTATGAGCGGCTGGGCTGGCGGCGCGTGGGCGAGCCCTATGACGAGGTTGGCATTCCCCACCAGTCGATGGAAATGCGCCTCTGATCGGCCCGATCGGCCGCCGCCGGCCCCTGCGGACTGGCATAGGTCCACTCGGTCAGCGTCAGGGTGCCGGCGCGGTCCCAACGGGCGATCAGGCTGCTGCGCGTGCCGTAGCGGCGCTCGGGCAGGTGGACATAGGGGCTGGATTCCAGATGCTGCCCGACGTCTGCACTCGGCACGTGGGTGCGCAGGGCCTCCAGCAAGGTGCAGCACGCCGCGTCCACGCGGGGCGTGGCCAGGGCCTGGTCGAGGGCCGATTTGAGTCGGCGCAGCTTGGGCCAAGGCGTATCCAGCGCCGCATTCGACAGGGCATAGACGCCGGGCGGTAACTCCCGCGCCCACCAGCCCCCGACGCGCTCGGTCGCGGGGTCGTCGGCGAGCGCGGGGCCCGGGTCGCGGTTGGTCAGCCACGCCCAGCGTCCCTGCAGGACATCGCCCAGCACCACGTTGCAGCCGTTATACGCCATGGGATCGTGTCGGTGGGCGAATTCGGCCCACGTCGGCAGATCCTCGGGCGACAGCCAGGCGGTGACCAGGCTGCCCCGGCTGCGGTCCTGCGCCGGCTCGGGCGGCCAGGCGCGCACATTGGTCAACATGGCCACCCGTCCCGCCGAGCCGAACGCCAGCCACGATCCCCCGGCCTGGGCATCCCGGCCGCTCCAGACCGTCCCGCCCTGGGGCAACGTCCAGGCGTGCAGCGGCAGGGTGGGGCGGTCCCACTGCTCGTCGCGGTTGGCCGCCACCCACAGCGGCGCTGCCGGGTCCTGCCCCAGCGCCCAGGCCATCAGGCACATGGTGTCAGATGTCCTGCAGCAGCTCGTAGGGCAGGGCTTGCAGGCGCACGGGGACGCCATCCGGGCCGCCGGCCGTCAGCGGCTGCCCATCGGCCGCGCTGATCTGCAGCGACACGATGGCGTCCCACCCCGCGACGGGATGGGGGGCCGCCTGCACCACCAGCCCCGCGGGCTGCTCTGGATCGGCGGCGTGGAACACCTCCTGCCCCGCCGCCAGGGGGCCATCGGCATGAACCAGGTAGCCGCGCCGCTTGAGCGTGCCGCGGAATTGGCTGCGGGCCACCACCTCCTGCCCCGGGTAGCACCCCTTCTTGAAATGGACGCCTCCCACCGATTCGTAGTTGATCATCTGCGGCACGAAGGCCTCCACCACGGGATCGGTGATGTGGGCCACACCGCTCATCACCGCCAGCCACTGCCAATGGGCCGGGGCGAGCGCAGGCCCCTCGGGCGCGGGGGCAGAGGCCGGCTGGATCAGCAGCGCCCGGGGCACACCCGCCCCTGGCGGCAACCGCACCCAGGTACGGTCGCCCTCGCGCCACACGGACCAGACGGCCGGCGGCAGCGCGACGGGCACCGCGTCACCCGCCGCCCCCCACAACGCCCATTGCTGGGACGCATCGCTGAGCCGCACCTTGGCCCGCAGCACGAACATCGACAAGCGCTTGACGGTCGGCGCGATGCGCTCACGCGGCGCACACAGCAGCACCTCGCCATCGCGCCGAACGCCGATGGCGCTGAACAGCATGCGCCCCTTGGGTGTGCAGTAGGCGGCGAGCCGCGCTTCGGCATCGCGCTGCAGGATGAAGTCCTGCGTCAACTGTCCATGCAGAAACGCGGCCGCCTCTTCGCCCTGGGCGCTGATCACGCCCCAGTCCTGAAGGCGGACGATCCCGTGCATGGCGGGGATGGTGGCAGGTTCGGTGGCGGGGGTCGGGGCGAGCGTCATGGGCGAACAACGGTTGCGGCTATCATCGATGGCCGTATTCTCCTGCAGCCTTGACGCCGCTGACGGCGACCTGCCCATTACCCGTGTCCCGCTCGTTGCGATCCCTGGCATTCCGTTGGACCCTGCTCGCGGCGGTGGCCGTGCTGGCCGGTGCCACGGCCATCGCCGCGTGGCTGCACCGCCCCTTGTCCCTGCGGCTGCAGGGGCAGCCGGCCGTGGATGTGGTGATCGAGCCGGGCATGTCCGCCGCCGAGGTGGCCGACGCACTGGTCGCCTCGGGGGTGGACACCTCGGCCTGGGGGCTGTTCCTGTGGTTTCGGCTCTCGGGGCAATCGCGCGCGCTCAAGGCCGGCAGCTACGAGATCGCGCCGGGCACCACCCCCACCACGCTGCTGGACAAGCTGGTGCGCGGCGAACAGGCGGTGCGGCGCCTAACGCTGGTGGAAGGGTGGAATGTGCGCCAGGTGCTGCAGGCGGTGCGTGCCGCCGAACACCTGTTCGACGATTTGCCAGCAGGCGACGACCCGGTCGCCCTGGCGCGGCACCTGGGCCTGCGCGTCGCCCATGCCGAGGGGCGGTTCTTCCCCGACACGTATGTGTACCCCAAGCGCACGCCGGCATCGCGCGTCCTGCGGCAGGCCGCCGCGGCCATGGACACCCGCCTGGCCGATGCCTGGGCCCGGCGCCAGCCCGGACTGCCGCTGCGGACGCCGGACGAGGCGCTGATCCTCGCCAGCATCGTCGAGAAGGAAACCGGGCTGGAAGCCGACCGCGCCCACGTCGCTGCCGTGTTCATCAACCGCCTGCGCATCGGCATGCGGCTGCAAACCGACCCCAGCGTGATCTATGGCTTGGGCGAGTCGTTCGATGGCAACCTGCGGCGGCGCGACTTCACCACCGACACACCTTACAACACCTACACCCGCGCCGGACTGCCACCGACCCCCATCGCCATGCCTGGATGGGCGTCGCTGCTGGCGGCGGTGCAGCCGGCACGCACGTCGGCGCTGTACTTCGTCGCCCGCGGCGACGGCACCAGCGCCTTCAGCCGCACGTTGGACGAACACAACCGCGCGGTGCGGCGCTACCAGTTGCAGCGATGAGCCCCTATCAACTTCCACCTGCGTGGATCGCGCTTGTGCTGCTGTGCGCCGCGTGGGCCTTGGCCCGAGCTTGGTCAACGCCCGCACTGGCGTTCGATGAGGCCGAGCAGGTGCTTCACCAACAGTGGCTGCTGGCCGGCTACGGGCCCCAGCCGCCGCTGTTCGAATGGTTGCTGTGGAGCGTGCGTCAAGCCACGGGCATGTCGGTGCTGGCGGCCCTGTGGCTGTTAAAAGCCGTCGCGTTGTCGGGCGTGGGCATCGCGGTGGGGTGGTTCGTGGCGCAACTGGGTATGCGTGCCGCCGCCGGGGCGGTGGCGGCATGGGCGATGACGCTGCCGCTGCTGCTGTGGGATGCCCCACGCACGCTGACGCACAGCTTGCTGGCCACCACGTGCATGGCCGTCGTGGTGGGTTTGAGTGCGCCGTTGCTGGAGCGGCCCGAGCGGCCGCTGTCGCGCAGGCGTTGGTTCGGGCTGGGGTTGGCCATCGCCGCCGCGCTGCTGTCCAAGTACAACACGGCGCTGGCCTTGGTTGGTTGGCTGGCGGTGCTGCTGGCGGCGCTGGCGCATCGGGTGCCGGCTTGGTCGGGCCGCTGGCGCATGGTCCGGCAGCATGCGCGAGGGCTACCGTGGTTCCTGGTCGGCCTGGCCCCCATCGGGCTGCACGCAGCGTGGCTGCTCGATGCGTGGCCCGAGGTCCAGGCCACGCTGGGCGCCAAAATGCAGGGCGACGGTGGCCACCGGACACAGGGTGTTGTGGCGCTGGCGGTGGCCTGGCTGGCCAACCTTACCCTGCCGGCGGCGTTGTTGGGGATGGCTGTTTGGTCAGGGGCGGGTGATCGCGCCGAGCCCGTCGACCCGCGTGGAGGTGACCACCACGTGCGCCGATGGGGACGATGGGCGCTGCTGTACGTCGCAGTCGTTGCGGGCAGCATGTCGGTGCTGGTGTTGGCTGGCGCGTTGCATCAGATCAAGGAACGCTGGGTGCTGCCACTCACCCCACCGCTGTTGGCGTTGGTGGCCATGGCTGCCACGCACGGCCATGTGGATTGGGCACGTCTGCAGCGCTGGAGCCTGGCACTGATCGCCACCGCGTTGGCCTTGCTGCTGGCACGCCCTTGGGTGTTGGCCTGGCTGGACCGTCCCGCCACCATCCGCTGGCCGGCGCGCGAGGCGGCGGCCCGCCTGGGCGCTGTGCTGCCGCCGCACGCCACGGTCGCGGCCGATCCGATCCAACTGGCGGGCGCGATGGCGGCCTACGGCCCGCGGGGGTGGACGGTCGTCTACCAGCACAGTGCCCCGGCGGTGCTGCGCCACATCCAGGCGTGCACGGTGTGGAGCGTGGCCGCGCATCACCCGCCTGCTGCACCGCCGCTGCCATATGCCTGGACTCCCATGACCCCCGCGACGACCGTCACCGTACCGATGCTGCCCGCGGGTCGCACGCCGACCACGGTAACCCTGCATGTGCAGCCTTGGCAGCGCACTGACGCGGTCTGCCACGCCCTGGACACCGTGTACGATCGCACCCCATGACGCACCCACGTCCAGGCGGCTGGTTCATCACCTTCGAAGGCATCGACGGCGCCGGCAAGTCCACCCACTTGCCGGCCCTGGCGCAGGCGTTGCAGGCGCAGGGCAGGGTGGTGCTGCAAACGCGTGAGCCGGGCGGCACGCCGCTGGCCGAGCGCTTGCGCGAGCTGCTGCTGCACGAACCGATGGACCCGTTGTGCGAGGCGCTGCTGATGTTCGCCGCGCGCCGCGACCACTGGCAACGTGCCATCGAGCCGGCGCTGGCCGCGGGCCAGGTGGTGCTGTGCGACCGCTTCACCGACGCCACCTTCGCCTACCAAGGGCATGGGCGTGGGTTCGACCTGGGCGTGTTGGACACGTTGGAGCGCTGGGTACAAACGGACGCCCAAGGGCGGCTGCGCCAACCGGACCTGACGCTGTGGTTCGATGTGCCGCCAGCGGTTGCTGCGCAGCGGCTGGCGGCGGTGCGCACGCCGGATCGGTTCGAGGCCGAGCCGCTGGCGTTTTTCGAGCGCGTTCGCGCCGGCTACGCGGCGCGTGCCAGCGCCGCGCCCGAGCGTATCGTGCGCATCGACGCCACACGGCCACTGCCACAGGTGTGGGCGGAGGTCGAGTCGGTCTGCCGCGCCCGGGGGGTGTTGGCATGACCGCGCTGGCCCCTTGGCTGCAGCGGCAACTGGCCGCGGTGTTGACCCTGCGCGGGCACGCCGTGCTGCTCGATGGTCCGGCGGGCCTGGGCCAGTACGAACTGGCGTTGGCGCTGGCCCGACGCTGGCTGTGCGAGCAACCGCGCGGCCCCCAGGCTTGCGGCAGCTGCGCAGGCTGCCACGCGGTCGACACACGCACGCACGCCGACCTGTTCGTGCTGTTGCCCGACGCGTTGGCGCTGGAGCTTGGCTGGCCACTGGACCCCGGCACCGCCGAGCGTATCGAGCGCAAAGAAATCAAGCCCAGCCGCCAAATCCGGGTGGAAGCCACCCGCGCGGCGGTTGCGTTCACCCAGGTGACGCACGCACGGGGACAGGGCAAGGTCGTGCTGATCCACCCCGCCGAGCGGCTGAATGTGGAATCGGCCAATACGCTGCTCAAGACGTTGGAGGAGCCCCCGGGGCGCGTGCGGTTCATCCTAGCGACCGAGGCCGCGCACCTGCTGCTGCCCACGATCCGCAGCCGCTGCCAAACCCACGCGATGGCCTGGCCCACCGAGGCCGAGGGCCAGGCCTGGCTGATGCAGACGGCGGGGGAGGGGTCCACGTCGACCCGGGCGCTGACCGAGGCGGACTGGGCGGCATGCTGGCAGGCGGCCGGCGGCCGGCCGCAGGAAGCGCTGGCCTGGGCCCGACTGGGGGTGACCGCACGGCTGTGGGCCGATCTCCCCCGCCAGCTGGCGCAAGGGGACTGGTCCGCCATCGTCGACTGGCCCATCCCGCGGCAGCTGCAGGTGCTGATGCTGCTGTGCCACGACGCCATGGCCGTGGCAACGGGGGCGCCCCCGCGCTACTTTGCCGCCGAGGCGTTGCCGCCCGACCCCGTCGCGCGCCGCTTGTCCGGCTACTGGCGGGCTTTGCAGCAAGCATGGCGCACGGCCGAACACCCGCTGCAGGCCGGGCTGTGGGCCGAGGCATGGGCCGAGCGCACCCGCGCGGTTTTCGCCCGCACCTCCGGGCAGCCCGCCACCGCGGCGATACACTCGCGGGCATGAACACCGGCTCGCCGGCCGGCGGCGACGCGGCCTCCCATCCGCGCCCCACGGTCATCCAACTGTCGATCAAGGAAAAAGGCGCGCTCTACGCGGCCTACATCCCCTTGTTCACGGAGGGGGGCATTTTCGTGCCGTCCTCGCGCCAGTACACGCTGGGACAGGATGTGTACGTGCTGCTCACGCTGCCCGAGGACCCGCAGCGCTATCCCGTCGCCGGCAAGGTGGCCTGGATCACGCCCGCCGGAGCGACGGGATCGCGCACGCCGGGAATCGGGGTGCGCTTCCCGGCGGACGACAAGTCCCGCGCGCTGCGGGCACGGATCGAAGAAATCCTGGGCGCGCACCTGGCTTCCGACCGGCCGACCCAGACCCTTTGAACCAACAGCTGCCACCGCAATCGACGGGCGGCCCCCCAAGCACTCCCATTTGCATGTTCACCGACTCCCATTGCCATCTGGACTTTCCCGAGCTGCAGGCCCAATACCCCGAGATCCTGGCGGCGATGCGTGCCGCGGGCGTGCTGCGGGCGCTGTGCATCTGCACCACCCTGGAAGGCTTTGACGCCGTACACCGCTTGGCCCTCGACGGTGCGGGCGCTGCCCCCCAGTTGTGGGCGACGGTCGGCGTGCACCCGGACAACGAAGGGGTGCGCGAGCCCACCGTGGCCGATCTGGTCGAGCGCGCCGCGCTGCCGCGGGTGATCGGCATCGGCGAAACGGGGCTGGACTACTACCGGCTGGGCGAGCGCACGGTGGCCGACATGGCATGGCAGCGCGAGCGCTTTCGGATCCACATCCGGGCCGCTCGCCAGACCGATCTGCCGCTGATCATCCACACCCGCAGCGCCTCGGACGACACGCTGGCCATTCTGCGGGAAGAGGGCGGTTTTGCGGCCGACGCCCCTCTGGAGCGCCCGCAGGCCCGGGGGGTGTTCCACTGCTTTACCGAAACCCGGGAGGTCGCGCGCGCGGCGCTGGACCTGGGGTTCTACATTTCGTTTTCGGGGATTCTCACGTTCAAGAACGCCGCCGACCTGCGGGAGGTGGCCCGCTTCGTGCCGCTCGATCGGTGCCTGATCGAGACCGACAGCCCCTACCTGGCCCCCGTGCCGCACCGCGGCAAAACCAACACCCCGGCGTATGTGCCGCATGTGGCCGCGCAACTGGCCGAGCTCAAGGGCCTGAGCGTCGATGCCGTGGCCGAGGCCACCAGCGCCAACTTTGATCGGTTGTTCACCCGTGCCGCCCGGGCGGTCGCGCCCACCCGCGCAGAAATCGCATGAAAAAGATTCTCTATCTTCTTTTTTCGATTGCGGTTTTTTTATCCTCTGGCGGGGCGCAGGCGCAACGCGCCTACGACCAGTTCATCACTGCGGTGATCCGCGACGACCTGTCCACGGTCCGGGATTTGCACGCGCGCGGGCTCGATCTGAATACCCCGGACCCCGACCTCAACCCGGCCCTGGTGCTGGCCCTGCAACGCGACGCCCTGGCGGTCGCGCGCTACCTGATCGCACAGCCCGCGGTCGACGTGGATGCGGTCAATGCGGTGGGCGAGAACGCGCTGATGATGGCTGCGCTGCGCGACCATCTGGATGTGGTGCAGCAGTTGCTGGCCCGGGGCGCGCAGGTCAACCGGCCGGGCTGGACACCGCTGCACTACGCGGCCACCAACAAGGGCGGGCACGCGCTGGCCATCACGCGGCTGCTGCTGGAGCACCATGCCTACATCGACGCCGAATCCCCCAACCGCACGACGCCGCTGATGATGGCCGCCCGCTATGGGCGCGAAGAGGTGGTGCGCCTTCTGCTGGAGGAGGGCGCCGACCCGACCCTGCGCAATCAGCAGGGTCTGGACGCCATCGACTTCGCCCGCCAGGTGAGCCGGCAAAGCGTCGTCGAGCTGATCGCGGCGGCCATCCGGGCGCGCCAACCCCGCGGCACCTGGTAGCCGGTTTGCCCGCGCCCCAAAGGCAGACCCGAGGCGGCACGGCGCCGAATCGGGGACAATCCGCAGCGCCATCGTTGGAGGAGAAACCGTGCTGGCCATCCGCAACCAGAAAGATTTCGTCGCCGGGCTGCTGTTCACCGTCACCGGCGGCGCCTTTGCCATCGGCGCGTTGGAATACGAGGTGGGCAGCTCGGCCCGCATGGGGCCGGGGTACTTTCCCCTGGCGCTCGGCGTCATCCTGGCGATCCTGGGGGCGCTCATCACGCTCAAATCGCTTGGCGACACGCGCGACCCGGCGGGGGACTTGGGCCGCATCGCGTTCAAGCCGCTGCTGTACATCATCGGCGCCAATGTGATTTTTGGCGTCCTGCTGGGGGGGCTGCCGGCGATCGGCCTGCCGCCCATGGGGCTGATCGCGTCCGTGGTCGCGCTCGTCGTCGTCGCCTCGATCGCGGGCGACCGCTTCCAGCCGCGCGAAGTCGCGATGCTGGCCATCATCCTGGCCGCCGCCAGCGACGTGCTGTTCATCCGGCTGCTGGGGCTGCCGTTCCAGGCCTGGCCGGCCTTCATTTCGGGTTGAGGGGGATGCCGTGACCGACCTGCTGAACAATCTGGCGCTCGGATTCTCGGTCGCCTTCACCACCCAGAACCTGATCTACGCCTTCATCGGCTGTGTGTTGGGCACGCTGATTGGCGTGCTCCCCGGGCTGGGGCCCGTGGCGACGATTGCCATGCTGCTGCCGGCCACCTATGCCTTGCCCCCGGTCGCGGCCCTGATCATGCTGGCCGGGATCTATTACGGGGCGCAATACGGCGGCTCGACGACGGCCATTTTGGTCAATCTACCGGGCGAGGCATCCTCCGTCGTGACTACGTTGGACGGCTACCAAATGGCGCGCCAGGGCAGGGCGGGGCCGGCGCTGGCAGCGGCGGGGATCGGCTCCTTTTTTGCCGGGACGGTGGGGACGCTGGTGCTCGCCGCGTTTGCCATTCCGCTGACGGAATTGGCCTTCGAATTCGGTCCGGCCGAGTACTTCTCGCTGATGGTGCTGGGGTTGATCGGTGCCGTGGTGCTGGCCTCCGGGTCGCTGCTCAAAGCCATTGCGATGATCATCCTGGGCCTGCTGATCGGCATGGTCGGCACCGACATCAACTCCGGCGTCGCCCGCTACACCTTCGAAATCCCCGAGCTGATCGACGGCATCGGCTTCATCGTCATCGCGATGGGTCTGTTCGGTTACGGGGAGATCATCCACAACCTCTCGCAGCCCGCCGAGCAGCGGCAGGTATTCACCGCCAAGCTCAAGGGCCTGTTCCCGTCGCGGCGCGACTTCCGCTTGATGACGCCGGCCATCCTGCGCGGCACGACGCTCGGGGCCATCCTGGGCGTTCTGCCGGGCGGCGGCGCGTTGCTGTCGTCGTTTGCCGCCTACACGATCGAAAAGAAAACCCGCCTGGCCCCCGATGAAAAGCCGTTTGGCCACGGCAACATCCGCGGCGTGGCGGCCCCCGAGGCGGCCAACAACGCCGGCTCGCAAACGTCGTTCATCCCGCTGCTGACGCTGGGCATTCCGCCCAACGCCGTGATGGCGCTGATGGTGGGCGCGATGACCATCCACAACATCCAGCCCGGGCCGATGGTCATGTCCAACAACCCGGATCTGTTCTGGGGGTTGATTGCCTCCATGTGGATCGGCAACGCGATCCTGGTCATCCTCAACCTGCCGCTGATCGGCATCTGGATCAAGCTGCTGACGGTGCCATACCGCTGGCTGTTTCCGGCCATCGTGCTGTTTTGCGCGATCGGCGTGTATTCCACCAACAACAACACGTGGGATGTATGGATGGTGGGGCTGTTCGGCATTCTGGGCTATGTCTTCATCAAGCTGGGCTGCGAGCCGGCGCCGCTGCTGCTGGGCCTGATCCTGGGCCCCATGATGGAAGAAAACCTGCGCCGCGCCTTGCTGCTGTCGCGCGGGGACTGGAGCGTGTTCGTCACCCGGCCGCTGTCGGCGGGTCTGCTGGTCGCTGCCGTGTTGCTGCTGATCGTCGTGGCGCTGCCGTCGATCAAAAAGCGCCGCGAAGAAGCCTTTGCGGAGGACTGACGTTCGCCGCGGCTCCGGTGTCTGGTGGTGCGGCCTTGGCCGTGCTGCCGGACCGGTCATGCGCTTGGAATCGGTCCCCGATAAATGTTCCACAATGTGTATTATGTTAAGTCAAGGAATTGGTGAGGAAACCTCCCTGTGGCAAGCGCGCCAAACGGAGCCCCCAAAGGGAAAACCACAAGTCGGCACGGGGCACTCGCCTGTCTACAATGGCGCTCATGTTCAACTTTGGGTGACACCCTCATGAAGCGCCGCCACATTCTGCAAGCCATCGGTCTTGCGGCCGTCGTGTCCACCGGTGCCGTTCAGGCCCAGAGCAACGAGCTGAAGGTCGCCATCGATGCGACCTACGAGCCGTTCACCTACAAGACGCCCGATGGCAAGCCGACCGGTTTCGACGTCGACATTGCCGAGGCCATCTGCGCCAAGCTCAACCGCAAGTGTGTGTACGTCGAACAGGTGTGGGACAGCATGATCCCCGGCCTGCAGGCGCGCAAGTACGACGTCATCATCAGCTCGATGTCGATCACCGACGACCGCAAGAAGGTCATCGACTTCAGCGACAAGTACTACAAGACCCCGAGCGGCATCGTCGTCAAGGAAGGCACCCCCTACAGCGGCCCGGCCTCGCTCAAGGGCAAGAAGATCGGCGTGCTCAAGGGCAGCACGCAAGAGAAGTACGCCATGGGTGAGCTCAAGCCCGCCGGCGTGCAGGTGATCCCCTACGAGGCGCAGGACCAGGTGTATCTGGACATCAAATCGGGCCGGCTCGACGGCACCGTGGCCGACAAGGTCGAGGTGCGCGGCGGCTTCCTGCGCAAGCCGGAAGGCACGGGCTACGGTTTCGTCGGCCCGGATCTGTACGACGTCAAGTACTTCGGCTACGGCGTCGGCGTGGGCATGCGCAAGGGCCAAGACAAGCTCAAGGCCGACATCAACGCGGCGATCAAGGCGATCCGCGCCGACGGCACGTACGAGAAAATCGCCAAGAAGTATTTCGACTTCGATCCGTACGGCAACTGATCTGACGGGGTGAAGGGCGCGTCGCCCGCCGGTGGGCACCGGCGCGACGCGTTTTTCATTGGCACATGCTCGACTACATTCCCGCGATCCTCGAAGGCGCGCTGCTGACGGTGGCGGTGTCGCTGCTGTCGCTGGCCGTCTCGATCGTGCTGGGCTTGCTCGGCGCCACCGCCAAGCTCTCCGGGCGCCGCTTGCTCACCGGCGTGGCCACGGTCTACACCACCGTGGTGCGTGGCGTGCCGGAGCTGGTGCTGATGCTGCTCGTCTTCTATGGCGGCACGATTGGACTGAACGCGCTGCTGGAGTCGCTCGGCCGCGCCGAGCCGGTGGACATCAACCCCTTCGTCGCGGGCGTGCTGACCATCGGCTTCATCTACGGCGCCTATATGACCGAGACGTTTCGCGGGGCAATTCTGGCGATTCCGCGCGGACAGATGGAGGCGGCCTGGGCCTTCGGCATGGGCCGGCTGCAGACCTTCGTGCGCATCACGCTGCCGCAAATGGTGCGCTACGCCCTGCCCGGCTTCACCAACAACTGGCTGGTCCTGATCAAAAGCACCGCTCTGGTCAGCCTGATCGGGCTCAAGGACATGACGTTTCTGGCCAAACAGGCCTCGGCCGCGACGCGCGAGCCGTTCTTCTTCTTTTTGTTCGTGGGGGCGCTGTTTCTGATCTACACGTCGGTGTCGCTGTGGGCGCTGCGCCGCCTCAACGACCGTTACAGCCTCGGGGTGCGGCGCGTCACCTCGTGGCAGGGTTGATCGGGCGGGCGTGTCACCGTGAACTGGTCTGTGATTTTCGAACCGGCGCAGCTCGAGCTCTATGGCCAGGGGCTGTGGACCACGCTGAAGCTGCTGCTGTCGTCCTTGGCGGTCGGGGGCGTGTTGGCCCTGTTTCTGGCTTTGGCGCTCAACAGCCGCCATGCCTGGCTGCGCTGGCTGGTCGGCAGCTACACCTACGTCATCCGCGGCACGCCGCTGCTGATCCAGGTCTATCTGATCTATTACGGCATTGCGCAACTGGACTGGATCCAGGCGCGTTGGGACGAGATCTGGCCTTGGACCTGGTTCAAGGAGGCGTTCTTCTGCGCCCTGCTTGCCTTCGCCTTGAACACGGCGGGCTACACGGCCGAGATGCTGGCCGGGGCCATCCGCGAAACCCCGCATGGCGAAATCGAGGCCGCGCGCGCGATGGGCATGTCGCCCCGCCAGGTGCTGTGGCGCATCGTCATGCCCAGCGCGCTGCGGCGCACACTGCCGGCCTACAGCAACGAGGTGGTCATGATGCTGCACAGCACGAGTCTGGCCAGCACCGTGCCCGCGATGACGGATCTGACCGCGGCGGCCAGCCGCGTCTACTCCGACTTTTACCTGCCCTTCGAGGCCTATCTGTTCGCCGGGGCCATCTACCTCGGCATCACCTTCACGCTGGTGGGCATGTTCAAGCTGGCCGAGCGCCGCTTCCTGGCCCACCTGGCGCCGCGCCGCACCTGAATGGACGTCCGTCACCACCCCCTGCCCTGCACCAGCCTCGGCAGTGCCCGCACGGTCACCAGCCTGCATTTCGGCACGCCCGGGGCTCGCCCCAAGGTGTACATCCAGGCCAGCCTGCACGCCGACGAGCTGCCCGGCATGCTGGTGGCCCACCACCTGCGCCAGAAGCTCGCCGCCGCCGAGGCGCAGGGCGCCATCCGCGGCGAAGTCGTGCTCGTCCCGGTGGCCAACCCGATCGGGCTGGCCCAGCGCATCGACCACCGGCCCATGGGCCGCTTCGAGCTCAACACCTCCGAAAACTTCAACCGCGGCTACCCGGACCTGGCCCAGGTGGCGTTCGATCGGGTGGGCCCTGCCCTGGGCGGGGACGCGGCGGAGAATGTCCGGCGGGTGCGGCAGGCCGTGCTCGACTGGCTGGCCGAGCAAACACCGGTCACCGAACTCGAAGGCCTGCGGCTGGCGCTGTTCCGCCTGGCGGCCGATGCCGATGTCGTCCTCGATCTGCACTGCGACTCCGAAGCCGTGCTGCACCTGTACAGCGAGACCGCCTGCTGGCCCGCGCTCGAACCCCTGGCGCGCTGGCTGCAGGCGCAGACGGTGCTGGTTGCCGACTATGGCGCCGGCGGCCAGCCGTTCGACGAGCAGCTCTCGGGTCTATGGTCGCAGTTGGCGGCGCGCCTGTCGGCGGCAGGGCGCCCGGTGCCGCTGCCCCAGGCCTGCGCCAGCGCGACGGTCGAACTGCGCGGCGAAGCGGACGTCGGCCACGCCTGGGCGGCCCGCGATGCCGATGGCATCTGGCGATATTTGCAGCACCTGGGCGCGGTGGCCGGCGACCCTGGGCCCATGCCCGATCCAGCCTGCGCCCCCACGCCGCTGGCTGGCTCCGAGCCGTTGAAGGCGCCCTGCCCCGGCGTGCTCGTGTTTCTGGCCGACACCGGCGCACGGCTGGCCCCCGGCGACGCCGTCGCCGAGGTCATCGACCCTGTTACTGGCCACACCACGACCCTGCGTACTGCCCAGGGGGGCGTGCTGTACGCCCGGGCCCGCGAACGCTATGCCCCCGCCGGACTGACGGTGGCCAAGGTGGCCGGCAGCCAGCCCGTGCGCCACGGCTACCTGCTGTCCGAATGAGCCCCTCTTGCCCCCCGCCTGGCCCCCACGCATCCCTTGCCATGAGCACTGCCCCCGTCAAACTCCAGGTCGAAGACATCCACAAGCGCTACGGCGCGCACGAGGTGCTCAAAGGCGTCTCCCTCACGGCGCGCGCCGGCGATGTGATCAGCATCATTGGCAGCTCGGGGTCCGGCAAGAGCACGTTTCTGCGCTGCATCAATCTGCTCGAGCGGCCGCACGCGGGGCGCATCGTCGTGGCCGGCGAGGAGTTGCGGCTCAAGCCCGGCTCCGATGGCGACCTCCAGGCGGCGGATCCCGCACAACTGCAACGCCTGCGCACGCGGCTGGCCATGGTGTTCCAGAACTTCAACCTCTGGGGCCATATGACGGTGCTGCAAAACATCATCGAAGTGCCCGTCCATGTGCTGAAGGTGCCGCGCGAGCAGGCCGTCGCCACCGCGCGCAAATACCTGGACCGGGTCGGCCTCAAGGGTGTGGAAGACCGCTACCCCGCCCACATGAGCGGCGGACAGCAACAGCGGGTGGCGATTGCGCGCGCGCTGGCGGTGGAGCCCGAGGTGATGCTGTTCGACGAACCCACCAGCGCGCTGGATCCGGAGCTGGTGATCGAGGTGCTGCGCGTCATGCAGGGCCTGGCCGAGGAGCACCGCACGATGGTGGTGGTGACGCACGAGATGGGTTTTGCCCGCGAGGTGTCCAACCACGTCGTCTTTTTGCATCAGGGCCGCATCGAGGAACAGGGCGACCCGCGGCAGGTGCTCACGTCGCCGCGCAGCGAACGGCTGCAGCAATTCCTCAGTGGTAACTTGAAGTGACGTCAACAACCCATTGTCAATAAATGGGTTGTTTGGTCACAGAAAACGGTCGAGCAGACGCCGGCTGTGCCGATCCAATTCCAACGGTCGGCGAATCAGGTACTGCACACCGTGGCTGTCCTGGATCAGCAACACATCGCGCGCCAGGCGGCGGATGTCCTCCTCGCCCTTGAGCACGAAGCGCGTGACGCCGCGGTCGGTCTCCACGGTCCAGGTGCTGGGGGTGGCAAAGCTGCTCACCTCCAGCAAGCGCCGGATGACGGGGGTGAACTCCCGCTCGTGCAGCGCCTGCTCGATCAGGGCGCGGGTCGGCGCATCCAGTGCCGCCAGCGACTCGACATACGCGACTTCGTGACCGTCCGGCCCGACGAGCGAGACATGCCGGTCGGGGGCCTGGATGGGGAAGGCGCGCACCGGCACCACGCCACTGACCCATTCCCCATCGGGGCCGCGCCATTCCAGGCGTCCGGCGCTGTTGCGGCGCAGTTCAGGGGCTTGGGTGGCGGGCAGGCTCGTCGTCATGGCGGTTAATCCTTCAGCAGTTCGCGCTCGGCCTCGGCCTGACGGGCCTGCGCCTGGTAAAGCCGCCAGTAGGCGCCCTGACGGGCCATCAGCTCGTCGTGGCTGCCCTCCTCCACCTTGCGGCCCTTGTCCATGACCACCAACCGGTCGGCCCGGCGCAGGGTGGACAGGCGGTGCGCGATGGCGATCGTCGTGCGCCCGCGGACCAGGTTGTCCAGCGCCTTTTGGATTTCCTTTTCGGTTTCGGTGTCCACGCTGGAGGTGGCCTCGTCCAGAATCAGGATGCGCGGGTCGATCAGCAGCGCACGCGCGATGCTGATGCGCTGACGCTCGCCACCGGAGAGGCCCTGGCCGCGCTCGCCCACCAACGAGTCGTAGCCCTGCGGCAGGCGCAGGATGAAGTCGTGCGCATGCGCGGCGCGCGCGGCGGCGATGATCTCCTCGCGCGTCGCATCGGGGCGCCCGTACGCGATGTTTTCGGCAATCGTGCCAAAGAACAGGAACGGCTCCTGCAGCACCAAGCCGATGTGGCGGCGGTAGTCGGCCACGCGCAGTTGCCGGATGTCCACACCATCCACCAGGATCTGCCCTTCGGCCACGTCGTAGAAGCGGCAGATCAGGTTGACCAGCGTGCTCTTGCCCGAGCCGCTGTGGCCGACCAGGCCAATCATCTCGCCCGGGCGCACATCCAGGTCCAGCCCCTGGATGACCGAGCGGTTGCCGTAGCGGAAGGCCACGCCCCGCACCTCGATGCGGCCCTGCACCGCGGGCAGTGGCACGGGCTGGGCGGGCTCCGGCACGCTGGAGACGTGGTCCAGAATGTCGAAGATGCGCTTGGCGCCCGCGGCGGCCTTTTGCGTCACCGAGACGATGCGGCTCATCGAATCCAGCCGGGTGTAGAAGCGCCCGATATAGGCCAAAAAAGCCGTGAGCACGCCCACCGTCACCGATCCGCGCGCCACCAGCCAGATGCCAAAACCCCACACGACCAGCAGGCCGATTTCCGTCAGCAGCGACACCGTCGGCGAAAACAGCGACCACAGCCGGTTGAGCCGGTCGTTGACGGCCAGGTTGTGCCGGTTGGCTTCGCGAAAGCGCTCGGCCTCGCGCCCCTCCTGCGCAAACGCCTTGACGACGCGGATGCCGGGGATGGTGTCGGCCAGCACGCTCGTCACCTCGGCCCAGACGCGGTCGATCTTCTCGAACCCGGTGCGCAGCCGGTCGCGCACCACGTGGATCAACCACGCGATCAGCGGCAGCGGCAGCAAGGTCGCCAGCGCCAGCGTCGGGCTGATGGAAAACAGGATCACCGCCGTCATGCCGATCATGATCACGTCGGTGGCGAAGTCCAGCAGGTGCAGCGACAAAAAGATGTTGATGCGATCGGTCTCCGACCCGATGCGCGCCATCAGGTCGCCGGTGCGGCGGTTGCCGAAATATTCCAGTGACAAGCCCAGCAGGTGCTCATAGGTGGTGGTGCGCAGGTCCGCGCCGATGCGCTCCGACACCAGCGCCAGGATGTAGGTCTTGGCCCAGCCCAGGCCCCAGGCCAGCAGCGCAGCGCCCAGCAGGCCGCCGAGCAGCCAGCCCACCCGTGCCACGTCGATCGGCTGCCCGCTCTGGTAGGGGATCAGCACATCGTCCATCAGGGGGATGGTCAGGTACGGCGGCACCAGGGTGGCCGCCGTGGCGGCCAGCGTCAGCAAAAACCCCGCCAGCAACTGCCACCGATAGGGCCGCGCAAAACGCCACAGCCGCAACAGCGTCAGCGTGGACGGCGGGGTGTGCACCACCTGGGCGCAGACGGCGCATTCGTCGTCCTCCGGCTCCATCGGGGCGTGGCAAACCGGGCACTGCAACGCGGCCGCGTCGGGGACGGCGACCGGGCGGCCGGCGGCATCCCGCAGGGCCTCGAAGCGCTCCATCAGCCGCCGCGCGGGCACTTGGCGCCCCAGGGTGTAGCGCCACACCGCCAGCCGCTCGGCGGAGGCGCCGTCGCGGGCTTCGCGCACCAGCTCCAGCGCGGCCACGCCGTTGTGGTCGCTCATCCACAAGGCCAGACCGGCTTCGATGGGCCAACTCACCGGCGTGGCCTGCGGTTCGGCCGCCCACCACAGCCGGCCGGCCGCGATCCACAGCAAACCCTCGCGAAAGCGCAGCTCGGTGTCGAGGTCGGTCAGCAGCCAGACGCCACCGGCGGCACCCTCCCCGGCCGCCTCGGTGCGCTCAACGGCGGGGCGCCACGCGGCGGGCAGTCCCGCCCAGGCGGGGGTCGATGGCGTCGGATACGACATGTTGCAATTTCGTTTCACCAAATGCCACCAGTCTCGGGCCGCTGGATCACAATATCCATCGGCGATGCTGGCGCGCGGGCGTCGCATTCTACGGCCGACCCGGGCCGCGTGGATGCGACGGATCGCGCAGCGCCCCCGCACGGCGACGGTCGGGCCCGTTCGACCCTACAACGTTTTTTCCATGTCGCACAAGACCATCCGGATCCTGCGCATGCACCACCTGCGCGGACCCAACCTCTGGACCTACCGGGCCGCGATCGAGGCGCTGATCGACATCGGCGACCTCGAGGACTGCCCTTCCAACACCATCCCCGGCCTGTACGAGCGGCTGACGGCCTGGCTGCCGGGCTTGATCGAGCACCACTGCGGCGTCGGGGAGCGGGGAGGCTTTCTGCAGCGGCTGCGCGAAGGCACGTGGCCGGGCCACATCATGGAGCACGTGGCCATCGAGCTGCTGAACCTGGCCGGCATGGCGACCAGCTTCGGGCAGACCCGCTCGACCAGCGAGCGTGGCATCTACAAACTGGTGATCCGCGCCCGCCAGGAGGAAGTCGCCCGCCAGGCCCTGCTCGATGCGCGCGACCTGCTCATGGCCGCCATCGAGGACCAAACCTATGACGTGGAGGCGGCGGTCAAGGGCCTCAAAGGGCTGATCGACCGCCATGCCCTCGGACCGAGCACCGCGGCCATCGTCGATGCCGCGACGGCGCGCCGCATCCCGCACATCCGCTTGACCGACGGCAACCTGGTGCAGTTGGGCTACGGTGCGCGCCAGCGCCGTATCTGGACCGCCGAAACCGACCGCACCAGCGCGATTGCCGAGACCATCTCGCGCGACAAGGACCTGACCAAGCGGCTGCTGGCCGAGTGCGGCGTGCCGGTGCCGGAGGGGCGCGTGGTCACCAGCGCCGACGATGCCTGGGCTGCGGCCGAGGAAATCGGGCTGCCCGTGGTCGTCAAGCCGGTGGACGCCAACCATGCGCGTGGGGTCTCGCTGGATGTGCGCACGCGCGAGGAAATCGCCATCGCCTACGAGCTCGCCGACCGTGAGGGCTCCGAAGTCATGGTCGAGCGCTACATCCGCGGCCACGAACACCGGGTGCTCGTGATCGGGGGGCGCGTGGTCGCTGCCTCGCGCGGCGAGCGCGCGGTGGTCGTCGGCGACGGCGTGCACAGCGTGCGCGAACTGATCGAGCGCGACATCAACAGCGACCCCCGGCGGGGCGAGGAGGAGGAGTTCCCGCTCGACACCATCCGCCTGCCCGAAAACCGCGACGTGATGCTGGAGCTGCGCCGCCAAGGGCTGGAGCCGGACAGCGTGCCCGAGGCCGGCCGGGAGGTGCTGGTGCAGCGCACCGGGCTGCTGACGGACGACGTGACCGACCTGGTGCACCCGGACGTGGCCGAGCTGACGGCCCTGGCCGCCCGCGTGGTGGGGCTGGACATCGCGGGCATCGACTTGGTGGTGGAAGACATCGGCCGGCCCCTCGCCGCGCAAGGCGGGGCGATCGTGGAGGTCAACGCCGGCCCCGGGCTGTTGCCTCACCTCAAGCCCGCCAACGGCAAGCCGCGCCCGGTGGGCGAGGCCATCGTCGATCACCTGTTCCCCGGGCAAGAGAATGGCCGCATCCCCGTCGTCGGCATCACCGGCACCCGGGAGACGGCACCGCTGGCGCTGCTGATCGGGTCGCTGCTGCAACGCGCCGACCACACCGTCGGCGTCTCGTGCGGGGGGCGCCTGTACCTGCAGTCCCACCCCATCGACGCCAGCCTGCCCTCGGACTGGGAGGCCGGCCAGCGCATCCTCATGAACCGCTGCGTCGATGCGGCCGTAATCGAAAACTCCCCGCGCAGCATCCTGGACGAGGGCCTGCCCTACGACCGCTGTCTGGTGGGCGTGGTGACCGACGTGCCCGAACCCCAAGGGCTGGAGGACCACTACATCACCACCCGCGAGCACATGCGCAAGGTGTTGCGCACCCAGGTCGATGTGGTGCTGCCGCAGGGGTGCGCCGTGCTCAATGCCGACTGCGACGTGTGCGCCAGCCTGGCCGAGCTGTGCGACGGCGATGTGCTGCTGTTCAGCACCGATCCGCGCCACACGGCGCGCGAGGCGCATGTGGCCGATGGCCGGCGCTTTTTGACCGTCGACGGACGGCAAGCCGTGCTGGTGCGCGCCAACGGCACCACCCCGGTGCTGGATCTGGACCACCCCGGCGTGCAAGCCGTGCTGCGCCACATCCGGGTCGAGACGCTGCTGGCCGTGCTGGGCGCCGCCGTGGCGCTGGGCCTGCCCCTCGGCCTGATCCGTGCCGGAATCGAAACCGCCGCCCCTCAACTCTCCGTCCTCTGACACTGCTGCCCGAGCCGCCATGAACGTCACCCGCCTGCGGGCCCTGCGGGGCCCGAACCTGTGGAGCCGCTACACGGCCATCGAAGCGACCGTGCACTGCACGCCAGAGGAGTCCGACCTGCGCCGCCTGGCCGGCTTCGAGGCGCGGCTGCGGCAGCGCTTCCCCGAGCTGGGCATGCTGCCGGAGCCGACCGCCGACGGCGTGGTGTCGATGGCGCACGCGCTGGAGATCACCGCCCTGGCGCTGCAGACCCACGCCGGCTGCCCGCTGAGTTTCAGCCGCACCATCGCCGCGCCCGAGCCGGGCATCTACCAGGTCGTCGTCGAGTACACCGTGGAGGAAGTCGGGCGTCTGGCCTTCGACACGGCCCTGGAGCTGCTGCAGGCGGCGCGCGACGACCAGCCCTACGACACGGCCGCCGCCATCGGCCGGCTGAAAGAACTGGACGAGGACATCCGCCTGGGCCCCTCGACCGGCTCCATCGTCGATGCGGCCGTCGCGCGCGGCATCCCCTTCCGGCGCCTGACCACGGGCAGTTTGGTGCAGTTTGGTTGGGGCAGCAAGCAGCGCCGCATCCAGGCGGCGGAGTGCGACACCACCAGCGCGATTGCCGAGGCGATCGCGCAGGACAAGGAGCTGACGAAAAAACTGCTGCACGCGGCCGGCGTGCCCGTGCCGCTGGGGCGCCCCGTTACCGACGCCGAGGACGCCTGGCGAGCCGCACAGGCCTTGGGCGGGGCCGTCGTCGTCAAGCCGCGCGACGGCAATCAGGGCAAGGGCGTGACGGTCAACATCCAGACGCGCGAGCAGGTGCTGGCCGCCTACGAAGTCGCCAGCCACTACGGCAGCGAGGTGATGGTCGAGCGCTACTTGCCGGGCATCGATTTTCGGCTGCTGGTCGTCGGGCGCAAGCTGGTCGCCGCAGCGCGCCGCGACCCCCCGCTGGTCGTGGGGGATGGCGTGCACACCGTGCGCCAGTTGGTGGACGCGGTCAATGCCGACCCTCGGCGCGGCGACGGGCACGCCACGCCGCTGACGCGCATCCGGCTCGACGACATCGCCATCGACCGACTGGCGCAGCAGGGGCTGACGCCGGACTCGGTGCCGCCCCGCGGCGCGCGCGTCGTGCTGCGCAACAACGCCAACCTGTCCACCGGCGGCACCGCCACCGACGTCACCGACGAGGTGCATCCGCTGGTGGCGCAGCGCGCGGTGGCCGCTGCCATGACGGTGGGGCTGGACGTGTGCGGCGTGGACGTGGTGTGCCAAAACGTGGTCGAGCCGCTGGAGTCGCAAAGCGGCGGCATCGTCGAGGTGAACGCCGCGCCGGGCCTGCGCATGCACCTCAGCCCCTCTTTTGGCAAGGGGCGCAACGTCGGGCAGGCCATCATCGACCACATGTTCGCGCCGGGCGAGGACGGGCGCATCCCGGTCATCGCCGTCACTGGCACCAATGGCAAGACCACCACCGTGCGCCTGACCTCGCACCTGCTGCAGCAGCGCGGCTGGCGCGTGGGCTTCACCGACACCAACGGGGTGTATGTCAACGGCCGGCAAATCGACAGCGGCGACTGCAGCGGTCCGCGCAGCGCCCGCCGCGTGCTCGCCCACCCCGATGTGGATGCCGCCGTGCTGGAGACCGCCCGCGGGGGCATTCTGCGCGAGGGTCTGGCATTCGACCGCTGCCAGGTGGCCGTCGTCACCAATATCGGCACGGGCGACCACCTGGGCCTCAACTACATCACCACCGTGGAGGACCTGAGCGTCCTCAAGCGCGTGATCGTGCAGAACGTGGCCGCCGGGGGCATGGCCGTGCTCAACGCGGCCGACCCCCACTGCGTGGCCATGGCGGACTTTTGCCCGGGCCAGATCACCTATTTCGGCCCCGCGCCGCACCACCCGGTCATCGCCACCCACCGCGCGCTGGGCAAGCGCGTAGTGTTCGTGGAAGACGGCCACATCGTCGCGGCCGAAGGGGGCTGGCAGGTGCGCCTGCCGCTGGCCCAGATCCCGCTCACCGATGGCGGGGCGCTGGGCTTTCAGGTCGACAATGCCATGGCCGCCATCGCCGCGGCGTGGGCCGTCGGGGTGCCATGGGATGCCATCGCCCGCGGACTGGAGAGCTTTGCCTCCGACGCCGCCACCGTGCCCGGCCGGTTCAACCGCTTCGAGTACCGCGGCGCCACGGTGATTGCCGACTACGGTCACAACCCGGATGCGATCGCCGCGCTGTGCCGCGCCGCCGAGGCCTTGCCGGCAGGCAAGCGGGTCGCAGTCATCAGCGCGGCCGGCGATCGGCGCGACCAGGACATCGTGGACCAAACCCGCCAGATCGGCCAGGTCTTCGACGAAGTGGTGCTGTTCGAGGACGCCTGCCAGCGCGGACGGGCGGACGGCGAAGTCATCGCCCTGCTGCAGCAGGGCCTCGAAGGCGCGCCCAAGACCCGCTGGCACACCGCCATCCGGGGCGAGTTCCTGGCCATCGACACGGCGCTGGCGCGCCTGCAGCCCGGCGACCTGTGCCTGATCCTCATCGATCAGGTGGACGAGGCGCTGGCACACATCGCGCGCCGCGTGGCGGAGGCGGCCGCGGTCGCGGCCTGATCGGCCGGCGGATCAGCCCCAGAACAACAAGGCGTCGCGGCCCTCGACCATCGCATCGACGGGCCGCCCCACCGGCAGCACGACCTTGGTCGGCACATGGCCGAACGGCAGCCCGGTCAGCACCGGCACCCCGGGCAGTTGGGCGCGCAACCACGCCACCACCGTCTCGAGCCGGAACCCCCGGTCGTGGGGCGTGAGCGCAAAGCGGTTGAACGCGCCCAACAGGATGGCCTTTTGCCGCCCCAACACCCCCGCAAGCAGCAGTTGCGTCAGCATCCGCTCGATGCGGTAGGGGTGTTCCCCGACATCCTCCAAAAACAGCAATCCGCCATCCACCGACGGCAAGTAGGGGGTACCCACCAGCCCGGCCAGGATCGACAGATTGCCTCCCCAGAGCATGGCGCCTTCCACACGCCAGCCGGCCGCCAGCTCGGGGTGCGCCCGCAGGTCGGACAGCGGCAGCCGCCAGCCGGAACCCTCCCCCACGCCCTGCGCCAGGTCATCGAAACAGGCGGTGGTGATGTCGTCCGGCGCATCGACCGCCCAGTCCTCCATCACCGCCGGGCCGGCCCAGGTGGCCGTCCCGCGCTGGGCCAGCACAGCCAGGCCAAACGCAGTGAAATCGCTCAGCCCCACCCACGACATGCCACGGCGCGCGGCGGCGTCGATCGCATCGTATGGCAGGCGCGGCAGCAGACGGGTCAGGCCATAGCCCCCGCGCGTGGTCAGCGCCACGTCCGCACCGCTGGCGGCCGCGCGCTCGATGGCGGCCAGCCGCGCATCGTCATCGCCCGCAAAGCGTTGGTGTCGGGCCAGCGCCGCGGGGTCCACCGCGACCTCGTAGCCGGCGGCCTGCAAGCGGCGCACGGCGCGCCGAAAGGCGGCGCGGTCGCGCACCGCCCCGCTGGGGGAGTAGATGTACAGACTGGGCATGGCCCGATTATCGGGCCGCACCGGTCAGCGCCCGGGGGCCAGCCCGGTGACCGCGATCGGGGAAGGGCGCATCCAGCCAGTCCCCAGCGGGGGGCAGCAGCTCCTCCGCCGGCACATGGAGCACATCCCGTACGCGCGGCCCCAGAGCGGTTTGCAGCGCGGGCCACAGGGCTTCCGCGCCGGGGGCCAGGGCCAGCCGGCAGGTGTCCACGGCCAGCGCATCCAGCCAGTCGCGCAGGATTGCGGCATGGCGCGCGGGACTGTGCCACGCGGGCTTTTTGGGCTTGTCGCTCTGGCCAAAGCCGATCAGGTCTGGAACCAAACAGCGCTCGCCCTGCGCCAGCCGGGGCGGCAGCCACGGCCCCCATTGCGGCCACCACGCCAGCGGCCCGTGCAGACAAAGCCACGGCGCCGTGCTGTCCGATGGCCCCACATCCACCCAGTGCAAGCGCAGCCCGTCCAGACTGGGCAAATCCTGGCGCGTATGGGAAGCCTGGGGTGTCACCCCCCAGGCACTTGCCCGCTGCCACACGGCCTTGAAGGCCGCGGTGGGGGTGCGCAACGCGTCTTCGCGCAACGGCTCGGCGGCGGCCCGCTGCTCGCGGCGCCGGCGGGCGAAAAAGGCCCGCATCAGGGCCGCCGCCGGCTCGGCCTGCACCCCTGCCACCACGGCGGTGTGCGCGTTGAGCGCCGGCAGGGCAAACAGATCCACGACCGATCCCACCGCCCCCGTGCGGGGCTCCGCCGCACCATAGACCACGCGGGCCACCCGCGCGTGCAAGGCCGCTTGCGCGCACATGGCGCACGGCTCCAGCGTCACATACAGCGTGCAGCCGTCCAGGCGGTAGTTGCCCAGTGTGCGTGCGGCCTCGCGCAGCGCGACGATTTCGGCATGCGCCGTGGGATCGCCGCTGCCCACCGGCTGGTTGTACCCCCGGCCGACGATGCGCCCGGCATGCACCACCACGGCCCCCACCGGCACCTCGCCGGCCTCGGCTGCCTGCCGGGCCAGCGCCAGCGCCTCGGCCATGTAGCGGTCGTCGGTGTCGCTCATGTCCCATCGGGCGGCGGGGTGGGCGCTCCGGCGGCCAGACCCAGCCGATCCATCCAGACGCCCAGCGCCTGTGCCCCTGCATCGCCCCGCGCATACGCGGCGCGCATCGCCGCGTGCGACTCGGGCCGGTGTTGGTTGAGCTTGAGCTTGCACTGCCAGCGCAGCACGCGCAACTCGAAGGCCGCGATGCCGGCCAGCATCTTTTCCGTGTAAGACGGGTCCATCGAGCGCCACTGCTCGGCGTACGCAGGCTCGTGCTCACCGATCAGGTGCTTGAGCAGCACGTCCTTGTCCCGCGGTTCGGCCAGCAGCGTCGCCTGCACCGTGCAATGCACGGCCAGATAGTTCCACGTCGGCACGCGCTGTCGGTCCGGATAGACCGACGGCGACAGGTAGGCGTGCGGCCCCAAAAACGTCGCCAACGCCGTCGGCCGCGCCTGCAGGTAGCGCGCATGCGGATTGGCCTTGGCGACATGCCCCAGCAACACCCAGCCGTCCGCACGCGCCTGCAGGTGCAGCGGCAAGTGCGTCACGAAAGGCAGTCCGTCATCGTCCGTGCTGATCAGGCTGGCGAACGGATGCGCGCGCATCAGCTCGGCCGCGATGGCCGGGTCATCCGAGCGAAACGGTGCGGGCAGGTACATGATCGGCGCCGTGTCCGCGAGCGGCGCTCTCCCACTCGAACATCAATTTACGCTTTAATCTCATATAGATCAATAGGTTACTAAGACGCTTTGCATCAAATACCATGAAAAATACCATAACTCACTGACTGCACCACCGCCCTCACCCCCACGACGCTGGGCCACCTGCCGCAGCCTCCTCCCTTTACAAACCAACCAGAAACTGGTCGAATACAATTCCGATGTGGGTCATGATACTGGGGTGCAAGGGTGGGGGCAGCGCAACGTCGCGTTCGGTGGGGCATCGAGCGCCGACTCGAGTTCATCGAGTTCCGGCTGTTCTGGGAAGGCCATGTCAACCGCGGCGACCTGATGGCCGCCTTCGGGATCTCGATCAACCAGGCATCCACCGACCTGAACCGCTACCTCGGCATGGCGCCGGGCAACATGGTCTACGACAAGAGCGCCCGCACCTACGTTCGGGGCGACTGCTTCGAGCCCCTGTTTCTGAAACCGGACCCGGCCAGCTACCTGTCCCAATTGCGGTCGATCTCCGACGGCATCGTCACGCAGGAGGAAACTTGGATCGGCCAGATGCCGGCCTTCGATACGGTCCCCAGTCCCGCCCGGGGCATCGACGCCGGCCACCTGCGCACCGTGCTCCAGGCCGTTCACAGCAGACTGGCCATCGAAGTCGAGTACCAGTCGCTTTCCAGCCCTGCCCCACGCTGGCGCTGGATCGCGCCCCATGCCATCGCATTCGATGGTTTCCGCTGGCACGCGCGGGCCTGGTGCTTCACCGACCAATGCTTCAAGGACTTCCTGCTGGCGCGCATCCTCGGCATCCGGGACAGCCGCCCCAGTGACGCGGACCCCGGCCAGGATGCCGACTGGCACACGCACATCACGCTGGAAATCGGCCCGCACCCGGGACTGTCTGAAGCACAGAAGAAAGTGGTGGCGCTGGACTACGGCATGCGCGACGGCAAGGCCAGCATCAGCGTCCGCAAGGCCCTGCTCTATTACACGCTCAAGCGTCTCGGGCTGGACACTGACCCGTCCACCCGGAGCCCGGCGGACCAGCAGATCGTGCTCCTGAACAGGGAGGTGCTCGATGGCCTCGCCTGATGTCATCTCCCTGACCCCGCACCACGCCAAATACTATGCCCATGACCTGACCCGTCGGGCGGCCTCGGGCATGGATCGCCTCTCGATGGCGCTCTTTGATGCCTCGGTGGACCTCAACCCCCACCAGATCGAGGCAGCGCTGTTCGCGCTCCAGAACCCCCTCTCCAAGGGGGTGATCCTCGCCGACGAAGTCGGCCTCGGGAAAACCATCGAGGCCGGCATCGTACTGTGCCAGTCCTGGGCCGAGCGCCGGCGCCGGCTCCTGATCCTTTGCCCCGCGTCGCTGCGCAAGCAATGGGCGCTGGAGCTGCAGGAGAAGTTCAACCTGCCCGCGGTCGTCCTGGACGCCAGGGCATACAGGCAGGCCCGCCGGGAAGCGCGCAACCCGCTGGACCAGGGCGCCATCCTGATCCTGTCCTACAACTTCGCCCATTCGATCCGGGACGAACTGCGGGCCATCCGATGGGACCTCGTCGTCATCGATGAGGCGCACAAGCTGCGCAATGCCTACCGCCAAAGCAACAAGGTGGGCCAGGGCATCCGCTGGGCCACGGAGGACTGCCGCAAGCTGCTGCTGACGGCCACCCCCCTGCAGAACTCGCTGCTGGAACTGTATGGCCTGTCGACCCTGATCGACGAGCACCACTTCGGCGATGTCGACTCCTTCCGCGCGCAGTATGCGGGCGCCGGCAGCGACCTGGGCGCCCTGCGCCAAAGGCTGTCGGCATTCTGCAAGCGGACCCTGCGCAACCAGGTCACCGAGTACATCCGCTACACCGAGCGCAAGCCGGTCACCCGGCCCTTCCGCCCCACCGAGGAGGAGCATGCGCTCTACGAAAAGGTGTCCGAATTCCTGCGGCGCGAAGACAGCTATGCCCTGCCCCGCCGCCAGCGTCACCTGACGGCGCTGATCCTGCGCAAGCTGCTCGCATCGTCGTCGGCCGCCGTTGCCGCCACCCTGGACATCCTGCGCCAGCGGTTGCAGACGATGCTCGACGAGCGCATTTCGGGCACCGACGACACAGTGGACGTGGCGGAGCTGCTGGTCGAGAACGAAGAGCTGGAAACCGACCTGCTCGACGAGATCCTCGGCGAGGACGAGGACACGATCCCAGGCCGGGATACCGATGCACCGGTCGACCGCCAGAAACTGCGGGAAGAGATCGCCATCCTCGCACGCCTTGCCGAAGAAGCCCGCAGCATCCGCGTGGACACGAAGAGCCGCACGCTGCTCAAGGCGCTGGAAACAGGGTTCGAGCAGATGGCAATGGTCGGCGCCGCGCGCAAGGCCGTCATCTTCACCGAATCCCGGCGTACACAGGAGTACCTGAAGCAGTTCCTCGAGGCCAACGGCTACGCCGGCCAGCTTGTCCTCTTCAACGGGAGCAACAACGGCCCCGGGGAAACCGCCATTTACGAACGCTGGCTCGAGCGCAACCAGGGTTCGGACAAGGTCACCGGCTCCCGCGCGGTCAACATGCGCACGGCACTGATCGAGCACTTCCGCGACCATGCCTCCGTCCTGATCGCCACCGAGGCGGCAGCGGAAGGCCTGAACCTCCAGTTCTGCTCCCTGGTCATCAACTACGACCTGCCCTGGAACCCGCAGCGCATCGAACAGCGCATCGGCCGCTGCCATCGCTACGGCCAGAAGCACGACGTGGTGGTCATCAACTTCCTCAATGAGCGCAACGAGGCCGACCGCCGTGTTCTGGAGCTTCTCGAGCAGAAGTTCAACCTGTTCAGCGGCGTGTTCGGCGCCTCCGACGAGGTGCTGGGCACCATCGAATCCGGCGTGGACTTCGAAAAGCGCATCCTCGCGATCTACCAGGCGTGCCGGACCCCCGAGGAGATCGACGCCGCCTTCAAGGCCCTGCAGGCGGAGATGGACGAACAGATCCGCTCGCGGCTGGAAGACACCCGACGGGCGCTGTTCGAGCACTTCGACGAGGACGTGCACGAACGGCTGCGCATGCGGCTTGCGGATGCCCGGGCCCGGCTGGACCGGGTCGGCAGGCGCTTCTGGTCGCTCACGCGCCACGTGCTGGCCGACCAGGCGCGCTTCGACGACATCGCCTTCACCTTCGACCTGGTCAGCCCGCCCCGCAAGGACATCCCCGCCGGCCGCTACCACCTGATTTCCCGCGCCCACCCGCAGGCGGAGGGTGCCGGCCAGTTCCTCTACCGGCTCTCGCACCCCCTGGGCGAGCATGTGCTCGCCCAGGCGCGGGATGCCGATACGCCTGTAGCGGAAATCCTCTTCGACATCAGCCGCCACCCGACCCGTATCGCCGTCGTCGAAGCCCTGCGCGGCCAGCGCGGCTACCTGACGCTCACCCGTCTGACCATCGAGTCCTACGAACGAGAAGAACACCTGCTGTTCTCCGGCTTTACCGACGACGGGGCAGCGCTGGACCAGGAAACCATGGAGAAGCTGTTCCAGTGCGGCGGCCACGTCGCAGGCACCGCAACGATCCCTGACACGGTTTCCCGGCGTCTGGCTGCGGAGAGCGAGCGCCATGCCCAGGCCACCCTCAGCCGTTCGCTGGAGCAGAACAATCGCTATTTCCACGAGGCGCGGGAGAAGCTGGAACGCTGGGCCGACGACATGGTGCTCTCCGCCGAGAAGGCGCTGGCCGACACCAAGGAACAGATCAAGGCCCTGCGCCGGCAGGCACGACAGGCCACCACACTGGCCGAGCAGCACGCGATCCAGGAGAAGCTCCAGAAGCTGGAACGGCAGCAGCGCCGCCAGCGGCAGGAGATCTTCCGCATCGAGGACGAGATCATGGAAAAGCGCGACCAGCTGATCGACCAGCTGGAACAGCGGCTGGCGCAACGCACGCACGCCGAAACCCTTTTCACCATTCGCTGGGCCGTCGTCTGACGAAGCGACGCGCCCGCCAACGATTCAACAGGACCACCACGCAATGAGCCAGAAATACGAAAAGCTGAAAACCCTGCTCAAGGAGCTGTTCCAGCTCGACCAGCCGGAACTGGACTTCGGCATCTACCGCATCCTGCACGCCCGGAGTGCGGAGGTGACGCAGTTCCTGGACAAGGACCTGCTGCCGCAGGTGAAGCAGGCGTTCGCCCAGTACCGCACCGCCGACAAGGCCGAACTGGAGAAGGAACTGGCCACCGGGGCGCTGGAAGCCGAGGTCTACGACCACCTCTACAGTTTCTTCCGCCGCTACTACTCCGAGGGCGACTTCCTCAGCAAGCGCGTCTACAAGCCCGGCGTCTACGCCATCCCCTACGAGGGCGAGGAGGTCAAGCTCCACTGGGCCAACGCGGACCAGTACTACATCAAGACCAGCGAAAGCTTCCGCGACTACGCCTTCCGCCTGCGCCCGGAGGACGAACGGAACCCCATGCGCGTCCACTTCAGGCTCGTGGACGCCGCCGAGGGCGAGCACGGCAACGTCAAGGAACAGGCCGGCAAGGAGCGCCGCTTCCGGCTGGCCCCGGCGCCCTTTGCGGCCATCGAGGACGGCGAACTGGTGATTCGCTTCACCTACGCGCCCGATCTGGCCAAGCAGAAGGACCTGAACGCCGAGGCCGAGGCGGCGATCCTTGCCCTCGACGACCCGGCGCTGGCCGACTGGATCAAGGTCCTGGGCGGGAAGCACGTGCGCGCCGACGGCACGGCCTCGGAGAACACCCGGCTGCGCGTGCATCTGGACCGCTACACCGCCCGCAACACCTTCGACTACTTCATCCACAAGGACCTGGGCGGCTTTCTGCGGCGCGAGCTGGACTTCTACATCAAGAACGAGGTCATGCACCTCGACGACGTGGAAAACGAAACCGCACCGCGCGTCGAGCAGTACCTGTCCAAGATCAAGGTCATCCGCCGCATCGCGCACAAGATCATCGACTTCCTGGCGCAGCTGGAAGACTTCCAGAAGAAGCTGTGGCTGAAGAAGAAGTTTGTCGTCGAGACCAGCTATTGCATCCGGCTGGGTGTGATTCCGGAGGAGTTCTATCCGGAGATAGCCGCCAATGACGCTCAACGCGAGGAATGGGTGCGGCTGTGTGCGATTGATGAAATCAAGGGCGACCTGACGACGCCGGGATATAGCGTGCCGCTGACGGTGGAGTTTCTGAAGGCGCATCCGACGCTGATGGTGGACACGCGGCATTTCGACGCCGACCTCACCACACGGCTTCTAGAGAAACTCGAAGCCGTGGAGGACAAAATGGATGGCCTGCTGGTGCACAGCGAGAACTTTAGTGCCCTCGCAATTCTTCAACTTCGATACCGCAATGGTATCAAGTGTGCATTTATCGATCCGCCCTACAACACTGAAAAAGATCGCAGTGAAGGAAAGTTTGTATACAAAGACGGCTACACCTACTCCAGTTGGATTGCGATGCTAGCATCACGACTCCTGCTTCTTCGACAGCTATTACGTCACGACGGGGGCCAATATATCAGCATTGACGACGTAATGTATTGTGATCTTGTCTCTTTGCTGCGAGATGTTTTTGGGCGCGACAATCATGTCGCAACTATTATTTGGGAAAAAGTCCACACCCGAAAGAATTCTGCAAGATTGTTCTCAGTATCTCATGACTACATTCCGTGCTTTGCGATCAATAAAGACCAATGGGAGAGGGTGCTAATTCCCCGAGAGAACACTGACGCATATACCAATCCGGACAATGATCCCAAAGGGCCATGGAAACCGGACCCGATCTACGCCAACAATCCATACGATGCGGACTACGTCATTGAAAAGCCCAATGGGATCATTCTGCGTCCCCCACCAGGACAGTACTGGCGGCTGAGCGAAACGACATGGAAGCAGAAGGTCACCGAGAACGCCGTAATTTGGGGAGATGGCGCCGCATACCCTATGGTGAAGCGCTATCTATCCGACGTCCAAGATGGCTTGGTACCAGTGACGCTATTCGATCGAGAGTTTGCTGGCGATAACGCATTGGCCAATTCTGAGTTCGATGCGTTGTTTGGCTCAAAGCGAATCTTTCCCTATCCCAAACCATCACTATTAATTCAGCGCCTGTTGCAGACAAATATTCGCAAGCGCAGCAACGAAGCTGTAATTGACTATTTTGCCGGCTCAGGAACCACCGGTCATGCCGTCATCAATCTCAACCGTGAAGACGGTGGTCAGCGCAAGTTCATCCTCGTGGAGCAAGCCGACTACTTCGACACCGTTCTTCTTCCGCGTCTGAAAAAGGTCGTTTATACCCCTGATTGGAGGACTGGCAAACCCAAGCGCTTCGCAACACCTGAGGAAGCCGAGCGCAGCCCGCGGATCATGAAAGTGATCCGCCTCGAGTCCTACGAGGACACGCTGAACAACCTGGAACTGCGCCGCACCGAGGCGCAGCAGAGCCTGCTCGACAGCCCGCAGGCCCAGGGGGCGGACGGCTTCCGGGAGCAGTACCTGCTGCGCTACATGCTGGACGTGGAAACGCGCGGCAGCCAGTCGCTGCTGAACGTGGCCGCCTTCATGGACCCCACGGCCTACAGGCTGAAGGTCAAGCGCCCGGGTTCGGACGAGTCCCGCGAGGTGAATGTCGACCTGCAGGAGACCTTCAACTGGCTGATCGGCCTGAAGGTGGACCACATCGCCGCGCCGCGCACCTACAGCGCCGCGTTCCGCCGCGACGACGATCCGGACCTGCCGGCGGACGCGCCGCGCCGGCTGCTGCTGGACGGCCGCCTGAAGGAGGACCCGGAAGGCCCGTGGTGGTTCCGCACCGTCACCGGCACCACGCCCGACGGCCGCCGCACCCTCGTCATCTGGCGCAAGCGCCCGGGTGGCGAGGCCCCGGAAGGCATCGAGCGCGACAACCTGGTGCTGGACGAGTGGTTCCGCAAGCAGGGCTACTCCAGCAAGGACAGCGAATTCGACCTGATCTACGTGAACGGCGACAACAACCTGGAAAACCTCAAGGCCCCGGATGACACCTGGAAGGTGCGCCTGATCGAGGAGGACTTCTTCCGCCTGATGTTCGAAATGGAGGGCGTGTGATGCTCGTCCGTTCGCAACAAGCAGGTTTGTCACTCACTTTGGGCCTGAAAATGATCGACAACATCCGTAGCTGCTATCCAATGAGCGACAAGCGGAAGGAGGCTGCCTGATGCCGCGCGGACGTCCTCGCAAGAACGATGCAGCTTCGCCCAGGGCGGCTGCGCGCGGCCTGGCCGCCGCGCCCCGCGCGTCGTTGCCGTTCAACCGCAAGCTCGCCCTCAACCAGTGGCTGCTCGGTCTGTTCGGGGTCGAGCGCTTCGACCAGCTCGCCGCTCACTTGAAAGACGAGTCGCTGGAAGGACTGGACGCGGACAACATCCACCGCTTCCACCACGCCCTGTGCCTGCACCTGCCCCCGGAGAACAGGCCGGAGCTGTCGGACGAACAGCTGCTGGAATACGACCAGGCCATCGTTTCGGTCACGCAACACCTCAACGACCGGCGCATCACCCGGGGTGAGGAGCCGATCGTCTGGAAGTACTTCCAGTACCTGGCGCTGCTGTTCACGGAGATCTACCTCGACCGCTACTTCCGCGACCCCGCCGGCCTGCGGCAGGCGCTCAACGCGCGCATTGCGGCGCTGAACGAGACGCTCCCGGAAGCGGACCGGATCGCGGCACTGGACGAGTCTGAGGACCCTCGCCTCCAGCTCAACAAGATCGCGTTCTGGATGGCCACCGGCAGCGGCAAAACACTGCTCATGCATGCCAACATCCTCCAGTACCAGCGGTTTCTGGAAACACATGGTCTTTCGCGCGAGCTGAACCGGATCATCCTGCTCACGCCCAACGAAGGGCTGTCGCAGCAGCATCTGCGCGAGTTCCAGAAGTCGGGCATCGAGGCGGAGATCTTCAACAAGGACGGACGCGGCCTGTTCGCCGGCCGTGCGGTGGAAATCCTGGAGGTCACCAAGCTGAAGGAGGAGATGGGCGAGAAGACAGTGGCGGTGGATGCCTTCGAGGGCAACAACCTTGTCCTCGTCGATGAAGGGCACCGCGGTGCTTCGGCAGGCGGCGACGGGGCCTGGATGAAGTTCCGCAACGCGCTGTGTGAAAAGGGCTTTTCGTTCGAATATTCCGCCACCTTCGGCCAGGCCGTGGCCGGAAACCGACAGCTGACCGACCTCTACGCGCGCAGCACGCTGTTCGACTATTCCTATCGCTGGTTCTACGGCGACGGTTTCGGCAAGGACTACCACATCCTCAACCTGGAAGACGACCGCAACGAGGAATGGATGAGGACCTACCTCACCGCCTGTCTGCTGTCGTTCTTCCAGCAGCAGCGGCTGTACCGGGAACTGGAGACGAGCCAGCGCCCGTTCAACATCGAAAAGCCGTTGTGGGTCTTCGTGGGCGGCAGCGTCAATGCCGTGCGCAAGGAGGACAAAAAGGATGTGTCGGACGTCGTGGCCATCCTGAAGTTCCTGGCCGCCTACGTGGCGAATCGCAAGGACAGCGCCGAGCGCATCCGGCGCGTGCTGAACGAAGGGTTGCTGACGGCCACCGGCAAGAACCTGTTCGCGGGCCGTTTCGCCTACCTGAACACCTGCGGCCTGTCGCCGGAACAGATCTTCGACGAAACACTGGCGACCCTGTTCAACGCTCCCGCAGGCGGCCTGCTGCACGTCGAGAACCTGAAGGGCGCCGCCGGCGAAATCGGCGTGCGCGTGGGCGACAACGCGTTCTTTGGCGTCATCAACGTCGGTGACGACACCAAGCTGGTGAAGCTGTGCGAAGCCAGCGGCTTGCATGTCGCCGAGCGGGAATTTTCCGGATCGTTGTTCCACGAGCTGGACAAGCCGCACTCCGCCATCAACGTGCTCATTGGTTCGAAGAAGTTCACCGAGGGATGGAGCAGCTGGCGCGTGAGCACCATGGGGCTGATGAACGTTGGGCGCAGCGAGGGCGCGCAGATCATCCAGCTCTTCGGCCGCGGCGTGCGGTTGAAGGGCTATGGCATGAGCCTCAAGCGCAGCGTGCGTGCAACCCTCCCCGCGGCGCTGAAACGGCCCAAGTACATCGACCTGCTCGAAACGCTGCACATCTTCGGCGTCCGCGCCGATTACATGTCGCAGTTCCGCGATTTTCTTGAAGCGGAAGGTTTGCCTGCCAACGAAGAACGCATCGAATTCATCCTGCCGGTCATCCGGAACCTGGGCACGAAGCCGCTCAAGACGATCCGTCTCAAAAAAGAGATCAACGGCGTCAAGACTGAGTTTGGCGACGCCTTCCGCAAGCTGGGGCCGGTTCCGACCCTCCAGCCCCCGCGCCCCGACCTTGAGCCCGCCACGGCCTACCTGCAGAAGAACCAGGTGGTGCTGAACTGGTACCCGAAGATCCAGACCATGAAGTCCGACGGGGTATCGGGCAGCGAGGACGAAGGCGCCCCCAATGAGGCGCACCTGACGAAGCAGCACATCGCCTTCCTGGGCCTCGATCAGCTGTACTTCGACCTCGAACGTTTCAAGGCCGAGCGTGGCTGGTACAACCTCAACCTGCCCCGTTCCGGCATCGCTGCATTGCTGGTGGACACCAGCTGGTACCGACTGCTCATCCCTGCATCGGAGCTGGCCTTCGACTCGTTCGAAAAGGTGCGCGTATGGCAGGAGATCGCCCAGGCCCTTCTGCGCAAGTACGTGGAGCGCTACTACACCTTCCGCAAGAAAGAGTGGGAATTGCCGCACCTGGAATACCGCGACCTCACCGAGGACGATCCCAACTTCCCGTCCATCCTGAGTGAGGATGGCGCCGAATACGGTTACCGGATCCTGATCGAGGAATCGCAGCAGGAAATCGTCGCAAAACTGAAAGAGCTGAAAGAGGCCATCGAGCAAGGGAATCTGAAGGACTGGGAGTTCCGGGGCCTCAAGGCAATCTGGTTCGGGCGACACCTCTACCAGCCGTTGCTGTTCCTGGACGGCAGTGTAGTGGAAATCTCACCCGCCCCGCTCAATAAGGGCGAGCGCCGGTTCATCGAGGACCTGAAGGCGTTCCACGACGCCAACCCCGGCTATTTTGCGGAACGCGAACTCTACCTGCTGCGCAACCTCAGCAAGGGCCGTGGCGTCGGCTTCTTCGAGGCTGGAAACTTCCACCCGGACTTCATCATCTGGCAGCTCGAAGGCAAACGGCAGCGCGTGACCTTTGTCGACCCCAAAGGCATCCGCAACGTCGGCCTCCAGGATCCCAAGATCAGCTTCTACGAAACGGTCAAGGACATCGAGAAGCGGCTGGGGCAGCCTGATGTTGTGCTCGAGTCCTTCATCGTCTCGAACACGCCCTCGCATGAAATGAGCAAGCTTTGGGGCATCACCAAGGGCGAGATGCAGAAAAAACACATCCTGTTTCAGGAGGAAGACGGGGATAGCTATATCCGCCAGTTGCTGGAAGCAGCCGTGCCTGGGCCTGACGCTTCCCAGTCATGAGCGAGAACAGGAAAAGCCTGCACGCGGATTGTCCTCTTGAACCAAAGGCCTGCCGGTTGTGACTGCCCTGCAGGCCGATTCAATGAGGGCGTGAAGCCCTTTTGCAACGGAGCCGCAACCATGCATATCGCCACCAAGAGGGATTGGCCAGACCTCAAGCCGATGCCTGCCTCGTATGAGGACATGAAGATCGAGCTGCATTTCAACGCCGCGCACATGCGCAACCTCCGGCGCGGGTTCGTCCCGTCCGATCAGGACGAGAAGTGGTTCCTCTATTTTGAGGACAACATCCTGCATATCCACCGCAGCTGGACGGGCATCAAGATGTACGAGGTGGTGTTCGACGACGACGGTGACGGCGGGGTTGCGCGCAGGGTAAGGATCAACCTGGGGCCCGACTATGGCGGCACCCGCGATGACGCCTGGAATACCTTGCTCGACGTGCTGAGCTATTACGCCAGCGACGAGGCCCATCAGCCCCACGAGTCAAGCTTCGTCTCTGCCCTGAAAGAGGCGACGCAGCCCGGCTATCTGGGTTCTCCGTCCGTGATCATGGAGCTGATTGCCCCCTATTTCTGGCGCATCCTCTGCAAGGAGCTGCCCAAATACTGTTCCGGGCTGGATGCCTTGCCCGATTATGAACCCGCCAGCTTCTCCGATGTGCTGAGCGCCAACGAACGCATTGCATCGGTGCTCAGCGGTGCTGACGAGAGCTTCCACGGGCTGGAAGCCTGGCGCACCGAGCAGGGATTGGGCAAGGCTGTCATCCGGACGCTGGCGCTGGACCCGGACTGGTACGCCGATGAGAACCTGCACTGCATCCTCAGCGAAGGACTGGCCGGCCTGTCGACGGCAATTGCAAAAATCATCGCCGACTGGGCCAATGACTCGTCTCCTCACAACCTGAACGCGCTGTTCGAGTTTGTCGCCGTCCTGCGCGAATTCACTGCCAGTGTGATCCTGGGGACTCACACGCTTTACTTCCCGGATGTAACACTCAGTGACTTCACCTGGGCGAACCGCTCACGCTTCATGCAGCGGGACGAAGAAGCCGGGAATTGCCTCGTGCCTGAAGAGAACCCGGAGGATTTCGACGAAGTGCCTGTTGAGGAAAGTCAACAGTCCAGCTTCGAGAAATTGCTGCGCGAGCTAGAGGCCCTGGACGCAGAACTGGAGGAAGACGACGCACTCGAGGACGAGGAAGAAGTTCTCCAGCCCGGCCCGCCGGTACACCCGCGCCGCGATGATAACGGCAATCCCGTCAAGCTCGCCCACCCCAGCACGCCCACGGCCCTGTGGACCTGGCAGGATCCCGAGAGCATCGCCATCGTCATCCCGGATGGCCCGATGCCGTCAGAACTTGCAGCAATACCCTTTGACTCGTGGGTTGATGCGCCAACCGACCATGCCGGGTGGCAGCGATTGGCTGAGCAACATCCGGTGGAAGAACCCGACCTCAACCTCCCCAAAGGCAAGAAAGCCGCAGCCGGCGTGGTCATCGTCGAGGACGACGGGCGTGTCTGGGCAGTGGCCCCCAGCAACGCCTACGGCGGTTACCAGGCGACCTTCCCCAAGGGCACCTACTCCCCCGGCACTAGCCTGCAAGCCGCCGCGATCCGGGAAGCCTACGAAGAAGCCGGCCTCCGCGTACAGCTAACCCGTTTTCTGGTGGATGTGCCCCGATCAACGAGCTACACCCGCTATTACCTAGCCCGCCGTATCAGCGGCCACCCCGGCGACATGGGCTGGGAAAGCCAGGCCGTCATGCTGATCCCGATCGACAGACTGCCTGAAATACTGACCCACAAGAACGACGCCCCCATCATCAAGGCCGTGCAGGCAATGCTGAGCTGACTGCCCGTATCGGCGGATGCCGGACGCGGGATCATTCCCACTCGATCGTCGCCGGCGGCTTGGAGCTGACGTCGTAGGTGACGCGGTTGATGCCGCGCACCTCGTTGATGATGCGGCTGGAGACGCGCTTGAGCAGGCTGTAGGGCAGCTCGGCCCAGTCGGCGGTCATGAAGTCGCTGGTCTGCACCGCGCGCAGCGCCACCACATAGTCGTAGGTGCGGCCGTCGCCCATCACGCCGACGCTCTTGACCGGCAGGAACACCGCAAACGCCTGGCTGACGAGGTCGTACCAGCTTTTGCCGGAGTTCGGCTCGATGGTGGAGCGCAGCTCCTCGATGAAGATGGCATCCGCCCGGCGCAGCAGGTCGGCGTATTCCTTCTTCACCTCGCCAAGGATGCGCACGCCCAGGCCCGGCCCCGGGAACGGGTGGCGGTACACCATGTCGTGCGGCAGGCCCAGCGCCACGCCCAGCTCGCGCACTTCGTCCTTGAACAGGTCGCGCAGCGGCTCCAGGAGCTTGAGGCCCAGCTGCTCGGGCAGGCCGCCGACGTTGTGGTGGCTCTTGATCGTGACGGCTTTCTTGCTCTTGGCGCCGCCGGACTCGATCACGTCCGGGTAGATGGTGCCCTGCGCCAGCCACTGGATGCCCTTGGAGCCGGGGCGCGCGGCCTTGAGCTTTTCCGCCTCGGCCTTGAAGACATCGACGAACAGCCGCCCGATGATCTTGCGCTTGCGCTCGGGGTCGGTCACGCCAGCCAGCTCGCGCAGGAACAGGTCGCTGGCGTCCACCCGGATCACCCGGGCGTGCAGCTTGCCGGCGAACATGTCCATCACCATGTCGCCTTCGTGCAGGCGCAGCAGGCCATGATCGACGAACACGCAGGTGAGCTGGTCGCCAATCGCCCGGTGGATGAGCGCTGCGGCCACCGAGGAATCGACCCCTCCCGAGAGGCCCAGCAGCACCTCCTCGTCGCCGACCTGGGCGCGGATGGCCGCCACGGCCTCCTCGATGTGGTCGCGCATGATCCAGTCGGGCCTGGCGCCGCAGATCTCCAGCACGAAGCGCTCCAGGATCGCCCGCCCCTGCACGGTGTGCGTCACCTCCGGGTGGAACTGCACGCCGTAGAAGCGCCGCGCCTCGTCGGCCATGCCGGCGATCGGGCAGGAGTCGGTGCTGGCCATCAGCTTGAAGCCGGGCGGCAGCTCCACCACCTTGTCGCCGTGGCTCATCCACACCTTGAGCATCCCATGCCCCTCGGGGGTGTGGAAGTCGGCGATGTCCTTCAGCAGCGCGGTGTGGCCGCGCGCGCGCACCTCGGCGTAGCCGAACTCGCGCACCGGCGAGCCCTCCACGCGCCCGCCGAGCTGCTGCGCCATCGTTTGCATGCCGTAGCAGATGCCCAGCACCGGCACGCCCAGCTCGAACACCGCATCGGGCGCGCGGTCGTCCACCTCGTAGACGCTGGCGTGGCTGCCCGAAAGGATCACGCCCTTGAGCCGCCCGTCGGCGGCGTACTGCCGCACCCACTCGCTGCTGACGTCGCAGGGGTGCACCTCGCAATAGACGTGCGCCTCGCGCACGCGCCGCGCGATCAGCTGCGTGACCTGCGAGCCGAAGTCGAGGATGAGGATCTTGTCGTGGTTCATCGGGTCATATCCGCTGCGGGGCCGCCAAAGCGAAGGGCCGCCTCGCTGGCGGCCCTCGGCACGGCGTGGTGTCAATCCAGCCGGTAGTTCGGCGCTTCCTTGGTGATCTGCACGTCGTGCACGTGGCTTTCGCGGATGCCGGCGGCGGTGATCTCGACGAAGGCGGCCTTCTCGTGCAGCTCGGCGATGCTGGCGCAGCCACAGTAGCCCAGCGCCGCGCGGATGCCGCCGGCCATCTGGAAGATGATCGTCACCACCGAGCCTTTGTACGGCACGCGGCCCTCGATACCCTCGGGCACCAGCTTGTCGGCGTTGGGATTGGCGGCCTCGTCGTTTTCCTGAAAGTAACGGTCGGCGCTGCCGGCCTTCATCGCACCGATCGAGCCCATGCCGCGGTAGCTCTTGTAGCTGCGGCCCTGGTACAGGATCACCTCGCCGGGCGCCTCCTCGGTGCCGGCGAACATGCCGCCCATCATCACGCAGTGCGCGCCGGCGGCCAGGGCCTTGGCGATGTCGCCGCTGTAGCGGATGCCGCCGTCGGCGATCAGCGGCACACCCGTCCCCTTGAGCGCCGTGGCCACGTTGTCGATGGCGGTGATCTGCGGCACGCCGACCCCGGCGACGATGCGCGTGGTGCAGATCGAGCCCGGCCCGATGCCGACCTTGACCGCGTCCGCGCCGGCCTCCGCCAGCGCGCGGGCGGCCTCGCCAGTGGCGATGTTGCCGCCGATGACCTGCACCTGCGGGAAGTTGTGCTTGACCCAGCGCACGCGGTCCAGCACGCCCTTGCTGTGGCCGTGCGCGGTGTCGACGACGATCACGTCCACGCCGGCCTTGACCAGCGCCTCGACGCGCTCGTCGGTGCCGGGGCCGACGCCGACCGCGGCGCCGACGCGCAGGCGGCCGTTGTCGTCGCGCGCGGCGTTGGGGAAATTGAGCTGCTTGGTGATGTCCTTGACGGTGATCAGGCCCTTGAGCTCGAAGGCGTCGTTGACGACCAGCAGCCGCTCCAGCTTGTGCTTGTTCAGCAGCGCCTTGGCCGCCTCCGGCGTGGTGCCCTCCGGCACGGTGACCAGCCGCTCGCGCGGCGTCATGATCTCGCGCACCGGGGCGTCCATGCGCGTCTCGAAGCGCAGGTCACGCCCGGTGACGATGCCGACCACCTTGCCACCCTCGACGACCGGAAAGCCCGACACGCCCAGCTCGTCCGACAGCCTGACGACCTGGCGCACCGTGGTGTCGGGGCTGATGACGACCGGGTCGCGCAGCACGCCGGATTCGTAGCGCTTGACCTTGGCCACCTGCGCGGCCTGCTCCTGCACCGACAGGTTCTTGTGGATGATGCCGATGCCGCCTTCCTGCGCGATGGCGATCGCCAGCCGGGCCTCGGTGACGGTGTCCATGGCGGCCGACACCAGCGGCAGGTTGAGGGTGATGTCGCGGGTAAAGCGGGTGGCCAGCGACGTGTCCTTGGGCAGAACTTGCGAGTACGCGGGGACCAACAACACATCGTCGAAGGTCAACGCTTTTCCGAGCAGGCGCATGGGATGGGCTCCAAAAGCGCTATTGTATTCGGGGCATCGGCACCGCACGGGGCCCGGTCCGCCCGAAGGGTGAGCCCCGGCGCGTCAACGTTTGGGGGTGCGGGCAAACAGGCCCGCCGCGCGTGCGCCCTGCCGCTGGAAGCGTTCCCGCCGCGCGACCTTGGGGTCCACCCGCAGCGGGCGGGTCAGTTCCAGCCGGTCGCCCTCGCGCAGCGGTGTATCCGGGGTCACGCGCCGCCCCCAGACGCTCGTCGCCAAGCCGCCCGGCCTCGCATCGAGCGGCCCCAGGTCCCAACCGGTAACGGCCAGCGCCTGCGCCACCGTGGCCCCGTCGGGCAGATCCAGGGCGACCTCCTGCACGGTGCGGGGGGCCGAGGCCCAGACGACGGTCACGCGCATCGCACCCCCTGCACCTCACACCCCATACACCTGGTCGGCCCGTTTGACGAAGGCGTCCACCAGGGAATCGGCAATGCGGTCGAACACCGGCCCCACCAGGGCCGACAGCACGCTGCTGGAAAACCCGTACCGCAGCGAAAACTCGATCTTGCAGGCGCGTGCGTCGCCGTCGCCCACGGGCAAGAACTCCCAATGCCCCTCCAACTGGGAAAACGGCCCCTCCACCAGGCGCAGATGGATGCGGCGGTCGGCCTCGTGCACATTGCGGGTGGTGAAGCTTTTGCGCACGCCACCAAAGGCCATGCCGATCGAGGCCACCATGCCGTCCGGCGTGCGCTCGAGCACCTGGCCGGACGCGCACCACGGCAGAAACTCGGGGTAGCGCTCCACGTCGCTGACCAGCTGAAACATCTCGTGCGGGCTGTGCCAGACGAGCACGGACTTGCGGACGGTTTTCGGTTTCATACAATCGTCGGCCCTGCCCCGATTGTAGGTCCCATGTCCACCCCCAAGTCCAAAGCCGCCACCGACAGCCGCATCGCCGAGAACAAGAAGGCGTTCTTCAACTACCACATCGAAGAGCGCTTCGAGGCCGGCGTCGTCCTGCAGGGCTGGGAGGTCAAGGCCATCCGCGACGGCAAGGTGCAGATCACCGAGGGCTATGTCGTGGTGCGCGACGGCGAGCTGTTCCTGATCGGCTGCCTCATCCACCCGCTGCGCAGCACATCCACGCACATTCGGGCGGATACCGACCGCACGCGCAAGCTGCTGATGCACAAGGCCGAGATCCGCCGCCTCATCGGCAAGGTGGAGCAAAAGGGCTACACCCTGGTGCCGCTGAACCTGCACTGGAAAAACGGCCGCGTCAAATGCGAGATCGCGCTGGCGCGCGGCAAGGCGCAGCACGACAAGCGCGACACCATCAAAGAGCGCGAGGGCAAGCGCGAGGTGGAGCGCGCGCTCAAACACCGCATGCGCTGACCCCCGGCCGCCCTGCCCCGGCGGCGCCGGCCGCCGGAGGGACGAATCAGCGCAAATGCCCGAGCGGATGCGCGTGCGCGGGCCAGGGGCTGTCGAAGAACGGCGCCACCATCGCCGCCGTCACGTCCTCGATGCGCGCCGGGTTCCAACGCGGCTGCTGGTCCTTGTCCACCGCCAGGGCGCGGATGCCCTCGACCGTCTCCCCCTCGGCTGGCGAGCGCCCCAGATGGCGGGGATGGAAGCAATGGCGCACCAGGTCCCGCTCCAGGCGCAGATCCTCGGCCAGGGTCATGCCCCGCGCGCGCCGCACATGTTCCAGCACCACATGCAGCATCAGCGGGCTGCGCAGGCGCAGTGTGGCCAGGGCCTGTGCCGCCGCGTCCGTGCCGGCCGCCTGCAGCGCCTGCACGATGCCGCCCACGGTGTCGGCACCAAAGGCGGCATCCACCTCTGGCGCCAGCGGCGCCACGGTGCGAGGCCCCGCGCTGCGCCAGCCGGCCTGCGCCGTCCACCCACGCCACGCAGCCTCGAACGCCTCGGGGCTATCCGCCTGCACGGTGGCGAGTGCGTCCCACGCGCGCGGCAGATCGGCCGCGGGGGCGGCCACATCGGCCAGGCCCCAGGCCAGCGCCGCATCCGCCCCGACGACCACCCCGGTCAGCCCCAGATACTCCCCGACATGCCCCGGGCAGCGGCTCAGGAAATGCCCTCCGCCGACATCTGGGAACAGCCCGATGTTGGTCTCGGGCATGGCCATCTTGGTGCGCTCGGTGACGATGCGGCAGCGCCCGCCCTGGCTGATGCCCATACCGCCACCCATGACGATGCCGTCCATGAAAGCGATATACGGCTTGGGGTAGGTAAAGATCAGGTGGTTGAGGGCGTACTCCTCGGTAAAGAAGTCCTCCAGCCGCGGATCGCCCGCCAGCGCGGCCTGATGGAAGAAGCGGATATCCCCGCCCGCGCAAAAGGCCCCGAACGGCCCGTCCTTGGAGGTGCCGCGAATCGCCACCGCCACCACGGCGGGGTCATCGCGCCAAGCGAGCAACGCCTCGGCGAGCGCCCGGATCATGCCCAGATCCAGGGCATTGAGGGCCTTGGGCCGGTCGAGGGTGATGCGCCCGACGCCGTTGGGCGTGCGCTCGATGTGGACGAAATCGCTCCAGCGCGAGGTCATGGGGATGTCTCCTTCCGTTGGGTCAACCACAGGTGGGTCAGCAATGCGCCCAGCACCAGGGCGCCGCCTTGCCAGACGGCGGGCGAAGGAACCTCGCCCGCGCCCAGCCATGCCAGCACGATGCCAAAGAGCACCTCCAGCAAGCCCAGCATCGAAACCTCGGTGGGCTTGAGCACACGCGCGCAGACGACGGCCAGCACGCACGGCACCGCCAGTTGCCACACGCCCAGCCCCGCCAGCCACGCCACGTCGTGCGCGCTGGCCCGCAGCGGCCAGGCCAGCGGCAGCGTCACCGCCGCCGACACGCCGGCGCCCACCAGCACGGCGGGCACCAAATCCACCCCGTGCCCTTCGCGCTGGCTGCGCTGCACCAGATTCCAGTTGAAGGCGCCCCCCAGCGGGGCGCCCAGCGCCACCACGCTGCCCAGCCAGCCGCCCTCGCCCAGTTGGCGCGCAAACATCCATGCGATGCCCAGGCCCGCCACCACGATGGCCGCCCAGGTCTGTCGCGCCAGCCGCTGCCCGAAGAACAGGCGCGAGATGAGCGCCGTCAGCAGCGGCCCGGCCGCCAGCGTGATCAGCACATTGGCCACACTGGTCAGCGCCAGCGCGATCATGAAGGCGGTGAACATGACCGCCCAGCACACCCCCGACCACCACAGAGCGCGGCCGCTGGTGACCATCCGGCGCCACACGCCGCGACCCTGCCACAGAGGCAGGATCAGCGCCAGCGACAGCGCGGTGAACGCGCTGCGCCAGAAGGTGATCTCGAACGCCTGCGCCTGCTCGAGCTGGCGCGTGACCACGCCCGCCGTCGCCCACAGGAACGTCACCGCCACCATCAGGGCGACGGCCTGCCCGTGACGCAGCGTCATGCGCCTTCCCGCGCGGCGCGCTTGCGCTCGTGCTCCTTCAGGTAGCGCTTGCGCAGGCGGATGCTCTTGGGCGTGATTTCCACCAGCTCGTCATCCTCGATGAACTCGACCGCGTACTCCAGCGTCAGCTCGATGGGCGGGGTGATCTTGATCGCATCCTCCTTGCCCGAGACGCGGAAATTGGTCAGCTGCTTGGTGCGCGTCGCATTGACCACCAGGTCGTTATCGCGGTTGTGCACGCCGACGATCATGCCCTCGTACACCGGGTCGCCGGCCTTGACGAACATGCGGCCGCGATCGTCCAGCTTGCCCAGCGCGTAGGTGAAGATCTCGCCGTCGTCCATGCTGATGAGCACGCCGTTCTTGCGACCGCCGATGTCGCCCTTGTGCGGCTCGTAGCCGTCGAAGATGTTGGAGATGAGGCCCGAGCCGCGCGTGAGGTTGAGGAATTCGTTGGAAAAACCGATCAGCCCCCGCGCCGGGATGCGGTACTCCAGCCGCACGCGGCCGCGGCCGTCGGGCTCCATGTTCACCAACTCTCCCTTGCGCTCGCCCAGCGCCTGCATCACGCCGCCCTGGTGCTGCTCCTCGATGTCGCAGGTCACCAGCTCGATCGGCTCGCACCGCACGCCGTCGATCTCTTTGAACACGACGCGCGGCTTGCTCACGGCCAGCTCGTAACCCTCGCGGCGCATGTTCTCCAGCAGGATGGTCAGGTGCAGCTCGCCCCGGCCCGAGACTTCGAAGACTCCGTCCTCGCCCGTCTCGCGCACGCGCAGCGCCACGTTGGATTGCAGCTCCTTTTGCAGCCGGTCCCAGATTTGCCGGCTGGTGACGAACTTGCCCTCACGCCCGGCCAGCGGCGAGGTGTTGACGCAAAAATTCATCGTCAGCGTCGGCTCGTCGATCTTGAGCATGGGCAGCGGCCGCGGGTTGGCGATGTCGGTGACCGTCACACCGATGCCGATCTCGTCGATGCCGTTGATCAGCACGATGTCGCCCGGCCCGGCCTCGCTCACCTGCACCCGGTCCAGCCCCTGGAACTTGTGCACCTGGTTGATGCGGCCCTTGAACTGCCGGCCGTCCGGCCCCTCCATGACCAGCACGTCCATTGCCGGCCGCAGCGTGCCGGCGTTGATGCGGCCCACGCCAATGCGGCCCACGAAGCTGTTGTAGTCCAGCGCCGAAATCTGCAGTTGCAGCGGCGCGGCGGGATCGCCCTCGTGGGCGGGCACATGCTTGAGGATGGTCTCGAACAGCGCGGACATGTCCGGCCCCCAGCGCTCGCCAGGCGCCCCCTCGGTCAGCGACGACCAGCCGTTGATGCCCGAGGCATACACCACCGGAAAATCCAGCTGCTCGTCGGTCGCCCCCAGCTTGTCGAACAGGTCGAACGCGGCGTTGATCACCTTGTCGCAATTGGCCCCGGGCTTGTCCACCTTGTTGACCACCACGATGGGCTTGAGGCCCAGCGCCAGCGCCTTCTTGGTCACGAAACGTGTCTGCGGCATCGGCCCTTCCTGGGCGTCGATCAGCAGCAGCACGCCATCCACCATGGACAGCGCGCGCTCGACCTCGCCGCCAAAGTCGGCGTGGCCCGGTGTGTCCACGATGTTGATGTGCGTGCCGTTCCAGCGCACGGCGCAGTTCTTGGCCAGGATGGTGATGCCGCGCTCGCGTTCGAGCGCGTTGCTGTCCATGACCGTGTCCTCCACCTTCTCATGGGCGGCAAAGGTGCCGGACTGGCGCAGCAGTTGGTCGACCATGGTCGTTTTGCCGTGGTCGACGTGGGCGATGATCGCGATGTTGCGAATCGGGGGGCGGGAGGTCATGGTGCAGCCTGTTGCAGATATTGGGAAACTTCGGTGGGCGCGAGCAGACGCGCCGGAATCAATTCGCCGCCGGCACAGCGGGCGGTGCCCAGCAGGGCCCGCGGGCGGTCGCCGAACACGGCAACCAGTTCAGCGGGCGGCCACGGGCCGCGGCGGCGCAAACCGCTCAGAAAACGGCCCGCATCGCGCTCATCCAGCACGACGCGCGGCGCGCCCTCCAGCAAGGTCTCGGGGGGCAGCAGGCAGCGCAGGCGCTGCGGTGGGGACAGGGCTTCCAGCGCGTCCAGCGTGATCGCCTGCGGCAGCGTCAGCCCCCCGGTGGCGGTGCGCCGCAGCGCGGTCAGGTGCGCGCCACAGCCCAGCGCCGCGCCGATGTCCTCGGCCAGCGTGCGCACATAGGTGCCTTTGCTGCAGCGCACTCGCAGGCGCAGCGCGGCGGGGTCGTCGGGCATCGGCTCCAGCGTCAACGCATGGATCGTCACGCGGCGCGGCGCGCGCTCGACCTCGATGCCCGCACGCGCATATTCGTACAGCGCCTTGCCGTCCTTTTTGAGGGCACTGTGCATCGGCGGAATCTGCTCGATCACGCCGGTGAAGCGGCGCGCCAGCTCGGCCAGCCGCGAGGGGGTCAGCCGGGCCGCGTCCACCGGCGCGGTGGCGATCACCTCGCCCTCGGCATCGCCGGTGGTGGTGCGCACACCCAGGCGCAGCACGGCCTCGTAGGCCTTGTCGGCCTCCAGTTGCACCTGCGCAAACTTGGTGGCCGCGCCCAGACACACCGGCAACAGCCCGCTGGCCAGCGGGTCGAGGGTGCCGGTGTGGCCGGCCTTTTCGGCCGCCAGCAGCCATTTGACCTTGGACACCGCCGCCTGCGCGGACAAACCGACGGGTTTGTCCAGCAGCAGCACCCCATGCACGGGGCGCCGCGGCACCCGTGCACGGGGCTCGGCCGTCATGTCGCGTCCTCGTCCTTGCCGCGCGAGGCGACCGCCTTGGCGATCAGGGCGTTCATGTCCGCCGCCCGCTCAATGGAGCGGTCGTAGACGAAGTGCAGCGTCGGCACCGTGTGGATGTGCAGCCGCTTGAACAAGGCATTGCGCAAAAAGCCCGCGCCCTGGTTGAGCGCGTCCTGGCTGTCTTGCGGGTCGCCGACCAGCACGCTGAAGTACACCTTGGCGTGCGCATAGTCGGGCGACACCTCGACGGCCTGGATGGTGACCATGCCCAGACGCGGATCCTTGAGCTCGCGCGGGATCAGCTCGCTCAGGTCGCGCTGGATCTGGTCGGCCACCTTCAGGCCGCGGTTGGATGCCTTTCTCGTCGCCATGCGGGTCTCTTACAGCGTGCGCGCGATTTCCTTGATCTCGAAGAACTCCAACTGATCCCCTTCCTGGATGTCGTTGTAGTTCTTGAGCTTGATGCCGCACTCGAAGCCTTCCTTGACCTCGCGCACATCGTCCTTGAAGCGCTTGAGCGACTCCAGCTCGCCGGTGTAGATGACCACATTGTCGCGCAGCAGGCGGAAATGCGCGCTGCGCGTGACGTGGCCCTGCGTGACCATACAGCCCGCCACGGTGCCGATCTTGGAGGCGACGAAGACGCTGCGGATCTCGGCCATGCCGATGACTTCCTCGCGCTTCTCGGGCGCGAGCAGCCCCGCCATCGCGGCCTTCAGGTCGTCCACCGCGTCGTAGATGATGTTGTAGTAGCGGATCTCGACGTCGCTGGCCTCGGCCACCTTGCGCGCGTTGGCGTCGGCGCGGGTGTTGAAGCCGATGATGATGGCCTTGGACGCGATCGCCAGGTTGACGTCGGATTCGCTGATGCCGCCCACGCCCGCGTACACGAGCTGCACCCGCACCTCGTCGGTGGAGAGCTTGAGCAGCGCGGCCGACAGCGCCTCCTGCGAGCCTTGCACATCCGCCTTGATGATGATGGGCAGGGTCTTGACCTCGCCCGCCGCCATCTCGGCAAACATGTTCTCCAGCTTGGCCGCCTGTTGCTTGGCCAGCTTGGTGCTGCGGTACTTGCCGGCGCGGTAGGTGGCGATTTCGCGCGCGCGGCGCTCATCGGCCATCACCATGAAGTCGTCGCCCGCCAGCGGCACCTCGGCCAGGCCCTGGATCTCCACCGGGATGGACGGCCCGGCTTCCTTGACCGGACGGCCGGCCTCGTCGAGCATGGCGCGCACCCGGCCATAGGTCTGACCGGCCAGCACCACGTCGCCGACGCGCAGCGTACCCGACTGCACCAGGGCGGTCGCCACGGGGCCGCGGCCTTTGTCCAGCCGCGCCTCGATCACCAAGCCCTTGGCCTTGGCGTCCACCGGGGCCTTCAGCTCCAGCACCTCGGCCTGCAGCAACACGTTTTCCAGCAGCTCGTCGATGCCCTGGCCGGTCTTGGACGACACGCCAATGAAGGGCGAATCGCCGCCATACTCCTCGGGCACCACCTCCTCGGCCACCAGCTCCTGCTTGACGCGGTCGGGGTTGGCCTCGGGCTTGTCGATCTTGGTGAGCGCCACCACGATCGGCACCCCCGCCGCCTTGGCGTGCTTGATCGCCTCGCGCGTCTGCGGCATCACGCCGTCGTCGGCCGCCACCACCAGGATGACGATGTCGGTGGCCTGCGCGCCGCGCGCCCGCATGGCGGTGAACGCTTCGTGACCCGGCGTGTCCAGGAAGGTGACGACGCCGCGCGGCGTCTCGACGTGGTAGGCGCCGATGTGCTGGGTGATGCCACCGGCCTCGCCCGCGGCGACCTTGGCGCGGCGGATGTAGTCCAGCAGCGAGGTCTTGCCGTGGTCGACGTGGCCCATGACCGTGACGACCGGCGGGCGGGGCTTCTCCTCGCCCTGGTACAGCACCGCTTCCTCTTCCGAGAAGGCCTCCGGGTCGTCCAGGGCCGCGGCCACCGCCTTGTGGCCCAGCTCCTCGACGACGATCATCGCCGTGTCCTGGTCGAGCGACTGGTTGATGGTCACCATCTGACCCAGCTTCATGAGCTGCTTGATGACCTCGGACGCCTTGAGCGCCATCTTGTGGGCCAGTTCGGCCACGGTGATGGTCTCAGGCACGTGCACTTCGATGACACGCTGCTCGCTGGCGGGGGCGGCAGAGGCGCCGCGCTCGTCCCGTCCGCCGCGGCCGGGCTTGCCCTTCGGGCCGGCGCGCCAATTGCTGCCCGAGCGTGCCGGACCGCTGTCGCCGCGCGTCTTGAGCTCCTTCTTCTTGCCGGCCTCGTCCTTCCACGACGACGACAGCGCCTCGGACTTGACCTCCTTCTTGGCCGAAGGCGCCGCCGGTGCGCCGGCGGGCGGACGCGCGGGCGTGCCCGCGGGCTTGTGCAGCGTGCCCTTGATGCCCGGCTTGGCTTCGGCCGCGGGCTTGGGTTCCTCGGGCTTCTTGGCCACCAGCACCTTGCGCGGCTGGGCCATCATGGCCCGGATGGCTTCCGCCTCGGCCAGCGCCTTGCGGCGACGTTCTTCGATTTCGCGCACGCGGGCTTCCTCGGCCGCTTTTTCGGCGGCCTTCTCGGCGGCTTGCTCCGCCGCCCGGCGGGCCTGCTCCGCCTGTTCGGCCTCGGCGCGCTCGGCTGCCGCGCGCACCGCCTCATCGGCCGCCGGTTGGGCCGGGGCCGCGGGCTCGTCGGCGACCGACTCGCCGGTCGTGGCGACGGCGGTTTCGGCGCGGGCCTTCAGGGCCGCCGCCTCGCGCTCGGCTCGGGCCCGGGCTTCGGCCGCTTCGCGGGCCAGCCGGGCCTCCTCGGCGGCGCGGGCCTCGGCCTCTTCGCGCTCGCGGCGCTTGCGGGCGAGTTCTTCCTCTTCCTGACGCAGGCGCTCCGCCTGCAGCCGCGCCTCTTCTTCCAGCCGGGCCAGTTCGGCCGCCTGCGCCGCTTCCTCGGCCTGGGCGGCAGCGTCGCTGGCGCGCTCGGCCTCGTCGTCGCGCTTGACGAAAGTGCGCTTCTTGCGCACCTCCACTTGGATGGTGCGCGCACGGCCGGAGGCGTCGGCTTGCTTGATCTCGGTGGTCGAGCGCTTGGTCAGCGTGATCTTGCGCCGCTCCTGCCCCAGGGTGCCGTGGGCGGCCTTGAGGTGGGCGAGCAGGCGCTGTTTGTCCGCCTCGGTGACGGGGTCGCTGCCGGCGTGCTTGTCCACGCCAGCGGCGACGAACTGCTCCAGCAGCAGCGAGACGGGTTTGTTCAGTTCGGCGGCGAATTCGGCGACGGTGTTACTCGACATACGGTGTCCTTCTCCTCGGCTGGGCTGTTCACGAACGCGCGGACGATGCATCGCCGGCGAACCAGTGTTCGCGCGCCTTCATGATCAGGGCCGTCGCTTCCTCGCGGCTCTGTCCCGTGATCTCGACCAATTCGTCGACGGCCAGATCGGCCAGGTCGTCGAGCGTGTGCACACCGGCATCGGCCAGCTTGGCGATCAGGTCGGTGGTCAGCCCGTCCAGATCGCGCAGATCCTGCGAGACCTCCTCGACGCTTTCCTCCTTGGCGATCTCCATCGTCAGCAGCACGTCCTTGGCGCGGGCGCGCAGCTCGTTGACGGTGTCCTCGTCGAAGGCCTCGATCTCCAGCATCTCTTGCAGCGGCACATAAGCCACTTCCTCGAGGCTGGTGAAGCCCTCCTCGATCAGGATGTCGGCGATCTCCTCGTCGACGTCGAGCTTGCTCATGAACAGCTCGCGCAGCGCCTGGCGCTCCTGGGCCTGCTTCTCGGCCGATTCCTCGGCCGTCATGATGTTGATCTTCCAGCCCGTCAGGTCGGACGCCAGCCGGACGTTCTGCCCGCCGCGGCCGATGGCGATGGCCAGGTTTTCCTCGTCGACGACCACGTCCATCGCGTGCCGCTCTTCATCGACGACGATGGACTGCACATTGGCCGGCGCCAACGCGCCGATCACGAACTGGGCCGGATCGTCGCTCCACAGCACGATGTCCACGCGCTCGCCGGACAGCTCGTTGGTCACCGCGTTGACGCGCGAGCCGCGCACCCCGACGCAGGTGCCGATGGGGTCGATGCGGCGGTCGTGCGACAGCACGGCGATCTTGGCGCGACTGCCCGGATCGCGGGCGCAGGCCTTGATCTCCAGCAGGCCCTGCTCGATCTCGGGCACCTCCTGGCGGAACAGCTCGATCATGAACTCCGGGCTGGCGCGCGACAGCAGAATGGGCGCGCCCCGCAGGGTCGGGTCCACCTCGATGATGAGGGCGCGCACGCGGTCGCCCGAGCGGAAGTTTTCCTTCGGGATCATCTCGCTGCGCTTGAGCCGCCCTTCGACACGGCCGCTCTCGACGATCACATCGCCCTTGTCCAGCCGCTTGACGGTGCCCACGAAGATCTTGTCGCCACGCGACAGAAAATCGTTGAGCAGCATCTCGCGCTCGGCGTCACGGATCTTTTGCAGGATCACCTGCTTGGCCGCCATCGCGCCGATGCGGCCAATGGGCACGCTCTCGATCGGCTTTTCGATGAAATCGCCCACCTGGATGCCGGGGTGGTCCTCCACGGCGTCGGAGTACAGCTCCTCGGCATCGGGGTTTTGCAGGCCGGCCTCATCCGGCACCACCTTCCAGCGCTGGAAGGTTTCGTAGGCGCCGGTGTCGGGGTCGATCGACACCCGCACGTCCACCTCGCCGCCCAGCAGCTTTTTGGTGGCCGACGCCAGCGCGGACTCCACCGCGCCCAGCACGACGCGCGGCTCCACGTTCTTCTCGCGCGAGATGGCATCGATCAACATCAACATTTCGCGGTTCATTGCTCTGGCCTGCCTTTCACTGCCTGCGTACTCTTATGCGTTACCGGCGGCGCCGCGCGGGCGACGCCCCTTGAAATCCACGATCGGCGCCAGCCGTGCCTCGCGCACCTCGTCGAGCGTGAAGCCGAGCACCTGCACGGCTGCGGGCTCGGCGGGGCGGCGCGACGACTTGGCGGCCGGTTTGGCGGCGGGCTTGGCGGGCGCGTCCTCGACCAGATCGAGCTGCCACGCCCCGGGCGCCTCGCCGCGGCGCAAGACGCCGCGAAATTTTCTCCGCCCCGGCGCCACCGCCCCCCCGCCAGCCGCCCCGATGGGGGCGCGCAGAGTGACATCGACGGTCTCGCCGACGAAGCGTTCGTAATCGCGGGCGTGGCGCAGCGGGCGGTCGATGCCAGGCGACCCCACCTCGAGGCGGCGATAGTCCACGGCCTCGACCTCCAGGACATACTGGAGCTGTCGCGTGACGCGCTCGCAGTCCTCGACGGTGATGAAGCGCTCCTGCGCCTGCGTCGCATCCCAGGGCCAATCGATGGTCACGCGCAGCAAGCCGCCGGCGGACCGCTCCAGATCCACCAAGTCATATCCGAGCCCGACCACCGTCTGCTCCACCACCTGCTGCCAGCTCATGCGTCCCGTTTTCGCCTTTCGTGTCGGCACCGGGCGGTGCCTGATTGCGCCTTGCGCTGGATGGCGCTCGATCGCGTTCGACCAAAAAAAATGGGCCGGTGTGCACCCGCCCATTCGGTCGTGAGATCATTATTCTACCACCCTAGGTCAGAATTCGCACTCCCTCCACCCACCCGCCCACCGCCATGATCGACGTCTATTCCTGGCCCACCCCCAACGGCCACAAGGTCCACATCGCACTCGAGGAGTGCGGCTTGCGCCTGGGGCGCGACTGGCGGGTGCATCCCGTGGACATCGGCAAGGGCGAGCAGTTCGCCCCCGACTTTCTGCGCATCAGCCCCAACAACAAAATCCCCGCCATCGTCGACCCCGATGGCCCGGACGGCAAACCGATTGCGCTGTTCGAGTCCGGCGCGATTCTGCTCTACCTGGCCAGCAAAACCGGCAAACTGCTGCCCAAGGGCGAGCGCCAGCGCTGGGAGGTGCTGCAGTGGCTGATGTTCCAGGTCGGCGGCGTCGGCCCCATGCTGGGCCAGGCGCACCATTTTCGGATATACGCACCACAAAAAATCGACTACGCCGTCGACCGCTACACCAACGAGGCGCGTCGCCTGTACGGCGTGATGGAGCGCCGCCTGCAAAGCAGCCCCTGGCTCGGCGGGCGCAGCTACAGCATCGCGGACGTGGCGACCTTCCCCTGGGTGCGCGTGTGGCAAAACCAGGGCGTGGCGCTGTCCGACCACCCCGCGGTGCAGGCCTGGCTGGACCGCATCGCCGCGCGTCCCGCGGTGCAGCGCGGCCTCGCGACCCTGGCCAATGCCCGCCCGCAGGTACAATCGCGCTGATGTCGGAGCGTAGCGCAGTCTGGTAGCGCATCTGCTTTGGGAGCAGAGGGTCGAAGGTTCGAATCCTTTCGCTCCGACCACAAACAAACCCCTGCCGTCCGTAGCTCAGCCGGATAGAGCAACGGCCTTCTAAGCCGTGGGTCGGGGGTTCGAGCCCCTCCGGACGGGCCATCCGCACACGCACGATTCACGACATGACAGCCACCATCAAGGACGCCGCAGGCATCGAGGGCATGCGCACCGCCGGACGTCTGGCGGCAGAGGTGCTGGACTACCTGACACCGCACGTGCGGCCGGGCGTCACCACCAACGAGCTGGACCGCCTGGCGCACGACTACATCGTGCACGTCCAGCAGGCCATCCCCGCGCCGCTCAACTACGCCCCCAGCGGCTACCAGCCCTACCCCAAGAGCATCTGCACCTCGGTCAACCACGTCGTCTGCCACGGCATCCCCAACGACAAGCCGCTCAAAAAAGGCGACATCGTCAACATCGACGTCACCGTCATCAAGGACGGCTGGCATGGCGACACGAGCCGCATGTTTCTGGTCGGTGAGGTGCCCCCGCACGCGCGGCGCTTGTGCCAGGTGACCTACGAGGCCATGTGGAAAGGCATCGAGCAGGTCCGCCCCGGCGTGCGCCTGGGCGATATCGGGCACGCGATCCAGACCTACGCCGAGAGCGCCGGTTACAGCGTGGTGCGGGAGTTCTGCGGCCACGGCATCGGTCAGCGCTTTCACGAGGACCCGCAGGTGCTGCACTACGGCCGCCCCGGCACGGGGATGGAAATCAGGCCGGGCATGACGTTCACCATCGAGCCCATGATCAACCAGGGCCGGCGCGAGATCCGCGAGATGGGCGACGGCTGGACGATCATCACCAAGGACCGGTCGCTGTCCGCGCAGTGGGAGCACACCGTGCTGTGCACCGAAGACGGCTACGAGATCCTGACCCGGTCGGCCGGCATGCCGGCGCCGCCCCCCTTCGTCTCGGCAGCGGCCAGCCCGGCTGCGGCTTGACGCAGCCGCTGGAGGTCGCCGCTGGATGCCGTATCTGGCCCCGGTCTTGCTTGTGACCGAGCCATGTCCGCCCCACCCTGCCCCGCCCCAGCCGACCGTCTGGACATCGCCGCGCTGCGGCAGCACTACCGCGATGCCAAGCGCGGGGTGCTGCACGCCATCGAGGGCCTGAGCGGCCGCTCGCGCGGCGTGCGCGTTCTGTTGCGGCGGCTGAGCCGCCTGACCGACGACACACTGCGCACGCTGTGGGCGGCCTCCGGACTGCCGGACACGCTGGCGCTGGTGGCCGTGGGCGGCTACGGGCGGGGGGAGCTGTTCCCCTACTCCGACGTCGATGTGCTGGTGCTGCTGCCCGACGGCGTCCGCGCCGAGGCGGATGCGGCGCTCAAGGCCGCGCTGGAGCGCTTCATCGGCCACTGCTGGGACATCGGGCTGGAGATCGCCTCCAGCGTGCGCACCGTGACCGAATGCCTGCAGGAGGCGGCCGCCGACATCTCGGTGCAAACCGCGCTGCTGGAAAGCCGCTGGCTGGCCGGGGACCGGCGGCGCTTCGTCGCGCTGGGCCGCGCGCTGGACGAGCAGATCGACCCGCTGGCGTTTTGCCGCGCCAAGCAGTTCGAGATGCAGCAACGCCACCAGCGCTACGAGAACACGCCCTACGCGCTGGAGCCCAATTGCAAGGAATCGCCGGGCGGGCTGCGTGACCTGCAGGTGATCCTGTGGGTCGCCAAGGCCGCCGGTTTCGGCCACACCTGGGGCGAACTCGCGCGCCGCGGGCTGGCCACGGCGCGCGAGGCCCGCCAGCTCAAGGCCAACGAGGCGCTGTTGAGCCTCATCCGCGCCCGTCTGCACACCCTGGCCCAGCGGCGCGAGGACCGCCTGGTGTTCGACCTGCAGACCGCGCTGGCGGCCTCGTTCGGCATCGAGGCCGAGGGCACGGGCGACGGCAGCCGCGAGCAATCGGCGCGCCGCGCGCGCAAGGCCAGCGAGCGGCTCATGCGGCGCTACTACTGGGCGGCCAAGGCGGTGACGCAGCTCAACCAGATCCTGCTGCTCAACATCCAGGAGCGCCTGGAGCGCGACGAGCACGGGATGGAGCCCCCGCGCCCGCTGAACCCGCGCTTTCTGGACAAGGGCGGCCTGCTGGAGGTGGCCAGCGACGACCTGTATCTCCAGCAGCCGCACGCGATCCTGGAAACCTTTTTGCTGTACCAGCAAATCCCGGGCATCAAGGGCTTGTCCGCGCGCACGCTGCGGGCCTTGTACAACGCCCGCCCCATCATGAATGCGGCGTTTAGGCGCGATCCCGTCAACCGCCGCACCTTCGTGCAGATGCTGCAGCAGCCGCAGGGCATCACGCATGCCTTCCGGCTGATGAACCAGACCTCGGTGCTGGGGCGCTACCTGTGGCCGTTTCGCAATACGGTCGGCCAGATGCAGCACGACCTGTTCCACGTCTATACGGTGGATCAGCACATCCTGATGGTGCTGCGCAACATGCGGCGCTTTTTCATCCCGGAGCATGCGCACGAGTACCCGTTTTGCTCGCAGCTGGCGGCCGGCTGGGACAAGCCGTGGGTGCTGTACGTCGCGGCGCTGTTCCACGACATCGGCAAGGGCCGGGGCGGCGACCATTCCGTGCTGGGCGCGCGGGACGTGCTGACCTTCGCGCGCCAACACGGCATCGATCGCGAGGATGCGGCGCTGATCCGCTTTCTGGTCGCGGAGCACCTGACCATGAGCCAGGTGGCCCAGAAAGAGGATATCAGCGATCCGGACGTCATCCGCGCGTTTGCGCGGCGCGTGGGCGACGAGCGGCACCTCACGGGCCTGTACCTGCTGACCGTGGCCGACATCCGCGGCACCAGCCCCAAGGTCTGGAACGGCTGGAAAGCCAAGCTGCTGGAGGACCTCTACCGCGCCACCCTGCGCGCGCTCGGCGGCGGGTCGCCGGACCCCCACGCCGAAATCGAAGCCTGCAAGCGCGAAGCGCTCGCGCTGCTGGCCCTGCACGCCCTGCCGCACCAGGCCCACCAGGCGCTGTGGTCACGGCTGGATGTCGGCTACTTCATGCGCCACAGCGCCGACGAGATCGCCTGGCATACACGCCACCTCTCGCGCGCGCTGGCGCAGGCCGCGCCGGGCGCGCCGCTCACCCTGGTGCGCGCCCGCCTGTCCCCCGCCGGCGAGGGGCTGCAGGTGCTCGTCTACACGGACGACCAGCCCGATCTGTTTGCCCGCATTTGCGGCTACTTCGACCAGGCCGGCTTTTCCATTCTGGACGCCAAGATCCACACCACGGGCGACGGCCGCGCCCTCGACACCTTTCAGGTCGCGACGGAAACCCTGTCCGAACACTACCGCGAGCTGGTGGGCATGGTCGAAAGCGGCCTGCCGCGCGCGCTGGATCCGGCCACGCCGCTGCCCCCGCCAGGGCGCGGCCGCGTATCGCGCCGTGTGCGCAGCTTTCCGGTCGTGCCGCGCGTGCAGCTGCAGCCGGACGAGCGGGGCCAGCGCTGGCTGCTGAGCCTCTCGGCCAGCGACCGCAAGGGGCTGCTCTACCGCATCGCGGGGGTGTTCGCCCGCCACCGGGTGCAACTGCAGCTCGCCAAGGTCACGACACTGGGGGAGCGGGTGGAGGACACCTTCGTCATCTCCGGCCCCGCGCTCCATGTCCACCGCGAGCAGGCCCTGTTGACGCAGGATCTGCTGGCAGTGCTGGACGAAACCTGAGGGCTGGATTTATAGTGCCGCGACAAGGAGGTGCAGCATGGTCCTTTCACACGCTTGGCCCCTGATCGTGGGAATGGTGCTGTTGATGCCGACGCTCAGCCGCGGCGAAATTCCCGCGATCTTTCGCGGCGCCGATCTGGCTGCAGGCGAACAGCTCATCCGCCAGCACCGCTGTGCCCAGTGCCACACCGAGAAGGTGGGCGGCGACGGCAGCGGCATCTACCGCCCGCTCGGCCGCATCAACACCCCCGGGTTGCTGCGCGGCATGGTGGAGCAATGCAACGCCGCGCTCAACCTGCAGATGTGGCCGGAAGAGGTGACGGCGGTGGCGGCGGTCCTCAACCGCGACCACTATCGCTTCCGGGACTGACGGCACCCGGGGCGTGCAGCAAGGCGATCAGGCCCGCTTCGTCGAGGATCGCCACGCCCAGTTCCCGCGCCTTGTCGAGCTTGCTGCCGGCGGCTTCGCCCGCCACCACCCAGTCGGTCTTGCGGCTGACCGAGCCCGCCACTTTACCGCCCGCCGCTTCGATGCGGGCCTTGGCGGCCTCGCGCGTCAGGGTGGGCAAGGTGCCGGTCAGCACGAAGGTCTTGCCGCTCAGCGGCAGGGGTGCGGCCTGGGCGTCGCCATCGTGCTCGGGCCAGTGCACGCCGCTGGCGCGCAATTGCTCCACCACCTCGCGGTTGTGCGGCTGCGCAAAAAAGGTGTGGATGCTGTTCGCCACCACCGGCCCCACGTCGGGCACGCGCAGCAGGTCGTCCACCGACGCGTCCATGATGGCGTCCAGCCGCCCGAAGTGGCGGGCCAGATCGCGCGCCGTGCTCTCGCCGACGTGGCGGATGCCCAGGCCAAACAGAAACCGCGCCAGTGTCGTGGACTTGGACGCCTCGATGGCCGCCAGCACATTGGAGGCCGATTTGTCCGCCATGCGATCCAGCCCGACCAGCGACGACAGGCCCAGCCGATACAAGTCCGCCACGCCGCGCACGACGTCGCCGTCCACCAGTTGATCGACCAGCTTTTCGCCCAGGCCTTCGATGTCCATGGCCCGGCGCTGCGCAAAGTGCAGGATCGCCTGCTTGCGCTGGGCGGGACAGTACAGCCCCCCCGAGCAGCGGTGGTCCACCTCGTCCGCCTCGCGCACCACGGCGCTGCCACAGACGGGGCAGGTCGACGGCATCACGAAGGGCTCGCCGCGCGGCTGCGGCAGGGGCAGCGCCACGGCCACCACTTCCGGGATCACGTCGCCGGCGCGGCGCACGATGACGGTATCGCCCACCCGCACGTCCTTGCGCGCCACCTCATCGGCGTTGTGCAGCGTCGCATTGGTCACGGTCACCCCGCCGACGAATACCGGCTCCAGCTTGGCCACGGGCGTGAGCTTGCCCGTGCGCCCCACCTGCACGTCGATCGCCAGCACCCGGGTGAGCTGCTCCTGCGCGGGAAACTTATGCGCGATCGCCCAGCGCGGCTCGCGCGTGACGAAGCCCAGGGTGCGCTGCCAATCCAGCCGATCCACCTTGTACACGACGCCGTCGATGTCGAAGGGCAGCGCATCGCGGCGCGCCCCGATGTCGCGGTGGTAGGCCGCCAGGGCTTCGCCCCCTTCGCAGCGACGCACCAAGTCCGACACGGGAAAGCCCCAATCGCGCAGCGCCTGCAGCACCTGCCAATGGGTCCCCCCCTCGGGGCGTTCGCCCAAAGCGGCGGGCCATTCGCCCACGCCATAGGCAAAAAAACTCAGCGGGCGCGACGCCGTGACGGCTGGGTCCAACTGGCGCACGGCGCCGGCAGCGGCGTTGCGCGGGTTGACGAACGTCTTGTCGCCGCGGGCGCGCTGGCGTTCGTTGAGCGCCTCGAAATCGTCACGCCGCATGTACACCTCACCGCGCACCTCCAGCCGCTCGATCTCCGCCCCCGTTCCCCGCAGCCGCAGCGGAATCTGGCCGATGGTGCGGATGTTTTGCGTTACGTCCTCGCCGGTTTCGCCATCGCCGCGTGTCGCTGCGCGCACCAGCAGGCCGTGCTCATACAGCAGCCCGATCGCCAGACCGTCGAACTTGGGCTCGGCCACGTAGACCACCGGCGGGTCGTCCGGGCCCAGCGCCAGCTCCTTGCGGATACGGGCGTCGAAGGCCAGGGCGGCGCCTGCCTCGGTATCGGTTTCGGTGCGGATGCTGAGCATCGGCACCGTGTGGCGCACCGGCTCAAAACCTTCCAGCGGGCGCCCCCCGACGCGTTGGGTGGGCGAATCGGGCGTGACCCAATCGGGGTGTCGCGCCTCGATGGCCTGCAGTTCGGCGAACAGACGGTCGTACTCGACGTCCGGGATTTCGGGGTCGTCGAGCACATAGTAGCGCCACGCATGGTGATGGAGGGCACGGCGCAAGGCCTCGGCACGCCGCCATTCGGGATCGGCCACCGCCCCCGTGGGCAAGGCGGCGAACAGATCGGGTTGCAAGGACGGATCGGGAGCGGAGGATGGTGCGGACACGGCCGCCATTATCCATCCGCGCATCCATCCGAGCGTCGCGGTGGCGCGCCTTTCAAAGCGCGGTGACCACCCGAGCGGTGTAGAGGCGCGCCGGCTCCACGCCGTCGTACTGGTGCCCCTGCGGCAGCGAACGCAAGACCCGCAACACGTTGTGGATGGCGCGCTCGTCCACCGCGGCGTCCACGGCGAACGACTCCCGCGTGTGCATGATGACAGACAGAAAAGCCCCCGGGTCGCCGGCAAACCCGGCAAGGTCGGCATGGGGGGCCAAGTCCATCGGCCCGGCCGTCTGCAACCAGCGCAGCGCCCGCTGCACGGCACGGGCAACGGCCTGCAATTCGGCCGCGTGCGATTCCACCACGGCTGCGGGGGTGCTCAGCCCCGCACAGAGCACAGGGCCGCCGAGCAGGCGCAGGCTCTCGCTCAGGTGGCGGGTGTCCGTGACGACCCGGATGGCCCCCCGGCGTTGCAGGCCCGTCAACAGCGGGTCGCCCACGCAGACGGCATCCACCTCGCCGAGCAGAAACGCGGCCTGCGTCTGCTGCGCCGTGGGCAGGGCGAGGAACTGGGTGGCACGCGGCTGGGCCCCATGGGCCTGCACCACCAACCACGCGATCCGTTGGGCCAGACGGCTCGTCTGCGGCACTCCGATGCGGGCATCCTGCAGTTGCAGGGACAACTCCGCGCCGGCCCGCAACGGGTGCCGCAGGCCAAAGCCCATTTGCGGTGTCCGCGCCAGGGTCAGAAACACCAGCTCCGACTGTCCTTGCAGATGCTGCCGCAGCACGGTGTCGAAGCCCCCCGCGCTCACCCGCACGGGCGGGCGCGCCCCAGGCAGCGTCTGCGGCGGCCGCTCGCTCCACGGCTCGAACGCCACCGGCACGCCCTCGGCGGCGAAGTATCCCAGGCGCTCCGCCAGCCGAACCGGCAGGACTTTCAGGGGAGCGTCGGTCTGCCACTGGATCGTGACCGGACGCAGCGACGCCGCCCGCACGCGCACCGCGGCGGCAGCGACCACCGCCGTCATCGCCCCCATGCGCAAGCACCGCCGCCTGTCCATCCCCGTCGCCTTGTCACCGCCCGTGCGGGCCGTTGGCGACAGCGTACGTCGCCCCATGCGCGGCAGCCATCGGGATCTGCCCCATGCGGGAAGACCCGGAAGACGCCCAACACGGCGTTCGTATCCGGCGTTCGTATCAGCGTATCAGCGCCGATCGGCCAGCGCGTGGGCGATGGTGCCCAGGTCCACGTACTCCAGCTCGCTGCCGACGGGCACCCCGCGCGCCAGCCGCGTGGCCTTCAGGCCCAGGGCCCGCGCCAGTTCCCCCACGACATGGGCGGTGGCCTCGCCTTCGGCGGTGAAGTTGGTGGCCAGGATCACCTCGCGAACCGGCGGCTGCGCCTGGAGGCGTTCCAGCAGCGGACGCACACCGATGTGGTCGGGGCCGATGCCGTCCAACGGGCTGAGCCGCCCCATCAACACGAAATAGCGGCCGCGATAGGCCCCGGTGCGCTCCAGCGCCGCCTGGTCGGCGGGCGTCTCCACCACGCAGAGCAGACCGGTGTCACGGGACGGATCGGCGCAGGTGGGACACACCTCCTCTTCCGAAAAGGTGTGGCACAGCGCACAGTGCCGGATGCCTTCGGCCGCTGCCTGCAGCGCCTGCGCCAGTTGCAGCGCCCCGTCGCGGTCGTGCTGCAGCAGGTGGTACGCCATGCGGGAGGCCGACCGCGCCCCCACGCCGGGCAGACGTTGCAGCGCCTGCACGAGCCGATCGAGCCGCCGCGAGGCCGACGGGGCCATGGGGGACGGGGGCCGAACCAATGGCGCCGTCAGAACGGGAACTTCATGCCGCCGGGCAGCCCCGGCATGCCGGCCGTCACTTTGGCCATGCGCTCCTGCGTGGTCTCTTCGACCTTGCGCACGGCGGCGTTGAAGGCGGCCGCCACCAGATCTTCGAGCATGTCCTTGTCGTCGGCCAGCAGGCTGGGGTCGATGGTCACGCGCTTGACGTCGTGCTTGCCCGTCATGACCACTTTGACCAACCCCGCGCCGGATTCGCCGGTGACCTCCATTTGGGCCAGCTCCTCCTGCGCGCGCTTGAGGTTGTCCTGCATGGCCTGGGCCTGCTTCATCAGGCCCGCGAGTTGTCCTTTGTTGAACATGGTTGGCGACTTTCGTGAATGCGGATTCAGACGGCGGCAGCGCCGTCGACGGGCTGGATGCTACCAGGGACGATGGTGGCCCCGTACTCGTGCATCATGGCCTGGACGAAGGGGTCGGACAGAATGGCGGCCTCGGCCGCCGCCTGTCGGGCACGGCGGGCCGCCGCCCGCCGTTCGGCCGGGGAGTCGGGGGCCGGCCCCACCTCCACGACCAGGCGCCAGTCCTCCCCCACCCCCAGATGCTCGACCAGGGCGGCGCGCAGGCGCTCGCGCGGGGTGTCCTGGGCCAGGGTGGTGCGCGGCACGCGCAAGCGCCACCCCTCGGCACGGCGCTCGATCAGCTCGGCCTGCAGCGCCAGCTCGCGCGCCAGGGCCTGTACGCGCCCGGCCGCCTCCAACGCCTCGACCACACGCGCCCATTCGTCGCCGAGCGACCCATCGGGTGTCGCCTCGCCATCGCTTGCCACAGGGGGCGGTATGGTCGTATCCGGTGGCGGCCCCGCTGGTGGTGGCGATGCCGGTTGGGGCGATGGCTGCGGTTGAGGCGGTTCAGGCGGAGGGGGCGGACTCTCCGGCGTTTTTTTTTCCGGTACGGCCGGGGCTGCCACGGCCACGGCACCTTCGACACCCGCGGGGAGCTGCCCGGCGCTCTGTCCGCTCGGCCCATCGCCCCAAAAGGTGAGCGCCCGCAGCAACACCATGGTCAGCGCGGCATATTCGTCGGGGGCCAGACCCAATTCGCCGCGCCCGTGCAGGCACAGGCTGTAGAGCAATTGCGTGATATCGGGGGACAGCGCCGATGCCAGGGCTGCCAGCCGCGGCTCGGGCGGCTCATCGGCCCCCGCCGTACCCGTCCATTGCAGCACCGCCATGCGCTGCAGCGCGGCAACCAGTTCCTCGAGCGTCGCGGCGGGTGCCACGCCGTTGCGGCGCATGTCCTCCACGGCGGCCACCAGTGTGCGCGCGTCGCGGGCCGCCAGCGCCTCCAGCAACCCATACACGGGGTCGCGGTCCACCACGCCGAGCATCTGGCGTACTCCGGCTTCGTCCAGGCGGCCGCCGCCGAATGCAATGGCCTGATCCGTCAGGCTCAAGGCGTCGCGCATCGATCCGTGCGCGGCGCGCGAGAGCAGGCGCACGGCCTGCGCGTCCGCGGCGATGCCTTCCACTGCCAGCACGCGCTGCAGATGCTCGGCGACGGTGGCCGGCGCCATCGGCCGCAGGTTGAACTGCAGGCAGCGGCTCAGCACCGTCACCGGCACCTTCTGCGGGTCGGTGGTGGCCAGCACGAACTTGAGGTACTCCGGCGGCTCCTCCAGCGTCTTCAACATGGCGTTGAAGGCGGTGTTGGTCAGCATGTGCACTTCGTCGATCATGAAGACCTTGAAGCGCCCCTGCACCGGCTTGTAGACCGCCTGCTCCAGCAGCGTCTGCACCTCGTCGACGCCGCGGTTGGAGGCGGCGTCCAGCTCCGTGTAGTCCACGAAGCGGCCCGCGTCGATCTCGCGGCAGGCGTCGCACACGCCACACGGCGCGTCGGTGATGTCGCCCTGCCCGTCCGGGCCCGTGCAGTTGAGCGACTTGGCCAGGATGCGGGAGACCGTGGTCTTGCCCACCCCGCGCGTGCCCGTGAACAGGTAGGCGTGGTGCAGCCGCCGCGCGCGCAGCGCATTGCCCAGGGCCTGCACCACGTGCTCCTGCCCCACCATCTCGGCAAATGTCTTGGGGCGGTACTTGCGGGCCAGGACCAGATACGACATGCGGGGATTCTAGCGGTCGCATACAATGCGGGGTGACGGGCCTTCCCGCATGGTGAAGCGGCCAACCGGGTCAGGTGGGGAACCAAGCAGCCCTAACCGTGTAGCCAGTGCCGGGGTCAAGGCTCGTCACCCCCGATTTCTCCGTTGACGCGAACAAGACGACCCGAGGCCCATCCACCATGGCGAGCGACCTGATCAAACACGTGACCGATGCCACCTTCGAAGCCGACGTGCTCAAGTCGGCGACGCCGGTGCTGGTCGACTTCTGGGCCGAGTGGTGCGGGCCGTGCCGCATGATCGCCCCCATCCTGGACGAAGTGGCCGGCGCCTACCAAGGCAAGCTGCAAATCGCCAAAGTCAACGTGGACGAGAACCGGGCCATCCCCGCGCAGTACGGCATCCGCGGCATCCCCACGCTGATGCTGTTCAAGGACGGCCAATTGGCCGCCACCAAGGTGGGCGCACTGAGCAAGGCGCAACTCACCGCCTTCGTCGAGCCCTACCTGGCCTGATAGCCGTTTGCCGGCCGGCGCCTCGCGCACGGCCTCGGCCTACCTGCCGGTCTGTTGGCCGGCGGTAATGTCATAATATGCGCTGATACGGCAGCGTACCTCTCGCTGCCGCGCTGCGGTCGTCAGATCGACCCACCACAGCAACCCATCCAGATGCCGGCACCGTCGGCCCCTCGTGATCCTCTCTTGCCTTAGGCACCCGCCCCCGCGGCGGCTCGCCGACAACGCACTCCCCATCCGGAGTTGACCCCCATGCACCTGAACGAACTGAAGGCCCTGCACGTCTCGGAGCTGCTCAAGATGGCCGAGGCGCTCGAGATCGAGAACACGGGCCGCATGCGCAAACAGGAGCTGATGTTTGCCATCATCAAACGGCGCGCCAAGGCCGGTGAGCAGGTGTTCGCCGACGGCGTGCTGGAGGTGCTGCCCGACGGTTTCGGCTTCCTGCGCGACCCGAGTGCCAGCTACACCGCCAGCACCGACGACATCTACATCTCGCCCAGCCAGATCCGCCGCTTCAACCTGCACACCGGCGACATGATCGAGGGTGATGTGCGCATCCCCAAGGATGGCGAGCGCTACTTCGCCCTCAACAAGCTCGACAAGATCAACGGGCTGCCGCCGGAGCAGAACAAGCACAAGATCATGTTCGAGAACCTCACGCCGCTGTTCCCCAAGGAACAGATGAAGCTGGAGCGTGAGGGGCTCAAGAGCGAGGAAAACATCACCGGCCGCATCATCGACATCATCGCGCCGATCGGCAAGGGCCAGCGCGCGCTAATCGTCGCGCCGCCCAAGAGCGGCAAGACCGTCATGATGCAGCACATGGCGCACGCCATCACGGCCAACTACCCCGAAGTGACGCTGATGGTGCTGCTGGTGGACGAGCGCCCCGAAGAAGTGACCGAGATGCAGCGCACCGTGCGCGGCGAGGTCATCGCCTCCACCTTCGACGAGCCGGCGGCGCGCCATGTGCACGTGGCCGAAATGGTGATCGAGCGCGCCAAGCGGCTGGTGGAGCTGAAGAAGGACGTGGTGATCCTGCTGGACTCCATCACCCGGCTGGCGCGCGCCTACAACAACGTGCTGCCTTCCAGCGGCAAGGTGCTGACCGGCGGCGTGGACGCCAACGCGCTGCAGCGGCCCAAGCGCTTCTTCGGTGCCGCGCGCAACGTCGAGGAAGGCGGCAGCCTCACCATCATCGCCACCGCGCTGGTGGACACCGGCAGCCGCATGGACGAAGTGATTTTTGAAGAGTTCAAGGGCACCGGCAACAGCGAACTGCACCTGGACCGCCGCCTGTACGAAAAGCGCGTCTTCCCCTCGATCCAGCTCAGCCGCAGCGGCACGCGGCGCGAGGAACTGCTGCTGCCGCCGGAGATCCTGCAGAAGACCCGCATCCTGCGCCAGTTCTTCTACAACATGGACGAGATCGAGGCGATGGAGATGGTGCTCAAGAGCATGAAGCAGACGAAGAACAACCAGGAGTTCTTCGAGCTGATGCGCCGCGGCGGTTGAACGCGGCCGTCCGCCGTATAATGCGAAGCTTTGCAGCAAGTGCGCCGGATGGGCCGGTCGTGGCTACTGCAGCAGGAAGCGATCATGAAAGAAGGCATCCACCCGAACTACCGCGACGTGTGCTTCGTCGACCTGTCCAACGGCAACCAGTTCATCATCCGCTCGTGCGCGCCGACCAAAGAGACCATCAAGCTCGACGACGGCCGGGAGCTGCCGCTATTCAAGCTGGAAACGTCGAGTGAGTCGCATCCCTTCTACACGGGCACGCAAAAGAGCGTGGACACCATGGGTGGCCGTGTCGAGAAGTTCCGCAACCGCTACGCGCGCGTCGGCAAGTAAGCCTTTGTGGTCGTCGGCCGCAGCCCCGCGCGGCCGAGTCCCCTGCACGAAAGCAGCCCTGCGGCTGCTTTTTTGTTGTCCGGCTCGTGTAGGCTAGCGCCCCATTGACGCTCTCGCCCCCGCCGCCCCGCCCCTGCCGTGCTGCGCCCCAATCCCGCCCTCGTCACCGCGAATGCCGCCCGCCGTCTGCCCCGCTGGGTGCCGTGGCTGTTGATCGCCGCCTACGTCCTGCCCGGCTTTCTGGGACGGGACCCGTGGCGTACGGAGGATCTGGCCGCCTTTGCCGTGATGCTGGACATGCACCATGGCGGGCCGTGGTGGACGCCCCAGGTGCTGGGCCAGCCCGCGGAGACGCTCGCATGGCTGCCCTACTGGCTGGGCGCGCTGGCCCTGGGCACCCTGCCCCTGCCGGCCGAGCTGGCCGTTCGCGTGCCCTTCGCGGGATTGCTGGGCCTGACGCTGGCGGCCACGTGGTATGCCACCTACCACTTGGCACGCGAGCCCGCCGCGCAACCGCTGAGCCTGGCTTTTGGCGGCGAAGCCCGGCCGGCGGACTACGCGCGCGCCCTCGCTGACGGTGCCCTGCTCGTTCTGGTGGCCACGCTGGGTTTGGCCATGCTGTCGCACGAGGCCACCCCGACGGCGGCGCAACTGGGGTTTGCCACGCTGGTGTTTTATGCGGTGGCGCTGGGACTGCGCTCCCCGTCCGACGCCACACGACCCGCCGTCTGGCCCAACTTGGCGCTGTGGTGGGCGGGCGCCTGGGGATGGGCGTTGTCGGGCGGCCCCGTGCCCATGCTGGCGGTCTCGGCGGCGGGCGTGTGGTGGTGGTGGCGCTGCGGGCGCCCCCCCAGGGTCTGGGGGATCGCGGCATTGGGCAGCCTGTGCGCGGCCGGCGTGGCGTTTGCGCTCGGCGCAGCGGCCGGTCAAACGGCCGAGCTCATCCCCCTGCGTTGGGGGGGCTGGTCCACGCTCGCGGCATGGCAGGGGCTGGGGCGGCTGCTTGCGTGGTTTCTGTGGCCGGCAGCGGCCTTTGCGCTCTGGACGCTGTGGCGCTGGCGCGGCCGCTGGCGTGCGCCGCACATCGGCTGGCCTGCGACGGTGGTGGCGCTGGTGCTGGGCATGACCTTTTTGAACGGTGGCGACGATCGCACCCTGCTGTTGGCGCTGCCGCCGCTGGCGGCGCTGGCGGCGTTTGCCCTGCCAACCCTGCGGCGCAGCGTCAGCGCCCTGATCGACTGGTTTGCGGTGCTGTTTTTTACCGGGGCGGCGGTCCTCGTCTGGCTGATCTGGATCGCGATGCAAACCGGTGTCCCGCCCAAACCCGCGGCCAACATTGCCCGCGCAGTCCCGGGGTTCGAGCCCGTGCTCGACGGGTGGCTGCTGCTGCCGGCGCTGGTCGCCACGGTGGCCTGGGTTGGCTTGGTGGCGTGGCGCTTGGGGCGCTATGCGCCGGCGCTGTGGAAAGGGGTGGTGCTGTCGGCATCGGGCCTGACCCTGAACTGGGTGCTGCTCATGACCCTGTGGCTGCCGCTGCTGAACTACGGCCTGGGGCAGGCCCCGGTGTCACGGCGGATCGCCGCGCTGGTGGCGCCCGGCGATTGTGTGCTGGTGCACGGGCTGGATGCCGCGCGCATCGCCGGGCTGCAGCACCACGGCGGTCTGACGGTGCGGCGCATCGGGCAAGCGGACGCGCCACGCTGCCGCTGGCTGGTGGCCTCGCCCGCGGACTTTCCGGGTCTGGCCCGCAGCGAAGATCTGTCCGGCTGGCAACTGCGCACCGAAGTCCCGCGCCTGCGCGAAAACCGCGAAAAGTGGCTGGTGTTCGAGCGCCGCTGACGCTCAGGCCGGTTGGGGTGGACTCAAGCCCGCTCGCGGACGAGCACGCGCGCCGGTGGCAGGCGCAGCCGGAACGTCGAGCCGACCCCCAGCGTGCTCTCGATGAGCAACTGGCCGCCGTGCCGCTGGGCCACGTGCTTGACGATCGCCAGCCCCAGCCCGGTCCCGCCGCTGTCGCGCGAGCGGCTGCGGTCCACGCGATAGAAGCGCTCCGTCAACCGGGGCAGATGCTCCGGCGCGATGCCGGGGCCGGTGTCCGTGACGTAGAACTCGACCTCGTCGTCCGCCAACAGCCGCCAGCCCGCCTCGACACGGCCCTGCGCCGGGGTGTAGCGCACGGCATTGGTCAGCAGATTGCCGATGGCGCTGAGCAGCTCGCCGCGTGCTCCGGCCACCTCCAGCGCCGGGCCGGTCTGCAGCACGAGCGTCTGCTGGCCGGCGTGCAGCACATCGGCCAGCGCCTGGGCCTGGGTGCCCGCCTCGGTCAGCAAATCGGCGGCTGCCACCCATTGCGAATCGTCGGGGATGGGACTGCCCTCCAGCCGCGACAGGGTGAGCAAATCGTCCACCAGCGTTTGCATGCGCTGCGCCTGCTGCCGCATCAGCTCCAGAAAGTGCGCGCGCTCGGCCTCTTGCAGCGGCAGGGTTTGCAGGGTCTCGATAAAGCCGGCGATCACCGTCAGCGGGCTGCGGATCTCGTGCGAGACATTGGCCACGAAATCGCGCCGCATCGCCTCGGCCAGTTCGATCGTGGTGACGTCGCGCGTGAGCAGCAGGCGGCGCCCTTTGGCGTAGGGGAAGATCTGGATCGCGATGTGCTGCGGATGACCGGGGCGGGCATTGCGGCCGTCGATCTCCACCGGCTGGCTGAAGTCGCGCTGGTTGAGATAGGCGATGAAGGCCGGATCGCGGACCAGGTTGCGGATGCGCTGGCCCAGATCGCGCTTGGCGTCGAAGCCCAGATGCTCGCCCGCCATCAGATTGCACCACTCGATGGTGCCTTCCTTGCCCAACAGCACGACCCCGTTGGGCGAGGCCTGCATGGCCGCCAGCAGCTCCTGCAACCGCGCATTGCTTTTGCGCGCCTTGCGGTTCAACACCTTGAAGGCGCGCCGGGAGCGGTCTACGACCTCCCCCCACACCGAGCCGACGGCGGGCAGCCGCGCGGCGGAGGGCTCGCGCAACCACGCCAGCACCCGGCGCGCGCGCCAGTTGTCCACGGCCAGCCACACCAGCGCGCCCGCCAGGGCGCCCAGCACGCCCCAACCCGGCCCATCGGACCACAGGAGCGCCAAGCCACCCCCTGCGGCCACCAGGCCGGTCAGTTCTAACGAGCGTCGCATCATCGCCGCGCCATCATAGCGAAGCCCCTGCACCGGGGACCGGACGATGGCGCGGCGGCATCACGCCGAGCGGGCGTCGGCGACCGATTCCAGCGCGCGCGGCGAGAAGCGATAGCCCGCCCCGCGCACCGTCTCGATCAGCGCGCCGGCCACCCCGAGCGCCTCGCGCAGACGCTTGATGTGCACATCCACCGTGCGCTCCTCGATAAACACATGGTCACCCCAAATGCGGTCGAGCAGCGCGGCCCGCGTGTGGACCCGCTCGGGGTGCTTCATCAGGAAATGCAACAGGCGAAACTCGGTGGGCCCGAGTTTGAGCCCCCGCCCTTCGAAGGACACGCGGTGGGCGGCGGCGTCCAGCATCAGCCCGCCCGCCTGCACGGTGTCGTTGACCGCTTCCGGCGCGCGGCGGCGCAGCACCGCGCGGATGCGCGCGAGCAGCTCCTGCGTGGAAAAGGGCTTGGTGATGTAGTCATCGGCGCCGGCATCCAGCCCCTGGACCTTGTCGGACTCCTCGGAGCGGGCGGTGAGCATAATGATGGGCACCGCCTTGGAGCGCTCGTGGGCGCGCCACTGCCGGGCCAGTTGCACCCCGCTCTGGCCCGGCAGCATCCAGTCCAGCAGGATGACGTCCGGCAGCACGGCATCGACCTCGCGCTGCGCGGCGTCCGCGTCGAACACGACGATGGGCGCGAACCCGTTGTGCCGCAGGTTCACCGCAATCAACTCGGCGATCGAGGGCTCGTCCTCGACCACCAGAACACGGGGCAGCTTTCTCATTTGATGGCAGATTCGCGCTCGGCCGGCGTGGCGTGCCGGATGTCCTTGCCCATGGCCACATAGACCGCGGCCTCGGCGATGTTCTTCGCGTGGTCGCCCACGCGCTCGACCGCCTTGGCCAGGAACATCAGCCCCAGACACGGGGTGATCATGCGCGGGTCTTCCATCATGTAGGTGATCAGCTTGCGCACGAAGCCCTCGTACACCACGTCGAGGCGGTTGTCCTCGTCGATGACCTTGATCGCCGCCTGCACATCCAGCCGGGCAAAGGCGTCGAGCGTGGCGCGAATCGACTCGGCCGCCATCTTGGCGGCGTTGACCAGATCGTCGATGGGCAGCGCGCGCGGGGCACCGGCGTCGATGAAGTCCTTGGTCAGGCGTGCGATGCGCGCGGCCTCGTCGCCAGCGCGCTCCAGGTTGACGATGACGCGCGAGACGCCCACCAGCAGGCGCAGATCGCGCGCGGTGGGCTGGCGCCGGCTCATCACCGAGGTGATGTCGCGGTCGATCTCGACCTCGAGCCGGTTGACGCGCTCCTCCAGCTCCAGCACCTGCTGCGTGGCCGGCAGGTCGAGCTGATAGAGGGCATAGATGGCATGGCGAAGCTGCGACTCCACCACGCCCCCCATCTCGAGCACGCGGGTCGAGATGCGGTTGAGTTCCTCGTCGAACTGGCTGGACAGGTGTTTTTCCATGATCAGCCGAACCTCCCGGTGATGTAGTCCTCGGTTTCCGTGCGCTTGGGCTTGACGAAGATTTGCTCCGTCTCGCCAAACTCGATCAACTCGCCCAGATACATGTAGGCGGTGTAGTCGCTGCAGCGCGCGGCCTGCTGCATGTTGTGGGTGACGATGGCGATCGTGTACTCGGTCTTGAGCTCGTGGATCAGCTCTTCGATCTTGCCGGTGGAGATGGGGTCCAGCGCCGAGGTCGGCTCGTCGAGCAGCACCACCGAGGGCTTGACCGCCACGCTGCGCGCGATGCACAGACGCTGCTGCTGGCCGCCCGACAGCGACATGCCGTTTTGGTGCAGCTTGTCCTTGACCTCGTTCCACAGGGCCGCCTTGGTCAGCGCCCACTCGACGCGATCGTCCATGTCGGACTTGGACAGCTTTTCGTACAGGCGCACGCCGAAGGCGATGTTCTCGTAAATCGTCATCGGAAACGGCGTGGGCTTCTGGAACACCATGCCGATGCGCGCGCGCAGCAGGTTCAGGTCCGTGCCGGGGTCGAGGATGTTGCGGCCGTCGAAGCGGATTTCGCCCTCGGCACGTTGCCCCGGGTACAGGCTGTACATGCGGTTGAGGGTGCGCAACAGCGTGGACTTGCCGCAGCCCGAGGGGCCGATGAAGGCCGTCACGCGGCGCTCGGGGATGTCCAGCGAGACGTTCTTGAGCCCCTGGAACTGGCCGTAATAGAAATTGAGGTTGCGGATCTCGATCGCGTTGCGCTCGGGCGCGGCCGAGGCCGCCCGGTTCTCGCCGAGTGCCGCTGCGGTGGAAATGGAGGCGGTCATGGTGGAATGTTCCTGCGTATCCTGCGAATGGATCATCGGGTCACTTGGGCGCACGCTCGCGGAAGTAGACGCGCGCCAGGATGTTGAGCAGCAGCACGGCGAGCGTGATCAGCAGCGCCCCGCCCCACGCCAGGCGGATCCAGTTGTCATACGGGCTCATGGCGAACTGGAAGATGACCACCGGCAGGTTGGCCATGGGCTTGCCCATGTCGGTGTTGAAGAACTGGTTGTTGAGCGCCGTGAACAGCAGCGGCGCCGTCTCGCCGCTGATGCGGGCCACGGCCAGCAACACCCCGGTGATGACGCCACTGCGGGCCGCGCGCAGCGTCACCATCGTCGCCACCTTCCAGCGCGGCGCGCCTAGGGCGAATGCCGCCTCGCGCAGGCTGCCGGGCACCAGCCGCAGCATGTTCTCGGTGGTGCGCACCACCACCGGCACGGCGATCAGCGACAGCGCCAGGCTGCCCGCATAGCCCGAGAAGTTGCCCACCGTCGCCACCGCGATGGCATAGACGAACAGACCCAGCACGATGGACGGGGCCGACAGCATGATGTCGGTGACGAAGCGCGTCAGCGACGCGGTGCGGCTGGTGTCGCCGTACTCCGCCAGATAGACCCCCGCCAGAATGCCGATCGGCGTGGAAACCAGCACCGTCAGGCCGACGATCATCAGACTGCCGACGATGGCGTTGCGCAGGCCACCGCCTTCGGTGCCGGGGGCCGGCGTGTCCTTGGTGAAGATGTTGCCGTCGATGGCCGCGATGCCGTTGGAAAACAGCACATACAGAATCCACAGCAACACCGCCAGGCCCAGGGCCATCGCGGCCATCGACAGGGTCAGGCCGACGGCGTTGGACAGCCGGCGCCGGGCGTAGAGTCGGTCGTCGATCGCCATGTCAGAGCCCCTTGGCCTTTTCGGCGCGCAAAATCATGAGCTTGGCCAGTGCCAAGACCACGAAGGTGATGAGGAACAACAGCAGCCCCAGCGCAAACAGCGCCGAGAGGTGAAAGTCGGCCGCTTCGGCAAATTCGTTGGCCAGCGTGGACGCAATCGACGTGCCGGGCGAAAACAGCGACGTGGGCATGCGGTTGGCGTTGCCGATGACGAAGGTCACGGCCATCGTCTCGCCCAGCGCGCGCCCCAGACCCAGCATGACGCCGCCGATCACGCCCTTTTGCGTGTAGGGCAGCACGATACGGCGCACCACCTCCCAGGTCGTGCAGCCCAGGCCGTAGGCCGACTCGCGCAGAATCCCGGGCACGATCTCGAACACGTCGCGCATGACCGCCGCGATGAACGGAAGGATCATGAAGGCCAGGATGATCCCCGCGGCCAGGATGCCCAGACCCGTGGGCGCACCGCCGAACAGCCAGCCGATCAGGGGCATGCCGCCGAGCAGGCTTTGCAGCGGCACCTGCACATAGTCCGCGAACAGGGGCGCGAACACGAACAGGCCGAACATGCCGTAGATGATGGAGGGCACGGCGGCCAGCAGCTCCACGGCGGTGCCCAGCGGCCGGCGCAGCCAGAGCGGACAGGTCTCGGTCAGGAACAGCGCAATACCAAAGGCCAGCGGCACGGCCAGCAGCAGCGCGATGCCCGCGCTGATCAGCGTGCCGACGATGGCGATCGCAGCCCCGAACTCCTCGTTGACGATGTCCCACTCCACGTACCACAGGAAGCGGATGCCGAACTTCTGGAATGCGGGCCAGGCGTTGATGAACAGCGAGACGATGATGCCCAGCAACGCCAGCAACACCAGCAGGGAAAACGCCTGCGTCAGCCGATGGAAGACGACATCCTGCAGCCGCTGGCGGCGGGCGATCGCCGTCACGCGGGACGCATCGGCGGCATCGGGGGCTTCGGTGGGGTGGGTCATGGGAATGTCCACGTTCATCGACCTGAGGCTCCGGAGAATATCCAACAAAAACCCGTCGGCGCTCACAAGCCGCCGACGGGCGCACGGGTCTCAGCGGATCACTTGTTGTTGATCTGTGACCAGACCTTGCTGCGGATCTCGGCGGTCAGCTTGTCGGGCAGCGGCACGTAGTCCAGGTCCAGCGCCATCTGCTTGCCGTTCTTGAAGGCCCAGTCGAAGAACTTGAGCACCTCGGCGCTCTCGGCCTTGTTGGTCGGCTCCTTGTACATCAGGATGAAGGACGCCGTGACCACCGGATAGGCGTTGTCGCCGGGCTGGTTGACCAGGGAGATGCCCATGCCGGGGACGCTGAACCAGTCGGCGCCGGCCGCGGCGGCGGCGAAGGTCGCATCGTCGGGCATGACGAACTTGCCGTTGCGGTTCTGCAACTGCATCACGGGGATGTTGTTCTTCTTGGCATAGGCGTACTCGACATAGCCGATCGAGCCCTTGATGCGCGAGACGTTGGCCGCCACGCCTTCGTTGCCCTTGCCGCCCACGGAGGTCGGTGCCGGCCACTTGACGGCGGCGCCCTTACCCACGGTGTCGGCCCATTCCTTGCTGACCGCGCTCAGGTAATCGGTCCAGTTGAAGGTGGTCCCCGAGCCGTCGGCACGGTGAACGACGGTGATGGCCTGGTCGGGCAGCTTCTTGCCCGGGTTCAGCGCGGCGATCTTCGGATCGTTCCACTTGCTGATCTTGCCCATAAACATCTCGGCCAGCACGGGGCCGGTGATGCGCAGCTCACCCTTGCCGAAGCCGTCCAGGTTGAACACGGGCACCGTGCCGCCGATGATGGCGGGGAACTGCACCATGCCGTCGCGCTCCAGCTCGTTGCCCGGCACCGGGGCGTCGGTGGCGCCGAAGGCCACGGTCTTGGCGCGGATCTGGCGGATGCCGCCCGAGGACCCGATGGACTGGTAGTTCAGGCCGGTGCCGGTGGCCTTCTTGTACTCCTCGGCCCACTTGGCGTAGATCGGGAACGGGAAGGTCGCGCCCGCGCCGGTGATGTCGGCGGCCATGGCGACGGCGCCCCAACCCAGGGTGACGGAGGCGACGGCAGCGGCGGCGACGGTCTTGAGAAATTGGCGTTTCATGCGGATCCTTTCGTGGTGTGCATCAACACGATCGGGACTGTAGTGACGCTTTGTGACGGTTCTGTGACATCCGTGCGGCGCGGCACCGCGGCGCCGTCACGGGGGTTTGGTATGCTGCAGGCCGACGACTGGAAGCCCTGCATGCAAGACGGAACCCTGCTGGCCGCGCTGGACCTCGGCTCGAACAGCTTTCGCCTGGAAATCGGCCGCTACCACGGCGGCCACATCGAACGCGTCGAGTACCTGAAAGAAACGGTACGCCTTGGCGCGGGCCTGGACGAGCACAAGACGCTGAGTCTGGTGGCGATGGAGCGCGGCTGGGAGTGTCTGGCGCGCTTTGCCGAGAAGTTGCGCCCGTTCGAGCGCCGGCAGGTGCGCGCGGTGGCCACCCAGACGCTGCGCGAGGCGCGCAACCGCGACGATTTTCTGGGCCGGGCGCAGGCGATTCTGGGCTTTCCGATCGACGTCATCGCCGGCCACGAGGAGGCGCGGCTGATTTATCAAGGCGTGTCGCACCTGCTGCCGCAGTCGGACGAACGCCGCCTGGTGGTGGACATCGGTGGCCGCTCGACCGAGGTGATCCTGGGCCAGGGCTACAGCCCGCAGCGCATGGAGTCCTACGGCCTGGGCAGCGCGTCGTGGTCGACGCGGTATTTTCCCGGCGGGCGGGTGAGCGAGGCAGCGTTGCGCCGGGCTGTCGTCGCGGCAAAGGCCGTGGTGGACGAGGCGCTGGACGTCTTTGCGCCGGGGAGTTGGGACGCGGTGTACGCCTCCTCCGGCACGGCGGGGGCGCTGGCCGACATGCTGGCGTTGGCCGGCTTTGCGCCCGGGGTGATCACGCGCGAGGGGATCGACTGGGTGGCCGACCGGCTGGTGCGCGCAGGCCACGTGGACGAGGTGCGGCTGGACGGCCTGAAAGACGACCGCCGCCCCGTACTGGCCGGGGGCCTGAGCGTGCTGCTCGCGCTGTTCGAGCTGTTCGACTGGACCGTGGTCAACCGCGCCCAAGGAGCGCTGCGCCAGGGCGCCCTGTACGACCTGATCGACCGGGCGTCGGACCAGTCGGACGTGCGCGAGCGCACCGTGCGCTGGCTGGCGCAAAAGTTTGCTGTCGATACGGCGCAGGCCGAGCGCGTGCGCCGCGTGGCCACCGGCCTGTTCGAGCAGGTGGCCACGCCCGACCCGCGCAACGGCCGCTATTCCCAAAAACTGGCATGGGCGGCGCGGTTGCACGAAATCGGCGCACACATCTCCCACACCAGCGCCCACCGCCATGGGGCGTACATCCTGGACCATGTGGATGCGCCGGGTTTTTCGCTGCCCGAACTGCACCGCATGAGCCTGCTGGTGCTGGGGCAGCGGGGCAAACTGCGCAAGCTGGAGCCGCACTTTGGCGACGAGCTGTTCATCAAGCAGCTGCTGTGTCTGCGCCTGGCGGTGCTGCTGTGCCACGCGCGCAAAGATCCGGACGTCGCGGCACTGCGGCTGCAGTATGCCTCGCGGCAGTTCCGGCTCACCACGGTGCCCGGGTGGGCCCGGCAGTACCCGCAGTCCGCGTGGCTGCTGCAAGAAGAAGCCGACGCCTGGGCGAAGACCGCGTGGCGTCTGACGGTGGACCTGCGCTAAACAAGCCGGTGCGCTGACCGCGCCTGCCGAGCAGGACGCGGGTTCAGCGCCTCAAAGCAGCTCCGGCGACTGCACGCACAGCAGCACGGTTTGCCAGCCCTGGTGGCGTTCGCGGCGGCGCAGCCACCAGACCGCGCCCTTGCGGATCGAGCATTCGCCGCTTTCGATGCCCAGCAACCCCGCCACGACGCGGCCCAGGGTCGGCTGGTGCCCCACCACCAGAGCCGGGTGGCGCGCATCGGGCCACTGCACCACGTTCAGCAGCCCCTGCGGCGTGCCGTCGGGGGCCAGCTCATGCCGGACGCGGTAACGCCGCCCGAGCGCCAGCACCGTCTGCTCCGTGCGCACGGCGGGGCTGGACCAGATGCGGGTGCCCTCCGGCAGCCGGCGGTCGAGCCATGCCGCCATGCGCGCGGCCTGCTTCTCGCCCTTCGGCGTCAGACGGCGCGACAGGTCGTCACCGCCGCCCTCGTCGGTTTCGTCCAGGTCCTCGGCTTCGGCGTGTCGCCACAAAATCAAGTCCATCCGGTTCACCCTTTGGTGCCGTAGCGGCCCATCAAGCTGGCCTGCGCCGACGGCAGACCGCTGCCGCGCGCGGGCTTGGCCGCCAGGGACGCGGCCTTGACGTAGTTCCCGTCGGGCTGCAGCAGCCACGCGTCGCGCTGATCGGCCAGATACAAATGCAGGCACTCGTCCATGATGCGGGCGCGCAGATGCGGATCGGTCACCGGCCAGGCCAGCTCGACGCGGCGCAACATGTTGCGGTTCATCCAGTCGGCGCTGGACAGCCACAGCTCCTCCTCGTCACCGCAACGGAAGTAAAACACCCGGGAATGTTCGAGAAAGCGCCCGATCACCGAACGAATGCGCACGTTGTCGGTGTGGCCAGGCACCCCCGCGGGCAGGATGCACGCCCCGCGCACGATCGCCTCCACCTGCACACCGGCCTGGGAGGCGGCCACCAGCGCCCGCGCGAGCGGCTCGTCCGTCAGGGCGTTCATCTTCAGGATGATCTGCGCGGGCCGGCCCGCCTTCGCTGCGGCAATGGCGGCATCGATGCGTTCCAACATCCGTTTGTGCAGATGGAACGGCGCCATGAGCACCTTCTGCAACCGCGGCAGCCGGTTCTGGCTGGCCAGGTGGCCAAAGATGTGGTCGACGTCGGCGGTCAGCGCCTCGTCGGCGGTGAGGTAGCTGAGGTCGGTGTAGACCTTGGCCGTGCCCGGGTTGTAGTTACCGGTGGAGACGTGGGCATAGCGCACGATGCGCCCGTCCTCGCGCCGGGTGACGAGCAGCATCTTGGCATGCGTCTTGAGGCCGACGATGCCATAGACCACTTGTGCGCCGACCGACTCCAGCCGCTCGGCGTGGTTGATGTTGGCCTCCTCGTCGAAGCGGGCTTTGAGCTCTACCACCGCGGTGACTTCCTTGCCGCGGCGCACCGCCTCGCGCAGCAGCTCGGTCATTTCGCCGCGCGAGCCGGTGCGATAGATGGTTTGCTTGATGGCGAGCACCTGGGGGTCTTCCACCGCCTCGCGCAGGAAGGCCAGCACCGCGTCGAAGCTCTCGAACGGCTGGTGGATGAGCACATCCCCCTGCTTGAGCCGTTCGAAGAACGACTGCCCCGGCACCAGCGCCACCGGCCAGCCGGGCGTAAAGCGCTCGAAGCGCAGCGCCGGGGCGTCGATCAGGTCCACCAACTGGTTGAGGCGCACCAGGTTCACTGGGCCCGCCACGCGGTAGAGGCTCTCGGGCGGCAGATTGAATTGCTCGAGCAAAAAGCCCGCCAAAAAGTCGGAGCAACCGGCAGACACCTCCAGCCGCAGCGCCTGGCCGTAGTGGCGCTGCTGCAGGCCCAGCCGCAGCGCGGTGCGCAGGTTTTTGACCTCTTCCTCGTCCACGGCCAGGTCGGAGTGGCGCGTGACGCGAAACTGCGAGAACTCCAGCACCGTCCGCCCCGGGAACAGATCGGCCAGATGGGAGCGCACGATGCTGGAGATGGAGACGAAATGCAGCTGCTTGGAGCCCTTGACCCCCGGCATCGGCACGAAACGCTTGAGCGCCCGCGGCACCTTGACGATGGCGATCTCGTTTTCGCGCCCGAAGGCGTCGCGCCCGCCCAGCCGCACGATGAAGTTGAGCGACTTGTTGGCCACCTGGGGGAAGGGGTGGGACGGATCCAGTCCCACCGGCAGCAGCAGCGGCTGCACCTCGTTGACGAAGTACTCGCGCACCCAGCGGCGCTGGCGCGGATTGCGCTCGCCGTGCGAGATGATGCGGATGCCGCGCTTTTCCAGCGCGGGCAGCAGCTCGTCGTTGTAGATCGCGTACTGCCGCTCGACCAGGGCGTGCACCCGCTCGGTCAGGGCGCGGTAGGTATCGACCGTAGCCGCACCCCGCTGCTCGTTGGTCAGCCGGGCCGTGTGGTGCGGCGCGAAGCGGACCTCGAAAAACTCATCCAGGTTGGACGACACGATGGCCAGGTAGCGCAGCCGCTCCAGCAGCGGGACGTCGGCGCGGCAGGCCCAGTCGAGCACGCGCTCGTTGAAGGCGAGGATGCTCTGGTCGCGATCGAGAAAAACGTGGCGGTGGACGGAGTTCAAGGCAGCGTGGGTCATGGTCGAGGACAGGGGGCGTGACCGGGACGCCCAGGTACACGGTTCAGCCTACCATTATTTCCACTCTGCGCGTCGATTTGATGACAACTCGATGACGCTCACCGCACCGTGCGGGCTCGGTGACCGGCTCAGGCGCGCGCACGGTGGACCGCGGCCCCGGCCGTGACGGGGACGGCCACCCGCTCCTGCGCCCAGTGGACGATCTCCAGTCGGCCATCGGCGTGTTCGACCAGGGCGCTGAGGCTCTCCACCCAATCCCCGTCGTTGCAGTACAGCACACCGTCGATGACACGCATCTCCGGCCGGTGGATGTGGCCGCAGACGACGCCGTCCAGCCCGCGGCGGCGCGCCTCGTGCGCCAGCGCCTCCTCGAAGCGGGTGATGAAGCTGACCGCCGACTTGACACGGTGCTTGAGGTACTGCGACAGGGACCAGTAGGGCAACCCCATGCGGGCGCGCCAGGAGTTGACATGGCGATTCAGGCGCAGCGCCCACTCGTACAGGGTGTCCCCCAGGTAGGCCAGCCATTTGGCGTACTGGATCACGCCGTCGTACAAATCGCCGTGCGTCACCCACAGGCGGCGGCCGTCGGCGGTCTCGTGCACGGCTTCTTCCACCACGCCCACCCCGCCGAAGGGGTGCCCGACGAACTCGCGCACGAACTCGTCGTGGTTGCCGGGGATGAACACCACCTGGCAGCCCTTGCGCGCGCGGCGCAGGATCTTCTGCACGACGTCGTTGTGGCTCTGCGGCCAGTACCAGCGCCGGCGCAGCTGCCAGCCGTCGATGATGTCGCCGACCAGGTACAGCCGGTCGCTCGGGTGCGCCTTGAGGAACGCCAGCAGCGCCTTGGCCTGGCAGCCCGGCGTGCCCAGGTGCAGGTCCGAGATGAACACCGCGCGCAGCCGCTCTCGCCCCTCGGCGGGATGGTCGTCTTCGTCGGGTTCGATCCAGCCCCCGTCCCGCGCCGCGGCCACCCCGCTCGGCCGGGCACCGCCCGCCGCGTCCGGCCACCGGGCCGTCCGTCCTGCCACAGAGTCGCTGCGCAGCATCAGGCCCCCAGCAGGTGGCGCCGGTAGCGCGACGGCAGGTCCGCCAGCCGCATCATCATCGGCAGATCGGCGGTGTTGAAGTCCGGGTCCCAGGCCGGCGCGCCCAGCACCTTGGCGCCCAGCCGCAGGTAGCCCTTAACCAGCGCCGGCGGCTCCACCGGCAGGGTGTCGTCCAGCTCGTACACCGGCAGCGGCAGCCGCGGCGTGACGTGGAACTCCACCGGCGCCAGATGGCGCTCGCGCACCTGGCGCCAGATGCTGGCCGCGGCGTGGCCGCCGCCGGCCATGCCGTGCGGGCCCTCGTAGTGCATCGGGATGCTGGCGCAGCCGATCATCACGTCCAGCCGGTTGCGCACCATGAAGTCCGCCAGCGCCCCCCACAGCGCCATGATGACGCCGCCGTGGCGGTGCTGCGGGTGCACGCAGGAGCGGCCCAGCTCCACCATCTGCTCGCGCAGGGCGCGCAGGCGCGTCAGGTCGAACTCGGTGTCGCTGTAGAAGCAGCCGACGCGCTTGGCCTGCGCGGGGGTGAGCACGCGGTAGGTGCCGATCACCTCACCGGTGTCGGCCTCGCGCACCAGCAGATGCTCGCAGTAGTCGTCGAACAGGTCGATGTCGTGCCCCGGCAGCGGCGTGCGCAGGCGCGCGCCCATCTCCTCGGCGAACACCGCGTACCTCAGGCGCTGGGCGGCGCGCACGTCGTCGAGGTGGCGCGCCCACGCCACCTCCAGGCGCGCAGCGGGCGCAGCGGCAGCGTCGGCCGCGCGCGCTGGAAGCAACCTCCCGGCCGTGCGGCCCGGGGTCTGGCCCCCAACCAGGGTGGACAGGTGCAGCGTGGGCGTCGGAAGCTCTTTCATCGGGCGTCATCTCCGCTTGGGGTGGCGGGCGGCGCCGCGGCCGCCCACGGCTGGGCATTCTGGGCGGCGGGCGTGACGCGGCCTTGGCGGTTCCGTGTCAGCGGCATGACATCGCACGCGGCCGGCCCGGCTTCACGCGCGTGTCACGCAGCGGCGCCAGACTTGCGGCCCCATGCCGGCGGGTTTTTTCTGGTTGCTGGCGACGCAGTTCCTCTCGGGGCTGGCCGACCACGCGGTGCTGATCGTCGCGATCGCCTATCTGCAGGAGCAGCGCCACCCGCTGTGGTGGGCCCCGCTACTGAAGTTCGCCTTCACGTGGCTACGTGCTGCTGGCGCCGCTGGCCGGCGCCTGGGCCGATGCGGTGCGCAAGAACGTGCTGATGGGGCGCATGAACGCGCTGAAGGCGCTGGCGTGGCTGGGGCTGGACGGCTGGCTGCCGACCACGGCGCTGCTGCCGGCGTTCGCGGCGGTGCTGGCGCTCTATGCCCTGGCGGCGTGGTGCAACCGTCGCATCCCGTCGCGGCCGGCGCGGCGCGCGCTGCCGCTGCGCGACTGGCCGGCGCTGTGGCCGCGCTTCTGGCGCGACAACGCGCGGCTGTGGCGTGATCCGCTCGGCTGGCTGTCGTTGGCGGTGTGACGACGTGGTTCTGGGGTTTCGGTGCGCTGGGCGGGATGCTGGTGGTGCCGATGAACGCGCTGCTGCAGTACCGCGGCCACCGGCTGCTGCAGCCGGGGCAGTCGATCGCCATCCAGGGCTTCAACGAGAACGCGAGCGTCCTCGTGATGCTGGGGGCACTGGCCCTGGCGATGCGCGCCGACTGGCCGCTGGTGCCGCTGCTGTCGGCGCTGGGGGTGACGATGGCGCTGGGACTGGCGCTGCTGTGGGGCCTCACGCGCCGGTGGCGGGCAGACCGTCCCACCACGGCGACGACTTGACCACCGCTGGCCCGGCCGCGTGCGCGGCCAGCAGCCGCAGCCAGATCGACTCCACCTGCTCGACGATGCGCCCCCAGCCGAGATGCTGCACCGCGTGCACCGCACCGGCGCGCAGCCGCTGCAGCAGCGCGTCGTCGCCGGCCACCGTTCGCGCCAGCTGCAGGTAGGCGTCCGCATCCCCCACCGGCGCCAGCAGGCCGCTGTCGCCGTGGCGCACCACCTCGGCCGCGGCGGCGTAGTCGAACGCCAGCACCGGCAGGCCGCTGGCCAGCGCCTCCAGCGTCACGTTGCCGAAGGTCTCCGTCAGGCTCGGGAAGGCCAGCAGGTCGCCGTTGGCGTAGGCCTGCGCCAGCGCCTCGCCGGCCAGCGCGCCCAGCAGCACCGCCTGCGGGCAGCGCTGCGCCAGCCAGGCGCGCTGCGGCCCGTCGCCGACCACCACCAGCCGCCAGCCCGGCTGCACCGCGCGCATCGCGTCGTACGCCGCCGCCAGCAGCTCCAGGTTCTTCTCCGGCGCCAGGCGGCCGACGTACAGCAGCACGCGCTCGCCCGGCTGCACGCCCCACACGGCGCGCAGCGCCGGGTTGCGCAGCGCCGGCGTGAAGCGGTCCACGTCCACGCCGCGCTGCACGACGATCAGCCGCTCGAAGCCGGCGGCGCGCAGCTGCTGGCGCAGGCCGTCGGTCGGCACCAGCGTGCAGTCCGCCAGGTTGTGAAAGCGCCGCAGGTAGGCCTGCACCGAGCGGCGCAGCCAGCCGACGCCGTAGTGCTCGCTGTAGGCGTCGAAGTTGGTGCGGAAGTCCGTGCTGACCGGCAGCTGCAGCTTGCGCGCGGTGCGCAGCGCCGACCAGCCCAGCGGGCCTTCCGTGGCGATGTGCACGATGTCGGGGCGGCGGCGCATCCACAGCGCCTGCAGCGCGCGCTGCGCCGGCAGGCCCATGCGCAGCTGCGGGTAGCGCGGGATCGGCAGGCCGCGCGTCAGCACCTGCTCCAGCCCCAGGCGGCTGCCGTCGCGGTCCCAGGCGTCGGCCGCCTGGCGCGGCCGCACCACCTGCACGTCGTGGTCGCGCAGCTGCAGCCCGCGCACCAGCCGCTCCACCGTGGTGGCCACGCCGTTGACCTCGGGCGGGAAGGTTTCGGTGACCACCGAGACGCGCAGCAGCGCACGGCGGGGCGGAAAGCTCTCGATCATCAGGCGCGCATCCATGGCCGGCGAGCTTGGCCGCGGCGTGCGACAGCCGTGTGACAGACCCCGGCGCGGCCGCGGACGTCACCGTGGCGTCACACGATGTCGCGACCATGACGAGCGCCGCAGCCACGCGCCGCAGCGGCGCACGCGGCTGCGTTTCCCCTGCCCCTTTTCCCTCCCCTCGACGAGGACACCCGATGATGCTGCAACGCTTCCTGCACACCCTGCGCGAGCAGCGCTGGGACGACCACCGCTATTACCACCAGAGCCGCATCAACCAGACGCTGCACCTGATCAGCGCGATCAGCTTCGTGGTCGCCTACGTCTGGCTGTTCCAGGACCCCGCCACCGCCGCGCTGATCGCCTGGGGCATCTCGATGGTGACGCGCCAGTCGGGGCACTTCTTCTTCGAGCCCAAGGGCTACGACCACGTCAACCAGGTGACGCACGAGTACAAGGAGGCGGTCAAGGTCGGCTACAACCTCAAGCGCAAGGTGGTGCTGATGACGGTGTGGGCGGCCTCGCCGCTGCTGCTGGTGTGGGATCCGACGGCGTTCGGCTGGCTGGAGCCGCACGAAGACTGGCGCGGCTTCTGGCACAACGTCGGCTGGCTGTGGTTCGTGATCGGCGTCGGCGGACTACTGGTGCGCGTGCTGCAGCTGTGGGTGGAGAAGGACCTCTACACCGGCATCGTCTGGGTGACGAAGATCCTCACCGACCCGTTCCACGACATCAAGCTGTACCACCGCGCGCCGCTGTACCTGCTGCGCGGCCAGCTGCTCGACCCGGGGCACCCGCGCGCCGGCTGACGGCGCGGCACCGGCCCGCCTGCGGGGGGCGCGGACGGCATGGATTGCCATGGAGCCGGCGCGGCGCGCCGGCTTCAGGCGGCGGCCCGGTCGCGCCGCCGCGTCTGCCACCAGGCCTGCAGCGTCTCGCGCAGCAAACCCCGGCGCAGGCGCCTGGCCCACGCTTCGGGCGGCAGCGCCTCGTCGCGCCACCACCAGCCGTCGGCCTGCATGCGCCGGCAGGCGGCCACGAAGCGCTGCAGCGCCTCCTCGAACGCCGATTCCTCCAGCGCGATCGGGAAGATCAGCCGCCCGGTGCCGACCCAGCTCAGCGCCAGCCCCGCGTCGCGCAGGTAATACTGCAGCAGCCAGTGGTAGCGCCCCGGCTGGGTGTAGAGCACCGTCCAGATCGACGACAGCGCCGCCACCCGCACCGGCACGCCGGCGGCCTGCAGCGCCGCGTTGAAGCGCCGCTCGCGCGCGCGCCAGCGCTCGTCCAGCCCGTCGTAGGCGGCGCGCACCTCCGGCCGGTCCAGCGCGCGCAGGAAGGCGTTCATCGCCCCCATCACGTAGGGGTGGGCGTTGAAAGTGCCGCGCGCGAAGCACAGATCGGCCGGACGCTCGGGGCGGAAGCGCTCCATCCAGCGCCGCTTGCCGCAGACCACGCCGACTGGAAGGCCGCCGCCGAGCGTCTTGCCGTAGCAGACCAGGTCGGCCTGCACGCCGAAGTACGCCTGCGCCCCGCCCGGCGCCAGGCGGAAGCCCACGAACACCTCGTCGAAGATCAGCGCGATCCCGGCCTCGGTGCAGACCTCGCGCAGGCGCTGCAGCCAGCGCGCGTAGGCGTCGCGGTCGAAGGCCGCCGCGCGCGTGCCGCCGACCAGCGTGGAGTCGCTCGGCGCGGCGCGGTTGGGGTGCAGCGCCTGCAGCGGGTTGACCAACACGCAGGCGATGTCGCGCCGCTTGCGCAGCACCTCAAGCGTTGCCTCGCTCAGATCCGCCAGCGTGTAGGTCTCGCGCGGCGGCAGCGGGTTGCCCGGGCCGGGCTGCACATCCTCCCACCAGCCGTGGTAGGCGCCCGCAAAACGCACCACGTAGCGCCGCCCGGTGTGGTAGCGCGCCAGCCGCACGGCCTGCATCACCGCCTCGGTGCCGGACATGTGAAACGTCACGTCGTCCATGCCGCTTAAGCCCTTCAGCCGCGCGACGTTGTCGGCCACGCACGGGTGCAGGCCGCCCAGCACCGGCCCCAGCGCCGCGCCGAGGCGCGCGCCCTCCTCCATCGTGCCCTTGTAGAAGTCCAGCCTCAGCACGTTGACGCCGTAGGAGCCGGTCAGGTCGAGGAAGCGGTTGCCGTCGAGGTCGATCAGCCACGGGCCGTCGTTGCGCACCCAGAAGGCGCCCACCGGCAGCTCGCGCGCCAGCTCCGCGAACGGATACGGCACGCGGTAGCGCCCGGTCAGGCGCAGGTCCGGCATGCCGTCGCGCGCCTGTGCGGTCAGCGCCAGCGTCTGCGGCGCGGCGGCGCGCAGCCGCTGCGACAGCGCCTGCCAGCCCTGCAGCCGCGCCTGCAGCATCTCGGCCGGCGCCCCGTCCAGCGCGAACGCCTGCGGCGCCTGCAGCGCGTAGCCGGGCAGCCAGCGCGCCACGCGCTTGGCCATGCGCTGGTGCCCGGCGAGCGACGGGTGCTTGGCGCGCGACAGGCGCAGCCGCCGCCAGCCCCACGGCGCGGCCGCCAGCGCGGCGGCGGCCCCCAACCAGACGGGTTCGAGCATCGGTGTCACCATTCCTTCAACGGGTTCGGCGACAGTTGTACGCATGGCCTTTGACACGCCCGTGAAACCCGAACCCACGCCGGCCGGCTGGCGCGCCTGGCGCGACCGCGTGCTGCAGCACGAGCCGCTCAACTTTGCGCTGACCAACCACGTGCCGCGCGTGGCCCTCACCCTGCTGATGGGGCGGCTGAGCCGCATCGACAGCCCCGCCTTCACGCGGCTGGCGCTGGCGGTATGGCGGCTGTTCGCCGACCTGGACCTCAGCGACGCCGCCCCGGCCGATTACCGCAGCCTGCGCGACGTCTTCACGCGCGCGCTGCGCGACGGCGCGCGCCCCTTCGACCCCGACCCGGACGTGCTGTGCAGCCCGTGCGACGCCATCGTCGGCGCCTGCGGCGACGTGCACGGCACCACCGTCTGGCAGGCCAAGGGCATGCCGTACCGGCTGGAGGACCTGATCGGTCCCGAGGCCGCCGCCGTGCACGCCAACGGGCGCTTCGTCACGCTGCGGCTGACCTCGACGATGTACCACCGCTTCCACGCCCCGGCGGACCTGCACGTGCGGCGCGTGCGCTACGTCAGCGGCGACGTCTTCAACGTCAACCCCCCGGCGCTGCGGCGCATCCCGGCGCTGTTCTGCCGCAACGAGCGCGCGCTGATCGAGGCGACGCTACCGGACGGCAGCCCGATCGCGCTGGTGCCGGTGGCGGCGATCCTGGTGGCCAGCATCCGGCTGCACTTCCTCGACGTCACGCTGCACCTGCGCTGGCGCGGCCCGCACGAGCTGCCGTGCGACGCGCGCCTGAGCCGCGGGCAGGAGATGGGCTGGTTCGAGCACGGCTCCACCATCATCCTGTTCGTGCCGGCGCACTGGCGGCTGGCCGACGGCATCGAGCCGGGCCGCACGATCCGCGCCGGGCAGGCGCTGTGGCGGCGGGAGGCTTGAAACGGATCGGTCAGACGCAGCGCCCGCCGTCGACCTCCAGGCAAACCACCGCCCCTTGGCCGCAGTGCCTCGCGCTGGTCGCTGGCGTCAGGACTGAACGTCTTTGTACGGTGCGAACCAGCCCAGCCCGGCCGAGGTGGCGCCGCGCGGACGGTATTCACACCCGATGTACCCGTCGTAGCCCAGCGCGTCGATCTCGTCGAACAGCCAGCGGTAATTGACTTCGCCGGTATCCGGCTCGTGCCGGTGCGGCACGCCTGCGATCTGCAGGTGACCGACGCCGGCCAGATGGCGCTGGAGCCGCATCAGAAGGTCGCCCTCCATGATCTGGCAGTGGTAGAGGTCCATCTGCACCTTCAGGTTGGTGGCGCCGACTTCGGCCACCACCTCGTGGGCCTGTTGCTGATAGTTCAGGAAATAGCCCGGCATGTCCCGGGTGTTGATCGGTTCGATCAACGCGGTGATGCCATGGGGCGCGAGCTGTTGCGCCGCGTGGCGCAGGTTGGCCACGTAGGTGCGCCGCATCGCGTCGCGGTCGGCGCCCTCCGGCACCCGACCCGCCATCACATGCAGGCGCCGGCAACCCGTGGCCAGGGCGTACCGGAGCGCCTGCTGCACGCTCTCGGCAAACTCAGCTTCGCGACCGGGCAGCGCCGCCACGCCCCGCTCGCCCGCCGCCCAGTCGCCGGGGGGCAGATTGAACAAGGCCTGGGTGAGGCCATGCTCGCGCAGCCGCCGCGCGATCTCTTCGGGAGGGTGCTCGTAGGGAAACAGGTACTCGACCGCCCGGAAACCGTCCGCCGCCGCCGCGGCAAAACGGTCCAGGAAGTCGTGCTCCGTGTACATCATCGACAGATTGGCGGCAAAGCGGGGCATGGTTGGATCACGCCGACACGGGCGCCCCCGCAACAGCCGCCTCGGCCAGCCGCGCGGCCCAGCGTTCGGCGTCCTCGGCGCGGCGCGCCTCCACCATCACGCGCAGCACCGGCTCGGTGCCGCTGGCGCGGATCAGCACGCGGCCATTGGCGCCCAGCGCCGCCTCGGCCTCACGCTGCGCCTGCTGCAGAGCGGCGCTCGCGCGCCAGTCCGCGCCCGGGGCCAGCCGCACGTTGCGCAGCACCTGCGGAAAGCGCTCCACGCCGCGCAGCACGTCCGCCAGCGTGCGCTGCTGGCGCAGGAAGGCCTGCAGCACCTGCAGCGCCGAGACGATGCCGTCGCCGGTGGTCTGCCTGTCCAGGATGATCAGGTGGCCGGAGCCCTCCCCGCCCAGCAGCCAGTGGTGGCGGTGCAGCTCCTCCAGCACGTAGCGGTCGCCGACCTTGGCGCGCACCAGCCGCACGCCGCGCGCGGCCAGCGCCTGCTCGATGGCCATGTTGGTCATCAGCGTGCCGACCACGCCCGGCACCACCTCGTCGCGGCCCAGCCGGTCGTCCGCCAGCACGTACAGCAGCTCGTCGCCGTCGTAGAGGCGGCCGCTGGCGTCGACCATCTGCAGCCGGTCGGCGTCGCCGTCCAGCGCGATGCCGAGGTCGGCCTCGTGCGCGCGCACCGCGGCAATCAGCGTCTGCGGGTGCGTGGCGCCGACGCCGTCGTTGATGTTGCGGCCGTTGGGGCTGCAGCCGATCGGCACGACGTCGGCGCCCAGTTCGTGGAACACCGCCGGCGCGATCTGGTAGGCCGCACCATGGGCCGCATCCACCACGATCTTCAACCCCCGCAGGCTGAGGTCCGGGGCGAAGGTGCTCTTGCAGAACTCGATGTAGCGCCCGGCAGCATCGCTCAGCCGCCGCGCCGCGCCGAGCGAGGCCGAGTCCACCCACGCCGGCGGCTGCGCCAGCGCCGCTTCCACCGCCAGCTCCCACTCGTCGGGCAGCTTGGTGCCGTGGGCGCTGAAGAACTTGATGCCGTTGTCCGGGTAGGGGTTGTGGCTGGCGCTGATGACGACGCCGAGGCTCGCGCGCTGCGCGCGCGTGAGGTACGCCACCGCGGGCGTCGGAACCGGCCCGAGCAGCACCACGTCCACCCCGGCGGAGGCAAAACCCGATTCCAGCGCCGACTCCAGCATATAACCAGAGATGCGCGTGTCCTTGCCGATCAGCACCGTGGGCCGCGCTTCGGTGCGCCTGAGCACCTGCCCGACCGCGTGCGCCAGCCGCAGCGCGAAGTCCGGCGTGATCGGCGCTCGGCCCACCGTGCCGCGGATGCCGTCGGTGCCGAAGTACTGTCGTGTCGTCATGTTTCCTCCCTTTGGCTCAGCGCCATCCAGACCTTGAGCGCCTGCACCGTGGCGGCGACGTCGTGCACGCGCACGATGCGCGCGCCGCGCTGCACCGCGAGCAACGCCGCGGCGACGCTCGCCCCCAGCCGCTCGGCGGCCACCTCCACGCCGGTCAGGCGCCCCAGCGTGGACTTGCGCGACCAGCCCGCCAGCAGCGGGTAGCCGAGCATCAGCAGCTCGCGCTGGCGGGCGAGCAGCTCCAGGTTCTGCTCCACCGTCTTGCCAAAGCCGATGCCGTAGTCGAGCACGATGCGCTCGGCCGCGACGCCGCGCGCGCGCAGCGCCGCCGCGCGCGCGGCCAGAAAGTCACGCACCTGCGGCACCGCGTCGCCCTGCATCGGCTGCGCCTGCATGTCCTGCGGCTGGCGATGCATGTGCATCAGCACCACGCCGCAGGCCGGATCCTGCGCCACCACGTCCTCTGCGCGGCGGCCATCCGCGCCGGTGCGTCGCAGCGCCCAAATGTCGTTGACGATGTCCGCCCCCAGCGCCAAGCACTCCGCCATCACCTCGGGCTTGTAGGTGTCGACGCTGATCGGCACGCCCCAGCGCACTGCCTCGCGCACCACCGGCACGACGCGCGCCAGCTCCTCCGCCAGGGGCACCGGCGGCGCGCCGGGCCGGGTCGATTCGCCGCCGACGTCGAGGATGTCGGCCCCTTCCTTCAGCAGCGCCTCGGCGTGGCGCAAGCCGCTCGTGGCGTCGGCGTGCGCCCCCCCGTCGGAGAACGAGTCCGGCGTGACGTTGACGATGCCCATCACGCGCGGGCGGCTCAGATCGATGCGAAAGCGTGCCGTCTGCCAGCAGGCAGACGGGGGGGCGGACGGAAGGGACGACGGCATGGCCGCTATTGTGCCCGGGCCGCGAGGCCACCCTCGAGGCCGCCACAGCCAAAACCATCGAGGCCGCGGAAAGCGGCCTCGAGACTCGTACGGTAGACAGACCGGTCAGGCCGCCGTGGGCGCCTGCGGCGAGGGATCGGCCTTCACCGGTTCGGCCGCACCCCCGGCGTCGCCCCCACCCCCCGCGTTGGGCGTGCGGGGACTGATGTCCTTGGGCGGACGCGGCGGGCGACCGGCCATGATGTCGTCGATCTGCTCGCTCTCGATCGTCTCCCACTCCAGCAACGCCTTGGCCATGGCGTGCATCTTGTCGGCGTTTTCCTCGATCAGCCGGCGGGCCAGCGCGTATTGCTCGTCGATGATGCGGCGCACCTCGGCGTCGACCTGCCGCATCGTCTCCTCGCTCATGTGCGTGGTCTTGGTGATCGAGCGGCCCAGGAACACCTCGCCCTCGTTCTCGGCATAGACCATCGGCCCGAGCTTTTCGGACATGCCATAGCGCATCACCATGTCCCGGGCGATCTGCGTGGCGCGCTCGAAGTCGTTGCTCGCCCCGGTGGTCATCTGGTTCATGAAGACCTCCTCGGCAATGCGACCGCCAAACAGCATGCTGATCTGGTTGAGCATGTACTCCTTGTCGTAGGAGTAACGGTCCTTCTCCGGCAGGCTCATCGTCACGCCGAGCGCCCGGCCGCGCGGGATGATGGTGACCTTGTGCACCGGGTCGCACTTGGGCAGCAGCTTGCCGATCAGCGCGTGGCCGGCCTCGTGGTAAGCGGTGTTGCGCCGCTCCTCCTCGGGCATGACCATGCTCTTGCGCTCGGGGCCCATCAGGATCTTGTCCTTGGCCTTTTCGAAGTCCTGCATCTCCACGACGCGGGCGTTGCGCCGCGCCGCCATCAGCGCCGCCTCGTTGCACAGGTTGGCCAAATCCGCGCCGCTCATGCCGGGCGTGCCGCGGGCGATGATCTCCGGGCTCACGTCCGAGCCGATCGGGATCTTGCGCATGTGCACCTTCAGGATCTGCTCGCGGCCGCGAATGTCGGGCAGCGTCACATACACCTGACGGTCGAAGCGCCCCGGACGCAGCAGCGCCGCATCCAGAATGTCGGGCCGGTTGGTGGCGGCGATGACGATGACGCCGAGGTTGGTCTCGAAGCCATCCATCTCCACCAGCATCTGGTTGAGGGTCTGCTCGCGCTCGTCGTTGCCGCCGCCCAGCCCCGCGCCGCGCTGGCGGCCCACGGCGTCGATTTCGTCGATGAAGATGATGCAGGGGGCGTTCTTCTTGGCGTTCTCGAACATGTCGCGCACACGCGCGGCACCGACACCGACGAACATTTCGACGAAGTCCGAACCCGAGATGCTGAAGAACGGCACCTTGGCCTCGCCCGCGATGGCCTTGGCCAGCAGCGTCTTGCCGGTGCCCGGGGGGCCCACCAGCAGCAGGCCGCGCGGAATTCGGCCGCCGAGTTTCTGGAATTTCTGCGGATCCTTGAGGAAATCGACGACTTCCTTGACCTCCTCCTTGGCCTCGTCGCAACCCGCCACGTCGGCAAAGGTCACGGTGTTGGCGTTTTCGTCCAGCATGCGCGCCTTGCTCTTGCCAAAGCTGAACGCACCGCCGCGCCCGCCGCCCTGCATCTGCCGCATGAAGTAGATCCACACGCCGATCAGCAGCAGCATCGGCCCCCAGCTGACCAGCAGGGTCATCAGCAGCGAGCCCTCCTCGCGCGGGCGCACGTCAAACTTGACGTCGTTGGCGATCAGGTCGCCCACCAAGCCGCGGTCGAGATAGGTGGCGTTGGTGCGCACCCGCCGGTCGTCGGTCGTGATGGCCACGATCTCGGTGCCGTTGGCGCCCTCCTGGATGGTGGCGCTCTTGATGCGCTGGGCCTTGACCTCGTTGAGGAAGTCCGAGTACGCCATGTAGCCGGCGCCGGACGTGGCACGGCCGTCAAACTGCTTGAAGACCGTGAACAGCACCATGGCGATCACCATCCAGATCGCCACTTTTGAAAACCACTGGTTGTTCAACGAAGGCTCCTACCTTGTCATGGTGGGGTGGCGGATGCGAGGGCTCCGCGCTTGCACCCCATGTGCGCCCCATTGTAGGACTTATCAAGACCGTCCCCCCTTGACAAAAGCGAAACCCTTTCGATCGATGGGATAGGACGCGCAAATCGGCTCGGCGGACCGAGGAATGTCACCCACCCGATTTCAGACCCACCCCAACCAGAAAGGTTTCCGCCGACTGGGGGCGCGACGCCTTGGGCTTGTGCGCCTTGACGGTCCGAAAGTGCGCCCGAAACAGCCGCACCGCCGCGTCGTACGCCCCACCGTGGAACACCTTGGCCACGAGCGCCCCGTCGGGCTTGAGGTGCGCCACCGCAAAGTCCACGGCCAGTTCGATCAGATGCTCGATGCGCGCAGCATCCACCTCCTCCACGCCGGACAGGTTGGGGGCCATGTCCGACACCACCAGATCCACCCGGTGGGCCGCATCGCCGCCCAGGGCATCGGCCAAGGCCGCCTGCAGGGCGGCCAGCGTGGTCTCCTCGCGGAAGTCGCCCTGGATGAAGCGCACACCATCCACCGGCTCCATGGGCAGCAGGTCCAGGCCGATGACCGTGCCGCGCACCCGGGGCTGCCCGTCCGGGCCCGTTGTCGTCCCCAGGCGCCGGCGCAAGTACTGGCACCACGCCCCCGGCGCACAGCCCAAGTCCACCACGCACTGGCCAGGGTGGACCAAGTGGAAGGTCTCGTCCAGCTCCTTGAGCTTGTAGGCGGCGCGGGCGCGATAGCCCTCTTTTTGCGCCAGGCGCACCCAGGGATCGGTGACGTGCTGGTTGAGCCACGCCTTGTTGACCTTCTTGCTTTGCGTCTTGACCTTCATGGGGGTGGGACTATACGGCCGGACTGCGCCCCCCGCCGCCCAACCCGCTCAACGGTGGGGGCTGCGCCACAGCGGGCGCATGGCCAGCAGACCCAGGGCGGGGCCCAACGCCAGCCCGGGCAGCAGCAGCTCCAGCGGGAAACGCTCGGCCAGCGCCGTGAACAGCAGAATGCTGCCAATCGAAATGGCAAACCCCAGGCAGTTGGTCAAAGTCAGCACGCTGCCGACCGCGCTGGGCGGCGCATTGCGGGCCGTGAGGGTGGAAAACTGCGGGGAGTCGCCAGCCACGGTGATGCCCCACAGCACCAACCAGCCATAGAACCAGGGATCGGGCGCACTCAGCATCCAGGGCGCGGCCAGACAGCACGAGCCGCTGATGGCAAGCTGCACGCACGCCACGCGCGCACTGCCCCACCGCATGGCCAGCCAGCCACCCCCGGCGCACCCCAGGGC